>JAFSYI010000013.1 GCA_017450065.1 Lachnospiraceae bacterium
ATCCTATCGCAGAGTAGCCAAGTCCGGAAGGGATAAACGCTGAAGGCATCTAAGCGTGAAGCCCCCCTCAAGATGAGATATCCCTCATTGATAAGACCCCTTGAAGACGACAAGGTAGATAGGTCATAGGTGTAAGTGCAGCAATGCATTGAGCTGAATGTTACTAATCGGTCGAAGGCTTGACCTGAGTTTTACACTTAGCGAGGTTTTCCACGAGCTTAGTGAAAAACCATGCAGGAGCACTTAGCGAGGTATTATCGAGCTTAGTGCTGTCGCTAAGAGTTTGGGAAGATAAGTTTTAGTGTGTGGTTTTTAGGGTACATGGTACCTTGAGTGGCCTAGTGGCTCAGTTGGTTAGAGCGCCGCCCTGTCACGGCGGAGGTCGTCGGTTCGAGTCCGATCTGGGTCGGTTAATTTATTATATGGGGTCTTAGCTCAGCTGGGAGAGCATCTGCCTTACAAGCAGAGGGTCATAGGTTCGAGCCCTATAGGCCCCATTAAATGCCGATGTGGCTCAATTGGCAGAGCAGCTGATTTGTAATCAGCAGGTTATCGGTTCGAGTCCGATCATCGGCTCTCCGGTTTTTTGCCGGTAATACTTAAAAACAGGTCTTAAGGGATCCGCTGCTTCGCGGTATACCTTATGACAAATAATGGGCGGATTCCCGAGTGGCCAAAGGGGACAGACTGTAAATCTGCTGGCAACGCCTTCGGTGGTTCGAATCCACCTCCGCCCATTAATTTATATCGCGGGATGGAGCAGTCTGGAAGCTCGTCGGGCTCATAACCCGAAGGTCGTAGGTTCAAATCCTACTCCCGCTACTAATAAGAGTTGTAAATCAATTTGATGATTTACAGCTTTTTTTATATAATTTGCAGAGTACTTGTATTTAATACAAAATATTAAAGTAATCATTCAGAACAGGTAATGTCATTGGTAATAAAGTTACACATTAGAAATGGATGTGATATCATATTTATGAATTGTAACTTTCGGTATACCTTAGGTGTTCTATATGATACTATAAGATAGAAAATTACAAAAAGATATAAATTTATATTGTGTTAATTCTATGAGAAAAATGAAGTTTTGATCAGCTTACGTGATCTGCAGGGAGGAAAACTGTATGCGTATAAAATTATTAAGTCTTATGCTGTGTATGACGCTTATGTTCAGCATATCGGGATGTTCATCTGATAAAATGGGATCATCTTCTGAAAATGATGCTTTGGAAACAACCAAATGGGATGATACTTTAGATAATTCAAATAAGGATAATGTAAATAAAAATGATGATAAGGATAATATAAAGAACGATAAATCTCGAAGCAGTAAAAGAAACAGAGATAGCAGGAATGACTCGGAAGATATAGATAAGATTACATATACATATAGGAATAACCCTGTAGAGGGCAGCTATGGCAAGGATATCTATGCCTTGGGCAATTATTGTACGATAGAGCTTGATGAAGAAATCCGTGATAAATATCCTGAGCTTTCAAATGTTGCTGACAGGTTTAATTCCGATATGGAAAAAGAGATAATGGATTTTGTCAGAGGAAGCGATGCAGATGTTTTAGAGATGTGGGAAGAGGGTTTTTTGGGATATTATGAGGAGGACAGACTTTTTCATCCCGTAAGGGCAGATGGGAAGGTTTTTTCCTTCTTTACGGAGAATTACAGCTTCTATGGCGGAGCTCACGGAACCACCTCTTTTACAGGATATAATTATGATCCGGAAACAGGTGAGGAGATATCTTTTAATGATGTAATAAAGGATACAGATAATCTTCCGGAAATAATATTTGATGAACTTACGGCGCAGAATGGAGATCTTAAAGATTACTTCGATGAACTGCCGTCAGATAAGGAGAATCTTATGAACAGTATTCCGGGAAGACTTGAGAATAATGCTGACGGACTTTCATGGGCTTTGGATTATGACGGGATAAGATTTAATTTTGAAGATTATGCCATGGGATCATATGCTATTGGCAGTCAGACTGTAAAGATAAGCTTCAGTGACTATCCTGAGATTTTTACGGATAGTTATACCGATTATGAAGAGAGCAGACGTGTTCCGGATATAGAAGAAATCGCGGTAAAGCTTGAAGATGCGGGAACCATCGAAATAGGAGATGTTTCGTCTGCCGGAAATTCAGAGGACAGAACCTCAACAGATAATAACAGGGATAAAGAGGTTCCGGATCTGCCTAAGGGTCATATAATAAACATAAGCAAAGACGATCAGAATAAAATGAATCTTTTCGTAAGTAACTTTGCGGAGCAGGGTTTCAGGGAATATGATGATGAGTATCCTGATGTTTCAGTATTGACAGAATATGCATATATATGGTCAAGGATAAATAAACGTTCAAACATAGAGATTGAAAACTCATATTATAAGATTGGTTTTGACAAGATTAAGGAAATTGTGGATAAGTATTTTGGTTTAAGGCTTACAAATGACGATTTCTATGAATATAACTGGGCGAAATCGAGAAGTGGTGGTTTCTGTAAAAACGGATATTTTTACGTACCTGCGGCAGACGGAGAAAGCTACCCTGCCTTTGCTGTAGTGGAGCAGGCAGAGGACAGCGGAAACGGCATATTGTGGTTATATTTTACAACATATGAAGTGAGCCTTGATACATATTGGGACAGTGGTGACTCGGTACCTAAAAAATACTATTCCTTAAGTGCAAAGGAGGCATCAGAGGCTCCTTACCTCACGAAGGGTTATCAGGGATTGGCTATTGTAAGAAATGACGGAGAATCATATAAGCTTAAGTATTATAAGCTGTACTGATGGAGATTAGCCTGTAATACGGGTCACAGCATTTAACAGGAGAACATTTATAATAATAATCAAGGAAGTGTTCTGATTACATACAGGAGGCTGTTTTCAGAACGTAAGAATATTATAATTGGGAGATACAGATTTGAAATATTTAATCTTGGGTGCCGGACCGGCGGGATTAAGTCTTGCAAACCGGCTGTTACAGAATGGAATAGAGGATTTTCTGGTAATTGAGAAGGAGAAGGAAGCGGGAGGACTGTGCCGCAGCAGGGAAGCAGACGGATCACCGCTTGATATAGGCGGCGGACATTTTCTTGACGTTAAGAACAGGAGAGTGCTTGATTTTCTGTTTCACTTTATGCCTGAGGCAATGTGGGATGAATACGACAGAGATTCAAGGATAGTTGTAGGCAATAATACGATAAACAGCCCGATAGAGGCAAATATCTGGCAGATGAGCCTTAATAACCAGGTAGAGTATCTTAAGTCGATCGCCGTTGCGGGCTGTAATCTCGGTAAGGAAATGCCTGAAAAGTTCGTTGACTGGATATACTGGAAGCTTGGGGATAAGATAGCTGAGGATTACATGATCCCGTATAATAGGAAGATGTTTGGAGAAAACCTTAATGAGCTGGGTACTTATTGGCTTAATAAGCTTCCGAATGTATCATTTGAGGAGACTCTTATAAGCTGTCTTGAGAGGAAGGCATACGGTACTCAGCCAGGACATGCAAGATTTTTCTATCCTAAGGAATACGGATATGGTGAGATATGGTTAAGACTGGCAGAAAGGCTTGGAGACAGAATAAGGTATGGTGAGAGAGCTGAAAAACTGGATGTTGATAATTGTATAGTTAATGACACATATAAGGGCGATTGCATCGTTAACACAGTGCCGTGGACGGATATAAAGGAGTATAAAGGTGTCAGCGAAGAATATCTTAAGGATATAGAGGCACTTAAATATACTTCGGTTGTAATAGAATACATCGGTGAGAAGCTTGATACAAAGGCACATTGGATCTATTACCCGGATCCCGGACTATCATATCACAGGATCCTTGTAAGACACAATTTCTGTCCCGGATCCAAGGGTTACTGGACAGAGACCAATCTTACAAGATATGATAAAATAGATAAATCTGCATCTGTGAGTAATAATTCTGAAAGCAGTGATCCTCTGACCGGAATATCAGATAAGGGCAGGTACTATATAAACGAATATGCATATCCTCTTAACACTATCGGAAAGGAAGAGATAATGCAGCATCTTCTTGCTTTCATGAAAGGTAGAAACATAATCGGACTGGGCAGATGGGGTGAGTGGCAGCATTACAATTCCGATGTTGTTGTTGACCGGGCGCTTACTCTTGCGGATGAACTCAGTAGGTAAAATGTTATCATCACAAATAATGCGGTCTGACACTTGATGTCAGGCCGTTTTTGGTTTACAATAATATGAACTGTGACTTATTGCATGATTTTGGGGAACTGCTTTTTGTTTTACTGTAAAATATACGGATCAGGGTAATGTACCGGTTCATTTGAGGTTGATAGATGAAAAAAACAATAATTGTTATGCCCGTTGCCAATGAAGAAACGACAATGGAGGGCGTTCTTAAGCAGATAATGGAGCTTCCGTATGATAATCTCTATGTTTATCCGGTCATAGATTCCTTTAGCAAGGACAGGACAGAGGAGATCATCAGACAGATGGAGAAGAAATATGACCGTATCAAGCTCATATTTCATAAGGAATCCAGGGGAGTCATTACCTGCTATTTATATGGCTTTAAGATGGCACTTCAAGACGGTGCCGAACAGATCATAGAGATGGATGGAGGTGGATCGCACCTTCCTAAGGAAATACCGCAGTTTATAGAGAAGCTTGACGAAGGATATGATTGTGTCTGGGGTTCAAGGTTTATTGAGGGCGGTGATATAACCAACCAGCCCCTGTACAGAAGGATATTAAGCTCAGGCGGGACTTATCTCGCCAATTTCGTGCTCGGAACGAAGCTTAAGGATATGACCAGCGGATTTGAAGCATTCAGGAAAGAGATCCTTGAGAACATGGACCTTGATGCCATTATGTCCAAGGGTCATATGTATCAGACTGAGATGAGGTATTACTGCCGAAATTTCAATACGATAGAGGTTCCCATCCATTATAAGGGCTCTAAATCGAGCATTAAGCTTAAGTCGGTGACCGAAGCGTTAAGGCTGCTTTTTAAGCTTAAGAAAAATGAGAAGAATGTAATGCTTGGGGAGAAGGGCAGTTGAAAAAAGAAAGAACAGATATTTTGAGTGATATAAAGAAATGCCGTATCATAACAACGGTTGTATTTATCATCATTATAACTGCGCTGGCGTGGCAGAGCGATGATGCATATCATGCATATATTATGGCCAAGAACCTGGTTGATGGGTACGGCTTTGTATATAATATCGGTGAACGGGCAACGGCTTCATCATGCCCTTTGTTTACACTGGTGGTAGCTGCGGGTTATTTCGTATTCAGAAATATGTTTCTTGTATCACTTCTGATATGTATTATCTTTTCGACTGCAGCATATCTTATTGTGATCAGGAATTTTTGCAAAACTACAGTGCAGGTGATTCTTGCTTTTATCACGGTGACGGGAAGTGCCTGTTTCATAAGCTATACTACAAGCGGTCTTGAAAACAGTATGCTTTTTTGGCTTGCAGCACTGTTTCTTAAGTATTATTTTGCAGACAAGACGTATGATGCAAAGAAAATGTTCATTCTTGCATTGCTTATATCCCTGATAACAATGACCAGAATGGATGCGGTACTTTTATTTGTGCCCATGATATTATATGTGTTCCTTGTAAAGAGAGATGGGGTATCCTTCGTAAAGGCAGTATTTATAGGTATTGCAGGTTTGCTGCCGTTTATTCTCTGGGAAATATTTGCGACATGGTATTATGGATTCCCTTTTCCGAATACAGCTTATGTCAAGCTCGGTACCGCCATTCCTGAAAGGGAATATCTGGTAAGGGGAATACAGTACTTTATTACGTCCCTGAGCTTTGATCCGGTACTTCTGCTGGTTCCCGCCTTTGCTGTTATAATGGCGTTTATCGCAAGAAAAGCCAATTACATTCTGTGTATGTCGGGTGTTATGCTGTATTTCTGTTATGTATTGTACATCGGCGGGGATTTCATGGTTGGAAGGCATTTTACCGTATTGTTTTTTATGTCTGTGATCTCTGTTTTATGGCTTTCCGGTAATGAAGAGCTGAGGGATGAGAGTAAGGAGGGGATCATAAGGTCATATGCGGTTACGGTTATTGCCGGACTCATATTTTCTTATTCGGCCAAGCCTCTTACCAATCAATATCTATTCGGTTACGGAAATTCGCCAATAGCGGATGAGAGGGGAGGATACTTCCAATATACAAGTCTTTACAACAATGCACTTTCGTATTTTAAAACCGGGGAGATGGTTATAAGGGAGGCATGGAGTGAAGACGGAGTGGATGAATTAAGGAAAAAAGGATTTAACTCCGGTGTGATCATCATGGTTCCGGGTATAACAGCATACTATAATCAGGACATGTATCTTAATGACCTGTATGCGTTGGGAGACCCTTTTCTTTCAAAGCTTCCGGCCGTAAGAGAAGAGAACTGGAGAATAGGACATATGTGGCGTGAGGCTCCGGTTGGATATGACGAGACGGTACAGACCGGCGAGAATCAGATAGAGAATAAGAGTATAAAAGAATATTTTGAGATAATTAAGCTTATAACCCGTGGTCCTTTGTGGGATAAAGACAGGATAAAGGCGGTTATTGATATCAATACCGGCAAATATGATCACCTCGTTGAAGAGTATAAGAGTACTCTGGATGAGAACAATCATCAGATTACGGATGAGTATTATCTCAGCAGGTAACAAAAGATGATGTGGTGATATAGGAAGTATATGCTTCTATGGGCAGTGATTACGATATTGTAAACATTTCATGGTGAAGAAAGGAGAAGGTTTAAGATGGAAAGAAGAATTAATAAGAGTGTGTTTGTGATCCCTGTTGTGTACATTATTCTCGGTCTGGTGATGGTAATTTTTCCTCAAACCACGATGAAGACCTTCTGCCTTTCGCTGGGAGCGATTGCCGCGGTGCTTGGTATAGTCAGTCTGATTTCATATTTTTCCAGGGATGCCGTGGATTTTGTATACAGATATGATTTTGTTAATGGTGTTTTGCTGATACTGCTTGGACTCCTGTTTATAGTTAAGATGGAATTGATCACAGAGCTTATCCCTGTAATGCTGGGAGTAATGGTACTGGCAAACGGTATTATGAAGCTACAGCATACGATCGATCTTAAGAGGATCGGATTTAACGGATGGCTGTATGTTCTGGTATTTTCTCTCCTGTCCCTGCTGGTAGGAGCGGTATGTATTTTACAGCCTGATTTTATTGCATCCATTCTGGTGATCCTGATGGGAATAAGCTTTTTATTCTGTGGACTGACAGATTTTATTACACTGTTCTTTTTGTCACGAAGACTTAAAGAGTTTGTCAACGGAGCAGTAAAGGATACAGTAGATGTTACAGATGAGAGTTATGAATCATTCAGTACTTCATCTGAGACGACATATAATAAGCCTGTTTCAGAGAGTGCAGAGAATAAGAAAATTGACTTTAAATCCATCTTTAAAAGGAAAAAAGAAGATACAAACGAGATTCCGGCGGAAGAGAATAAGGAAGCAGATAATATAAGTGAAGAAATAAACAGTACCGATAATCCGTCTGGTTCGGATACAGAGGAAAAAGAGGATT
The DNA here is from genome assembly GCA_017450065.1 of Lachnospiraceae bacterium. Lineage (GTDB taxonomy): Bacteria > Bacillota > Clostridia > Lachnospirales > Lachnospiraceae > UBA2868. The sequence goes on from JAFSYI010000013.1 coordinate 7,614, forward strand.
ATCCGGTTTATTCCGGATATACTTCAGGTGATGTTTCCTCAGAAGCTGTGGATAGCGAAAGTGAAACCGGAGAAGTATACGAAGAAGAAAAATCAGAGAAAGCAGAAACAGAAGCTGAGGAAACTAAAGATGCTATGGACGATCAGGTGAATGATGGTGAGGACTCTTCTGAGGAAGGTGAGCAAACGGATAAGGAAAGTGGATCTTATAATACGATAATTTAATGATCAACGGACTTGGAGTACGGGATGAGATTATGTGAGGCATTAAAGGAACATACGGCATACGGCTATTATCCCGCACATATGCCGGGACATAAAGGGAATCCCGAATACAGCTTTCTCGGGGATATTATTAAATATGATATTACAGAGATAGACGGTCTTGATAATCTGCATGATGCAGAAGGTGTGATACTGGAGTCGGAGAAGCATGCCGCCTCTCTTTATGGAGTAAAAGAAAGTCATTTCCTTGTAAATGGCAGTACAGTCGGTATACTTGCAGCGATATTGGGAGTGACCGTACAGGGTGATAAGATCCTTATAGGAAGGAACTGTCACAGATCGGTATATAATGCTGCGGAGATCAATAAGCTGAATGTCCGTTATATCTATCCGCGGATCATGAAAGATATCGGAATATGCTGTGGTATCAGGGGGGAAGAGGTTGATGAAATTCTAAATGATGACCCCTGTATAAAAGCAGTTATCATTACATCACCTACCTATGAGGGCATATCTTCCGATGTTTCGGGAATAGCAGAGGCAGCACATAAACACGGAGCGGTGCTTATTGTGGATTCAGCTCACGGGGCACATTTCGGATTTCATGATCGGTTCCCGGAATCTGCGGCTTCTCAGGGTGCTGACATAATAATAAACAGCGTACATAAGACACTTCCGGCACCCACACAGACAGCGCTGCTTCATATTAATGATGTTAACGGTGTCAAGGTAGACAAGGAAAGAGTAAGAAAGCAGCTTAGGATTTACCAGTCCAGCTCTCCGTCATATCTGTTGATGGCAGGCATAGATAATTGTATAAGAATAATGGAGGAGCACGGAAAAGAGCTGTTTGACCGTTATCTTATAAATCTGACAGACTTTGAGAAAAGGGCTGATAAGCTTAAGCATCTTTGTGTTGCGGGAAAGAGGCGTTTTCTGGAGGAATATGGTATAGAGGATGCAGATCCATGCAAGATTCTTATATGCCACAGACAGTTTAACAATATCAAGCTGTATGACATATTAAGGTCTGAATATCGTATCCAGCCGGAAATGGAAGCTGATAAATACTGCCTCCTTATCATGACTGTGATGGATACGGAGGAAGGTTTTAACAGGGTAATTAATGCGTTGGAATGCATTGATGAGTTGGTCGGGAATGATGCCACAGATTTCTATTGTCCGGAAGAACAGGCAGAATACGGGGATGGATCATATGGAAGAAGCATTAATGATATTCTGTATGGCAGCAGGCCCGTTAAGATAATGGATGCGTATGAGGCTGTGGAAAAAAAGTCGGAAAATGTATATTTAGAAGATTCTGTGGGGCGGATATCCTCGTCGTATATAAATCTGTATCCTCCCGGGATTCCGGTACTTGTTCCCGGTGAAGAAATAAGCAGGGATATGTCAGAGGCAATCGGGAGAGCTCTTAACAGAGGACTGAAGGTCCGGGGAATAACCGGCAATAAGGAAATAAAAGTACATGGGTAAGATTTATTATATATTCGGAAAGAGTTCATCGGGAAAGGATACAATATACAGAAGACTTCTTGAGAAGCATTCGGACAGATTTAAGAGTGTTGTCCTGTATACCACAAGACCCAGAAGAGAAGGAGAAGAAGAAGGAATAACCTACCACTATCTGACAGGTGATGAATATGAGGAATTAAAAAAGAAGGGGCTTATCATCGAGGAACGTTCATATAACACTATTCATGGCTTATGGAGGTATATGACCGTTAAAGACGATCAGATCGATCTTGAAAAAAACGATTATCTGATCATAGGTGTACTGGAATCTTACGTTTCAATCAGGGATTATTTCGGAAAAGACAATGTGATGCCGGTTTATATAGAGGTTGAGGACGGAGAGAGACTTACAAGAGCACTGGAGAGGGAAAAGAAACCCGGAAACCGCAAATATGCCGAGATGTGCCGGCGGTTTCTGACAGATACTGAAGATTTCTCAGAAGAAAAGCTTAAAGCCGCAGGTATACAAAGGCGTTTTATAAATAATGATCTGGAGAAATGTCTTAGTGAAATAGAGGGTTATATTTCAGAAAACGGGTGAGTCATATGATGGATATGAAGATAAATCAGATGCTTCCCACACAGGGTGTATCTGAGACAACCGAACAGGTTAAGCCTGCTGACGATCAGTTTAAGTTTACACTGATGAGTAGGATAGATGATGCCGGACTGCAGGAAAGGCTTAATCTTATGTTTCAGGACATCACAATGCAGGGTAAGAGAATTGGCAAGCATATGGACGTCAGGGATATGAAACGTTACCGCTCGCTCATAAAGGATTTCCTTAATGAAGTGGTCAACAGATCCCATAAGTTCTCAAGAGAGAATTTCCTTGACAGAAGAGGAAGACACAGAGTTTACGGTATCATTCGCCTTATTGATGAAAATCTTGATTCTTTAGCCGAGGAACTTATGAAGGAGGAGAAAGATCATATAGCGATACTTGGCAGGATAGATGAGATAAAGGGAATGCTGTTGGATATATTTACGTGAGTATATAAAAGAGGTTAAGCTTTGGCTAAGTTCAGCGATATAATCGGACAAGAGCATATAAAAGAGCACTTAAGGAATGCGATCTTAACAGGAAAGGTTAACCATGCCTATATCATTAACGGTGAACGGGATGCGGGGAAGGAATTCATTGCAGAGACCTTTGCCATGGCACTTCAGTGTGAGAGACTGAACCGTGATCTTGATATTTACCATAAGAAAGGCGGACAGGATACACATTCCAAAGAACAGGAGACAGTCATCGAACCGTGCATGGAGTGTCACGCCTGTAAACAGGCAATCACCAGGAATCAACCCGATATAATAACGCTTGTGCATGAGAAGCCGGGAACGATCGGGGTAGAGGATATAAGGAATGGTATTGTTTCCGATGTATATGTAAAGCCATACAGCAGCAAGTGGAAGATATATATAATTAATGATGCCGACAAAATGAGTGTGCAGGCGCAGAATGCCCTTTTAAAGACTCTTGAGGAACCGCCTGAATATGTTGTCATTTTACTGCTTACAAGCAATATTTCAATGCTGCTTGCAACGGTCATTTCAAGGAGTACGGTACTTAACATGAGGCCTGTCGAGGACCGTATCGTCCGCAGATACCTCATGGAAAGGGTACATATCCCCGACTATCAGGCGGATATCTGTGTTGCCTTTGCAAGAGGAAACATAGGAAGAGCCAAGCATCTGGCCACGAGTGAAGACTTTGACAATATCAAGAATGAGGCCGTGAGAGTGCTTAAATATGCACATGAAATGGAAACGGATGATTTTGTGGAAACAATGAATCATATAAGCGAATATAAGATGAGCGTTGATGAATATCTTGATATACTGCTTATCTGGTACAGGGACATGCTGCTGATCAAAGCAACAAACGATGCTGATTCGATCATATTTAAAGAGGAAATAAGGTCACTTCGCGAAAGAGCCGGAAAGTGCTCATATGAAGGGATAGAGAAGATAATAGAAGCCATCGGGAAAACCAAGAGCAGATTAAAGGCAAATGTTAATTTCGAGCTTGCAATGGAGCTTTTGCTGTTGGCGATCAGGGAGGAATCATAGAATGACTAAAGTAATAGGAATACGCTTTAGAACAGCGGGAAAGATATATTATTTCGATCCCAGGGATGTAGAGCTTAAAAGAGGGGATCATGTAATAGTTGAGACCGCAAGGGGAGTGGAATACGGAACGGTAGTGATGCCTCCGACGGATATGGAGGACGGCGAGATAACACAGCCCTTAAAGCCCGTAATGAGGAAAGCATCTTCCGAGGATGATGAAAAAGAGAAAAAAAACAGGGAAAAGGAAAAACAGGCCTTTAAGATATGTAAAGAGAAGATAGTAAAGCATGGGCTTGAAATGAAGTTGATAGATGCTGAATATACCTTTGATAATAATAAGGTGTTGTTTTACTTTACAGCCGACGGACGTGTGGATTTCAGGGAGCTTGTTAAGGATCTGGCATCGGTATTTAAAACAAGGATAGAATTAAGGCAGATCGGAGTAAGAGATGAGACCAAGATACTTGGTGGTATCGGATTCTGCGGACGTCCTTTGTGTTGCCATACATATCTGTCTGATTTCGCGCCTGTATCAATAAAAATGGCCAAGGAACAGAATCTTTCGCTTAATCCCTCAAAGATATCCGGCATATGCGGAAGGCTGATGTGCTGTCTTAAGAATGAAGAGGATATATACGAAGAGCTAAACCGTAAAATGCCCAATCCCGGAGATACAGTTACAACGGATGACGGGTTTAAGGGAGAGGTAGCAAGCGTTAATGTATTAAGACAGCTGGTCAAAGTCGTTATAGAAGAGGGTGATGAGAAGGAAATAAAGGAATATAAGGCATCCCAGCTTAAATTCAAACCCCGTCACCGTAAGGACAGAAACAGGGACAAGAATAAGAATAACTCTGAAGAAGCCGAGTTAAGAGCTTTAGAGCAGTTAGAGAAAAAGGATGGAAAGTCAAAGCTTGATGATGACTGAGAAAGCATCTGACAGCAGAATACATCCGAAAATATAAGATAAGAAAAGAAGACTATGAAAAACCCGGTTGACCTTAAGGAGAATGAAAGGATAGATGACCTTCAGCGGAACGGATATAAGATAATACAGAATGAGAAAAAATTCTGTTTTGGAATGGATGCCGTTCTTTTGTCAGGGTTTGCCATGGTAAAGCAGGGAGAAAGAGTCCTGGATATCGGGACGGGAACAGGCATAATCCCTATCCTGCTTGAGGCAAAAACCGAAGGTGAGCACTTTACCGGTCTGGAAATACAGGAAGAAAGTGCAGATATGGCATCAAGGAGTGTTGAACTTAACGGATTAGGTGATAAGATAGACATTATCTGTGATGATATAAATAATGCAAGGGCATTATTTGACGCCGCCTCCTTTGATGTGATCACTTCCAATCCGCCTTATATGATAGGAAAGCACGGGCTGACCGGTGATAACAGGGAGAAGGCCATAGCAAGGCATGAGATATTCTGCACTCTTGAGGATATAGTAAGGGAGGGCAGCAGGCTTCTTAAGAATAAGGGACGGTTTTATATGGTTCATCGCCCGTTCAGGCTCGTGGAGATTTTTAATACACTGACGCGATATCATCTGGAGCCCAAACGGCTTAAGCTGGTATATCCTTATGTGGATAAGGAGCCCAATATGGTTCTTATAGAAGCATTTAAGGGTGGAAATTCAAGACTTACGGTTGAGAAGCCGCTCATAGTTTATAAGGAACCCGGCGTATACATGGATGAGATATACGATATTTACGGGTATTAAATAAACGTAACTATTCAGAACAGGCTCAAAATACTTCGTATTTTTCGCTGCTTTGGATTCATCCAGCATGTATACTAAATTCGAAAATACCTCATTAAGTATACATGCATGGCTCACACTAAGCTCGAAAAAACCTCGCTAAGTGTTCTGC
>JAFSYI010000094.1 GCA_017450065.1 Lachnospiraceae bacterium
ATAAGAAACTCCTTGAGGCATATCATTCGGGAGATAAAACGATAGACGAGATCATAGAGTTCATACAACCGAGTGAAACGTCAAGGAGAAGAAAAACGTCACGGAAGAGGCGTTGAGGGTTAAAAATTACAGGAAGTTAAGACATATATCAGAGGATACCACAGGGGCATATAATTGTTAATATGGATCAGCTCATCTAATAACATCGTATGTGATACAATAATAAGGTTTTACAGGGACTAACAAGAGAAATATTAACAATAATTATATTACAGATACAATGACAAAGAAGCGAAATCCACTGTAAGATAGAAAAAGTGAATCATGGTACATACCATATTAAAGGGAGAAGGATATTGTTTGATATAAAAAAACTGATCGGTGAGACTACCGACTATGATAAAAAGAAGATGCTTGAGGAAAAAAAGCCAAAAAGCTGGTGCAAAAGTGTCAGCGCCTTCTCAAATACCTTTGGAGGAGCCCTGATCTTCGGCATAACCAATGAGGGAGATGTTGTCGGTCTTGAAGATGCGGAGGGTGATTCTGAAAAAATCAGTGAATTTATAAAAACCCGGATCAAACCCATTCCTCCCTTCAAACTCCGCTTTGAAATGGTTGAGGGAAAGAAACTGGTAGTCCTTGATGTCTTTGCGGGAGAAGAAACGCCCTATTATTACGCTGCTGACGGTGTTATGGAGGCATATACACGGGTGGGCAATGAAAGTGTACTTGTAGATGCTACAGAACATAAACGATTAGTGCTGCGTGGAAAGAAAACCACATATGATATTCAAAGTTCTGGACATAGACTGGAGGATTTCTCTTTTTCCCAGCTACGCGCAAGATATAAGAAAGTAACAGGGAAAAGCTTTGAAAACAGAGATTTTGAATCTTTCGGGATTGCTGACAAAGAAGGAGTGCTGACATATGCCGGCGCACTGCTCGCAGATGAATCTCCAATCAGATGTTCCCGAGTATTCTGCCGCAGATGGAATGGATTGACAAAATCCGGCGGGGTTATGGACACCATTGACAGTAATGAGTTTGAAGGAGGTCTGATCCACCTGTTAACTGAGAGCTCCGCATTTATACGGCGCAACATGCGAGTAATGTGGCGTAAATTAGGCAATACGCGCGAAGACTACCCGGACTATCAGGAACGCGCATATTTTGAAGCCCTGGTAAACGGCTTGATTCATCGTGACTATCTGATCACCGGAAGCGAAGTACATGTGGATATGTTCGATGACAGACTCGAAATAGTCTCCCCAGGTGGAATGGTAGAGGGAAAACCCATTCAAGAATATGATATAGACCATATCCCTTCAATAAGACGAAACCCGGTACTAGCAGACATATTTTCGAGACTTGATTATATGGAACGCAGCGGTAGCGGTCTGAGTAAGATCCGTGATGCGCAGATGCATTCAGCAAACTTTATTCCGGACAGGCTTCCGGTTTTCTATTCTGACAGATCGCAGTTTATGATCACGCTGCCCAATCTGAATTATAACAATGACAGGATAAAAGATCTGCTTTCTGAAGATGGAAGGGAACAAGACAGGGGACAAGTCAGGGGACAAGTCGGGGAACAAGATAGGGAACAACTTAGGGAACAAGTAATAGGCCAAGTCAAAATGGGTGATCTGATAGATTACTGCAAACTTCCCAGAACCAGAGTAGAGATGCAGGATTATTGTGGACTGACAAGTCGCAGATCGTTTATCGAAAATCATCTAAAGCCGCTGCTGGAACAAGGTATATTAAAAATGACGCTTCCTGACAAGCCAAACAGTCGAAATCAAAAATACTATTCAGAATAGATAAAGACAAGATAAAACAGCAACGAGTCCGCTCTCACAGCAACAGGAGAGGAATCACCTCCTGTCCGTCCTTTTTCTTCCCTGATCTTGCAGCCTCTTTTGTCCTTATCCCCTGCTTTTCCATGTACTGTTTCATGACATCCATCTGCTTCTCCATCTCCCTAAGCTCCTTATATTTTGCGCTGTACTCCTTATCAAGCCCTGCCTTTTCTGCTTCCAGTTCCGATATCCGCTTCATCACCATATCGTAGGTTACCGATGAAGAATCTATCCCCATCTGCTTGATATTCTTCTCCGCGGCTTCAAACAGCATGATTCGAGATTCATTGATCCTGTAATACTGATCCTAGTTTTTTGCCTTCCGGTATCTCTTTCCATACCGTTCATTCTCCTCATAGTTCCTGACATATACAGCGAGTGTCTTATTGTTCCGGATCCGCCTGTCGCCTGCGAGTATCTTCTCATTTATTTCATCCATCTCCTTCCTCAGTGCATCCATCTTAGTCTGAAGCTCCGGCACACTCCCGCCTATGGCAAAAGCATGGGCAGCAGCTTTAAGGTTCTGAGTATCAGCCCACCTTGTAAGATACGGCACTTCCTTAAATTTCGCAGCAGATGTATCTATCAAACTGTCATTCGGAGCGGATCTCTTAACGACTTCCTCAACTGTCTTTACCTTAATAACAGTCGTAGCCTGCCTTATCTTACCCTGCAGTTCTATCGCCTGTGCTATCTCTTCTTTGGTAAATCCTTTACCGAGACTCCTGAAGCATCCCCGTACAAACTGGTCATAACCTGAAGCCCTGAACCGGATGTATTTGGCAGTCTTCTTACCGCTTCCATCAGCCAGAGTTTCCCCCTTAACCTCATAGTCCCTCTCCCTCATAAGCCTTATGAAGTCATCATAAGTACCAGACAGCTTGATACACTCCCGGATATCCCTTCTGATCTTCTCTCTGAGCGGTATATCATGTCCCTCAGCAATCCAGTCCTCATAAGAAAGCCCTGTATGCTTCCCGGGCTCTTCTATAACAGACAGTCCATGATCCCTGCA
>JAFSYI010000095.1 GCA_017450065.1 Lachnospiraceae bacterium
TCAGAACAGGCTCAAAATACTTCGTATTTTTCGCTGCTTTGGATTCATCCAATACATAAATTTATAAAATATGCCCCTTACAAGCAAGCTTGACGGTTCATATTTTAAAATTTATGTGCTGTTCTGAATAGTTACAAAATACAAAAGAAGGTAACCGGATCATGGCGCTTGACGGAATAACCATGGCAGCTCTGTGCAGAGAGCTTAATGATAAAATATTAAACAGCAGGATATATAAAATAGCACAGCCCGAGGAGGATGAACTTCTCCTTACATTAAAGACAGGCGGCGGCCAGCTGAGGCTCCTTATTTCGGCAGGTGCTTCACTGCCCTTTCTATATCTGACGGATGAGAACAAGCCAAGCCCCTCCACGGCTCCCAATTTCTGTATGCTTCTTCGAAAGCACATACAGAACGGACGTATTGTGGCAGTCCGCCAGCCCTCTCTTGAGAGGATACTGATGCTTGATATTGACCATCTGAACGAAATGGGTGATATGTGCCGTAAGACTCTTGTCGTTGAGATCATGGGCAAGCACAGCAACATAATCTTTCTAGATGACAGGAACATGATCATAGACAGCATTAAACATATATCATCCGCTGTCAGCTCAGTACGGGAGGTGCTTCCCGGCCGTGATTATTTCATTCCCAATACTCAGGATAAGTCGGATCCACTGACCGTAACGCAGGAGGCTTTCATAAACGCCGTTGTATCCAAACCCATGCCTGCTGCCAGGGCCGTATACACAAGCTTTACCGGCTTCTCTCCCGTAATGGCCGAGGAGCTTCTGTACAGAAGTGGCCTGGATTCGTCCATACCTGCCTCCGAATACGGTGAAGATGCGCTTCACCATCTGTATAATAATTTTATCTGGCTTACGGAAAGTATCAAGGCAGGTGATTTCGAGCCCAACATCATCATAAAGAACGATACGCCTGTTGAATTTGCAGCCTTGAAGCTTACCCGGTACAACACAGACGAATTTAAGATCGAGAGCAACCCTTCGATCTCATATGTGCTGCAGAATTACTATGCCCGCCGCAATACCGTGACCCGTATCAGGCAGAAATCAGCCGATCTTCGCCGGATAGTATCAACAGTACTTGAACGCAACGTGAAGAAATACGACCTTCAGCTCAAGCAGCTTAAGGATACCGAAAAGAAGGATAAATACAGAGTATATGGTGAACTCATCAACACCTACGGTTATAATCTTGAGCCGGACATAAAATCATTCGAAGCAGATAATTACTATACCGGTGAAAAGATAACGATCCCTCTTGATCCCGACTTAACCCCTTCCGAGAACGCCAGGAAATATTTTGACCGCTACGGAAAGCTTAAGAGGACAGAGGAAGCCCTGACCCTGCAGACAGCAGAGACAAAATCAGAGATAGAGCATCTTGAAACAATTGCCGCCTCTCTTGATATCGCCCTTCAGGAAAACGACCTTACTGAAATAAAGGAGGAGCTTGCCGAAGCCGGATATATCCGCAGAAAAGGCGGAAAGAAAAAGAAAGAGCTTAAAAGCAAGCCCTTTCATTATGTAAACCGTGACGGTTTTCATATATATGTCGGAAAGAATAATTATCAGAATGACTACCTTACCTTTAAGCTGGCATCCGGAAATGACTGGTGGTTCCATGCCAGGCAGATTCCCGGTTCCCATGTCATTGTAAAGTCGGAAGGACGCAATCTTACCGACCGCACCTTTGAGGAGGCGGGAGCGCTCGCTGCCTTCTATTCTACAGGACGTGAACAGGATAAGGTAGAAATAGACTATGTCCTTAAGAAGGAGGTAAAGAAACCCGCCGGTGCCAAGCCCGGTTTTGTGGTTTATTATACCAACTACTCTCTTGTGGCTTCTCCGTCACTTGAGGGTCTTACCCTGATTAACGACTGAGGACTCCGGTCACTTCTCTCTCATCTCATAATCAACGTCTTCATCTATCATATCAAGCATGATGTTGGCAAAGACAGGATCGAACTGTGTCCCGCGTCCTTTCGCGATCTCTTCCCTTACGCGCTGCTGCGGCATGGGCTCACGGTAACTCCTGCAGCTGGTCATGGCATCATAGGCATCCGCCACGGCTATTATCCTTGCTTCCTCCGGAATATCATCACCTGACAGACCGTCCGGATATCCACCACCGGAATATCTCTCGTGGTGCCACCTTGCCCCACATGCAAGCTTGGGCTTCTCTTTTATGTTCTTTAATATCCTTGCGCCCATGACAGGATGGTTCTTTATCTGCTCGAATTCCTCATCCGTCAGCTTCCCGGGCTTATTGATAACAGCGTCAGGCACGCCTATCTTTCCTATGTCATGCAGAAGCCCCATCATGTAGATATCATCAAGCTTCTCATCCCTGTAACCGAACCTTTTCGCGATCTCCTTGGAATAATCGGCCACACGGCTTGAATGACCGTTGGTATAGGTGTCCTTAGCATCGATGGTCGTAGCCAGAGTCTGAACGATGTGGATAAGCATCTGCTCATTCTCCATGACCTTCCTGCTTACCTCATCCTCCAGATGGTTCTGAAGCCTTATCATCCTGACAGCTCTTTTAACACGGGCAGTCAGGATCTCCGGAACAAATGGCTTCTTGATAAAATCCATTGCATCCATCGAGAAGCCTTCGGCCTCTATCTTCTTATTATCATCCGCTGTAAGGAATATAACCGGCAGCCTGCTCATGTTACCTCCCTTATCGCGCATCCTCTTTAAGGTCTCGAAGCCGTCCATGTCAGGCATGTTAATATCAAGCAGTATAAGATCAGGCTCGTTTACCTCGAGAAAATCAATAAGCTCCGGACCGGATCTTAATGAAGTAGTCCTCATGCTTCCCTTATTAAGTACGTGTTCCGCTATCTTAAGGTTAACAATATCATCATCCACTATAACGATCCATTCCTTCTGATAGGACGGTCCCTCCCCATTGCCTTTATGGCTTGTGCTTACGCTCTGAGTCTCCCAGTCAAGCTCCACAAGCCCTGTTTCCGGCAGCCTGTTCCACTTATGAAGCATCCTTTCAAGCACCGAATCAACGTTGGAGGCGTTAACCTCCTGAAGTACAAAAAGGATCTGATTCTGTGAAACCTGAACCATTATATCACTGTTCCTGAGTGTATTCTGAACAGCTTCCCGGAAGCAGCCGACGATCTCTTCTTTTTTCTCAACCGAAGCCTCTTCATCCTTAAAATGCATGGTAAAGAGAATCTTATATGCCGATGCATTGTATCTTTCAAGATACCTTACGATATACCTGAATACATTACCGAACACCTCATTCCCAAGCCAGAGCGCATCCTCCGGAATGCTTTGTTCCAGCAACAGCTCCGATACCGCATCTATATCCATAAAGCTCTCGCCTTCTATCGGTCTTAATATCCTTTTTTCCGTCATGTCCTTAACATCGCTCATGCTGTCTCCTCTATGATCTGCCTAAGTGTGTCGCATACCGTCCTGTATTCGGTAAGCAGCGCTTCGCAGTCCTGCTTTACCAGATCGATATTCCCTTCCTTGGCAGCCAATTCATGTTCTTTAGCATGCCCGGAAAGGCCGGTAACACCTATTGTAGCCATAACACTCTTAAGTGCATGGGCTTCCACTGCGTAATTCTTTATATCATCTGCCGCAAGGGTGCTCCTCATACGTTCCGTCCTCGTTTCGCTTTCATCGATTATATCCGCTATGATCTCCTTAAGGAAATCCTCATCCCCGGCGCTGTTCATAAGCGCGCTCTCATAATCCATTCCCTCGATTGCCTCAAGTCTCTCTCTGAATGACATATCTCCCACACCTCCTGTAAGTTTTTCTTTTCTGTATGTATTTATAATACCGTCTTTCTTTGTTCCGTCACCGTCTGTCTCATCTGCTTTATTTTCTCCGGGTTCATCTGCTACAGACTTACCTGCTCCGGATGTTTTGGCTCCGTCAGTATCACCCTGATCTTCTCTCCGCACGGTCAGTATCTTATCCGGGGGAAGATATCGTCTGATCGTCTGCTCCAAAAGCACCGGATCCAGCGGCTTGGTAAGATAATCGGCAAAACCTGCATCAAGATATATCTGCCTGCTGCCGGCTACAGCATTTGCCGTCAGGACTATTGCTGTTGTTTCATGATTAAGCGAAGCCTCGTCCTCACGAATAAGCTTAAGTGTCTCTATGCCATCGGGCTCAGGCATCATATGATCCAGCAGGATAAGGTCATACTTCTTCTTCCTGCATTTATTTAATGCATCCATTCCCCCCGGACACAACTCGGGAACTATGCGGGTGCGCTTTAAAAACAGCCTTACTATGCTCAGATTGGTTGTATTGTCATCTACCGCAAGTATACATGCTTCGGGTGCGCTGAAATCACACTCCGTCTCACCGTCTCCCTTTAGCACTCTCCTGTCGGTTTCATAATCCTTCGGAACCGGCGTTTCGTCTACTACATTAACCGGTATCCTTACTGTAAATACGGTTCCCTTACCGTATTCACTTTCCACACCGATCTCACCGTTCATTGAGTCGACCACATTCTTAACTATCGCAAGTCCCAGTCCCGTTCCTTCCACATTGCGGTTCTTCTTAATGTCTATCCTTGCAAAGGCCTCAAACAGCTCTGCCTTATCCTCTTCCCTTATCCCCTGTCCGGTATCCTTAACATCCATGCACAGACCGTAGCTGTCCTCTTCCAGATACCGTCCGTAAAGCCTTAAGGTTATACTGCCGGATTCGGTATATTTAATCCCGTTATTGATAAGGTTTATAAGTATCTGCTTGATCCTTACCTCATCCGTATTAATATGATCGGGTACGTTCTCATCTATTATCGTTTCATAAGAAAGTCCTTTACTGCAGGCTCGCTCCTTAAGCATCGGAGTTATCTCTCTTAAAATATCCGACAGGAAGCAGTCTACGTTCACGATATCTATCCTGCCCGATTCTATCTTTGAAAAATCAAGCACGTCGTTTACAAGGGACAGCAGCATCCTTCCTGCACTCTTAACACTCCTTGCATACTCGTCTATCGTATCGTCATGATTTTCACGGATTATCATTTCATTCATTCCAAGAATGGAATTAATGGGTGTTCTTATCTCATGCGACATACTGGCAAGGAACCGTGTCTTCGCGTTTGACAGCTCGATCGCCCGCTGCCTTTCAATGCTTATCTTACGCAGGTCGGCAACCTGCTGAGCTATGACGAATGCAAGCAGAAACATAAGTCCTACAAGCATCGGTATCTCATTGCTCTTTAGGTCCACAAAGACAAGCATGAATATTTCCAGAAGGCAGAAAAGCATGAAGCCCATAAAACCTATCGCTGTATATCTGTACTCGTGGGCATAACCCCTTTTAGCATCTATTACAACAATCACAAAAGAAACCACCGCCACGAACGCAAGCACGGCATCCAGATATACCAGTGACACGGCAAAGGACATGATCCATGTAAAATGCAGGACTGACCACGTTATAAGATTGATAAGCGAAAGGATCTGTAAAGCGTTAAAGTACTTCCTGTATCGTCCCTTCTGAATGGAGTCTATGTAAATCAGGAAGGCAAACGGCATCATCAGACAGCAGATGTAATCCATCACACCATCATAATAGACCTGTCCGAAAACCAGCGGATAAAAATGTGATACAAAAAGCAGCCACCCCGCTACGATCAGGACTCCGAAGGCTGCATACATCATGTCGATCCTCTGGCCATACCACAGTCTCAGTGCGGCTGACGCTATTATTACCAGAGCAGCCGTCACAAACAGTATTGCCGAAAGTACAAAGCTCGTCCCGTATTTTTCGGCAATATACGCATGCGCAACATCAGTCAGAGAGATAAATGTCTCCGGGACCACAATAGGATGACGGTTGGTCCTGTACCGGATCATCTTTATTTCCTTACCGTTATCCTCGGGACTTATGGGGACCAACAGATAATAACTCTTAACCGCGCCTCCCGGTATCCTGATATCCCTTAATACCTTGAAATCGCGTCTTAATACTCCACCAATATAAACCTCAACATCGCTGCGGTTAAGGAAACATACCACGCTGTTTGGCCTGATATCATCCGGGAGTCTTGAAATGATGGTGAAATTCTCATTAAATATGCGGTCATCATTATAGGTACGTCCCACCTCGAAGCTTTCACCTTCGCTATCGACAACCGTCCAGTTATCTATATATTCTATCTGCGTATCAGGAGCACTGCCGTTTCTTGCTTCCAGGCTGCAAAAGTAAGCATATGCGATTATACATATGGCAAATAAACAGAAAAAAACAGTCTTGAAAATATCCGGTCTTTTTTCCGCTTCTGTTTGTATCACTCAGCCTGCCTCCGGTCAGTAAATCCTGTTAACAGCTTTAATACAAGTTCTTACATCTCAGATATAAGGTTCACCATCTCTATAGCTGACAGTGCGCAGTCATATCCTTTATTTCCGCCCTTGCTGCCTGCTCTTGCTATCGCCTGCTCGATATTCTCCGTGGTGATGACTCCGAACAGGACCGGTATCCCTGTCTTAAGTCCTACCTGAGCCACTCCCTTTGATACTTCATTGCAGACATAATCATAATGTGTAGTATCGCCTCTTATAACAGCGCCGACACAGATAACCGCATCGTACTTGCCTGAAGAAGCCATTTTGTCGGCAATGAGAGGGATCTCAAAGGCTCCCGGTACCCAGGCAGCCGTAATATTGCGCTCCTCCACACCGTGACGCACAAGCCCGTCAACAGCCCCTCCAAGCAGCTTGTTAACTATGATCTCATTGAAACGGGAAGCTACTATTCCCACCTTCATACCCTCTTTGGCTATTACCTTACCCTCTAAAACATTGATACTGTTCATCATCTCTTCCTCCATAATCTTTCTTCCTGTTACTGTCCGTAAAAATTCCCTCTACAGCTTTATCTCATTAAAGATATGTCCCATCTTCTCCTGCTTGGTCTTCATGTAGAATGCGTCATACTGCTGTGGCTCGATCTCTATGGGAACCCTTTCCTTTATCTCCAGCCCGAAGCCCTCCAGACTGTATACCTTGTCGGGATTGTTGGTAAGAAGCCTCAGTGACTTAACCCCCAGATCCGCAAGTATCTGGGCTCCGACCCAGTATTCCCTTAAATCAGGTGCAAAACCAAGCTTCAGATTGGCCTCGACCGTATCATAACCCTGCTCCTGAAGCTTATATGCCTTCAGCTTGTTTATAAGCCCGATCCCACGGCCCTCCTGCCTCATATAAAGCACTATTCCGCGGCCTTCAGCCTCTACCTGCCTCATGGCCTGCTCAAGCTGCTTACCGCAGTCACACCTCTTCGAGCCGAACACATCACCCGTCAGACATTCCGAATGCACCCTGCACAGAACATTCTCTCCGTCGCCTATATCTCCTTTTATCAGCGCAACATGATGCTCGCCCGTTATATCATTGATATAGCCCGCTATCCTGAAATTCCCGATCTCGGTAGGCATTTCGGCTTCAGCTTCCCTGACCACATGCTTCTCATGTACATGCAGATAACTCTGCAGCTCCTTTATCGTAATGAACTTGATCCCGTGCTCCTTTGCAAGCTTCCACAGCTGCGGCGTCCTCATCATGGTACCGTCCTCTGCCATTATCTCGCAGCAGACCCCCACTTCCTTAAGTCCGGCCATCCTGCACAGATCCACGGTTGCTTCCGTATGACCGTTTCTTATAAGCACGCCGCCGTGCCTTGAGGTAAGGGGAAAAACATGCCCCGGATGCCTGAAATCATTGGGTACAGATTTCTCATCACAGCATTTCCTGATCGTAAATGAACGCTCGACCGCCGATATTCCGGTAGTGGTGTTTATATGATCCACCGAAACGGTAAACGCTGTGCTGTGATTATCCGTATTCTCCGACACCATCTGCGGAAATCCCAGACGTCTCGCGATTTCAGCACTCATGGGCGTGCAGATAAGGCCCCTGCCGTATGTTGCCATGAAATTGATATTATCAGGCGTGGCGTACTCACCCGCACAGATAAAATCACCCTCATTCTCCCTGTCCGGATCGTCGGTAACCAGGATAATATGTCCCTCCCTCAGTTCTTCAAGCGCTTCTTCTATCGAATTATACTTATATTCCATGCCAAGATCCTCATGCCTTCTTATATTTTAGAAACAAAACAAGCTTATTCTTTCTTTACCTTCCGCGTTTCCGTAATCCCTACGCCAGAAATTCATTTAACATATCCATCGTAATGCCGCCGGAACCGCTGTCGGCAGCCGCTGTCTCCGTCTTTACACCCATCAGCTTTGCCACATACTTCCCCACGATATCCGTCTCCAGATTAACCGGATCCCCGGCATGCTTTGAAAGCAGCGTTGTCTCGCTGCCCGTATGCGGGATAACGGATACCCTGAAATACGAGTCTGTGACCTCTGCCACGGTAAGGCTTATACCGTCGATCGCGACCGAGCCCTTTTCTACTATAAATTTAAGTATATCACATCCCGCTGCAATTGTAACCCATACAGCATTCCCTTCCCTTTTAAATTCGCGTATCTGTCCCGTACCGTCTATATGCCCCGAAACGATATGGCCTCCGAAACGTCCATCTGCCGCCATTGCTCTTTCAAGATTAACCTTATCTCCTCTTCCGACAATGGACAGAGATGTCCTCCTCATTGTCTCGGGCATGACATCTGCGGTAAAACCGTCCGATGATAACCTTGTTACCGTCAGACATATTCCGTTAACCGCTATACTGTCTCCTGTTTTTGTACCTTCAAGCACCTTCACGGCACCTATGCTTATCTGTCCGTTGCTGCCTGATGTCTTAATGTCTTTTACCGTACCCAGCTCTTCTATGATTCCTGTAAACATGATCTTTCCCTATATTGTCACTTTGGCTGACAATTCTTCTGTTTTCTGTTTTCAGCTTCTTTTATATTACCATTTCCTGTAGCTAAGCCGTATATCATCACCATAACGTTTAACATCCGTAAGCTTAAATACTCCTGCTTCATCCACCTTTTCTATCCCTGTACCTTCGACCGGAGTCTTAGCCTCTCTTCCCCCGAATATCTTGGGCGCTATGAATATCTCCACGGCATCAGCAAGCCCCGCTCTTATGATACTGTCGTTAAGCGTACCTCCGCCTTCAACCAAAACGCTGTCTATTCCAAGCTCACCAAGCCGGCTCATAAGATAAGCGACATCTGTATGCCCGTTATCTGCAGGAGTACATACCGTGGTGATCATGGCATCGTTAAGCATCTTCTCTTTCTCACTGTTTTCCGTACAGTGTGCGACTATCGTTCTGTACCTGTCTGCCGTCCTTACAATGTTGCTGTCCATCGGGATTCTAAGAGTACTGTCACAGATCACCCTTACAGGACTCTTAAACCCGTCAATCCGTACATTAAGCATCGGATCGTCGGCAAGCACCGTTCCTATACCTGCCATTATAGCCATATACTTATGTCTTAAATGCTGAACCTCCGCCCGTGATTCTTCACCCGTGATCCACTTAGATGCTCCTGTTTTCGTGGCTGTCTTTCCGTCCATTGTCATTGCATACTTAAGTACGACATAGGGCTTTCCTGTGGTAATATACTTAAAGAACACCTCGTTTACCGCATCACATTCATCCCTCAGGAAGTCCTCAACGACCTCTATTCCGGCATCCCTTAATATCTTAACGCCTTTGCCCGCAACAAGCGGATTGGGATCTCTTGAACCTATTACGACACGGCTTATTCCGCTCCCGATTATCGCATCGGTACAGGGCGGCTGCTTACCATGATGGCAGCATGGTTCTAAAGTAACATATATTGTTGCGCCTTCCGCAGGCCTGCTGCATGATCCTGTATCTTCGGACCCGGCAAGAGAAGCCAGCGCATCTCTCTCCGCATGCAGCTCTCCGTATCTTCTGTGATACCCCTCGGCTATTATCTTCCCGTCCTTTACTATAACCGCTCCGACCATGGGGTTGGGATTGGTGAAGCCTTCTCCCTTAACAGCAAGCTCTATTGCCCTCAGCATATATTTTTCTTCGATATCTGCCATGCTTTCTCCTCTGCTTCTCTCCCCCCGATCCTATTTCCGGATCCTATTCCCGGATCCTCTCTTCGGCTACGATCCTCCGATGTTCCTCCCGGATCACGCCCGATTACGGCATAGGACTCACAGCCTGTTTCCTTCCGGCCGTTACCGGTCTCTACCATACAGTGACCCGCTTCTCCGGAGCCAGATACATACCGTCTCCTTCCTGCGTTCCGTATGTATCATGGAACTCATCAAACTGCTGTAAAACAGCATTTACCCTTAAATAATTAAGCGGATGCTCTCCTCTGGTAAGCCTGTACACTTCCCTTTCATAAGTCGATATCTGCTTCCATACTCCGGCATACTGTCTGAAGAATGCGTCATAATCGAAATCCGCATCCTCTTTTGCCAGTCTTAACATGACCTTCATTCCGGCAATATCCGCGATCGCCTCATTCCGGACATCTCTTCCGTTAACCTTATAGCCCTCAAAGGCCGTGATCTCATCATAATACCGTGAAAGACTGTCCGCTCTTTCCGTAAACGCTTTTCGGTCACTCTCATGCCACCAGCTGTTAAACCTCCCTTGCGCATCAAAGCCGGAACCCGTCTCATCAAATGCATGACTGATCTCGTGGCCTATGATACAGCCTATCCCGCCAAGCAGCTCTGCCCTGCTCATATCATCATCATAAAATACGTCTCCGAGAATACCGGCTCCGATATTTATTGAATTCTCCTGCGGCTCATAGTATGCATTCGCCGTCAGTGCCCTGTTTCTCCACAGCTCCTTATCGACCTTTTCTCCCGTATGTTTCCTGTCAAGACCGGCCTTGTAGCGGTTAATCTCCTTTACGCAGCCCACATAATCAAGCCCCTCCAGTGACAGCCCATCATAATCCTGCCATTTATCGGGGTAAACCGCCTTGATCACGATCGCATCGAGCTTCTCTTCCGCTCTGTCCGCGGTTTCTTTACTGAGCCAGTCTTCACCCGACAGCATCTCCCTGTAAGCACCGATCGTTTCTTCACAGAGCTCTGTTATCTCTTTCTTAGCATGGGAATAGTCATATTTCTTAAAATATGCCTTCTCCAGCGGTTCATTCAATGATCTGAGTATGGCATTATATGCCATATTCTCGTCCCCCGGCATTCCATCCGCTCCCGACAGTTCATTGTCTCTTGCGACCGAAGCCTCATAGCACTCCCTGTCAAGCTTATCCGCCATATACAGCAGATAATGAACGAGCATGTAATTTCTCATCAAGCCGATATTTTCCGTGGTATACAGCTCATCAAGCTTCTTTATGACCGCAGGCTCGCTTATAACATATTCTCCGGCTCCGGAATACCCGAAACCCTTTATCTGATCGTAAAGCGGGAATGCATGTGTAAGCTTCTTTACCTCATCCTCGCTGTAAACGTTGTTCATCCGGTCATAATAATCCGTTCCCGGCTTATCTGCCTCAGTCATGGAGACCGAAGCTATCTGCTCCTCCAGCGAAAGCACCGAATTAAACACTTCGGAAGCCACATCCGCCCCAAGACCAAGCCTTCCCGCAACCATCACGAACAGCTTAAGCTTCGCATTGTAAGCTCTCTCTCCAACATCGGTAAAATCCGTATATTCCGCCGGATCCTCAAGCAAAAGTGTATCATTATTTATACGTACGATATATTTCTCCGGATCGTTAAGGTCGATATTATTTCCGATCCCCGTAAAGGTATCAACGCAGTTGCTCCTGTCAAAATCGCAGATAAAACGGCTCATTTCATCCAGCGATCTTATTGACATGATATCCTTTACTGTACCGGCAACAGGCTTAACGCCCAGTTCATTCCTTTTGTCCCAGTCAAGCAGCGTATCATAAAAAGTATGGACAAGTTCTGCGTCATGCCCCGTTATACCGTCATCCTTAAGCAGTTCCTTAACTCTCTCTTCGGTGTCCTTCGACATTTCCACAAAGGGACTTTCGTATGTATAGCCTTCTCTCAGCTTCGCACCGGACAGCCATTCATAATTTACGGCAAGATTATAATCGTCCTTTACATCCGCCTTCCCCGCACATAAAACATTCTCCTTTATATCGGAATCGATCCACGGTGATCCTCCCATGGCTTCCCCCGGATCAGCCTTATCATCATTCATAGCACTCTGCCCGTCATTAAGGCCTTCATCCGACTTTGTTCCGGTCCCGTCCGCTTCCCCGGTATCCCCGTTTCCCTCTGCTTTCACATCAGCTTCCTGTGCGGAATTGCCGGAAGCACTCTTTAACTGATCACTGTTATAAACATAGCCTGCATTACAGCCGGTCATAAGAAGCGTAAGCGCCATCATAACACAGCATAGCTTTTTACACATTATCTCTCTCCGATTTCATAATTTATGTGCCTTTTTATCCTCTTTCAGCATTCAGGATCCTTAAATCAAAGTCATATTATTCCGTACAGCGTTTACCGGTACGCTTCACGATCTCGTCAAGGAGTTCGCCCGCTGCCTGACTCTTACTCATAAGAGGAAGCTCTTTCTGCATATCCTTCGTTATAAGCGTGAGCACGTTGGTATCACCCTGAAATCCCGCGCCCTCCACTCTTAAGCTGTTGGCGGCTATCATATCCAGATTCTTCTTCTCAAGCTTGGCTCTTGAATTGGCAATCATATTCTCGGTTTCCATGGAGAAGCCGCAAAGGAACTGCCCTTCCTTCTTATGCTCACCCAGATATTTAAGTATGTCTTTGGTCCTCTCAAGCGGAATGGACAGATCCTCATCCTTCTTCTTCATCTTTTGGTCAGAAACGTTAGCAGGTCTGTAATCCGCAACTGCCGCAGCCTTGATGATCACATCCATTTCATCTGCATGACCCGTCACTTCATTAAACATATCCTCTGCAGAAACGACCGGAACATATTTAACAAACATCGGTGGTTCTATTGCCGTTCTGCCGCTTACCAGGGTAACATCAGCACCCCTTAACATTGCTGCCTCGGCTATCGCATATCCCATCTTCCCCGATGAATGATTGGTGATATATCTGACGGGATCAAGAGCCTCCTGCGTAGGACCCGCAGTAACCAGAACCTTCTTCCCCTTCATATCCTTCTCAAATGCGATCTCATACAGTATATAACGGAGCAGGGTCTCGGGCTCAGGCATCTTGCCGGCTCCCGTATCACCACAGGCAAGATATCCTGTCACAGGCGTGATGACCGTCCACCCGTATCCCTCAAGCTTCCTCAGGTTGTCCTGTACCACAGGATTCTCAAACATATTGGTATTCATGGCCGGAGAAATATATTTGGGACATTTGCAGGCCATTACGGTTGTCGTAAGCATGTCATCCGCTATTCCGTTTGCCAGCTTGCCTATAACATTGGCACTCGCGGGAGCTACCATTACGATATCAGCCTTCCTTGCCAGCGAAACATGCTCCACCGAGAACTCAAAATTACGGTCAAACGTATCGATAAGACATTTGTTGCCCGTAAGCGTTTCGAAGGTTATGGGATTAATAAAATTAGTCGCGTTCACTGTCATAAGTACATGAACATCGGCATTAAGCTTCTTAAGCGAGCTTGCCAGCGAAGCTGCCTTATAAGCAGCAATGCTGCCGGTTATCCCCAGCAGCACTGTTTTATTTTTCAGATCAAAATCTTTCATTTTTCTACCGTTCCCTGTTATATTTACATTTATGTACAGCCTATACCTTTGCCTTCTTAGACATCCTGACCATACTCTTATACATTTCCTCCGTTAAGTACATACCGGCCGACGGATATTTCGTGGGATTAAGGGCACAGTCGAATTTACCTATGATACCTCCTACCCTGTGTACCATTCCGTCCCAGTTCTTTCCGTACTCTGACCTTAGCCTTCGCCAGTCTGTATACATGATCATGGCGTCCTTACCGTCCTTACCCTTCATCCTGGCTACATCAAGACCCTCATTATCCTGACCGTCTTCTCCCTCAGCCTGATGCTTTACCGGGATTATAAGCCGCGCCCGCTTAAGCTCTCTTCCGAGGAAGCTGAAATACAGTCTGAAGGCAACTGCTTCCTCAGGATCCTCCTTGGGTGAATCAAGCTGTCCGAGAAGAAGCATCCATCGTACAAGACCGGGATTGGTAACCGGTATATTCTCAACCGGTACCCCGTCATATACCGGCTTATCCACAAGCATTCCGGCTGCGATCGACACCTGTACGGCATTTACGGCTACTCCGCATGCTCCGTTAATATAGAAATTACCCTGGAGGAAATTATGGATCCCTTTCTTGTCTTTTCCGTTTCTGACGATCGCGAGCTCGGTTGTATCCGTATTGTAGACCTTTTTATAGCGGCGTCTGTAAGCCTTGGAAATGATCATTATATTGGGATTGCTGCAAATATAGGATCCGTCCCCGTTATCAAAGGTCTGTGAGTACAGATGCGCTTCACCCGTACGCTTATCATGCACATAGTATATCTCATCGGCGTCAAGGATCTTATCCCTCAGCGAAAGAACTATCTTATTAAGACGTTCTTCTCTTATCCTCTTAAGCCCTTCCATCTCATCCTGACCCTCGTGAGCCATATACCAGGTATTAAGACGCCATATTTCCGAGCAGTCCGTCAGGCTCAGCCTGTTTATCTCTTCATCCGTCATTTCCAGTGCGCGTTCTTTGACATATCCCTCGCTAAGCGCGGCGACATAGGCGTCATGGATGCTGTCCGAGCCCATATCTCTTGTATACAGTACGGTTCCGATCCTTATATCAATATCCGAAGCGCCTTCAAGGATCAGGCCGGCATAACAGTCGGACGCATGCTCCACGGACTCACCGTTAACATCCAGACCGATCACGGAGGTCATAAGCATTTCCTTCCTGTCATCACCGTAATTAATGACAGCCAGCGAAACACCCGTATCCACACTTCCCTTCAGGTTTCCTGTTACAACAATATTGTCTGTTCCTTCAATGGGAGCGTAATCCGTAACCCCCATAATAAATGAACATCTTTTGGCATCCGCACCCGTTTTATCATCTTCTTTTTTCTCGCTCGGCCCGCCATGCTCCACTTCGCCGACTATACCCTCATCGGGTAAGAGATTGGATTCAAGCCTGCTAAGCTCATCATCAATATCCGACTTCTTATTCTTCTTAAAAATATTCAGGATTCCCATATTCTCCCCACTCCTTAACACAGATAACCGTTTGGAATCTGCCGGGAACATGGCCTATGTTCCCCTGTTATTCACTATCAGTTACTCAGTTCCTCATCAGTTGCCAGTTCAAAGCCTTTTTCCGAAAGCAGCCTCTCGGTCGCTTCCACGTCATCAACTCTTAAAACAACATATGCCCCGAACTGCTTATTGGAGGTAAACGCATATGTATACATAAGGTCTATACCCGCTTCCTCAAGGGTCTTAAGTATCTTATACAGAGCTCCTTCACGGTCGTCCATCTTTACCGCCACAACACTTGTAACCTTGGACAGGATATCCTCGCCGAGAAGCTGCCTTGCCTTCTCAAGATCCGAAACGATCATCCTGACAACGCCGTAATCAGCGGAATCACCGATGCTTAATGCCCTTATGTTTACGTCCGATTCGGATATCCCCTTAAGTATTCCGGATAACCGGCCCTTCTTATTCTCTATAAAGACTGACAATTGCCTGACTGCCATAATTCTTCTCCTTCCTGTATAAACATCTGCGCCGGGCCGGCTTCATCTGCCGGTCCTGCCTTAATCGTGCAGCTTTCTGTTATCGATCACCCTTACCGCCTTGCCCTCGCTTCGCTGTATCGTCTTGGGTGCAACCAGATGTATCTTGGGCCCGATTCCGAGCATTGTACGCATTGCGGCTGCAAGCTTCTTCTCCATCTCCTGCATTTCCGCAATGTTATCCGAGAATTTCTCCGGACTTAACTCAACATCGATATCAAGAGTATCCGTATTGTTCTTTCTGTCAACATAGATCATGTAATTCGGACTGTAGCCCTCATTCAGAAGAACGGTCTCAATCTGGCTCGGGAATACATTAACTCCGCGGATTATCATCATGTCATCACTTCTGCCCATAGGCTTGCACATCTTCACATGGGTACGTCCGCATGAGCATTTACCCCTCGTAAGAACACAGATATCTCTTGTTCTGTAACGGAGAAGCGGAAAGGCTTCCTTGTCAAGAGCCGTGAACACAAGCTCACCCTTCTCTCCTTCCGGAAGAACCTCGCCTGTATCCGGATCTATTATCTCAGCGTAAAAATGATCCTCATTTATATGCATTCCAGTCTGCTCGCTGCATTCAAAAGCAACTCCGGGACCGCTTGTTTCCGTAAGTCCGTAAATATCATACGCCTTAATGCCCAGTCCCGCTTCTATTGATCTGCGCATCTCCTCTGTCCAGGGCTCGGCGCCGAAAATACCTGCCTTCAGTCTGTTATCTTCCGGCTTATATCCCCTTTCCTTTAAGGATTCCGCAATAAACGCAGCATAGCTGGGCGTGCAGCACAGTATCGTTGAATTAAGATCCATCATGAACTGGATCTGACGCTCGGTGTTTCCTGATGACATCGGCAGAGTCAGTGCTCCGACCTTATGTGCGCCTCCGTGGAGTCCCGCACCTCCGGTGAACAGTCCGTATCCGTAACATACCTGGACAACATCCTCATTGGTACCGCCTGCTGCCACTATTGCCCTTGCACAGCATTCCTCCCAAAGGTCTATATCATGCTGTGTATAGAAGGCAACAACCCTCTTACCCGTAGTTCCCGAGGTAGACTGTATCCTGACACAGTCCTTAAGATCAACTGCCAGAAGTCCGTAGGGATAGCACTCCCTGAGATCATCCTTCTTAAGGAACGGGAGCTTATGTATATCCTCCACGCTCTTTATATCTTCAGGCTTTACACCTTTTTCGTCCATTTTTTTTCTGTAATACTCAACATGGTCGTAAACATGCCTGACCTGCTTTACAATCTTTTCATTCTGAATCTTCAGGATTTCCTCCCTCGGGGCCGTCTCTATCTCCGGCCTGTAATATCGCTCCATCTTGTTTATCCCCTTTCAGTCGGTATTATACATACTATTCAAACATATAAATACATTTTATATAATAAAGCTTCTTTTCGCAAGAAAAAGCTTTATCTTTACTTTTAAACGAACAATCTCATCCTCCAAGGAAATCTATAAGGATCTTTATCATGAAAAGCACGGCGACAACCCAGGTCATGGCATCTGTTTCCTTAATCTTCCCGCTTAATGATTTAATGAACACATATGAAAGTATACCGAACATGATGCCATCCGAAATGCTTGAAGCCGCAACCATAAGGATAATGGTCATGAACGCAGGTATGGCTTCCGTGTAATCGTCAAAGTTTATGGTCTTAACAGGTGTTATCATCATAACTCCGACTATGATAAGCGCAGGTGAAGTGGCGGCACTCGGAATAGATCCGAACAGAGGCTCCAGGAAGAGCGACAGCACAAACATCAGCCCAACGGTGACTGCCGTAAGACCGGTTCTGCCTCCCTCCGCTACACCCGCTGAGCTCTCGACGAAGGTTGTGACCGTGGATGTTCCGAGTACTGATCCTGTTGTTGTACCTATTGCATCGGCAAGAAGAGCCTGCCTGGCACGTGGTATGGATCCGTCCGGATTTATTATTCCCGATTTTCCGGCGCATGCGATCAGCGTTCCTACCGTATCAAACATGTCAAAGTATAGAAATGTCAGCACTATGATCACAAAATCAAAGACCGATCTGCTGTCTGCCGTTATCTCGGAAAAGGCAAATTCCCAAAAATAAGGTGTTGTGGGAATATAACTTCCTCCGGCATAAGATGTGATACCCGACGGTATTCCTATCAGCGTAGTTATAATCATTCCTATCAGCAGAGCGCCCTTTATTCTTCTGGCCAGTAATACAGCCGTTATTATGAGGCCCGCTACCGCTGTTCCGGAGGCTCCCTTATACCATTCGGGATTCAGGGCTGTGAGATTACTCTCGTCAGATATTATGATCCCGGCATTTTTAAGCCCTATATACGCAACAAAGAGACCTACTCCGGCTCCTATCGCTTTTTTTATATTTGCAGGAACGCTGTTTACAATAGCCTCTCTTATATTGGTAACAGTCATGATCAGAAAGATGATGCCTTCGACAAATATAGCTGTCAGAGCCCAGTGCCACGAATAACCCATTCCTATGCAGACAGTATATGAAAAAAGCGCATTAAGCCCCATACCTGCCGAAAGTGCAAAAGGAAGATTCGCAACCAGCCCCATAAAGATCGATGCTATGGCCGATGCTATCGCAGTTGCCGCAAACACCTTGGCAAAATCCATTCCCGAGTCCGACAGTATGAGCGGGTTCACAACAAGGATATATGCCATTGTCATAAAAGTTGTGATACCTGCCATTACCTCTGTCCTGACATCGGTTCCATTCTCCTTCAGCTTAAATATCCGCTCGAGCTTTTCCATCTCAAAAACCATCTCCCATCTTTTTAGTTATGTAAACCATACAGGCTTATCCCCTGTATACTTTTATACAGCTTCTGAGCCCGTCAGCAAGTGAGGCAGCTTCTATCCCCAGTTTCTTAAACACCCCGCCCCGGCAGCGCTCCGACTCTGCAGCAGACAGCGGGAACGGAAGCATCACACCTCCCGTGACAATATCATCCTTATTCATGACACACGTTTCAAACGGAGGCACTCTGTCCGAAAAGCTTTCATATGCGTTGGCAAGCGCAGCCTCAAATGTATCATATGTAATAATTTCATCATCACACAGATTATAGGCATTCACAAGCTCATCCAACGGAAGCGCGCAGAGCCTCAGTACCGCTTCCGCCGCATCTTTGATATATATCATCTGCCAGTATCCGTCCGCTCCTCCGGGATGGATGATCCGGCCGGTCTCTTCAACCCATTTTATATATATGCTCTCTCTCGGTGCATAATTGCCCGGTCCGTACAGAACAGCCGGTCTTACCGAAACAGGGATCACGCCCAGACGTTTACATTCATATATAAGCTCAGTCTCAAGCGCTGCCTTTCCCGAAATATATTCGCCCTCTTCTCCTTCAAATTTTCTGTCTTCAAGCAAAGAATCCTCTGTCAGTATCCTGCCGGTCCCGCGTCTGTATACATCAACCGTGCTTATAAATATATATCTTCCGAGTGCGGCAGTATCAAGGCATGAAAGCAGCGAAGCTATATCGCCCGGGGCGTAAGCGCAGAAATCGACTACCGCATCGAACCCTTCCTTTTCAAGCGACAGGCTTTTGAGCTGCACGGGATCGTGTCTGTCTGCTTTAAGCTCTCTCACGCCGTCAAGCCCCACGGCAATGTTTCCCCTGTTAAGTACCGTTACCTCATGTCTGCCGTGTGCCAGCTGGACAAACCATCTTCCGAAGAAGTAGCTTCCTCCTATAACAAGAATCTTCATATTTAATCCGGCTCCTTCAGGGCTCTCTTCTACTTCGTGCCGAATATCCTGTCTCCCGCATCGCCGAGACCCGGACAGATATATGCATCATCATTAAGCTCCCTGTCAAGATGCCCTATATAGATCTGGACATCGGGATGAGCACTGTTAAGCTTCTCAACGCCCTCAGGCGCTGCTATGATGCACATGAACTTAATGTCGACTCCGCCATGCTCCTTTATCTGCGATATTGCATCGGCAGCCGAACCGCCCGTTGCAAGCATCGGATCCAGCACCACTATCGTCCTCTCCTCAATGGGACTTGGCAGCTTACAGTAATATTCCTGAGGCTCGTGTGTATCCTCATCCCTGTACATTCCTATATGCCCCACCTTTGCCGATGGAACAAGCGCAAGCACCCCTCCTACCATTCCGAGGCCCGCGCGCAATATCGGAACTATCGCAAGCTTTCTTCCCGATATCATCGGAGTCATGCATTTCTCTATGGGTGTTTCCACCTCAACCTCCTCCATCGGAAGATCCTTAAGAGCCACAAATCCTTCCAGCATGGCTATCTCTTCCACAAGCTTTCTGAATTCATTGGTTCCTGTGTTCTTATCTCTCAGCATTGATATCTTATGCTGTATAAGCGGATGATCCAGTATAAAAATATTTTCCATGTTTTCGAAGTCCATAAGCACCCTCCCTTTTTTATTTATGGTCTTTCTTTTGGTATCTGATCATTTCTGCTTTTTTATGTTTTATTTCCGGTTCTTTCCGCCGTCTTTTTTATCCTTTTGATCGTCCGAGCTCATGATATACACGCCCCTGCTCCTGTCTCCCTGCGGATTCACACCGTAATTATAATCGTTTCCGGGAAGGACCGCATTAAGCAGGATACCGAGAACGGCTGCGATTGCCAGGGATGTAAGGGTTATGGAAGCAGATCCTACATGGAAAGTGAATCCACCCCCAAAGCCAAGACCGCTTACAAATATAACTCCGGCAATGATCAGATTGCGCGACTTGGTCATGTCCACCCGGTTCTCCACGATATTTCTTACGCCGATCGCGGAGATCATTCCGTAAAGCATAAACGAAATTCCCCCGATTATCGCAGTGGGCATGGTTGATATAAACGCCGAAAATTTCGGAATGAACGAAAGAATGATCGCCATAACGGCAGCTATACGTATCACCAGCGGATCATATACCTTGGAGAGCTCAAGCACGCCGGTATTCTCTCCATAGGTTGTATTGGCCGGACCGCCGATAAGGCCAGCGAAAGCGGTTGCAAGTCCGTCGCCGGTAAGAGTCCTGTGGAGTCCCGGTTCTTCAATAAAATTCTCTCCGACGGTCGCCGAAATGGCAGACATATCCCCTATATGCTCCATCATTGAGGCAATGGCTATGGGAGCCATGACAAGTATCGCATTAAAATCGAACCTGCAGAACCTGAAGGGCGGGATACTTATCAGTGCGGCTTCGGCTACGGGCGTAAAATCGATGATCACAGTCCCATCGGGATTGGTAAAGCCTGCTGCATTCAGTATCACGGCTACTCCGTAGGAGACCGCCACGCCCATAAGAATGGGAATGATCTTAAACATTCCCCTGCCCCATATATTGAAAATAATGACAACCGCAAGAGCTATAAGGGCAAGTATCCAGTTACCGGAAGCATTGGATACTGCCGATGTGGCAAGTGAAAGACCTATGCATATTATGATCGGTCCGGTAACAACCGGCGGAAGAAATCTCATGACCTTATGGATTCCAACCATCTTTATGATAATGGCAAGTACAAAATACAGGAAACCCGCTACCAGCACTCCTCCGCATGCATATGCAACCTTGTCATCCGCTCCCATTCCGGCATACATTCCGTTCTCCAGATTGGCCACCGCATAGAAGCCGCCCAGGAAGGCAAAGGATGATCCAAGGAACACGGGAACCTTAAAGCCCGTACAAAAGTGAAACAAAAGCGTTCCGACTCCCGCACAGAATAAAGTCACTCCCACAGTAAGTCCCCTGGTTATCGGTTCACCCGTGGCATCCGCAAAATATCCTCCGACTATGATCGGCACAAGCACCGTTGCACCGAACATCGCAAACAGATGCTGGAGTCCGAGAATCAGCATTTTCGCTTTTCCGAGAGTCTTCGCATCTCTGATGGGCTGTACATCGTTATTATCCATTTCCTACCTCCCACTACCCATAATCACATCTTTTATATTCTACTATTTATGCCGATTATTATCAACTACTAAATAAGTTTACATAACATATACATCGCACATATTTTGTTTTTTTCTGTTAATCTCATACAAAATATGGTATATTTACTGTGTATGCGTTTATAACGTAAAACATTAGAAGAAAAGGTATCATATACACAAATGAATTCCGACTGGTACAAGATGGACAACGTGGCCAAGGTTTTTCTGGCCTCACACAACAAACGAAACCCCAGATCGATAAGGGTCAGCTGCGTGCTCAACGAAAGTATCGACAGGGATGTTCTTGAAAGGGCGCTTTCGCTCACGGTCAGGGAACGGCCTCAGTTTCAGGTCCGCATAAGGCGCGGGTTTTTCTGGAATTATCTCGAGCATACGGATGTCATGCCGGTTGCGGTACCGGAAACCCTCGGTCCCTGCCCTTCACTTTACGGCGAATCATACAAGGGAGTCCTGCATTATCTCGTATCCTATTACAATAACAGAATAAATATCGATATGTCGCATGCGATAAGCGACGGAACCGGTGCCTTCACCCTGCTTAAGCTCCTTGTGTTCAATTATCTCAAGCTGAAGTATCCCGATGAAATGGCGGACTCCTCTCTTCAGGATACCGCATCGGCGGATGACCGTTTCAGGAACAGTTACGATCATTTCTATGATGACAACGGATCGTCAACCATTCTGCCAAAGCAGATCCTTAACAAAAAAGAGAAGGCCTTCCAGATCCAGAGCCGCAAGCTCCCATACAATCAGCTCCAGTACATTGAAGCACACGCAGAAGCCGGCAAGCTCTTAAAGAAGGCAAAGGAACTGCATGTAAGCCTTACTTCCCTTCTTGGCGCCATGCTCATCCTTGCGATATCGGCCGATATGCCGACAAGGCAGCACAAACGTCCGATCACTATCTCGGTACCGGTAAATCTGAGGAACTTCTTTCCGTCGGATACACTGAGGAATTTCTTCAATAATATAGATGTATCGCACAAGATTGACGGTTCGGAGACTCTTGAATCACTTGCTCTTGAATTCGACAGAGAGCTCAAGGAAAGCACCACGCCGGAACGGATCAAAGAGCAGATGAACAGATACCAGAATATAGAGCAGCTGTTTCTTGCAAGGATGGTGCCTCTGTTTATCAAACAGCCGGTTGTAAGATTCTTTTCCAAAAGAGAAACCGGAAGAGTAACAGCAATACTCTCCAATCTCGGCAGGATCGATATGCCTGCGGAAGCCGCACCGTTCATCAGCGGATTTACCGATTTCTGCAGTACGGACAATATATTTATAACAATAACCACCTATGGTAACGACCTGGTTCTGGGTATAGCAACAGCCTATTCGGGAACAGGGAGCATCAGGCGGCTCTTAAGTTCGATAAAAGAGACCGGCTCTGATATAAGTCTTTATGCTACGGAGATTATAAAATGAAAACATGTATGAACTGCAATATAAGTGTGGGCGGAAATGCGGATACCTGTCCTTTATGCCAGAATTCTCTGACCGGAACGGCATCTCCCAACAACTGGCCTTCACCTACCCGTCTGAGAAAGCAGGCATTCCTGTACAAGCTTCAGCTCTTTATTGTACTTGCCGCCATAGTCGTGGGATTATCTCTTGATTTTCTGCTTGATCTGAACAACGGAAGACACTACAGTCTGATTTTTTCGTTATGGCTTATCATCTTTGAACTGGATCTGTGGAATAATATAAAGAAGGTCTTCATCATATCAAAAACAGTAAGCTTAACCATACTCCATGTAAGCCTTCTGCTTCTTCTTACGGCGTGGTATTATAACTTCTTTGATATAGCCGCTTTTACGATAGTTCCCATTCTTACCGGAACCGCTCTTCTTGCCAATATGACATTTGCAATGATAGATACCAGGGAAAATGCGATGGTCTATCTGCTTGAAAATATTCTGATCGTTTTTATCATTTACGCCGTTTTAAAGGCACGGCACACCCAGCCCGGTCTCGTATGGACCATATGTCTTATGATCAGTCTGGTATGTCTCATAGGGATCATAATATTCAAGGGCAGAAAGGTATCCAATGAAATACAAAAAAGGATGAATTTCTAGTTCGTATATACGTTTATTCGACCGTATTTACGTATATCAGGCGGCGTTCCCTGTATTCGGAATTACGAATACCTGCCCAATGTCTATTAACGACGGATTTATTATAATATCCGCATTTACGGAGTATATTTCAACCCATTTTGTTCCGTCTCCGTATGCTTTTTTTGCAATATTCCACAGGCAGTCACCTTTAACCACCTCATATGTACCACCGGCTGCGATCGTCCTGTCTTCTTCACTTTCCTTCTCTTCTTTTTTCTCTATTGTCCCGGCGGTTGCTACTTCTGTTTTCTGTGCGATCGTCTCTGCCTTTTCTCTGGCTTCCTGTACTATACCTTCTGACTCTTTCTCAGCCTTCTGTACCTTCTGTGCTGCTTCTTCTTCGGCTTTTTCAACCTTTCCTGCTGCCTCTGTCTCTGCTTTTTTAAGCTTTTCCTCTGCCTCAGCCTTTGCTTCTTCTATTATCCTTGCAGCCTCTTCCTCTGCACTCTTTTTTATTTCATCAGCCTCTTCTTTAGCCCTGTTTGTTGTAAGCTCTGCTTCTTCCTTAGCCTTTTCAGTTGTAAGCTCTGCCTCTTCTTTGGCTTTGTTTATTATTTCTTCAGCCCCGGCATCCGTATCTTCCTTAACATCCGGATCTTTTGTATCGTTCTCCTCACTGATTTCCGAACCTTTATCGTCAATATCCTCTTTCGTTCCGGCTTCCTTCGTTGTCTCCCCGTCCGGATCCCTCGTAATATCCGAAGCCACATTCTTTGCTTCACTGATTATCCTGTCAGCCTCTTCTTCGGCCTTTTTCCTGGATGCCTCTGCATCCTCGGCGGCATTCTTCTTTATCTCATCTGCTTCTTCTTCAGCAGCCTTTCTTATATCATCGGCTTTCTTAACGATCTCCTCGGCTTCTTTCATAGCCTTTTCTATGATTCCGTCTGCCGTCTCCTTTTCATTATCCTTTGTTATCTCCACTTCATTTGCGGACTCATCAGGGCTGATCTCTGCCTTTTCCGTATCTTCTGCTTCCTCTGCTGTTTTCTCTGTATCTTCTGCTTCCTCTGTATCTTCTGCAGCTTCCTGAGCGCCTTCCTCTTTTATTTCTTCAGGAGCGTCCTTGTCTTCCGCCTTATCGTCTTCTGCGGCTTTATCCTCTTTAGCTGCCTCTTCTCCTTCTGCTGCTATATCTTCTGCTGTTTCTTTATCTTCTTCCGGGTCTTTTTTCTCTTCTGCCGTCTTATCTTCCGTTTCTTCGGCTTCTTCTGATGTTGCGCCTTCTTCCTCTACTACTTCCTTAGCTTCTTCCTTTATTTCTTCCCTGTCTTCTTCCTTTATTTCTTCCTTATCTTCTTCCTCTGTTTCGTCACCGGTTTTTTTCTCTTCAGTTTCTTTCACCTGGCTTTCTTCCCTGTTCTCATCACCGGCCTCTGCGTCTTTTGCTGCCTTATCTGTATCCCCGACAAAATAATCCTCTACATGCGTATGTTCATCAATAACTATTATCTCCACATTGGAGAATCCTTTTTCCACTATCTTTGCCCAGAGTCCCTGCATTTCATTTCCGCCACCCAGGCTTTTGATAAGAGACTTTATATCACCCGTAACATTAACTTCCGCGTCTCCGTTATCATCATGTTCGATCTCTACCGTTATGACCTCGGCCTTAAGTCCCTCATAATACTTTCTGAGCTCTTCCACCTTCCCTGATACGGAAGCATCCCCGCTGTCAGCCTTCGAGCACAGGACTATGAGCATATCCTTATAATCTTCTGCTGTCCGTTCGGTCTTCTCCGTTTCTTTCTTTAAAGTCTCCGGACCATTCTTCCCCGAAGCATATGTTTCATCTGTCCCCGCACAGATCACCGCAATAAGGATCGCAAGTACAAAAAACATCATTTTTAACAGCTTAGAAGTATCCCTTTTCATCATTTTCCCCTCTGATATATTTTATATTTTCTTCTGATTCATAACTATTTGGAACAGGCTCAGAATACTGTGTATCCTTAAGTCTGCTTCACTAAGCAGGCCGGATCTGCCCGTATTGATTTACATAAATTTCCAATTTGGCATAGTAAGATAAAATACCACGTAGTATTTTAACAAAAAACAAATGATTTTTCCAGTACTTTTAAGGCTTTCCTTCACCCAGGCTGTTTATATATCTGCTTTTCGGAATCAAAAAAGGTAGACATAACATCTATATTTAGTGCCCTGTGCGGCACTCCGTTCGATATATAGTGTTATTCTACCTTTTATTTTAAATTGTAAATTTTCTGTGAACTTTTCCGTATGTCCTAAAAAATCCGTTACGCCCTCTTTCCAAAGAATATCTTGAGCCACTTAAGGAGTTCAGGCCTGGGCGTGGATTTAAGTATATAGCCATCCGGCTTAAGGGCTATTACCTGCTTAACACTCTCCGCATCTCCTATTCCCGTAAGAAAGACTATGGGGATACCCGCCGTGTCCGGTTCACTCCTGAGCATCCTAAGAACCTGAGGTCCTGTCGTTACCGGCATTTCATAATCAAGCAGGACAAGATCCACATTTTTTTTCATGAGAAAGCTTATTGCCTGCATCCCCGAAGTAACAATAAACACCTGGTAGTCATCCTTAAGCCAGTCTCTTACTATCCTCGCGAAGGACGGATCGTCATCCACCACGAGGATGCTTTTCTCTGTCATTCTGATCGCGCGCTGTTTAAGCAGATCGGATATCTTAGCGGCAAATCCTTCCATATCAAGAGGGCGCAGCACCCATTCCGATATTCGTAAATACGGATGATTCCTCTGAAGCTCCTGTTTCTCTGTGTTCTCACCTATTACAATAAGATCCTTCTCTTCTTCTCTGACTATATCATTTATGTAAATCAGGGCATCCGACATCGCATCGGCATCACCGGAGAGGTACACTACATATATCGCTGACCTGTCATCATATTTCTTCACCAAATTAACGACCGGCATGCAGTGTTCAACGTTTACCCCTGCGTCCTGAAGCTTACGCTCCATGCCTTTAACAATTATTCCCTCGCTTGAAGATATCAAGACAACAAGGTCAGTAGCCTGCGCCATTCCAAACACCTCTTGCTTTCATTATATTGTTTCTGTACATGATCCACAGAGCATCCGCTTTTACGTATTTACCATGTCCTCATGATCTGTGTCTGCCTGTCATTTTTATATTCATATTAATTATCTAATGCTTTACATTTTGTGTCAAGTGTCTGAATAATTACTTTATTCTTAAAACAAAAATTGTACATTTATGTATATCAGTGTACATAAATGTACAACTTCATTTCAGCCCGGCAACAGTGATCTTCGGTAATACTCTCCGTTTCCGTTAAGCTTATATCATCTTCTTCTGTAACCCGAAGCAAAAGCAATTCCCGCAGTCATTGCTACTGCCGATAAAACAAGTTTCAACAGCGTTGCCGAATCGTATTCCGTGATCAGCTTCCCGGTAAATCCCGCAGAGGCTGCCGCCTGATCATCCTGATCCTGTTCCCCCGGCATTCTGTTACGGAAATCCGTGCCGCCGTTCATTTGCATACCATTACCTGATATACCGGTGTTTTCACCCGATCCCTGAATGCCTTCCATACCGGGCGGCATTGATCCTTCCATACCTTCCGGAATCTCCCCCGGTGGCTGCGGCATTTCTCCTGCTGCCGAGTCTCCTGCAGCACTCCTGCCCCCACGGCCGAAGCCCCTGTGCCCTTCCCCGCTCTTTGCCATATCAGCAGACAGGCTGTCTCCCATATGCATCCCGCCAAAGTTTTTCTGCCTGCCGGAGCCTGAACTCTGCCCATCACCGAACGTAGAGGATATCTCTTCCAGGGTTATACTCTCAGACTTATCACCCAGAACTATATCATAGGTGCTTCCCACCTTCATTTCGGGGCAGCTAAGGATCGCGCACGTAAAGCTGTTGGGAATTTCTGCATTCATAACAGTTTCCCCGGCTTCTGTTTTCAGAGATATTACAGATCCTGCGTCCACGCCTTCACCGATATTATATAACAGGGACACCTGTGTCGAGGAAGTATCGAAGCCCTCAGCCATGTTACTGCTTCCGCAGGCGATCACCGTACCGCCTTCTATAACACATGCTCCTCCGCTTTCACTGCCGTAATCAATGGCATTATTCGAGCCGTCTCCCGTAAGGCTTATAAAGATATTACCACCGTAGATATAAATATCACCGTTACTGTCAAGGCCATCCGCATCACGCGCTGTCGGGTTTATTATTCTGATATTTCCATCATATATTTTTATATAAGGCAGCGAATCCACGCTTTCCTGATCAGCAGCAGACTGTTCCGGGGTACCGGTGTCCCTGCCGTCCGGCATTTCAACCGGCATACCATTCTGCCCTTCCGACGTTATACCTGCCATACCGTCCGGCGCTTCAGGCATTTCGCCGGGCATACCGCCCTGCCCTTCCTGCATTCCCCACGGCATACCAAAACCCGATGTCGAGCCTCCGGCAGCATTAAATCCATCATCCGACGGATATATTTCAATATTTCCGCTGTATACGTTTATATTCTCTGCTTCCAGGCCCTCATAACATTCATTAATGAGAATATCCGAGTTATCTATGTGAATCGTTCCTTCAGTCGTTACTGCATCATCTCCGGCAGTTATTGTCAGGCCGGTGTTAACCAGCGCAACATCTTCATTAACATGAAGTGCATCCTGTTTCGCTGTTATGTTAACCGTGCCTCCTGCGATCGCAAGATCATCATTCGCCTTGATGCCGTGTTTATAGTCTGCCGTTATCGTCAGTGAACCGCTTCCGTTTATTGTCAGGTCATCATGCGAGAATATTACAGCCTCTGCTCCATCATTTATTGCCGCTTCCGAATATGTATCTCCTCCGGACAGGGTATTGGTACTGCCCTCCTTAAGAGTAATAAATACTTTATCGGCCTCCTCGACTCTTATACAGGCATCCTCCTCATTGCTGAGAGTCACATTATCAAGCATTATCCACACCTTGGAGCTCGAATAAGCATCCACAATAAGCCTGCCGTTATCAAGGCTTCCCGTCACAACATATTTTCCTCCGTTCGAGATAACGATATCAGACCCGTTGACATATGCACCGTTACCGCTTATCTTTGCCGAATCGCCGTTCAGTGTTATCACGGAAGCATCGTCTGTATCCCATGTCCCGTTAAGATCATTGGCTGTTATATATTCATTTCCTGTATAGGTTTCCGAATCCATATCCACAACAGACTCGATACCCAGCTTCTTTCCGTTAATAAACAGCACTGTAGTAATAAGGGCTGCCACCATAACGGCTATGCATATCTTATCTATATTCTTATTTGCCGTCATTTACATCCCTCCCTGATGCCCAATTCTGTTTCATGATCAGCTTTTACACTACTATGTCAATATATCTTTATCCCATATATTCACCGTTATAGCTTACAAGAACCGCACTGTTCACACCGTTCATATCTGCTATTTCATTCACAAAATCGGTATTATCATCCTTAATCCTCACTTCAAGATTAAGCTCAACATTGCCCTTCTGCACTGTCTTTGACTTCACAATGCTTCTTGTCGATCTCTTATCGAGGAATTCCTTTACAGCCTTCTCCGAATCCGAATCCCGGCAGGAAACCACCAGTATGTAGGGATTGGTCTTTTCCTTTTTATTGACAAACACCAGAAGGATAATACCTATAAGAATACTTCCGAACACTGCAAGAGGTATCATTCCGGCTGCCAGAACTATTCCTGCGGCTATGGACCAGAACAGGAAAGCTATGTCAAGAGGCTCCTTAATGGCAGTTCTGAAACGTACGATCGACAATGCACCGACCATACCCAGGGAAAGTACCACATTGGAGGTTACTGCAAGGATTACCAGTGTTGTGATCATTGTCAGAGCTATAAGCGTGGTACCAAAGCCTGCGGAATACATTACCCCCGAATAGGTCTTCTTATAAACAAAGAAGATAAAAAGTCCCAGGCAGAATGCCAGTGCCATGGCTATTACCATGTCCAGAATGCTTACGCTTGTAACGTTTTCTATAAAGCTTGATTTGAAGATATCGCTGAATGTCATGATCTTCTCTCCTTTCATTTATGAAATTATGTTAACCATTCACTTTAGTTTCACATTTATCTCAGCCGTATATCCGGCAGGCTGCGTACTTAGAGAAGCCCCCTGTCCTTCTGTTCTTCAGCTGTATAATATCCCTGATGATATCCGGAAGGTATTCATCCCATTTCACTTCCAGTATTACCACCGGATCACCCGCGGGTACTGTTACGCATTTCGGATTGAGGAAATCAGTACATCCCATTCCCGTACGTATGTTGTAATCAAGCGTCACCCTTACATTCCCGGGCCCGAATATATACGGATCACGCGTGTAGTCGACAATCGTCTTCGGCTTAAGCCCCTGACCTCTCATCTTTGTATACAGCTCCCTGACAAGCGGTCTGTCACTTTCCATCATCCAGCCAAGATCGTTATCAACTATGCGCTGAGCCTCTTCTGCCGTTATCAGTGCGCTCTGCTTATTGCAGAGATTAACTATCTTACTCTTCTTTTCCAGATGTATGAATCCTGTATCGCCGTTATAATAACGGATCCTGAATTTCTCACGTCTGTTTATGCCGTTAACCTTCTCTGTAAGCGCTTTATCATTTATATTGTCAAAATAGAGACTGCGTATCTCATATACTCCGTCTTTGGCATGCGGATCGGGCGTTGCCACGGCATTCAGTCTTTGTCTGAGTATCAGCCTGTCTGCCGGAGTAATGATATGCTTCATTTCATGTCTGAATTTAAGCTCTTCGTTTCCCATAATGACCTCCGCTGAAAAATTATGGATAAACTATAACATATAAATTGTGTTACGAATTTGTTTCATTTGTGAACAATCTGCGAACTCAATAGTAAAAAAGCTCTGATATGTCATACATCAGAGCTTTTTCCAATATTATGTCAGCCCATCGGATCTCATTTCCACACAAACAGCTTATTGATATCAAAGCACCTGACATTTGTCCATGCCCGGTTGATCCTTTCGTTTGCTTCTTCGTCAAAGCACTCCATAACAACCGCGTGATCTACTATTGACTTCGATGGATACTGGGCATACAGTTGTCGTTCAAGCTGATCGGGAGTAGTGATCACACTGTATTTCTCATCCGCTTCATCCGTATCTGCCTCAAAGAAATATCCTATTCCGCTGTATACGACTGTTTCCTCACCGGCGTTACCGTTTTCTTCCTCAGACAATGTCTCATCAGAACCAGGTTCTGTATCCTCATCATCGGTATCGTCCGGATGACCGTCCGCAGCAGCCTCAATTCCTTCGATGTCTTCCGGTTCCTCAGCTTCGTCCGTATCTGCCGCATAACAGTAGTTAATATATTGGTATATAAGGTCTGACTCTCCTCCTGAAATAACAGAAGTATAACCTATATAATACATGTTTCGGATCGCATTATCCGGACGGCTCATATAATTAACAAATGCCTCTGCCGCCTGCTGCTTATCAGGATCCTGCTCAAGACCTTCCTTAAGCATTACCCACCCGTCAAACCACAGATTGGTCCCTTCCTCCGGCATCACATAACACAGCTCCACTCCGTCTTCCTCAGCCTGGTCAAGGGTATATACTGCATCTCCGGACCACTGTATGTTCGCTACCACCTTACCCGTTACCATGTCCGCTTTTCCGCTGTCGGTTTCAAAAGAGTACACATTATCCTTCGCCTTCGAAAGAATATCCTCCGCCCTCTTAACCGATGCCTCATCCGTACGGTTCAGTACTTTTGAAAGCTTCTGTCTGTAATCAGGTGAATTCTTGAAATCATCCGCCGTTATCTCATCATAGTATTCTATACCCAAAGCCGCAAAATACGTATCCCTGACGCTGTC
Source organism: Lachnospiraceae bacterium (assembly GCA_017450065.1). Classification (GTDB taxonomy): domain Bacteria; phylum Bacillota; class Clostridia; order Lachnospirales; family Lachnospiraceae; genus UBA2868. The sequence continues at coordinate 31,669 of JAFSYI010000095.1, forward strand.
CTTAACCGTTATCCTTCTGTAATAATCCTTATTCAGTATCACATCCCAATGGGAGGCATCCTCTTTGGATATCTCCTCGGGATTATAGACAACACCCATGGTTCCCCACATATATCCCGCAGCATAGCCCGACAGATCCTCACCGTTTACAGACAGCCCTTTAAATACGGAATCTATGTATGGCGAAACTCCTTTGGCATAATAATTATTATCGCCGGAAGCATCAAAAAAGCTCTCAGAGTACGGAACCAGCTTCCCTTCCCTGAGAAGCTTCTCCATCATATAATCGGAGGGACATACAAGGTCGTAAACATCACCGATAGTTATCTGGTTATACAGTTCTTCATTGGTACCGAAAGTCGAATACTCTACTTTAACCTTTTTCCCGTATGTTTCGTAATACCAGTTCTCGAAATCCGTAATTATACTGTTCTCTCCGCATATTTCGGTACCGTCTTCAAGCTCTATGGTCTCGTCCCAGTCACCCTCGTCTATATATTCCTCCCAGTTGCTTACCCTTAAAACAACGGCGCCTGATGCTTCATCGGAATTACAGCCGGTCAGCATAAATGACACGACGGTACAGGAAGCAAATATCACTTTTCGTGCTGCTGTGGCAACACGGGCAGACCTGTGTTTATTAAAGCAAATGTTTTCCAAACGCTCCCGTATCATAGCCTGGCACTCTCCTCTTCAACTTTCTGGGCTCTTAAATTGGCAATTACCACAACCAGTACAACTATTACAAAAAGCACGGCCGATAAAGCCCACAGAGCAGTCTTAATACCTGTCTGTGCCCCACGTGTTGCGTTTACAACATAGGTGCTTATCGTATCAAAGGTTGTTGGTTTCGTATAAGTGGCTATGAAATAATCATCCAGTGACAGTGTAACAGCCGTCATAAAGCCTGATACTATCCCGGGACCTATCTGCGGCAGCACCGCCTTTCTCAGCGCCTGTGAGGGATTACAGCCAAGATCCATGGCAGCCTCATACAGTGAGTCATCCATCATCTTAAGCCTCGGCGTAACCGAAAGATAAACAAACGGTGTACACAGTGCGGTCTGGGCAATGATAAGCGGAATATACGTATCCTTATCCATATGAAGCAGGACGATCATAAATACGCATATGGAGAAGCCCGTCACAACGTCCGCATTCACTATAGGGACCTGATTGAATATTTCTATTGTCCTTCGCGTACCTCTCCTGCCGTAATATGCTCCCACAGCGCCCGTGGTTCCAAGCAGCACCGAAAGCAGCGCTACAGCCACAGCCAGTGAAAGCGTTCCGAACATCATCCTGATAAGGGCCGGTTCAGTGAACAGCGTAACATAATTATGTAAGGAAAAGCCTCTTACCGAACCGATCATTGTCGAGTCGGTAAAGCTGTAGAAGGACAATATCAGTATCGGAAGATAAAGGAAAGCGAGCACAAGCCATATTATAATATGCTGTATGTATTTCTTCATATTCTCTGCTCCTCCTTTTCACCTCTGTTCAGTATCCGTTCCGTAAATATTGCAAAAAATCCTATGAACATAAGCAGGATAGCCGAAATGATCGAGCCGTTGTTCCAGTCATAGGAACTAAAGTAGCTTCCTATCAGGCTTCCCATGATATAAGTACTGTTATATACCATATCAAGCACAACATAATTGGTCATGGCCGGTAGGAAAACCATGGTTATACCGCTTATGATCCCGGGGACGGTAAGCGGCAGGATAATACTCTTCAAAACCTGAGGGAAAGTGGCTCCCAGATCGTATCCGGCTTCTATTATCGAGCTGTCAAGCTTGGTAAGCGCATTAAACAGAGGCATGATCATAAAGGGCAGAAAATCATAAACCATACATATCACCGTATTCAGAAAGGGATGATATGCAAGGTTACCCTCCAGCATCGTAAGTATCTCTTTAAGTGCCGTGATCCTGAGTGTAAAATTGATCCACATGGGAAGTACGAATATCATAAGAAAGGAATGCTTTCTTGCATACTTCCCCTTAGCCAGTATGTATGCTACGGGATATGCCAGCAGAAGACATATGACGGTAACGATCACCGCTATGGCAAGCGAATAGACAAGTGTACCCATAGTCTTGCTGTTTGTAAAAAAGACGATAAAATTGGTAAACGATATATTACCGTCATCATCGGTGAAGCCGTAATACAATACCACGAGAAGCGGCATGACAACAAACAGTACAAGATAGATAAGATACGGGACTGACAGCTGCCTTCTGTCCAAATGGAAATTTTTCAATCCGCCACCTCCTGCTTTTGCTCCTCCAGGAGCCTGTACTTCATCTTCTTTTTGGGCAGGATCACGCTTACCTTGTCTCCGTAGTTCCAAAGGTCCTCATCATCCACCACGTAATCTATCTCATTATCGGTTCTTATCGTATAGCTGTAATGATCGCCTATATAATAGAACGATACGATATTTCCCACGATATCACCCTTCTTGGCATCATCTGACATATCACCGTCTTCAGGCTGGAAGGAAGCCATTACCTTCTTTCCCTGATAATCAATATGCTCACCGTCCTGTCCGATAAGCCTGCCCCTGGATACACTTGAATCCGGATAAAGACGATGGGCATCAACGAACATAGAGAAATCCCTGAACACGATAAACAGACCCTTGCCGTCCACGAACCCGTCTATCATTCCCTCGAAATTGTTGATTGACGTATCATAAGGGATGATATGAATATTGTCCGGAAGAACATGAAGTCCGACAGTCTCTCCGGGTCTGTAATTCTCAAGGCAGTGAACCTCCATTTCATACTGTCCGCACTGCACAAATGTAATATAAAAGGTTCCCTTGAAGTCCGTGCTTGTAACCTCACCGTTAAGCTGCCCTTCCCCGGGCTTTACCACAGTAACATCCTCAGGTCTTATCACAGCCTCAATCTTCTTTCCCGTTTCGTAATCATCGACACAGTTGAATTCCGTCCCTGCGAAAGCCGCTTTCATCTTACCGGTCATAACCCCGTTAAAAATATTGCTCTCTCCGATAAAGTCAGCCACGAAAACGTTGGCCGGCTCATTGTATATCTCCTCCGGGGTTCCCACCTGCTGTACCTTGCCGTCCGCGAGGACCACGATCTTATCCGACATCGTAAGTGCCTCCTCCTGATCGTGCGTCACAAAAATAAAGGTGATGCCCAGACGTTTATGCATACTTTTAAGCTCAAGCTGCATCTCCTTGCGCATTTTATAATCAAGCGCACTCAAAGATTCATCAAGCAACAGTACCCTCGGTTCATTAACAACCGCTCTTGCGATCGCTATACGCTGCTGCTGCCCTCCGGACAGGGTTGTAATGCTTCTTTTTTCAAAACCCTCCAGATCGACCAGTTCAAGGACCTCTGATACCTTCCTGTCTATCTCGGCCTTCGTAAGCTGTTTCAGCTTAAGCCCGAACGCTATATTGTCATATACATTAAGATGCGGGAACAGAGCGTATTTCTGAAATACGGTATTAACCGGCCTTTCGTTGGGTGCAAGCATGGAGATATCGCTGCCGTCCAGAAGGATCTCCCCTTCCGTAGGCTTGTCGAATCCTCCGATCATTCTCAGTATCGTTGTTTTGCCGCAACCCGAAGGTCCGAGCAGAGTCACGAATTCTCCTTCGTTTATATCAAGGCTCAGGTTCTCTATGACATTGATCTTTCCGTCAAAGGACTTCCTGACATTATTCATTTTGATTATCGTTTTAGTCTTTTCCATGTTCATGATCCTTCGTAAACCGTTTTTCGCACAGCAGCTTTAATATATCATACTTTACCTGTTTCAGCTACAAAAAACTGTTCCAAAGAGCTTAAAATTTTTGACCCTGATAATCCCTTTTTCCCTTTGGTAAACCAAAAAAGGAAGATCCCTTAACAGGATCTTCCCATGTTCTCATTACGGCACTGTTATCCACCGAAACCGGGACTTATATTATGTACCTCATTAAAATTCTTTACAAAGTCTATAAATTCAGGCATCGGAAGAGGTTTGCTGAAATAATATCCCTGGATATACTCAATATCATATTTCAGGAAGGCAAACAGTTCATCCCTGTTCTCTATACCCTCTGCCACGATCTTTAAGTTCATTTCCTTCGCCATGTATCTTACTGTCTTAACTGCGCTCTTGGCCTTTCTGTTCACATGGAAGGCTTTCGTCATATCCATATCAAGCTTCAGGATATCGAACGGCATTTCCACAAGATACATAAGGTTGGACTCGCCCTTTCCGAAATCATCAAGAGCAAAGGTGAAGCCTACCTTTTTCAGCTGGTTCATGTTGTTTATGATAACATCCTTGCTGTGTATCAGAGCACTTTCGGTTATTTCAAGGTTTATCAGCCTGGGCGAAACCTTATAATACCTTACCGTATTCATGATCTCGTCAAACAGAGACATCTTCTCAGCCTGTACTACCGACAGGTTCACCTCTATATATTCTATACCCAGTGCCGTTGCCTCTGTATTTGCCAGGAAATCGCAGGTCTTCTCCAATACCCTGCGTCCGAGCGCGTTGATCTGGCCCGTAGCCTCGGCAACCGGAACGAACAGGCCGGGCGGCATCAGTGAACCGTCCGTATTCCTTATCCTTACAAGTGCCTCGGCCGATGTATAACGCTTCTTCTCTGTGTTATAGATAGGCTGAAGGAATACCTCTACCCTGTCTTCCTTAAGTGCGCTCTTTATTTCCTTCTTGATCTTATCCTGGCTCTGATAATCCTCTACCATCTCGCGGGTAACATGTATGAACTGCTTTTCATCTACCCGGCGCTTGTTCCTGAAGAAACGGACGAGCTTCTTGATCTCTACAAAGGATGACAGATTATAGCTGTTCTCAACCCAGATAATACAATGATCCTGGCTTCCGCTTACAGGTGAGCTGAACTCATCGAGGAAATCCTCCATAAGGAACTTCATATCCGGCGTATTATCAGAAACAAGTACTATACTGTTGTCGGGCGTTTTGAAAACGCTTGCCTTTCTCATCCTGTCAAAGTATTCAATGTATTTGGCGATACGCTTCTCTTCCTTCTCGTTGTTACGCTGTCTGTGGGAAGCATTATCAAGGTTTATGCTGCACAGTACAAAGAACTCATCATTTTGAATAAGCTCGTCAACATATTCACTCAGAGCGACATTATTCAGGCAGTCATACTGACTGTCTATAAATCCCTCCGGGTTCTCAAGCATAAAGAATACAACCATGATTCCGAGGGATGTGGCAAATCCGATCACCAGAAGAGAATGATCAAATGCCTGGACACCCATTCCGAGCAGCCATATGACCATCCACAGACGGACTGCCTGCTTTCTGCGCAGCCTTACCTTCTCTCCGAAAGCAAACGAACTTATCCATATAATGGATATATTGATCGCCGAGAAAATATACATGAGATTTACCGCAGGGCCGTAAGTATACACTTCCCTGCCGCTTGAGAATATATGAAGCGGATAGAAGAATACCGTAACGCACTCTGCCATGCATATTATGGCGAATGCGCCGGTTATGATCCTGTGTATCTGTTTGGAAAAGACATCAGCTATCGTATATACGATCGCCGCAATACCCTCAAGGTCAAGCATGCAAAGATATAAACGGCAGATCACCATTACCAGCCAGGAAGGCAGTGTGTCCTGATAATGTATGGCTATGACCGATCCGATATCAAGGCAAAGGTTGGCAACACTTATAAGCAGGATATAAAAGAACACCCTGCGTTTATACAGATCCAGCTGCTTTGCCCCCGAATAGAAAACCAGAAGCACCAAAATATTCATCAGTCCGCAAATTTGAACCGCAATATTCATCAGTAACCTCTTAATAAATCAATTCATATATATATCGACAATTATAGTACCATACTTAAGAGCATTTATATACTTTTAAATCTATTTTAATGTAAATTCAGGCAATAATTCAGAAGCTCATCTTCAATATGTCATAAATCCCGTCCCACATTATCCATCTCCCGTTGAGCCGGACAACTATGATCTCCGTGTGCTCCTGTATTCCGGATACCGGTCCGTCTTCCTTGCTGCCGGTAACGCTCTGGGTGCAGAATACCCGGTAACCTCCGGTAATACCCGGCTTCTTAAGCGCCGTGGTGACATCATGTACGGCTTCTCTGAGTTCGGGATCCGCCGACCTTACCATACCTGATGCATCAATATCGTTAAGGATTCCGTTAAGCTCCGTCTGAAGGGCCGCAGCCTGTATGGAATTCAGCTTCTCCATACCGTCCACAGTTACCTTGTAGCGGAAGTCATCCCCGTACCGCTCGCAGTTTTCCCTGTATATATCCCTGCTCTTTAACAGCGAAGCATCAAGAGACTTCTTATAATCCTCATAACCCGAAAGCAGCGTCCTCAGCCTCTCAAACTGTTTCTCGGCAACATGATTCCCGTATGCCTCGCTGAGCTCTTCTCCGGTAAATTCCGGCTTGTTCAGATACTCCTCATATATCCTGACCGGAGTTCTGAAATTGTTATTAACCGTCCTTACCGCACCGATAACCGCCGTTATCAGGATGATCACCGAAACCGTCAGGAAAACAAGAAGCTTTGTCCTGACAGTTTTTTTCTTCTTTTTCTTCTCTGCACGCCGTCTTCCCGTTCCATAACCTGCTATGGGATCGGCAGATCCTTCATCTTCCGGATCATTCTCAAGCTCTGCTATCTTCCGGATTGCCATTCCGGTAAGTGCATCTATGTATCCCGGATCGGCTTCAGTATCACCCATGATACTACCGGCATTTCCGGCGGCTTCGTTCTTTCCCTCATTGTTCCGTGATTCGTTTTTCTTCCCGTCAAGGATGATAACCCGTTTTGCATCCTTATTTTTTGCCATCCTGCGTCCACTCTTTAAAATCCGGTATCAACCGTAAACCTGCTGCCTTCTCTTGATTTCTCCACACGTATCTGCTGCGGTATATTCTCCTTAAGCTCGTCCCGGTGGCTTATGATACCGACCAGCTTGTTTGTTCCCGACAGGGTCTTAAGGATTTCCAATGCACTTTCCATAGAGTGTCTGTCAAGGGTTCCGAAGCCCTCATCAACGAACAGTGCATCCATCCGGATGCCTCCCATAGTTGAAGATACCGTATCCGAGAGTCCCAGGGCCAGTGCCAGCGAGGCCTTGAAGCTCTCGCCTCCTGACAGGGAGCCGACAGGCCTTCTGTGACCCGTATAATTATCAAGCACATCGAGATCCAGATAAGTATTACTCCTTCTGTCCGATGCATCCTCCTGTCTGTACAGTTCAAAACGGTCATCACTCATCGGACGCAGACGTTTATTGGCTGCCGCTACTATACCGTCAAATCCTTCAGCCTGGACATACTGCTCAAGGGTGATCTTTCCGCCCCTTGTCTGTCCGCTTACAAGCTTATACAGCTTTTCACAGATCAGATACTCTTTTGTCGCCTTATCAAGCTTCTGCTTCTGTTCGGCTATATTTAACTGCTTGTCTCTGTTGATCTTAAGCCTGTATTCCATTTCACTGACGGCTTTTCGCTTTTCGACAACACTGTGGTTCTGCGCCATGGTAACAACCTTAAGCTGCTTGACATCCACCATTTCCTTGCCTTCGGCCTCCTTTGCGACCTGTGCAAGCTGTCTTTCATTTGCCGCATCTGCCTTGAGGTATTCCTTTATCCTATCCTCAAGTGCGGTTATTTCCTCAGGCTCGGCCACATGGTCGAGCATATCCTTTATCGTGGAAAAGCTGTATTCTTTTATCGCTTTGTCCAATTCCGTATGTAATGATTCCTCTTCATCCGAAAGCCGCTTCATATTATCGGCCAGAGACTTCATCTGGGCCGTTATCGTTGTAACATTTACGGATTCCCTGTCGCGTTTATCCTCCGCTTCCTTTATCCTGGCCAGGATTTCGGCAGCCTTTTCCGCCTTCTTATTCATCTCAGCTTCTGCCATATCCCAGTTCTCGAAATTCAGGTCATCCAATGTCCTGTATGTTGCCATCTTACCGGTTGTCTCGGATTCAACAGCCTTCTTCCTTTCATCAAGGTCTTCACGCCGTTTCTTTATCTCTTCCTCCTCAACGGTCTCAGTATGCTCAAGCTCATCTTCCACCTTTTTCAGAGCTTCACATGCTTTCTCAAGCTCCTCTGTCAGTTTATTATTCTCTTCCAGACCTTTTTCCACAGCCGATGCGGTTTCTTCCAATGATCCGGCCAGCTCCTCCGGGTCATCAGGCAGAGCCTTTTCTTCCGCATGTCTGTCCTCCTCAGATGAGGATTCCGTGAGCATGGATTCTCTGATGCAATCCCGTATATCCTCACAAAGGAGCTCCTCGAACTGGTCCAGCGCCGACTTTTCCGCCTCGGCCTGTACAAGAGCATCGGACTTTAACTGTTCCTTTATCTGTTTCTCCTGCTTTAATTCCTTAAGATCATCTTCGCTTACGATAACTTCGGGAAGAGGTGCCGGCTCCGGATGATGTGTAGAGCCGCATACCGGACATTTCTCACCTTCCTTTAAGCCCTTCGCCAAAAGTCCGGCTCTGAAATCCTCGATCATCCTCTCCATGGCAGCACACCTGTCACATACTTCATCATATTCCGCTCTGGCTTTTTCAAAGGCCTCCTGTTTTTGCTCAAGTTCCTTCTTCATCACGGATCTTGCAGGGATCCTGTTTTCATTAAGTACCTTAATCCTGTCCGAAAGCCGACTGAGTCTTTCACCCTTATTACGTTCCGCCATGAGCTCGCCCGGTTTTTCCTTCAGCTTATCCACCTCTGATTTCAGTTCTCCGAGTCTTATCTTATGAGCTTCTTCATCCTTTGCAAGCTTCCTTTCTTCCTCTTCAAGCTTTGTATAAGACTCCTGAAGCTTTTTTATATCATCCGCAATGGCATCTCTTGCTGCGTACTTCTCCTTATCTTCAGCTATCTTTTCGGCGCTTTTGTTAAGCTTATCCGCCTTCTTCCTCTCTTCCTCCACTTTGGCAAGCTCTGCCTTGGCATCTCTTGATCTGTCGTTTGCATTTATGAGGGCTTTCCTTTTGGCGACCATATCCTTCTCGCTCTGTTCGACCTCATCTATCTTCGCCTTCCATTTGACATAAACAGGATATGCCTTGGCCATGGCTTCCTTCTGCTTTTTCAGCTTCTGGCTCAGCTCCTCTATCTCGTACCATCCGTCATCAAGCTGTGCGCGTTCCTCCTTCAGCTCCCCGAGACGCTTGATAAGATTGTTATTGGCTTCTGCCGCAGAAAGAGCGTTACTGCTCTTATTATACTGCTCCTCAGCTGCTTCAAGTTCCCACTTGACACGCCTCAGCTTATTCTCATCCCACCTGATCATCCGCAGGATGATATCCATAAATTCATCTGTATTATATGCATTCTCAAACCGGGCGGCATTATCCTTAAGCCTTTTCAGTTCCCCGGCCATCTCATAATCGTCCACCGGCACAACATCACGCAAATACTGGATTATGCTGCTTTCCAGCTTTTCCTTGGCTGTTCCGGCTGCCTTCATCCGTTCCGAAAGCTTTTTTTCAATTATCTTGTATTCATCGGTACGGAAGATCGTACGGAGTATTTCCGTTCTTCTTTCCGTATTTGCATTGAGCAGTGACAGGAACTCACCCTGGGCGATCATTACTATCTGCATGAACTGCTTTGCATCTATCTTCAGGAGATTACGGACAAGAGCATTTACCTTACTCTTTCCCTCCTCGGTCCTGCCGTCCGGATAATAGAATATCACGCGCTCCGGCTCCTCCGTCATCCTTCCGTTTCTGTTGATCCTCTCATAACCGGGTTTTCTTAAAATATGATATTCTTTTCCTATATGTGAAAAATAGAAGTCCACAAAGCTTTCAGTTTTCTCATCGGCATACTCGCTTCTTAAAGTCTTAACACCTCTGTACATTCCGCTGACCGTACCGAACAGCGCATAACAGATGGCATCAAAAATTATGGTCTTGCCTGCTCCCGTATCTCCCGAAATGAGAAACAGGCTGTTTTCACTGAATTTGTCGAACTCTATATCAGGCATTCTGTCCGCATACGGACCAAAAGCACTGATCACAAGCTTAACCGGCCTCATTTATCACACCCGCTTCCCTGGCTACTTCTTCCATCACCTTCATTTCATCATCGGTTATCTCATTGCCGTACATCGCTGCATAGAACTCTTTTACAAGCTCTTCAAAGGTCTTGTCCCCGGCTCCTGTATCAATAATGCTGTTTTCCGGTTCCCGGGTGTGCGAATTATCATAATCAAGTCTTACGGTATATGGATAAGACTGTCTGAAAATCCCGATGGCATCCTGCCTGATCTCCTCATCTGTCAGAGTCACATATATATAATCATTGGGATCCGTTATGTTTTCCTTACGGAGAAGCACGGCTATCTCACCTTTGATATGCCGCAGATCCCTGAGTGGCTTCAGCGGAATCGTCTCAATGGTGATCGCTCCTTTTCTGCCCATTGTCAACAAAGTCACGGACTTGCTGCTGTTCACCTCGCTAAGCGAATACTTGAGCGGAGAGCCGGCATAGCGGATCTCGTAACGGTCAACAGACTGAGCAGAATGAATATGCCCAAGCGCCACATAATCAAATGCCTCAAAAGCATCGGCGCCAACCATTTCCACGGTCCCCACACTCCTTGCAGCAATACCCTCGGAGCCGGACATAACCGGCCTGGTCCTTCGCCCTGTCACGAACTGATGAGCCACAAGGATATTCCGCTTACTCTTATCTATTCCGGCTTTGGATAACACCACCCTTACCGCATCGTCATAACTGTTTATATTCTCCTCCGGATAGAATCTCTTAACCTGCGAAGCCTTAATGAACGGCAGGAGATAAACATTCAGTTCGCCGTCACCGTCCTTCATGGTATGCTTTTCAAGAGTTCCGTTGTATTTTGCGGAAATAAATATCCTGTTGGACTCGAACAGGGAGCTTCCGTAATCAAGCCTTTCTTCCGAATCATGATTTCCGCTTATCATAAAGACCTTAACCTTCAGCTTTGCAAGTTCCGCAAGGAAATCGCTGAGCAGCTTCACTGCCGCCTCTCCCGGAACAGCTCTGTCGTAAACATCTCCGCCTATAATGACGCCGTCTATTCCCTTTTCCTTTACTATATTGACGATCTGCCTTAAAATATACCTCTGATCATCTATCAGTTCCATGTCGCACAGGCTTCTTCCCAAATGAAGGTCAGCTGTATGAAGGAATGTAAGACTCTTCTTTTTCAGGAAAACATCTTTGCAGCCGGAGCACTTAATTTTGCCGAGGCCGGACTTAACCCTGTATTTTTTTCCGCACTTAGGGCAAAAATATATTTCAAAATCAGTGGCCATAGTTTCTCCTCCCAGCCCACGACATCAATTAACATTAATCTGAATACAGGTATCTGTCCACAAATATCCCGTGAACAAAAAATCTCTGCTTCTGTGAACCGCTTCCCTGGCATGTCACAAGCGTTATGGAGTTATTGTCCTCATCCGGCTTTGCTTCACATTCCGCCATTGATTTATCCAGCGCATTCCTTATATACTGTCTGTATTCCTTTACGGTATCCGGGCTGTAATACATTTCGCTGTCTTTTTTATCTATATAGTATGAATAGATCCGGTATCTGTATATCCCGTCCTCCAGAAACATATATATGTAAGGATCATTCTTTACAAGAGACGCATCCTTTCTGATCTTCCTGAGATTACCGAACATTGAACCGTTCTTCATGGCGTGGCCGTATACAAAGGTATTGAACATTGTCATATCCGGCTTATCTTCACAGTCTATGAAGATACATCCCGCAAAATTGGCCTTATGCTCAAAGGTATTATGCAGATAATAATCATTATCGGCACCCTGCACGACCGGATAGCTTATCCCGGCCGCCCCCATATACAGCCAGCCTATATAATCTCTGTTTATCTTCTTGAGCGCCTTATGGTCTATCTCCATATCCGGGAAATCACTACGGCTGTAATTTCGTTTAAATACCCTTGTTTCGTCCTCTTCTTCCGGCTTTTTCCCTGTTATCTCTTCTTCATGCGGCTGTTCATCCGTCTTCTGCGTATCCGCCCCCACATAGCTTTCAAGAGCTGCATATTCCTCTTCACCCTTCCTGTATTCGGAATATGTCCTGAAAAGCATTACAGAGGTTATTATCACACCGAGCGACGCCACAATGATGGCTGCAACTCTTATCCTGTTATCCATATCTGCCCTGACTTTTATACTACGACTTATATACTAAACCTTATTCTATAATATAACTCAATCACCAACAGGTTGTCAAAGCAAACAGACCGGCGGTTTATACTACCGCCGGTCCTCTTAATATGCTTTTTTACTTTTCAGGGAAATCCGTCAGGATTTCTTCCTTTTCCTTCCTGCTATCAGCCATACTATGGTTCCGATGCATGCTATCAGCAGTCCAAGCCAGAGTGCTATCGCACTTGCGTCTCCCGTTGCAGGACCTACTCTCGTTCCGAGCACTCCCTTCTTGGGTGCGCTCCTTACTCCGA
>JAFSYI010000096.1 GCA_017450065.1 Lachnospiraceae bacterium
CCCTGTACAGTTCGATCGTTATATCGGGATAGCTGTAATCCGGCGCGATGTTTCCGTATGTATCCCTCGGCTCTATCCATTCCTTCGTTCCCAGTATGACTGTCTTTCCTTCCTTGTAGTCATACATCGTTTCCTCACGGACTTCTCCGTTATCGGATACAACGCAGGTATCATCGATGTTTATTACCACATCTTCGGCCAATGCATACCCTTCAGGTGCAGCTGCTTCATGAAGTATATATCTTCCCTCCGGAAGTCTTACCGCCTTAACCTCTGCATACCTTGCAGCTTCCGCTGCATCGATCTTTCTTGTCGAGAACAGTACCGGCTTATCCGAGCTTATCCACTCTGCCACCTTCTCTTTTGCTTCATTATAAAGCTCAAGTGATGCTCCGCTTAAGTATGATCCGTCGCTTATATCCTTCTTTGAAAGCATGATCTCAAGCGGCTTATCCTTCATTACAATGGGAGCGGGTATCGTATTGCCCTGTTCATCAACCTTGAAGCTTATATCCTCTGCCATCGCATAACCGTAAGGTGCTGTGATCTCTCTTAAGATATATGATTTTCCTGCCTCAAGCCTGGTACCGTATATTACATTGTATTTTGCGTAGGCCGCTTTCTCCTCGGGTGAAAGCATTGACTCTTCGCTTACCGGTGTTATAAGTGTCTGCTTCTCTCCCGATACGAACTCAAGCACTACCCTGCCTGTCTCGTCAATTATCTGAAGAGTTGCTCCGGGAAGCTCATCGCCTCCTGTGATAACCTGCTTGGAGATAACTGCCTTAACGGATGCGTCGAACATGTCAACACTCTGTGTTACCATTCCGTTGGCATCTGTCTTCTCGAATTCGGAGTAATCCTTAACCGTGAAGTACAGGTCATCTGCCTTTACATATCCGGCGGGTGCCTTTGTCTCTACTACCTTATATCTCTTTCCTACCTGAAGGAGACCGTAGTTGATGAGCACTGCACCGTCAGCGGGACTTATCCATGAGAATATCTGTGTATAGTCACTGCCTGCCTGCTCATAAAGAGCCAGCTCCGCACCTGCCACATAATCATCCGCTCCGCCGCTTAATCTCTTCTTGCTTATCTCTACCCTTATCGGGCGGTCGTACATTGTAAGCGTTGCTTCATTTCCGGAAGCACTTTCCTTAACGCCTGCTTCGGCACTTGCGCTTGCATCCTGAGTGATCTGGATGGTTCCGTTGCCCTTAACCATGAAGGTAATTGGCTCTGCCGTGTAATATCCCTTCGGAGGCTCTGCCTCTTCAAGAGTATAGCTTCTGCCTACTTCAAGCACTGCCGCTATCGTATGAGGCTTACCTGTGCTCACCCATGACTCGATTATCTCTTCTCCATCAAGGATCCTTAACCTTGCACCTGACAGTTCTGCATCGCTGCCCATCTCCTTCTTGGAGATCGATACATTGATGGCTGCATCCTCCATGATGATGGTCATGCCGTTGGTGCTTCCGCTTGTACGTGCGTTGGTTGTAACTGTTCCGTCTTCGTTAACGGTGAAGGTGATATCCGTCGTAAGGTTGTAGCCTATAGGCGAGGTATCCTCATGGAGCAGATAGGTCTTGCCTGCTTCGAAGCCCTTCGTACCGTTTTCTTTATCATTGTTCTCTCCGTTGCCGGAATCGGACGTACCCGTTACTGTTGTCTCAATGAGCTTAGGTGTTGTTCCGCTTACCCATTCAAATACAGGCTTCTCCGATCTGTTACCCTTCTCATCAACCTCGTATACCTGAAGCGTTGCACCGGCCAGCTCATCCGATCCGCCGATCTCTCTCTTTGAGATGTATACCCTTATTGAGTCATCGCTCATCTGGCATACAAGCGGTGTGGTGATCGAGCCGTTTACAGTTGTTCCGTCAAGAGTCACGCTGTTGGTCCTTGCAGCATCTACTGCGGGAAGTGCGTAACCTGCGGGCGCCTTAAGCTCCTTAAAGTAATATGTTCCCCACGGAAGATCGTTTATAACAAGGCTCTGTCCGTTCACATATTCCGCAACCTTATCCGCTGCCATATACAGCTCTCCGTCCTTATAAAGCTCAAACATGGCGTCTGAAACATCAAGCTGTACCTGACTTCCGGAAAGCTGTCTGCCAAGCTTGATGAGGCTGATGCTTCCCTTACCCTTGGTATTGGGAACTGTTGTAATCTCTGTCTTTGTACCTTCCGCATAAACAGGTACCGTCTTTTCTGTTATCCTTCCGTCTTCATCCTTAACCGGCCTGTCATTCTCAGTTATGCTGAATTCATATCTGGTTCCGTCTGCAACATAACCTGCCAGTGCTGCCGATGCGCTGTCCTCAAGGAAGTAGTAATCGCCCATTGTAAGGTGCTCTGCCATTACCACTCCGGAGGCATCGCCCGTTACGGATGTTACAGGTATTTCATCATTGCCCTTTCTGTATACATTGAACTTAATACCTGCTATGGCATTTCCGCTGTCCGCATCCACTTTGACGAATTTTGCCGAAGCCGTGATCTCCGAGTTAACGAAGGTGAATTCTATCGGCTCTTCCATTGTATTGCTCTTGTCTATTGTGAATGCAAGTCTGAACTTACTTACGGCATAGCTTATACCCGAAGGTACATGTGTTTCCTCGAAGTGATAATCACCGTAGGTCAGTCTTCCGATCACATCAGCTGTTATAATGCCTTCATCATTTGTCTTATAGGTTCCTACCTTCTCGGACTTCGTATCATTAATAAGTACGAATTCCACTCCTGCAGGTGATGCGGGCTGGGTTCCCTCAAATACCTTCTTAAGAGAAACATATCCGTAGCCCTTCCTGTTGTACATGCTTGTCGACTGAGGCTGCATTACATTAGTCTTTGCATCCGCATTGTTGGCATCGATTGTAAGAGTAGCACTTCTTACCTGTGTATCCTCCGGAAGAGCTTCGTAGCCTTCCGGTACCGCTGTCTCGAGGAAGTAATATGAACCCCATTCCACATTGGATATTGTTATCTTTCCGCTGGAAGCCGTAGAGAATACTCCCGAGCTTGCGCCGTACTGTGCTGAAACATCTGTATCAACACCGTTCTCTGTCCTGAAGAGCTTAAACTGTGCTCCCTCAAGTGCTCTGTGTGTCTCATCATCAAGCTTTGTAAGTTCAAGAGTTCCGGTCTGACGCTTATTAACTATAGTGCCAAGCTCGATTGCGGTCTTTGTGGACTGGGCATCGATGGTAAATTCATACTTCTTACCGGGCTCTATGATCTCATATCCCTTTGGAGCCTTTGTTTCAATAAAGAAGTAATTATCCCAGTCAAGTCCGTTAACTCTTATCTCACCGTTTTCATTGGTCGTATATGTTCCGTATTCATACGAATCGCTAAACAGCGATGAAAGCGTCTGACCTATTGTCTTCGGTGTTGTTGCATACAGAGTGAACTGTGCTCCCGCAAGAGGTGCTCCGTTCTCGTCTGTCTTTCTTAAGATCACTGCTCCGTTCTCAGGAGTATTGAATACGGTCTTATTGTCAGTAAAGCTTACTGTCTGACCGTTTGTATCGATCTTAAATGTTATAACGTCCTCATTAGGTACATAACCTGTAGGGGTAACCTCTTTGAAGTAGTACTCGCCGAAATCAAGAGGTCCTATCTTCTCCGAACCTGTCTCATCCGCCAGTTTTCCGTTTGCATTGGTTATGTAGCTTGCCACATACTTACTGTTGGATTCGGTTCCCTTATACAGCTCGAATACAACATCGCTCATAGGCGCCTTGGTCTCGCTGTTCTTCTTAAGCAGCTCAACATAACCACGTACGCGGTCGTTCTTTATTGCATCCACTCCTGTGAAGGAAGCTGTCAGGTTATCTCCGTCGATCGTAAATCTGTAAGGCGTTTCGTTGAGTACGTAACCTGTTATCGGTGACTTCTCGATAAGTGTATAATCACCCCACAGGAGTCCCTGTCTTTCTGCTCTTCCGTTTTCGGTCGTAAGAGTCCCGACAAGTGACTGTGTGCTCTTGCCCCAATCCTTATAAAGTTCAAATACAACTCCGTCAAGAGGCTTATTGTCAACACTGTCGATCTTTTCAAGCTCTACGGAGCCTGTCTGTCTCGGATTGTCAGCCTCGACAAGCTGAACCTGTGTCACATTCTCCTGATCGATCCTGAAGCTGTACTTCCTGTTTTCATCGAATACATATCCTGCCGGTGCCGACTTCTCTATGAAGTAATATGAACCCCATTCAAGATTCCTTACTCCGATTATGCCTGCGCTTCCGGATACGTAATCCTTTATGAATTCTTCGTTTCCTTCTTCATCAATTCTGTAAAGTGCAAATACAGCACCTTCAAGCGTTCCTTCCCTGCTTCCGTTCACACTGTAGAACTTCTGCAGTCTGACACTGCCGTACTTGGGATAGTTGATCACAACATTAACCGGGACATTGTCAAGAGAAAGAGTCTTTCCGTTATCCTCACCCGTCACGGTAAAGGTGTACCTTACGGTTGACAGCTTGTATGCATCCTCCGGTGTGCTCTTTTCTCTGAAGTAGTAGCTTCCCACACCGAGATTACCATAGGTGACACGTCCATACTCGTCACTCTTCACATCTGATATCTCAAGGTCTGAACCATTCTCGCCGGCTCCTGCCTTATAAAGTGTAAATACAGCGCCTTCAAGCGGAGTATCCTTATCGGTATCAGCCTTAAGGAAGCTTACAGCCGCTCTTACCGATGCGTTGATGCAGGTCTTTGATACCCTTGCTTCCGCATCTGCAGCCTGGTTCACCTCGATGGTGAAGTTAATGTGCTCATTGTTTACAAGATATCCTTCCGGAGCGTCTGTCTCTACGAAATAGTACGATCCGTAAGGCAGCTGCATAACCGTGATCTTACCGTTTTCAGGTGTTGTCATTGCGGTATCCGCAGTCTTTTCCGAATAACTGTATACTCCGTCCTTACCGGTTACGTATACCTTATCACCGTTCTCCGTAAACAGGCTGAATACAGCTCCTGCCAGCGGATTGGCCGGCGTTGCGTCATCAACCTTGATAAGCTCTACGTTTCCGTAAATCTTATCGTTTGTCATCGGGACGGTAAGAGGCGACTTTATGCTCTCCTCAACATTCTGAGCATTTAATGTTATGGTATCGCTTCTCCTGTTGTCAGGCATCGCGTAGCCGTCCGGTGCCGATATCTCTTCGAAGCAGTATGAACCCCATTCAAGATCCGTTACCGTTATCCGGCCTTCCTTATTCGTTACGTACAGTCCGTCAGCCGTATTGTTTGCTATCTGAACGGCTTCCGTACCGTCGATACGCCAGAGCTTAAATGAAGCGCCCTCAAGCGTACCCTTATTCTCACCGTCTATAGCATAGTACTTGATCAGGCCGATCTTACCCTTATCTGCCTCGTTCTTAAGTGACAGCCTGTATTCTCCTGTGTAATCAAGCTGCGTTGCGCTTATCGTGAATGTAAGCTCGGTCCTGTCTATAACATATCCTGCGGGAGCTTTGGTCTCAACAAACTTGTAATTGCCCCACAGAAGATCGGTTACGGTTATCGTTCCGTCAGCACCGGTGGTATATACCTGTCCTTCCTTGAAGTAATTAATACCAAGAAGCGACTCCTCCCTGTAAAGAGTGAACTCTGCTCCGGCTAGCCCGGTCTGTGTAAGTCCGTCTGCCGAGTCGGTATACTTAAATATCTCTACCCTTCCCTTAAGAGGTGTGTTCAGAGCCTTTCCGTTCTGACCGGCACTTACGACCTTATCCATATTATCCTGACTGATCGTAAATGAATACTTGTCTTCGTTGATCTCATAACCGGGTGCGGGCGTCTTCTCTTTAAAGTAGTAATTACCTGCCTTAAGATCCTTTCCGGTGATGATAACACCCTTGGCATCCGAAGTTATCTCCTCATAGCCTTCGACAGCCTTGTCATCCTTTGCAGAGTAGAGCGTAAATACAGCGCCCTGTACCGGCTCGCCGGTTACGCTGTCCTGCTTAACAAGCTTAGCCTGCCCAAGGATCTGGGCATTCTCTACCCTGAGTTCGTCTCCGTTAAGATCAACTGTTATCTCTTTTGATACATTTTTGGCATTTATCTCGAATGAATATGTGCTGTCTTCGTCCAGTACATATCCGTCCGGAGCCTTTGTCTCCTTAAAGTAATATGTTCCCCATTCAAGTTCGCCGGCCCTTACATATCCGTTTTCGTCGGATACAAGATCTTTTCTTATCGCTGCGCTGTCACCCTTCTTGTAAAGATCGAATACTGCGCCCTCAAGTCCGTCATTTGTACCCTTGATAACCTTCTTAAGTCTGACTGAACCCTTCTTGGGTGTATTGATCACCATTGCATTGCCGTTCTTGTTTATGTCGGCATTGTCAAGCGTTACGGTCTTTCCGTTATCCGCCGGAGTGATCTTAAATGAATATCTGTTGTCGGAAGGTTCATAACCTTCGGGCGCTTCCTTCTCAATGAAGTAGTAATCGCCTGCTCCGAGTCCCTTCTTGACGATCTTTCCGTCGCTTCCGCTGGTAACCGTGCCAAGATCGGTCTCATTGCCATCCTTAACCCTGATAAGGCTGAATACCGCACCTTCAAGAGGCCTTCCGTCAGCGTCCGCCTTAACGAACTCAACATTTGCCTGTATTAGGGTATTATCAAATTCATGAGATATCTCCTTACCCTGGGCATCAATACTAAACTCGTATGGCGAATCTACCTTTTTGAAACCTTCGGGTGCCTTGGTCTCATACAGACGGTATGTTCCGTAAGGAAGACCGGTCACTGAAAGTCTTGCACCGTCGGTTTCAAGAGTCTGCGGTACCGATAAGAAGCCTGCTGTCCTGTCATAGGTGTAGTGTCCTGCTTCTCCCGTAACCTTAACGTTCATCTCCGAGTTATCCTCATACTTGACAAGCTTGAATTCCGCTCCGGTTAACTCGTTGTTATTGCCGTCCATCTTGACTATGGACAGATTACCGTAGATCTTTTCATTGCTTACAGGTATTATGTTAACTTCTACTGCTGACCTTGTATTTGTCTCATCGATCACAACAGTATTGCTGTTGGCTGCGTCGCCTTCAGGTAATACGAAGCCCTTGGGTGCTGATATCTCCCTGAAATAATATGTTCCGAAAGGAAGATTCTCAACTGTGATCTCACCTTTGTCACCGGTCGTATAAACAGTATCCGCATCCGGATAAAGCTCTCCGTCCTTATAGAGTACAAAATCGGCTCCTGCAAGTGTGTGTCCCTCGCCGTCATCCTTTATAAGCCTGATCGCGCCGGGCTCTTCCTTATTCACCGCACCCCTGTCACCTGTCAGATCGGCTTCAAGGCTGTCAGCGCCAATGGTAAATCTGTATACTGCATTCTCATCGAGCACATAGCCTGCGGGTGCCTTTATCTCCTTAAAGAAGTAGTTACCCCACTCAAGGTTGTCGACAAATATCTGTCCGCCGTCCTTGGTAGTATATTCGCCAACCTTATGCTCATTATTTCCGAAGATTTCGGATATCCTCTGTATTATACCGCTCGGATTGGATGAATACAGTTCAAATACAGCTCCGTCAAGCTTCCTGCTTCTGTCTGAGTTATACTTCTCGAACTTAACCTTGCCAAGCTTCCTTACATTCTCTGCAGTGATCTCTATAAGCTTATCCTGCTCACTGATACTGAACTCATACTGCTCTTCATTCAGTTCATAACCCGGTATGGCAACAGTCTCTTTGAAGTAGTAGTCACCGTACTCAAGCTCTCCGATCCTGTCCTTTGATATCATACCGTTTACGGTCTTGTATGAACCGACCTTCTCGGTAGATGCCGAAGCGCTGTCCTTGTTTATTACTCTGTAAAGCTCGAACTCAACGTCATTAAGCTT
This sequence comes from Lachnospiraceae bacterium, assembly GCA_017450065.1. Taxonomy (GTDB): domain Bacteria; phylum Bacillota; class Clostridia; order Lachnospirales; family Lachnospiraceae; genus UBA2868. The sequence continues at coordinate 7,865 of JAFSYI010000096.1, forward strand.
ATTCTCATCATCGTTCTTATCGATCTTTACAAGCTCAACAAAGCCCTTGATGCGCTTATCCTTTATACATATGGTCTTTACATTGACTGTCTGTCTGTTATCCGGAGTATTTCTCTCATCGATCGTAAACATTCCGGCGTTCTCAACGGTTATAAGATATCCTTCCGGAGCCTTGACTTCCTTCACGTAATAGGTCCCTACAGGAATACCGTCAACTCTCAGACTTCCCTCACCGTTGGTTACATATTCAGATACAGCGCCTTTCTTATCGCTGCTGTATACATAGTTGCCGTTGCCGCCGTCCGTTGCAAATACTCTGTCTGTATAAGCGGCATCTGAATAGATCTCAAATACAGCTCCCTCAAGAACAACGGTTCCGTCCTCATTGGTCTTGATAAGCTCTACACTTCCGTATTCTCTGCTGTTAAGCATGGTTATTATGAGCGGAGTATTAACCGATGCAGCTACGTTCTCCCTGTCGATCGTCTTGCTTTCGGTAAAGCGGTTTTCCGGAAGTACATAGCCTGCCGGTGCAGCGGTCTCCTCGAAGTAGTAGGTTCCCCACTCAAGATCCTTTACTGTTATCTGGCCGTTTGAATCAGTCTCATACAGACCATCGGGTGTCTCGGCATTGACTATCTGTGTCTTAACGCCGTCATTATCCCTCCACAGCTTGAAGAATGCTCCCACAAGCCTGTTGCCTGTCTGCTCATCTACCTTTATAAGCTGAATGCTGCCTCTTGAAGGACCGTTGGGCATTTCGAATTTAAGCGATCCGGTAAAGTCAAGGTGTTCCGCATCGATCGTGAACTCAACCGGTGTATCGACCTTATCATATCCTTCCGGAGCTACGGTCTCTGTAAAGAAATAATCACCCCATTCAAGCTGTTCAGCCCTGATGATTCCATTTTCGTCGGTGGTGTAGATACCTACGACATCATCCTTATTGAAGATGCCAAGTATCTTTCCTTTCTTATGAAGCTCGAACTGAGCGCCTGCAAGACCTTCTCTTCCGGCGTCACCGACAGCATACTTCAGAAGCTCAGCCTGACCGGGCTTCCTGTAGTTATATGCCGTATTATCTTTTCTGCTTTCGGCATTTGCTTCTACGATGGTGCCCATGTTGGACTGGTCTATCGTAAAGTAGTATCTGGAATCGTCTGCATCATAACCTTCAGGTGCCTTTGTCTCAACAAAGTAGTATGTGCCTATGTTAAGGTCTCCCTTTGTGGTAACAAGACCTTCCGCATCAGATACTATTCTCTCGTAATTCTTAACTGCCTCGCCGTCGCCTGTGTAAAGCGCGAACTCGGCTCCCGCAAGAACTTCCTTACTCTCGGCATCCTTCTTAACAAGCTTACCGCCGCCGAGTATGATCTCATCCTCAGCTGTGCCCGCATCTACCGTGGCAGTAACGTTCTGTGCGTTTATTTCGAAACCGTATTTTGTTTCCGTATCAAGAGCATAGCCTTCGGGTGCCTTTACTTCCTTGAAGTAATATGAACCCCATTCAAGCTCTTCAGCCTTGGCATAACCGTCCTCTCCTGTTATAAGAGCACCATATCCTTCAACTGCCTTATTGCTCTTTGCATCGTACAGTGCAAATACTGCTCCCGCAAGAGGAGTGGTCTCGCCCTTTACAACCTTCTTAATGACTGCGGTTCCCTTAAGAGGAGTATTAACGATAGCCGAATAACCGTCTATCTTCTTCTCTATACCCGGCAGTGTAAGTGTCTGTCCGTTGTTCTCTGCCGTTATGGTGAAGCCGTACAGCTCCTTATTCTCTGCATATCCGGTTAAAGGCTGCTCCTCTATATAGTAGGTTCCCGTTCCAAGCCCCTTGAACTCTACAATGCCCTTTGAATCAGATACCGCAAGAGTCTGATTCATACGAACGCCGTCTATCTGCTTGGACAAAAGGAACGCAACTCCTTCAAGAGGCTTATCGTTGTTATCAACCTTTACGAACTTAACATTGGCTTTTACAAGCGAGTTCTCAAATTCCATTACTTCCTTGTAAGCCTGCTTCTGTATTTTGAAGAATTTCGGATTTTCATCCCTGTTGTAGCCTTCGGGTGCCTTCTCTTCCCTGATCAGGTAATTTCCGTAAGGAAGACCCTTAACACTGAGCACACCGTCCGCATCCGTCTCAAGCTCCATCGCTGTTCCGGACAGTGCATATTCATATACACCGGCCTGCCCTGTGGTTGTAACTTCTGTTTCCGTATCTTTCCCGGCCTCGGTAGTAACGCTGTAAAGCCTGAATGTAGCGCCCGCCAGACTCTTTCTGTCCGAATCAACCTTGTGAAGCTCAAGCTCACCGTAGATCTTCTCATTACCTACGACAATGAGGTTAACATGGACAGTCTCTCCGTTGGCCTTTTCCTCTGCCGTCAAAGCAGCCTTGGTAGTGTCGGCATTGATAATTACCGATGATGTCCTGGCCGCATCGCCTTCAGGAAGAACGAACCCTTCGGGAGCGACGGTCTCTATGAAGTAGTACTCGCCCCACGGAAGATCGTCAACGAAGATGGCACCGTTTTCATCACATGTATAGGTGATATCCGAATCAGGATAACGCTCACCATCCTTATAAAGTTCAAATACAGCTCCTTCAAGTGTATGTCCTTCACCGTCATTCTTGACAAGGCGTATAGCGCCCGGAGTCTGCTTATTATAGATCGTGTACTTCTCTGTAAGGTCTATTACCAGATGACTTCCGTCCACCGTAAAGCCGTATTCCGTTTCATCGAGATCATATCCCTTCGGTGCTTCAAGCTCCCTGATCACATAGTCTATCCAGTTAAGTCCGGTGAACGCGAGCCGGCCGTTCTTATCCGTTACACCTGTTGCAACGGGATTCTCAAGATCGGTAGCCCTGAACAGACCAAAGGTTGCACCCTTAAGAGCAATCCCGGTATCCTTATCGTATTTGATAAGGCTTACCCTGCCCTTCTCTCTCTCATTCTCCACCTCGATCTTAATCGGATCGGAGGTATTATTCTTAATCTCAAACTCATATTTTGCTTCTTTGTCGAAGATATATCCGTCGGGAGCCGATACTTCTGCAAAGTAGTAGCTGCCATACTCAAGCGCACCGATCTTATCTGCGGTTATCACGCCGTTGTCGTCGGTTGTATAGCTTCCTATCTCCGTTCCGTCAGCTTTATACAGCTTAAACTCTGCTCCGGCAAGTGCCGAACCGTTAGTCTTGTCCTTCTTAAGAAGTTCAACATACCCGCGGATCTTGTCATTCTTAACGGTAACCTCTGCCTCAGCACCGTTATCCTTAACATCGAAGCTGTACTTATTGTTATTAACGATATAGCCGGCCGGTGTAATTTCAACAAAGTAGTAATCGCTGCCGTAAGGAAGACCGGATACATGGATCTCGCCCTTACTGTCTGTTGTGTATTCGCTTACCGCACCTTCTGTATCACTTGATGCATATGCGTATACTCCGTTTGTAAGTACAGCATATACGGGATTTCCGCCTGCGTTGTACAGTCTGAACCCAACACCGGACATTACCTCCTGTGTATTTCTGTCGGACTTGACAAGCTTAACGCCTCCGCTTACCGGAGTATTGTCAACGTTAACCACAAATACGGGAGTTCCGGTAAAGTCTATAAGGCTCTTATCCGTATTGCTGTCCACAGTGAAGCTTCCCGTTGAACTCTCTGTTCCTACATATCCTGTGGGAACAGTCTCTGTATAGGTATATGTACCCCATTCAAGAGCATCGAATTCGGCAACACCGTCCTTTCCGGTCACTGCTGTCCATATCTGCTCGCTTCCGTCCTTCTTAAGAGTAAATGTAACGCCCTCAAGTGCCTTCTGCTTATCCGAAAGCAGCGGATCGTATTTCTTAAGTATACGTACTCTGAACGGTATCCTCTTATTGTAAACGGTATAGGTACCTTCGTACTCACCTCTCTGCATTGAAGCAACTATAAGCTTGTTGCTTACGGATCTGTTGACTACACCTTCTGTTCCTATTGAGAACTTCATTTCGATATCGCTGTCAAGATATCCGTAAGGATAGGTTATCTCCTCTATCCTGTAGTTACCGTAAGGCAGTTCCGAAACAGCCAGTCTTCCGCCCTGTGTCGTGAGTATGGAAACACCCTGTGTATCTGTCGTGTAGGTATATGAGCCCGCACTTCCCTTTACATAGATAAGTGCATCCGTATCATCATCCTTAAGATAGAATTCCGCACCGTCAAGAGCTTCCTTATTGGTCTCATCCTTCTTCTCAATGGCAATGGAACCCTTTCTTGCCGTATTTACAACAACAGCAAGTCCGTCCTGCTCGCCATCCGCTTCTGCAAGGTTAAGAGTTACAACCTTGTTATTGTCTTCTGCGGTTATGGCAAAGCTGTACTGCTTATCGCTCTTTATATAACCTGTGGGAGGAACAGTCTCCTCGAAATAATACTCGCCTGCTCCGAGACCGTTCTTAAATACGCGGCCATTTACATTGGAGGTAACCGTACCGAGATTTACGGGCTCCCCGGTTCCGTTCTTCTTATAAAGCGTAAATACCGCTCCTTCGAGAACCTTACCGTTCTCATCTGTCTTCAGGAACTCAACTCCTGCCTGGATAAGTGAATTCTCGAAATCATGCGTAATCTCTTTACCCTGGATATCAACATTGAACTCGAAAGGAGTCTCGATCCTGTTATAGCCCTTAGGTGCCTTGCTCTCGTATACACGGTATGTTCCGAAAGGAAGGTCTGTTACGCTGAGATATGCGCCGTTAGTGGTAAGAGTCTGCCTCTCCTTTACGGTCTCTGTTTCCTTATCAAAGCTATAGCTTCCGTCAGAGCCCTTAAGCGCAATGTTCTTCTCGGTTCCGTCTTCAAACTTTACAATATAGAACTCGGCACCGCTCAATTCATTTTTATCTGCATCAACCTTGCGAAGCTTTAACGATCCGTAGATCTTCTCATTACTTACCGGTATTACATTAACATCTACCGATGAAGCCGAATTGGTCTCATTGATGGTAACCGGCTTCGTCTTTGCTGCATCCCCTGCCGGCAGTACGAACCCATCCGGTACGGATATCTCTTCAAAGTAATATGTTCCGTAAGGAAGATCGCTGATCAGGATCGAGCCTGTATTATCTGTTGTATAAACAGTATCTTCATCCGGATAACGTTCCCCGTCCTTAAACAGTATAAAGCCGGCTCCCGCAAGGGTATGTCCCTCACCGTCATCCTTTACAAGCCTGATGGCACCATGTTCCTCCTTGTCGGTCGCGCCCTTTGCACCCGTAAGATCTGCTTCAAGATTATCTGCATCTATCGTGAAGTAATATTTTGTTTCCTTATCGAGTACATAGCCGACAGGAGCCTTGGTCTCCACGAAATAATATGTACCCCACGCAAGATCTTCCACGCTGATCAGTCCGCCGCCGGAAGTGGTATATGTACCTACCTTACGATCGTCTTTTCCGAACAGGCCGGCTATCCTGCCCACGGTATCTTCGGGGTTGGTAAGCCACAGTTCATATTCTGCCCCGTCAAGCTTCTTTGTTCTGTCTGAATTGTATTTCTCAAATACAACCTTACCCTTAAGCCTGTCATTAACAGCCTTTAAGGTGATAACCTTATCCTGCTCTCTTATGCTGAAGCTGATGGGTTCGGAACTGAAGGTATATCCTTCAGCGGTTGCCGTTTCTGTAAAATAGTAATCGCCGTACTCAAGAGCTCCGATCGTATCCTTTGCTATCTTACCGTCAACGGTCTCAAAGTGGCCGATCTTCTCATCTTCATTGCCACCCGTTACCTTAAACAGATCGAAACCGACACCGTTAAGCTTAACCTCACTGTCCTCACTGTCATACTTGTTAAGCTCTACATAACCCTTAATACGCTGATCCTTAACATATACTATCTTAAGGTTAACATTCTGTCTGTTATCCTCTGTATTCTGCTCATCTATCGTGAAGCGTCCGGCATTCTCAACCGTTATGATATAACCTTCCGGTGCCTTTACCTCTTTGATGTAATATGTACCTACAGGGATACCGTCAAGCGTGAATGAACCTTCGTTTCCGGTAACGAACTCAGATACCGTACCGGTCTTACTGTCGCTGAAGTAGTAGGCTGCATTACCCTTGTCTTCCGCATAAACCTTATTCTTATAGTTTGCATCCGAATAAATCTCGAACACAGCATCCTTAAGCACAACGGTTCCGTCCTCGTTCTGCTTGATAAGCTGCATGCTTCCGAGAGCCTTACCGTTGAGCATGGTTATTACTTCGGGTGTCTTAACGGAAGCCTCTATATTGTCCTTATTGAGTATTGCCTTCCCGGACATACGGTCAGCGGGAAGAATATAGCCTGCGGGTGCAGTGATCTCTTCGAAGTAGTATGTACCCCAGTCAAGTCCGGTAACCGTTATCTGACCCTCTGAATTGGTAGTGAACAGCCCGTCCGGCGATCCGGTATTGATTATCTGCTTTGTAACTCCGTCAGCCTCCTGCCAGAGCTTAAATGCAGCGCCCGCAAGAGTGTTTCCTGTATTCTCATCCTTCTTGATGAGCTGTATGCTGCCCTTACCCGGTGTGTTATTAAGCGAAAGCTTCGTACTTCCGGAGTAATCAAGGTGCTTTGCATCTATTGTGAAATCAATGGGTGTCTCATTCCTGTCATAACCTGTGGGCGCCTTGATCTCAACGAAGCTGTACTCTCCCCATTCAAGATCCTTAACCACGATCATACCCTTCTCATCTGTGGTATAGGTTCCTATTGTAGTCTCAGATTCAATGAGTCCAAGCAGCCTGCTTCCCTTAATCTTAAGTTCAAACTGCGCACCCTCAAGGCCTATGATATCAGTGCCGTTCTCGGTATATTTAAACAGCTCGGCCTTACCCTTAAGCCTGTTATCATATGCCGTATTATCCTTTCTGCCCTCAGCATTGGCCTCTACGATCTGTCCCATGTTTGACTGATCAACCGTAAAGTAATACTTTGTATCCTTATCAAGCTCATATCCTTCAGGTGCCCTGGTCTCCACAAAGTAATACGTACCTACATTAAGGTCTGCCTTTGTGGTAACCAGACCGTTCTCATCGGACTTAATGCTTTCGTAATTCTTAACAACCCTGCCGTCCGGACCGTAGAGCTCGAATTCCGCTCCCGCAAGAGCTTCCTTATTCTCCGCATCCTTCTTGACAAGCTTTCCGCCGCCAAGGATCAGTGTATCAACAGCTGTTCCGGCGTTAACGGTCTTGGATACATTCTGCGCATCGATCGTAAATTCATATCTGGTTTCCCTGTCAAGTGCATATCCTGAAGGAGCCTCTACCTCCATGAAGTAATATGAACCCCATTCAAGACCGTCAGCCTGTGCGTAACCGTCAGAACCGGTCACAAGCTCCTCGTAACCCTTAACGACCTTGTTACTCTTTGCGTCGTACAGTGCGAATACGGCTCCGGCCAGAGGACTTTCATCCCCGGCTGCAACCTTCTTTATTATTGCACTGCCCTTAAGGGGCGTATTTACTATTGCGGAAAGACCGTTGACCTTCTTCTCGATACCCGGAAGCGTAAGTGTCTGTCCGTTATTTGCTTCCGTGATCGTGAAGCCGTACATCTTTTCAGTATCGGCATTATAACCCGTCAGGGCATTTTCCTTAAAGTAGTATGTTCCGGCACCGAGTCCCTCAACGCTTACAATACCCTTATCATCGGAGCTTACCGTTGTCTGAGACTTATATTCGCCATCAATGAGCTTAAACAGTGTAAAGGATACACCCTGAAGAGGTTCATCCTTATCATCCACCTTGATGAACCGGATATTGGCCTTAATAAGTGAATTCTCGAAATCATACTCTGCCACCTGACCCTGTCTGGTGATCACGAATTCACGCGGTATATTAACAAGATTATATCCTTCCGGAGCCTTGACCTCGTATACTCTGTAGCTGCCGTAAGGAAGACCGGTAACGCTAAGGACACCATCCTTATCCGTATCCAGAGTCTGGGCTGTTCCCGACTTATCATACTTATAGCTGCCGCCCTTTCCGGAGGTAGTGATCTGTACCTCCTTTCCGTCAGCATCAACCGACATAAGCTTAAAGGACGCTCCTGCCAGTGACTTGCCGTCAGAATCCACCTTGTGAAGAAGCAGGCTTCCGTATATGCGTTCATTGCCTACCGCAATAACGTTTACATGAACTGTCTGACCGTCTGCCCTTTCTTCATCCGTAAGAGCTTTGACCGTATTATCCGCATTGATGGTTACGGATGAAGTCTTCGCTGCATCACCCGAAGGAAGAACAAAGCCTTCAGGAGCACTGATCTCTATGAAGTAATAGGTTCCCCACGGAAGACCGCTTACGTTTATCTCACCGTTTTCATCACAGGTGAAGGTTGTCTTATCATCGGGATAACGCTCACCATCCTTATACAGCTCGAATACCGCGCCTTCAAGAGTGTGACCCTCGCCATCGTTCTTTATAAGGCGGATCGCACCCGGAGTCTGCTTATTGTATATTGTATATTTCTCTGTAAGGTCGATAAGAAGATGTCCCTTATCAACTGTGAAAGGATAGCTTCCCGTATCAAGATCATAACCCTTGGGCGCACTGATCTCTCTTATTACATAGTCACCCCACTCAAGTCCGGTAAAGCTTAACTTTCCATCCTTATCGGTTATGCCTGTCTTTATGGCTTTGGTAAGATCGTCGGCACTGTACAGACCGAAGGTTGCTCCCTCAAGAGCGATCCCTGTATTCTCATCATACTTGATAAGGCTTACCTCACCCTTCTTCCTTGTATTCTCAGCGGTTACCCTTAATGCCTTGCTTGTATTCTCACTGATACTGAAGCTGTACTTCTTTGAAGCATCAAAGCTGTATCCTTCCGGAGCAGAGATTTCAACAAAGTAGTAGCTGCCGAATTCAAGGGAGCCTATCATATCGGATGTGATCATACCCTTTGAATCAGTGGTATAACTGCCCACCTTGCTTCCGTCATTCTTATACAGTTCAAAGACAGCTCCCTCTATTGCCGACGAATCTGCCTGATCAACCTTAAGCAGTTCCACGTAACCGCGGATCTTATCATTCTTTACGGTTACCTCTGCGGTTGCTCCGTTACTGCTTACATCAAAGGTATATTTACCGTTATTTACAACGTAGCCTGCGGGTGTTTCCTCAGTAAAGTAATAGCCCGATCCGTAAGGAAGCCCGGTTACGTTTATTGTACCGTTCTTATCCGTAACATAATCATTGGTCGCACCATCCGTACCGCCGGCCGCATAGGTATATACACCATTCTTAAGAACTGCGTATACCTCTTTTTCATTCACATCATAGAGATGGAAGGTTACGCCGGCCATGGCCTTACCTGTATTCTTATCCGATTTTACAAGCTTAACGCCGCCGCTTACAGGTATGTTTGATACATTGATCACATATACCGGATCCCCGGTAAGATCAATGACCGATCTGCTGGTGGTGTTATCGATCGTGAATGTACCTGTTGAAGATGATGTTCCCACATATCCCGAAGGAACAGTCTCTGTATATGTATAAGTTCCCCAGTCAAGATCGGTGAACTCAACGATACCGTTACTGTCTGTGATTCCCGTGAGTGTCTGGGTTGAATCCTTCTTTGACAGTGTAAAGGTCACACCCGAAAGAGGCTTCTCACCGCCTCCGATAAGCTCACTGTATTTCTTAACTATGCGAACCCTGAAAGGTATTCTCTTATTTAATACGGTATACGTTCCTTCATAAGAACCACTCTTCATTGATGCAGTGATAAGCGAGTTACTTACGGAATTGTTTACCACTCCCTTTGAGCCCACCGTGAATTTCATTACTATATTCCCGCCGGTATAGCCGTAAGGACAGGTAACCTCTTCGATCGTATAATTACCGTAAGGAAGCCCGTCTACGCAGAGTGCTCCTTTACTTGTCGTAAGCCTTGAAGTACCCGATGCTGCGGTAGAGTATGTATATGCTCCGGCATCTCCGGTCACATATATAACATTTCCGCTGTCGGTATCCTTAAGGACGAATTCAGCCCCGTCAAGTACTGCCTTATTTGTGTAATCCTTCTTAAGAATATTGATCTTTCCGTTTGAATGCTTAACGTTAGTGATAGTAACATCCTTTGAAAGGGAAGCCACGCTGCTGTCACTTAACTTAAAGGTCTGTGTTCCGCCAACCACATCATATTCCGTTCCCGAACTAATTGCATTTCCCGATGCGTCAGTTTCGGTTACGGTATAGGTCCTGCCTGCCGGAAGAGGTGCAAACGTAATCGTCTCACCACCCTTTATCGCAACAGCCTTCTTAGTGGATGATTCGCTTCCGTTAACATTATAATAGGTAGTTTTGGACGAGCCTGTACCTGTTGTTGATGACAGGGTTACATAGAATACAGTTCCGTCATCTACGGCCTTACCGGCTTCATCAACATATGACTTGGTAACCTTAAGCTGACCTGCCATTTTATTTGTAACGGTCACGGACTTGTCACCGTCAACGCCTATGGTAAAGCTCTGGTCTGCAGCTCCCGGCTTACAGGTCTTGGTTACGGATCCGTCAGAGTAGGTAACCTCATACTCGCGGCCGAAATCATCCGTTGCCTTACTCTTAACCTCGGTTACCGTGTAATCATCATACTCAAGTCCGTCTATCTTCTTTGCGGTGCCTGCCGCCAAAACGACTTCACTGTAATCCTTGTCAAAGTAGCCCTTTGACTCATTGTAGTATTCACCGTCACCGTTCTGAACAGTTACATAGAAGGTCTTTACAGCCGAATCCGAAGGAACAACCTTCTTAAGCAGAGTTATTGAACCGCGCTCTATTATCACCTGGTTATTGAATACCGCTTCACTTACCTTATTTCTGTCCACACATACATCCGACGGGTTGTTTGAACTGCCGGATACCTTGTAATAAGTCTCCGTGGTCTTCTGGCTGATGGTGTATCCGGTATTTACGTTTTCAACCTTTACGGCAACAATGTACTGTGTATTGTCATAAACGAATTTACCGTTTCCCGTTGACTCGGTGATCCTGAAATAATGCATACCTGCATCAGACTGTCCGAAAGGAATACTGTCAAATGCAACAAGGCTTCCATTATTCTTAACTGTCTGAAGTGTCTCAAATGCTCCGTTCTTATATTCTTCGAGTCTGAATTCAAATACCTGGTCGGAAGCCGGTGTAGCACCGTCAACCGTCTTCTTTGCCCTGAAGCCTGCGGAAGATCCCTCGAACTTCTTGCCGTTATACGGCCACATATGTCCTTCAAACCTGTCACTGTGGAACTTCTTTGCTATTACACAGCCGTTAAAGTTACCGCCGGTGGCGAAATCCACATATGCATTGGGAGCAACTATATGTCCGAAATGAGCCCAGTACTTAAGAGTTATGTTCTTTGTATTGGGGAATACAAAAACTACGCTCGAGTATTTACCGAACTCAATTGATTCTACTCTGTTTCCGTTGAATGTAACCTCGGGAAAACCGTCAATGTCTTCCGGGGAGGTAACGATAAGCACCGTATCTATTGCGGATTCAATATCGGCACCGTAGATATTTATCTTGCTTATTCCCGAAAGTGAACTTAAGGTATAAGTGCTTCCGGAACTGATATTCAGTGTACCGTTATCGATATAGTAAGGATCGCCCGATTTCTTGTTCTTGTCTATCGTGTAATCGGACTGTATCCCGTTTACTTCCTGCTTGATGCTGTTAAATGCAGCATTAAAGTCAATATAATCATCGGTATAATATACACCCTTTACGTAGTTTATACCGTGCTGTCCACCGTTTATACCATAGGTGTAGTAGCCGTTTGCCTGCGTTCCGGCCTGATAGTATACACCGTGTCTTGTATTGTCCTTACCAAGGAAGAAGTAATCTCCACCGGTAGTATCAAACCAGTCGCCGGCTTCGAAGTTGCCCTTGATATAACTGTTTCCGTTATACATGGCATCGTGATGACCCCACCACTGAATGTGAGCATTTCCGCCTGCCGCGATGGGACCTATCGTATGGTTCCTGTCATCGACATCACCCTCAACAAACATGTTGTAGCTGTTCAGGATATAGCCAAGTGAATATGAACCGCCGTCACCGAGGAATGTACGGTTTGAAATATACTGTGCCGTAGCAACCGTCGAGAAGCTTTCAAGGCTTACCGTAACCTCCTGTACTTCTCCGTCCTTATTGGTCACCACATCATCGGTAACCTCTTCCATCGACTTAATGTTGCCCTTTTCATCCTCGTTGAAGTGGAAGGTCTTAACATCTTCCACCGTTGCTTCCGGCGCCACCTCAGCCTTTGCCTTATATACTATGTTTACATCCACGGGATTGGCAGGCTCGATCTCCTCACCGTCAAGAGTGAATGTAATATCGTAAACGTAAATATTCTCTATCAGAAGACTGCTGTCTTTATTCTCTGCATAAATACTGTCATATACCTCCTGAAGCTTTTCGGGGGCATTCTCCTCCGTAAGCTCAACTGCCTTAAGCACAGCCTCATCGGGAAGATCCGTGGGATCCTTAAGCGTTACGGTGATTGCTACCTTCGAATCCTCATACTTATATATTCTCTTCTCAGCATCAATGCCGTTTTCCGAAATGCTGTTTTCAGAAAGGGTCTCATCATCGCCTTCGCCCTTCTTTACAACTATGCCAACAGCTCCGTTTGCAATCGAATCAACGGAGTACTCTGCTGTGATGTCTTCTACATTTTCGCCTTTTATATATAAAGTAAATGCTTCATTATTAAGTCCTGAGAGACGGATGCCTGTTGATGTCCCGGAGAGAGACGGGACAACGCCGCCCTGTACAGCCCTGCCGTTGCACAGAACATCTGCATCTGTTTTGATATGTATGCCGTAATATGCATTCTTGGGAAGAGCCTGTCCGTCAAGAGTTATGTTTATATCCTCATAACCCGAGCCGCTTATCTCTTTTCCGTCAGATGTTACCTTAAGGGATTTCTCTGCGGCAGGCGCATCCTTTGAAATAAGAGTGATCTGAGGATATCCGTCACTCCTTTTCCTGTATTCAACGCTCATCCCCTCCGAAAGGGAGCCTGCTTTAAATACTGCCTGTTCGCCCTGCAGACCCGTAATATAATATATACCGCTGTTCTTCTTATACAGTGTTTTACCGAGAACACTCTCATAATCAATAGAAGAGCTTCCCGAAATCGACAGTTCAAATGAATCCTTACCGTTCATCTGATCGGTATTGATATATAGGGTGGTTTCATTCTCACCCTTTATTTCTATCCTGTCGTTGTAAGCGGTTACACTTCCGTCATCATTTTGAGCGGAGGTATCCTCACTTAACTCCTCGCCGATATTTATATCAACCTCTTTCGACGGTTCATCTGCGGCAAGCACGTCATCCTGACTGCTTCCGGTATCCTCCGTCAGCGTTGTCTGTGGATCCGGAACATCCGTTTCCGGTATCTCACTGCTCTGCGGTTCTTCTGTAAGAACAGATTCTTCCGCCGTGATCAGCATGTCGCCTGTTACACTTGCCATGACACTGCAGGTATTCTCCACAAGCATCGCAACAAGAGCTATCATGGCTACGATTGACTTAAACAGCTTTCTTCTCTTCATTTTTCTCTCCTTTGAAATATATCATAAGGGGTACCGCTTGCGGTGGATTCCTTATGATGAATCTCATTTCTAATAATCCGCTTTACACTATTGCATTTGTCATAAGAGTCCCAGGCTCTTTTGACGGTTGACAAATTATGTAACTGTTTTATCAGTGCTTCCATGCACTGATAAGAGGCAAAATCCGCCCCTTAACAATAAAGACTTTATGCCTTGTCCAAACGGGTCAAATTCGCCGGAAGTAAAAAGACTCCTTTTAGTATTTCGTCAGTTTAAACAAATAATTTAGATGTTTTTTGGATATAAATTTAAAGACCGGAATGATACCGGTCTTTAGTGTTTTACATAAAATTTTTTCTGTAAACCAATTGATAATATATGATGTTAAAATGTGACGTTTCAGATATCAAGCTTCAGCGATACCTCTTCCGCGGCTTCCTTTTTAAACTCTTCGATCCTGTCGGGACTGACTGTCGGAAGATCATCCAAAGATGTTACATTGAAGCTTCTTAAGAATTCCTCAGTCGTTCCGAAAAGGAGCGGCCGGCCCGGAGCCTGTAATCTTCCGAGCTCTGTGACCAGTCCGTACTCAATAAGCTTGTTCACCGCATGATCGCAGCTGACTCCTCTTATCTTCTCTATCTCAAGCTTTGTGACAGGCTGCTTGTAGGCGATGATGGACAGAGTCTCAAGCATTGAATCCGTCAGCGAATATGATTTGGGAACCTTCGCTATCTTGATAAGATGCTCGTACATGGAAGCCTTGGAACACATCTGAACCGATTCCTCCAGCTCAATGATCGTAAAACCACAGTCGGCATTGGAATCATATTCATCCTTAAGCTCGGCAACAAGCTTCTTCGTCTCCTCCGTATCACGGCCCAGAACTCCGGCGAGCTTCTTATACTCAACGGAATTACCTACAGAAAACAGTACTGCTCCGATAACTGCCTTCGGGTTATCCACCGGTCTTACCTCATGATCTTCGCCGTCTTTCTCCTCCATAGGGTTTACCGGTTCTTCGCCGCCTGTTTCCTCTTTATGCGATAACTGTTCTTCACCAGGTATATCAGTCTCTTTAACGTCCTGTATTTTTCCTGTGTTTTCTTCTGTATTTAATTGCTTTGTTTCATTTATATTATCTGCCAAACCCTGCTATACTCCACCGGTGTTCTGTATATGGTAATTCATACTAAACTGTGATCTTCCGGAATCTATGGTTCCGGCTTTTATGCTGCCATCTTTGATGTGATCACAATATCGTCAAACAGCGCTTCCTGAACAATAACGATCTGTCCAGTCTTCATCATCTCAAGTATAACAAGAAAAGTCACTACCATATCCATCTTGGAACCCTGTTTCTGGAGCAGATCCCTGAAGCCGAATTTTCTGTGTCTCCTGATATACTCCTCCACGTAGGCGGTCTTTTCTTCAAGGCTGACTTCATCCTTCTCTATTTTACCGAACTTGCTTCTTATGGGATCTATCTTCTCAACCTGACGCCTCATCATGGATTTAAATATCTGATTAAGCTTCGCAAGATCCATATCACCGATAAGCTGCGCATAATCTATAGGCTGCTCGTAATCCTCTATTTCTCTGGGCATGGTAGGCTTCTTAAAGAGAGTCCTGCCGGCATCCATATGCATGTCCTTAAGCTCGTAGGACATGTATTTATACATCTTATATTCAATAAGCTTCTCAACCAGTTCTGCTCTCGGATCTTCTTCCTCGCCATCCTCATTAACTTCCTTGGGAAGCAGCATCCTGCACTTTATATCAAGAAGCGTGGCAGCCATTACAAGGAACTCGCTCATAACGTCAAGATCCTCTCTCTGCATCTGTTTAATATAATCCAGATACTGGTCCGTAATAAGAACTATCGGTATATCATAAATATCCACCTTATTCTTTTCAATAAGATGAAGCAAAAGATCCAACGGTCCTTCGAATACCTGCAGTTTTACAGTTAAGCTCATAATACCTTAATCTCCTCGTAAACATGTAAGTATTCCCCTTATTCTTATTATATTCTCCCTTTATTTCCGTGTTTATTACCGCAGAACACAGCTTATGTAAAACCATTGCCGCAGCTCATCCACAGTTCATACAGCTATACAGCTTAAGCCTCATACACCGCATTCCCTCTTATACGGTGTCCATCAGCCCTGATCGCGGGTTATGTCAACCACAATTATCTCCGCCTTATTGAATATCCTTATCGGAATCGTATGAGAACCCAGCCCTCTGCTAAGTATCATTGTCGAGCTGTCCTTTTTAAATACCCCCGCGTCATACTTCGGAAACAGCTTAAGCTGCGGTGATATAAAACCTCCGAACGGAGGTATGTTTACTATCCCCCCGTGCACATGCCCCGAAAGGACATAATCAGGCTTCCATAATGCGTAGGTGTCAAAATGCTCCGGGTTATGCGCTATAAGAACAGACACAGCGGATTCATCATTGCTGCCAAGCTTTTTATAAAGATAATCCTCAGGAATCCGGTTGGTCATCAGCTTCCTGTAATACTCATGCTCCATATCAAGGCCGTACACGTCTATCCCCGCATCTTCCATGCTCACCTTCTCATCACAGAGCATATGCAGTCCGGCCTTTGAAAGCTCTTCCGTGAGGTGCTCATACATGCCCGGGAAATCTTCCGGATTCCGTCTTATTTTATCCTCATGATTACCTATACCGTAGAATACCGGATATTTTTCAGCGAGCCTGCCGATAAGCCTTATCGCATTCCCGTCATGATACCTGGGTTCCATACAGGATGTGACCATGTCTCCGGCAAGGAAGACCGCATCCACCCTTTCCTTCTCTATCGCATCAAGCACCTCTCTGTTATCTTCACCGTAAACACAGTCATGAAGATCCGATATCATCGCGAATCTGAAGGAATCCGTTTTAAGCTTATTATTTACAAAGCTGTAATGAACAATCCGGAATCCGGTACTTTCTTTATATACAAACAGGACAAGAAGCGCTATAGCAACAATGATCGCAGCAATGATCGCGATTTCCTGTCCCGAAGCCATGATAGCCGCCATATATAGTCTCTCTTTCCACAACATGTTGTATTATAGCACAGCTCACACACAAAATAAACCCTTTTTGCATCAAAAAAATCCTCCGGTTAATACCGGAGGATAAAGTAACATACTTATTAATTGTATTTACGCTTCCTTGCAGCTTCGGATTTCTTCTTCCGCTTTACGCTAGGCTTCTCGTAATGCTCTCTCTTACGTATTTCCTGCTGGATACCGGCCTTGGCACAGTTCCTCTTGAAACGACGAAGAGCGCTATCTAATGTTTCATTCTCTTTTACGATCACGTTTGACATACTTCCAACCCTCCCCTCGTTTAAAAATTTGGGTATCTGCCGATACCCCTGTGCATCTAACGACTGTAGGGTATAGCCCGCCGGGGCTCTGCACTGAGAACAATTATATACACAGACAGTCCATTAGTCAACAATTTTTTATGAAATCTGCCCTTCCAGCACCTTAAGAGCTTCCGCAAGCGCAGCATCTATTCCCGCCGGATTCTTTCCGCCGGCCTGAGCCATGTTGGGACGTCCGCCGCCGCCACCGCCGACAAGCGAAGCAACTCCTTTTATAAGATTCCCTGCATGTGCACCTTTACCCATGGCACCGTCCGTAGCCATCGCTACCAGATTAACCTTACCGTCCCTGTCTGATGCGAGCAGTATCACTCCGTCTCCGATTTTTTCCTTTAGCCGGTCTCCCAGATCTCTCAGTCCGTTCATATCCACTCCCGGAACACTCGTGGCAAGCAGCTTAACCCCCTTAACCTCTGTGACCTTATCCATCACATCTCCGACAGCTTCTCTTGCCGCCTTACTCTTTAACGATTCAAGTTCCGAGCTTAAGCTCTTCATTTCCGCATTCATCTTATGGAGCCTGTCGGACAGAGTAGCCGGGGTGGCCTTTACGGCCGCAGCTGCCTCTTTGAATTCATTTTCAAGCTTCTTGTAATACTTCGTTACGTTAGTTCCGGTAATACCTTCCACCCTTCTTACACCGGCTGCGATACCACTCTCGGACATGATCTTGAAACAGTGGATCTTTCCTGTTGAAGAAACATGGGTTCCACCGCACAGCTCCCTGGAAAAATCACCCATATTAACAACCCTTACAACATCTCCGTATTTCTCGCCGAACAGAGCCATCGCACCCGACCTCTTGGCATCCTCAATAGACATTATGTCGGTTACCACGGGAAGATCTTCCATTATCTTTTCATTAACTATATCTTCAACCCTTTCAAGCTCTTCTTCGGTAAGAGCACGTCCGAATGAAAAGTCAAATCTTGTTCTCTCACCATCCTGATACGAACCCTGCTGCTTAACCTCATCGCCCAGTACTGTCTGTAATGACTTCTGAAGAAGATGTGTTGCGGAATGATTCATACAGGTAAAGGTCCTGTTGGTTACATCTACTGAAAGCTCCACATCGTCACCCACATTAAAAGTCCCGCTTTCAACCGTACCGGCATGACCTGTTCTGCCTCCGGGAAGCTTAACCGTATCCTTAACCCTGAACACCGCCCCTCCGGTCAGACTCTTTATTACTCCGAAATCCCCCTTCTGACCACCCATGGTGGCATAGAAAGGTGTTTTATCCGTTACTATTATGCACTCGCTGCCTTGCCCTGCCGAATTTATAAGCGAATCCGTTCCTATGGCAACTATCTTTCCTTTATCGGTCATCGTTTCGTAGCCGCTGAACTTTGTCGTTACGGAGTCTTCAATGCCGTCAAATGCGCTGAAATCCGCGGAGCCCGAACTCAAGGCAAAGGATGCTCCCTCTCTTGCCTTCTTCTTCTGCTCATCCATTGCCTTTGCGAAGCCCTCTTCATCTACGGTAATCCCCTTCTCATCCGCCATCTCTGTTGTAAGCTCAAGAGGAAATCCGAAGGTGTCATATAAATAGAAGGCATCCTTACCCGATATCTCTTTTCTACCTGCTTTAACAGCGGTATCAAGGATTTTGACGAATTCCTTCATTCCGTTTTCAAGCGTAGCCGTGAAGCGGTCTATCTCCTTCTTAAGTTCGCTCAGAACAAAAGCTCTGTTTGCAGTAAGATTTTCATATGAGTCGGAGTACACCTCATCAATATATATCTTTGCAATGTCAAGAAGATGATCTACCGTAAGACCGAGTATCCTTCCGTGACGGACGGCACGTCTTATAAGTCTCCTTAATACATATCCTGCTCCTCCGTTCGAAGGAGTCAGCCTTGCCTCGTCTCCTATTAGCATAACGGATGTTCTCATATGATCTGCAAGCACACGCATTGAACGCGTCCTGTCATTTTCATCATCATACTTAAAGCCTGAGGTCTTTTCTATAAATGAGATCACCGATGAAAACAGATCTGTCTTGTACACATCCTTCGTTCCGTTAAGGAAGGCAAGGTTTCTCTCAAGCCCCCAGCCCGTATCCACGTTCTTCTTTGCAAGAGGTGTAAGATGTCCGTCTTTATGCTTTTCATACTGCATGAATACATCATTTCCAAGTTCCGTGTATTTGCCGCATGAGCAGCCGGGTCCGCAGTCCGGTCCGCAGTCCGGTACATCGGCTATATAGAACATCTCGGAATCGGGTCCGCAGGGGCCGTATTCCAGTCCCCACCAGTTATCCTCTGCCGGAAGATAATAGATGTTTTCAGCCTTAAATCCCGAATTGATACGGCACTGAGCACCTTCTTCATCACGCGGGGCATTCTCATCACCCGCAAAAACGGTAGCCGCAAGATGATCTCTGTCGAATCCGAACACCTGCGTCAGAAGCTCATAACTCCACTTACATCTCTCCTCCTTGAAGTAATCCCCAAGGCTCCAGCTTCCCATCATTTCAAAAAATGTCACATGTGATTTATCTCCGACCGAATCTATGTCGTTGGTACGGACACAGCCCTGGACATTACAGAGCCTCACCCCCATCGGATGCTTCTGCCCCAGCAGATACGGCATGAGCGGCTGCATACCGGCAACATTAAACATAACGCCTGTTGAGCCATCCGACACAAGCGATACCGCTCCGACATCAACATGTCCTCTTTCCTTATAGAATTCCTTCCATGTATTTCTCAGTTCCTTAGACGTATACTGTTTCATCTCGGCAAATATCTCCTAACCTTTTCTTCTTTTTTCCTGTACATATGCTTCATATATACATTCCGTAAATACACTTTGTAAGTACTCCCCTGACACATCCGCAAAGCATAACGCATGTAATTATTCACTCAAACTCTGTTTTTTACATATTTACCTGTTGATACATGCCCGTGTGCATCAGCTTATTATAACAGATGCACTCCTCTGCTCTCTGCCTCCTCGACTATGCCATCCGGCCATACGGAGCTCTGTACCTCTCCTATATGGGCTCTCCTCATAAAGAACATGCATATCCTCGACTGTCCGATACCGCCGCCTATTGTATAAGGAAGCTCCTTATCAAGGATCGCTTTCTGGAACGGAAGCTTCGCTCTCTCCGGGCATCCCGCCTTTTCCAGCTGCGACAGAAGTGAATCCTCATCCACTCTTATTCCCATACTGGATATCTCAAAGGCTCTGTCAAGTACGGGATAATATGCAATGATATCTCCGTTAAGCTCCCAGTCATCATAGTCCGGAGCACGGCCGTCATGCTTCTCACCCGACTTAAGCTTATCGCCTATCTTCATTAAGAATATCGCCTTGTATTCTTTCGCCGCAAGATCTTCTCTCTCTTTGGCGGTCTTATCCGGCCACCTGTCCTCAAGCTCCTGGGTGGTTATAAATGTGATCTCATCGGGAAGTATTCTTGTGATCTCAGGATGTCTTGAATTCATAAACACTTCCGTATTTTTTATTGCTTCGTATACCTTGCATACTATCGATCTTAATGTATCCTCATTACGTTCGTCCTTATTTATTATCCGCTCCCAGTCCCACTGGTCAACATACAGTGAATGAAGGTTATCCGTATCCTCATCACGTCTTATCGCCGTCATGTCGGTATACAGTCCCTCACCATGGGCAAAACCGTACTTCTTAAGCGCCATCCTCTTCCACTTTGCAAGGGAATGGACGATCTCCACCTCTTTATCTCCCTGCTCTCTTATACCGAACTTAACAGGACGCTCCACTCCGTTTAAGTTATCGTTAAGACCCGATTCCGGCCACACGAACAGAGGTGCCGAAACACGCGTAAGATTAAGCTCCTTTGCCAGAGCCCTCTCGAAATAGTCCTTTACTTCCTTTATAAGTATCTCTGTTTCCTTGATAGTCTGCGGACTCTTATAGCCCTCGGGAATGTATAACCTTTCCATAATATCTGCTCCTCATTTAATATGTCAGCCGGTCTTTCTTAAATACAACAATCCTATTTTACCCTTGCTTAACCCCAATGGCAAGTATTACTTGATGCTTTCACCAAAAGATGTTGAATTACTTCCGGCTTCAAAGGCAGTCATACCCGGATCATCTCATCAGATACAGGCTTCCTTCTTCCTTAAGCCACTTTCTGCACTGCCTGTAATCGGGGATCACCGAACCCACGAGTTCCCAGAAACGTTTCGAATGATTCATTTCCTTTCTGTGGCACAGTTCATGAACAACCACATAGTCCTGTATATGCTCAGGTGCCTTCATTAACATACAGTTGAAATTAAGATTACCTTTGGAGGAACAGCTCCCCCACAGTGTCTTCTGATTACGGATGGTAATATTTCCGTAGGTTACGCCAAGAATCCCTGCATAATGCTTTACCTTGACAGGTATAACCCTAAGTGCCTCTTCCGAAAGATCACGAAGCTCCCATCTTCCGACCGGCTCCACGGCCTCAGCCTTCTCCATTCGTTTCTTAACGATCTCCACATGCTTGTTTATCCAGCCTTCCTTCTCGCTCAGGAATCGTTCTATCTCATATTTTGGCGCACGCATGGGACTCCTGACCACCACCTGCGCTTTCTCGTCTATCTCTATCGATATTGTCTTTCTTCTGCTTCTTATCAACGTATAATCCATCACATCTGGTGCCTCACAACCTTATATTCATCCCCGTTCGTATAATACGGGCAGCCCTTGAAGTCACGCTCCATAAGTCTCGCATAATCATCTTCGTCTATATCCATATCACAGATGTAATCATCATATTCTTCATCATAAAAGTAATACGCACAGGTATCACAGCTTCCGTTCATTTCCGATCCTCCAATCTCAGCATAAGGGATATCACTTTCCCGGGACGGTTCCACTAAAATTCAAGGCTGACATCGTTAAAAAGTTCAAGGCGCTACCCGAACTGGCTGTTATACAGCTCATGATAGAATCCCTTCTTCTTAAGCAGCTCCTCATGACTGCCCTGTTCTATGATATTTCCGGCCTTCATTACCAGTATAAGGTCGGCATTCTTTATGGTCGAGAGGCGATGAGCAACAATAAATGAAGTTCTCCCTTCCATCATCTTAAGAAAGGCATCCTGTATCTTAAGCTCTGTTCTTGTATCGATGGAAGACGTTGCTTCATCAAGTATAAGCATCGGCGGAAGCGACAGCATCACGCGGGTAATACACAGAAGCTGTTTCTGACCCTGTGACAGGCTGCCTCCGTCTTCGCCTATCACAGTATCGTATCCGTTCTTAAGTCTTCGGATAAAGGAATGCGAGTGAACCTCTTTTGCAGCCCGTATCATCTCTTCATCGGATATATCCCGTCCCATCTTGATATTGTCACGGATCGTACCGTGCCTGAGCCATGTTTCCTGAAGTACCATTCCGTATGAGCTTCTTAAGGAATGCCTTTTAACACTTCTTATATCCGCTCCGTCAACCCTTATGCATCCCCTGTCCACATCATAGAAGCGCATCAGCAGGTTGATCATTGTAGTCTTGCCGCATCCGGTCGGTCCGACTATGGCCACATGCTCTCCCGGCGAAACATCAACATTAAGATTCTCGATAAGCCGCTTATTCTTATTGTATGAAAAATCAACAGTCTCACAGCTTACGTTCCCCCTTGTACCGCTTCCGGAAACCT
This sequence comes from Lachnospiraceae bacterium, assembly GCA_017450065.1. Lineage (GTDB taxonomy): Bacteria > Bacillota > Clostridia > Lachnospirales > Lachnospiraceae > UBA2868. Next base: position 30,534 of record JAFSYI010000096.1, read on the forward strand.
CATCCAAACCGGGAAGACCTTCATCACTCACCTCTTCCTCTTCATCAATAAGCTCAAATACCCTGCCTGCACAGGCAAGAGCATTCTGAAGCTCCGTCAGCACTCCGGAGATCTCGTTAAATGGTTTCGTATACTGATTGGCATAACTCAGGAAGCTGCTTAATATACCGACTGTCATTCCGCCCGTAAGCACCGTCATGGCACCTGCCAGAGCCACCAGCGCATAAACAACGCTGTTTACAAACCTTGTCCCCGGATTGGTAAGCGATGAATAGAACAAAGCTTTAAGCGAAGCAGTCTTAAGTCTGTCATTTATATCATCAAAACGTTCCAAAGCCTTATCTTCATATGAGAAAGCCTTAACGATCTTCTCGTTTCCTATCATCTCATCAATGAGCTCAGTCTGTTCACCTCTTATACCCGACTGGATATGGAACAGATCATATGTGCTTCTTGAAATATACCTTGCAACAAACAGTGACAGCGGAGTAAGTATCACAACGATCAGTGTTATAAACGGGCTCATCGAAAGCATAAAGCAGAGTGTGATGATTATGGTCATTACACCCGTAAAAAGCTGGGTGAATCCCATAAGAAGACCGTCCGCGAGCTGATCCACATCTGCTATCACACGGCTCAGTATGTCACCCGCAGGATGTGAATCAAGATACCCGAACGGAAGAACGTGCAGCTTCTTAAACGCATCATTTCTCATATCCCTCACAATGCTGTATGTAAGCCTGTTATTAACCTCATTCATACACCACAGGGATATTGATGAAACAAGCGCGGAAGCAGCTGCATTCAGCAATATATAAACAAGTCTGCCGTAATCTGTTTCACGGTAGACGATACAGTCTATCGCACGTCCGACAAGTATCGGTACATACAGGCCCGCAACAACGTTAATAACGGCAAAAACCACCGATAATACCGCACTGATCCTGTAGCGGTTTACATATCCCATTATTCTCTTTACAGTTGTTTTTTTCTTCTTATTCATTCTCCGGTAATCACCTGTGGATCGGGGCGGTTTTTGTCCCATATATCGTACATTTATATCTCTTTGTTCCGGCGTAACCATTCAGGCTATATTGGAATCGTAGATCTCCTTATATACAGCGCAGGTCTCAAGCAGCTCCTCATGAGTCCCCATACCCTCTATACAGCCATCCTCCAGAACCACTATCTTATCGGCATTCTGAACTGCCGAGGTTCTCTGTGATACTATAAACACGGTGGGACCTTCCTTGATCCCGGCTATGTTCTGTCTCAGCTTAAGATCCGTAGCATAATCAAGGGCCGATGCACTGTCATCAAGTATCAGTATTTCCGGCTTACGTACCAGCGCCCTCGCTATCGTAAGCCTCTGTCTCTGTCCGCCGGAAAGATTACGTCCGTTCTGCTCAATCATGCCCTCAAGGCCTCCCTTGCCTTCTACCACTTCGCTGCATACGGCCAGTCTTACCGCTTCGTTAAGCTCCTCATCGGTGGCGCCTTCATTCCCCCATCTTAAGTTCTCAGCTATCGTTCCTTTAAACAGCACTGCCTTCTGCGGAACGATTCCGATCCTGTTCCTAAGCTCCTTAACATCATAAGCCCGCACATCCCGCCCATCAACGGTCACGTTTCCGGTGCTGACATCATAGAATCTCGGGATAAGGTTTATAACAGACGATTTGCCTGACCCGGTTCCTCCTATTATACCGACGGTCTCACCTTTATTAACCGTAAAATCAATATCCGACAGAGCCTCGTCACCGGTTTCGTTATATTTAAGATAAACATGGGAAAACCTGATATATCCGGAAGTATCCGGGAGATCGTGGAATATATCCGCGTTCACATTATCATGGTCATGAGCCACAGCCCCGGGATCGCACGGTTCACCCGCCTTGATTTCAAACACATCCGCTATCCTGTCGCCGCAGGCTATTGCCTTATTAAGAAGGACTATGAGATTGGCCAGCTTTATAAGCTCTACAAGTATCTGTGACATGTAGTTATACAGAGCCACCACCTGACCCTTTGTAAGCACTCCCGAATCAACCTTTAAAGCACCGACATAAATAAGAATGACTATCGCAAGATTAATTAAGATATATGTCATTGGATTGAGAGAAGCCGACAGATGGCCTGCCCTGCGCTGTTCTAAGAGCAGCTCATCATTGGATGCGGTATATCCCTTTATCTCTCTGTCTTCAAGCGTAAAAGCACGTATTACCCTTGCTCCGATAAGGTTCTCTCTCGTCAGGAGCATGATCTCATCAAGCTTTTTCTGTACCTTCTTAAGCATAGGGATATTAAAATACATTATCCCGCCCACTATCGCAAACAGTACCGCAATAACCATAAGAAACACAAGAGCTGCCTGAACATTGATCGTAAACGCCATTATCATCGCTCCGAAAACGATAAATGGTGAACGAAGAAAAAGACGCAGGAACATGTTTACTCCTGTCTGCGTCTGGTTAACATCGGACGTCATCCTCGTTATCATGGTTGATGTACCGGTATCGTCTATGTTTTTATAGGATAAGCTCATGATATGCGAAAAAAGATCATGCCTGAGACCTGTTGCAAATCCCACTGCCGCTCTCGCCGCCATATACTGGGCGGATACCGCGCTTATAAGTCCCACCACGCCCAGTGTTATCATTACGGCACAGCATTTGATGATATGGGTTCTGTCTCCGCCTCCGATCCCTTTATCGATTATACTTGCAACCACCAGAGGCACAAACAGTTCAAATACAGCCTCAAGCATTTTAAAAAGCGGCGCAAGTATACATTCCTTCCTGTATGCTCTTAGATATTTAAGCAGTTTCTTCAACTGTGATCTCTTTCCTTCCGTCAGGGTCCGTCATCATGATACCCTGTATTTTATCATAACAAACCTCTGATACCTCCTGCCTGCTCCGTTCAGGGTTACTGTTTATCATAATATCTTTTTCCTGCGTTCGGTTTAAAGTATGTACGCAGATATCCCCGCCCGGACACGATCACAAACTCGTTCGTCTCTTCTATGTAATATACATCATCACCGTCTTCAGCTTCCAATTTATGAAGTGCCCTCGGATCATTGACGACAGCCGAAGCTGCAGCTTCATATTCTTCCGCTGAAGCGAATCCCATTTCCCTGCCGTGTTTCTCATAGTGTTCTTCGAGGTATTCCTTATTCCTGAAGGTATACTCAGGCCGGACAGCTGTCTGTACCGTATTATCCTGCGCATCTTCAGTCCCTGCATCTGCCTGTACCGTCTGATCCTGCGTTTCCTCTGTCTGAATACTCTCTGAGGAATCTGACTCATCATCAGCCTCTGCCATATACTCATATGCGGTCTGAGGCTGCATGGAAGGATTGGTACTATTCAGGTTATTGTGCGTATATATCCCGCCTCCGGCTGCAAGCAGGACCAATGCGGCAGCTGCACCTGCAAAACTGTACCTCCCTTTCCTTTTACCGGTCTCCACTGTTTTGCCTTTGCTTTCCTGCGCAGCCTTATCACCGGCTTTTATACTACTTTCCCCGGCAGCCTGGGTACCTGTTCCCGGGGTGTCATGCGAAACACCGTCTGACGGTTTGCTGTCAGACGATACCCGGTTCCCTTTATTCTTCTTATTTTCTTCCCTGCATTCCTTACATCGTTTGGGTATGGACAGGTTCCTGTTTTTATAGAACTTTATCTCACTATCCGAGAGGATAAAGGTTTTTCCGCATTGCACACAGGTTCTTTTCATTCTTCTGTTCCTTAACCCCTTCTTTTCTTTCAGACATTCGCTGCCGCACAGTCATGCCGCATATCGGGGCCGGCAATCTATTCGCCGACCTGCTCCTGCATAAACTCTATAAAATCTCTCTCGGGCAGAGGGCGGCAGAAATAATAGCCCTGGAGATACTCACAGCCCTGAATATAATCGGCGCCCAGATCCATGAATTTCCTGACCACCTTCTCTTCTTCCACTCCCTCTACAAGCACCTTCTTACCCATCTGTTTCAGCATCTTTATCGTATCCTGCACCATTATCCACATCTGAGGATCGTCCACGCCGTCCACGAAGGTCTTATCAAGCTTGACAATGTCCACGGGTAATGTAGTAACTCTCTTTACATTCGAATAGCCCGTTCCGTAATCGTCGAGAGCAAAATGAATACCCATACCGTGCAGCCTGTTTATATTCTGGTCAACCACATCAGGGTCAAAATCAACAGCAGACTCGGTTATCTCGAAATTGATCCTCTCCGGTATGATATGGTATTTATCCATCAGTGTCGATATCTTATCGACAAGGTTTATCTCAATACACTGCGACGTGGACATATTCACCTGTATGCATTCAAGCCCCAGCGACTCAAAATCCGTCACTGAAATAAACCTGAAAACATCCTCCAGAACGAAATCTCCGATGGCATGTATCGTACCGTTGATCTCTGCTGCCGCTATGAACATCGAAGGAGCCACAAGTCCGTAAACCTCATCGCGAAGACGTATGAACGCCTCTGCAGCCACGAAGCGGCGTTCAAGAATGGAATATATAGGCTGATAGAACATCTCGAACGCTCCATGGTTCAGAGCCCTGTCTATAATATCATTAAGCTCACTCTTTATCTTGAAATCCCTGTCTTCCACATAATCCGGATAATTCATTACATCCTTTACTTCGGGAAGGATCATATGAAAGCTGGTCGCAAATGTGTAAAGCGTATTATAGTTGTTTATATCGTCCGGGCACCTGAAGATACACTGTCTTGCGTCTATATTGATGGAAAAGCTCTCCACCTGAAACGTTTCAGCGTAATGATTCTTAATCTGTACTCCCAGCTTCTTTACCGCGTCATAATCCTGATTTTCCGTGACGAATGTGTAGAGACCGTCCTCCAGATAATACAGCTCACCGTGAAGCGCATTATAACGTGCAAATGCCCTGAACTTGCCCGACTGGATCCTGAGGAACATATTGAAGAGCTCCTCACCGAGATACAGTCTTATATTTGCGTAATTGACAAGACGGATCAGCAGTATATAAACCGGTGCCCCGGTATTTATTATACTTTTCAGACTGTCACGGGCCACACTGTACTTCTTTGCTCCCGTCAGCGGATCCAGCAGCTCCTCTTCACGGCGGATTATCAGACTGAACAGCAGCATGGTCGTCGAGATCATAAACATTTCTATAAGGATATTTGCAAAGAAGATCTGAAGGATTATACCAAGAAGAGCGATCGGATACAGAAGAAGCATCACGACAAGCTTATCCTTCCTGATGATCTCTTTGTATTTAAGCAGGGTCCAGATCTGATAAGCTATCATAAAAGCGCCGGTAATATAGAATATTATAAGTCCCCGACACCTTACATATCTGAGGTGCTCGTCGAAACGGAAGATCGTCGGATAAAAAATATTTGAAAACAGTGCCAGATTATTTACGGTCATATAGCCTGACCATATCAGAAGAACACGCCTGTTTCTCTTAAACTCATGCCACATGCCTATGTTGGAATAAACAAACGGCAGATATGCGACAAGAAGCATGTTGTGCATAAAGAAATAAAGATATTCCCAAAGATACTCTGCGCTTCTGTTTGCATTTGTTTTAACAGCATAATCCTGGATATAACCGGCCATGATATCTCCCAGCGTCGCAAAGAACATTACCATGATCACACAGTAAAACAGCATGTTTGTCCTTCCGAGAAACATCTTCTTAAGCAGGCAGGAACCCAGCACAAGTATTAAGATTATAAACGTACATATATCAAAATACAGAATCATTTTCAGGATGCCTTCTCTGAATTTTTTTGGTTAACAAACTCGATAAAATCATTCTCATTAAGGGGTTTCGAAAAATAAAATCCCTGTATGTAATCACACCCGAGATCCCTGAAACGGTCAAGGGTCCGCTTATCTTCAACGCCCTCAACAAGGATCTTCTTATTCATTCTCTTAAGCATATTTACCGTATTCACTATTGCGATCCACATCTTCGGATCATCCATCTCATCAACAAAGCTCTTATCGAACTTGATAATATCCAATGGAAGTGACACAACTCTCTTTATATTGGAATAACCCGTTCCGTAATCATCAAGGGAGAATCTGAAACCCATGTTCCACAGGCTGAAAATGTTGTTATCCGTTATTACCGGATCGTAATCAACAGCCGTTTCGGTGATCTCAAGATTGATCTGATTTGTCCTTACCTGATATTTGGATATAAGTCCCCTTATCTTCTCCACGAGCCTGGGTTCGATACACTGGGTAACGGACAGATTGATCTCTATGTATTCAAGCCCGCTTTTTAAAAACTGGGGAGTATGTATGAACCTGCATACATCCTCAAGCACAAAGTCACCGATATCATGTATGGCGCCGCTTGCTTCTGCCGCAGGTATGAATATTGCCGGCGATACGAAACCGTATTTTTCATCCTGAAGCCTTATAAGCGCTTCCGCGGAAACAAATCTGTCCTGCTTCACGGAATAGATCGGCTGGTAATACATTTCGAACCTGTTACCGGAAATACCCTTTTTGATAATATCATCAATCTCGTTCTTCATCATGAAATCCTTGGAATTCATGATATCCGACAGGAGTATCAGCTTATCTGCCTCCGGCAGTGTCCTGTAAAAAGAAGACGTAAAATTAATAAGAGTATTGTAGCTTGCAAGATCTTCGGGAAGCCGGCACAGGCAGACGGTTGAGTTAAGACGTATCTCCAGATTGCCGAGAGTGAAGCTTTCCTTAAGATATGCTACTATCAAACGGCCAAGATCCTGCATCTTATCAAACTTGTCGCCGTCGGCTATTATGGCATACACTCCCCGTTCCACATAATACACATCCGTATACAGGTTGATTATACGTCCCATCTGTCTTAACTTATCACTGACGCGCTTCAGTGTGGTTCCGTAAATCTCCGGACCCAGATTGGTTCTCAGTGCCTGATAGTTCCTTATCTTCACCAGCACCGCATTCATGGGACGTCCGACGCTGTACGACTTGTACATGTCCTTTAAGTATGCATTCTGACTGAGAGTACCGACGATAGAATCCACCATTTCCTCGGGACGCTGGATCACTGTTGCGATAAGAAACAGCGTAAGCGCCATGGCAAGGGTCTCAAGCCTCAGCCCGATAAATATCCTCTGCACAAATATTGCAAGTATATTGAACGGAGCAAACGCAAAGATCATAAACATTTCGGACTTTCTGACAGTACGTCTGAACTTTATCACCATATACAGTATCAGAAGAAGGTGAAATGCCGACCAGAAATAGATGATCCCTATATACCCGCCTCTTGTATATACTCCGTCCCTGCTTATGTAGAATATCTTTCCGCTGAAAATGTTCCAGATTATGGACAGAATGATACCCGCAGCAGGCAGTATTATCCATAGCGCAAATATCTTCTGCTGCTTAAGCTTATGCCATATTCCCATAAATGAAAACAAAAACAGGACATATGCCGGTGTTGTCAGATGCCTGATAATGTAAAATATGGTATTTGAAACAAATTGTATACCTGCGTTTGACTGTGACTGCGGAATATACGTGCCGAACATACTGTCGAACAGGTCCATTGCAGCCGACGCTATGATCAGTGCCGAAAGTGTTATGATAAGACAGTTTGTCCTGTCCTTGGTATAATGCTTTACAAGCAGAAACACAAGAACTGTAACCGACAGCACTATGGCACAGATATCAAAATAAACGATACGCATCTATCTATCCTCTGGATCGTATTTTCTTGATCTTAGCCTTTCATGATCTCTTAAAGATCAGTCCGGATACCGGTTTGAGTACATCTGCAAGGCTCTCACCGGCTTCATGAAGCTTAGCCGAAACATCCATTCCTCTCTCTAATGTTACGGGATACTCCGCAAGCCTCATATCCAGCCCGAAGTCCAGATCCGATCTTTCATTGTACTCCGACAGCCTCATGCCTATCGAAGCTCTGATACTGTTTATCATATCATATTTATCGGAAAGTATCACGGAAATAAATTCATCGTCACCGATCCTTGCCGGTATGCTCTCATCCCCGACTATATCCCTGAATATTCCGGCTGCTTCCCTTATCGCGGCATCACCCGTAAGATGTCCGTATTTACCGTTGATCTCTGTCAGATGACTGATATCGGCTATCAGAATGTATCCCTGTCTCCCGGCATTTCTTGATATCAGGTGGTTAAAGCCTTCAATAAAGCCTTTTCCGTTGTAGAGCCCCGTAAGATCATCCCGGGCGGATACATATCCCAGAACGTCGTTCATCGCTTCGACCTGCGCTGTTGCATCATCTGCCAGCTTGTTCACATCCCTGAAATGGAACAGCGCTCCCAGCTGAAGCGTACACATCATGGCATAGAAAACATCCTTTTTTTCTATTTCGTACAATATTATACCATATTGCCTTTCATTGGAACAAATAACAAATGACGTAAATCTGTGATACCCGACATCAGGAAGCACGGAGCTTATTCCGTTCTCAAGATTTATGTTCACACTGTTGTTCCTTGTATATACGTGCAGTTCGCTTTTGTCAAAGAATCCCGAATAATGTATCTTTACCGGTGCCGGAGGAAGCTGTCCCTTTCTGTAAACAACAGGCTCATCAAAGATAAAGAAATGAGCTGACGCAACATTCATTCCCCTTAATCTTCTCATTACCGTTGAAAGAACGTCGACATCACTGATCTCCGGGCTGAGAAGATCCTTGGTAAACAGCGGTATAAACCAGAGCTGTTCCCTGTTTCTTACGCCCGTATTCCTCATCCTGATGATCTCCGCTTCCTTAAGCTGCTTGAAAACATGCAGCATCATGGCCGTAAGCTTGGCTCTTTCCTTACCGTGCGGGATCATATACATTATGGTTTCCAGTACATCTATGGTCTTATCGGTTATCATGCGGGCCGACAACGCATCAAAATCCATGATGCTGTCAATATACTCATCCGTAACAATGTACACCTCTTCGATATCATCCCAGCCCGTGAATATCTCCTTATGGATGTATCGGAACATTTCAAGATAGATCTCGCTGAATTTCCTTTTCTCGGTCTCATACGGCAGAAAAGCAAAAATATCATCTATTGCCGCACTGCAGGCAGTATTTTCATAATCACGCAGCTTTTCTATGATATCCTCATCAACCGGAGCCGGACCTCCGACATGTTTGTCTGTGATTATCTGCATCCTGCAGCCACAGGAGTTCCTCTTTACGAACCTGCAGGGAAATCTGGTCCCCTTGCCGCTCTCACCGCCTGCGATCGCGATAGCCCTCTTGACTGCCTCACGTCCGAATCTGTAGCAGTCGTGCTGGACACCGCTCAGCGTGGGCTTCATCTCGTGGCTCATCCCTATGTCATCAAAGCCTGTTACGGCTATGTCCCGGCCTATCCTCAGCCCCCTTTTGTTACATGCTCTGTATACTATCCTTGCAAACTCATCGGAGCTGCATATGATCGCATTTGTATACGGGAAATCATCAAATATGGCATTTATCTTACGTTCAACGCTTTCACCGTTCCTGCATTCAACGATCTGATCTTCATCATAGCTTATGGAATGCGTCTTCATGGTATCAACAAAAGCCCGCAGCTTCTCTTTATAATCATATTCCGAGGTGTCGCCCGATATATAGATTATGTATTTATACTGGTGATCCACAACCAGATGCTCCACACATTCGCACATTGGGTGATAGCTGTCTGCCACCTGATACGAGACCGAGGGCTTCCCCGGAACCGCTTCAAGTACAAGCAGCGGAATATTCTTATATCTTTCCACAAGCGCATTTATATCGGGAAGTATCTCAGATTTCCTGAGAGAACCGCTCACCAGGATGAGTACATCGGGCTTAAGCAGCTCAGCATAATCATATACGCTGTCCAGCTGGTCTACATACTCCCTGTCCATATCATCATCGGTAAAATCCATATCCTCACCGGGTGACTGGGCTCCGAGCAGAAATACTATATCCACTTCCTCTTCCTCAGCCGCATCATAAAACCCGCTGTACATAACATCTGAGAACTCATTATGTATGCTTCGCATCATAACCGCTATCGTCAGCTTCTTCTTTTTCATATAATTACGGTTTCCTGTCCCTGGTAATCAAATCCGTTCATCTGTAATAACTTTAATCCATCAGTCCCTCAAGTACGTGGACCTTCATGACCGCTTCGTTTACATCCACGGAGAGAATGCACTGTTTAATGGCCGGGAGCAGAAGCTCCCTTCCGCCCGAAAGCTTTATCACATACACATCATTGGCTCCGGTTTCCATAACATCGGTCAATTCACCAAGCTCTTTATCATCCTCATCAATAACACGCATTCCGATGAGGTCAGCTATAAAATATTCATTCCTTCCGAGCCTGACCGCATCCTCTCTGGTTACGAAAATGCTTCTGCCTTTATACTTCTCTATATCGTTGATGCTGTCATAGCCTTCAAATTTTACGATAACGAATTTTTTGAAGAATTTTACAGACTCTATCTTCAGTTCATTCATTCCGGCTCCGGTATCAAGAAATACCCTCTTAAGCTTCTTATACCGTCCGGGGTCGTCAGTAGTCGGAAATATCTTCATCTCCCCGTGTACACCGTGCGTTGAGCTGAGTATTCCCACCTGTAACAACTGTTCCATAATCCAATCCTGTTCTGTGCTGTTCTGTGCTGAATAGGTTCCCACATAAATCACTGTTCAGAACAGGCTCAAAATACTTCGTATTTTTCGCTGTATTGAATTCATCCAATACAAATATTTATAAAACATGACTCTTTCATGCAAGCATGAGAGTCATATTTTAAAATATTTGTGCTGTTCTGAATAAGTTCCCACATAACAATATATCATCTCAGCCGCCCGTTGAAAAGAAGAAAAGCCATGAGTTTTCTCATGGCTTTTCTTCTTTCTTATTCTCTTATGTGTATCACTCCCTGGGAGTATCCAGGATATCCACGATAACCTTCTTGGTTTCCTTGGATGAAGCCGCCTTGACAACCGTCCTTAAGGCTTTCGCTATCCTGCCCTGTTTTCCGATCACCTTGCCCATATCAGACTGTGCAACCTTAAGCTCAACAACTATGGCACTGCTATCCTCATGTTCGGATACAACCACCTCATCAGGCTTGTCGACAAGAGCTTTGGCGATGATTTCTACCAACTCTTTCATGTTTACTCTCCCTTATTTGCTGATTCCGGCATTCTTGAACAGTCTGCTTACAACCTCTGTAGGCTGTGCACCGTTTGCAAGCCACTTCTTCGCAAGCTCCTCATTAACCTTAACCGTGCAGGGCTCTGTATTGGGATCGTATGTTCCGAGCTCCTCAATAAATCTTCCGTCACGGGGTGATCTTGAATCAGCAACTATTATTCTGTAATAGGGTGCCTTCTTCTGTCCCATTCTGCGTAATCTGATCTTTACTGCCATCTTATTCTACCTCCATAATTTAAATTCATTTACGGTTATATACGGATCTTATACGATCCTAAAAGGGCATCCTGAAACGTCCCTTTTTACCCATACCTTTCATCATTCCGGGAAGCTGCTTCATCATCTTCCTGGACTGTTCGAACTGCTTTACCAGTCTGTTGACCTCTGAAATATCAACGCCTGCTCCCTTTGCTATCCTGTGCTTTCTTGAAGGATTAAGGATCTCCGGATTCTGTCTCTCCTTCTTTGTCATTGAAAGGACGATCGCTTCGGTCTGCGCCATCTTCTTTTCATCTATCGCATTCTCGAGATCCTGGTTCTTTATTCCCATACCCAGTCCCGGCATCATTCCCAGAATACTTGATATACCACCCATCTTTCTCATCTGGTTCATGCTCTCAAGGTAGTCCTCAAAGTCAAACTTACCCTTCCTGAGCTTCTGGGACATTTCTTTTTCCTTATCCTCATCGATGTCAAGTGCCGCTTCGGCCTTCTCGATAAGTGTAAGGACATCTCCCATGCCAAGGATCCTGCTTGCCATTCTGTCCGGATAGAACTGTTCAAGATCCGAGAGCTTCTCACCCATGCCGACATACAGTATTGGCTTACCGGTAACAGCCTTGACCGAAAGCGCGGCACCGCCTCTTGCGTCACCGTCCATCTTGGATAATATGACTCCGTCGACACCGATCTTCTCATCGAAGGTCTTCGCAACGTTCACCGCCTCCTGACCTGTCATTGCGTCAACTACCAGCAGTGTCTGATGAACCTCAACATTACTCTTTATATCCTGAAGCTCCTGCATCATTTCTTCATCGATCTGAAGACGTCCGGCAGTATCTATGAATACCACATTATGCCCATTCTTTGCGGCATGCTCGATCGCCGCCCTGCTTATATCGACCGGAGACAGCTTATCTCCCATGGAGAAGAAGTCAACCTCCTGTTTCTCTGCATTCATTTCCAGCTGCTTAATGGCCGCCGGCCTGTATACATCAGCCGCCACAAGAAGACATTTCTTTCCCTTGAGCTTAAGCTTCCCTGCAAGCTTTGCAGCCGTTGTTGTTTTACCTGCACCCTGAAGGCCGCACATCATGATCACGGTGACCGCCTTACCGGGCTGTAGCTTTATCTCGGTAGTCTCACTTCCCATCAGTGAAACCATTTCCTCGTTTACGATCTTAATGACCATCTGACCGGGATTAAGACCGTTCATGACATCAGCGCCTACAGCACGCTCTTCAACCGATTTAACAAACTGCTTTACCACCCGGAAATTAACATCCGCTTCAAGCAGCGCAAGCTTAACCTCCTTAAGTGCGACCTTAACATCCTCTTCGGTAAGGCGTCCCTTGCTCCTTAAGCTTTTGAAAACATTCTGAAGTTTTTCGGTTAAGCTCTCAAATGCCATTACAGGTTCTCCATTATCTGTTCACACAGACTGCGTATCTCATCCGATCTGTCTGTCCCCGTGCCTTCCGCCAGGGCATCTATGCCTTTAACAAGCTCTCTTATCTTCTCAAACCTTTCGATCATGTGAAGCTTGTTCTCGTATTCACCCAGTATCCTGTCACATCTCCTGATGAGGTCATGTATTCCCTGCCGTGTGATCCCGTACTCCTCGGACAGCTCCTTCAGCGACAGATCCTCATATACTGCCTTCTCATAAATAAGCCTCTGATGTTCTGTAAGAAGCTCGCCGTAAAAGTCATATAACAGATTCTGTTCCACGATACGTTCCATCATCTGACCTCACAACCCTGTCATAAAGATAATGCAGTGCTGAGCCGGTTTTCTGACCGACTTAAACATAATACACAAATAAAGCATGGGTGTCAAGTATTTTTTCTTGACACCCATGCTTATACTAAATCAGAGTCCTTACGATCTTTGGTCTGTAACCGCCTTCTGTCAGAGCATTAAGGATCTCCTTCTTATGCTCCGTTCCGAAAGCTTCAAGGGTTATGCGAAGCTCCACTGCCGCATTACGGTTGGTACTTACGAACTGGTTATGTTCAAGCTTTATGACATTACCGTTCTGTTCTGCAATGACCGCCGAAACCCTGCTCAGCTCACCCGGCTTATCCGGAAGAAGTACGGATACGGTGAATATCCTGTCTCTCATGATGAGTCCCTGCTGAACAACCGAAGACATGGTTATAACATCCATATTTCCACCGCTCAATATCGCTACTACCTTCTTCCCTTTGCAGTCAAGCTGCTTAAGCGCGGCAACCGTAAGGAGTCCGGAGTTCTCGACTACCATCTTATGGTTTTCCACCATATCCAGGAATGCAACTATGATATCCTCATCGGGAACAGTGATTATATAGTCAAGATTCTTCTGTATGTAAGGGAATATTTCTCCGCCCGGAGTCTTTACGGCAGTACCGTCCGCTATCGTATTCACCGCATCGAGGGTTACAACCTTGCCGGCTTCAAGAGAAGCCTTCATGCAGGCCGCTCCCTCAGGCTCCACGCCTATAACCTTTATCTTCGGATTCATAAGTTTGGCAAGAGTCGACACGCCTGCTGCCAGTCCGCCGCCTCCGATGGGTACGAGAATATAATCGACAAGGGGAAGCTCCTTGAATATCTCCATGGCTATGGTTCCCTGTCCCGTAGCAACGCTCAGATCGTCGAACGGATGTATAAAGGTATACCCGTTCTCCTCCGCAAGCCTTAACGCCTCCTGGCAGGCCTCGTCATACACATCCCCGTGAAGCACCACCCGGGCGCCGTAACCCTTGGTCCTGTTCACCTTGATAAGAGGTGTCGTGGTGGGCATTACGATCACTGCCTTGCACCCGTATTCCTTTGCCGCGTATGCAACGCCCTGGGCATGGTTCCCGGCAGATGCCGTTATTATCCCCCGTGATCTTTCTTCGTCCGTAAGCGTGCTCATCTTATAATATGCGCCTCTTAGTTTATATGCTCCGGTCATCTGCATATTCTCAGGCTTTAAGAACACCTTGTTTCCCGTTGCCTGACTCAGATAACTGCTGTATACAAGCTTTGTCTCCAGCGTGACCTTCTTAACAAGTTCACTGGCTTCTTCGAACTTCTCTAAGGTTAACATAATATTTCTCCTCTTCCTGTACCCTTTCTCCTGAATTCCGTAACCAAAATCCTTATAATTCAGCTGATGCAAACATGGCATCCACAAAGGTCTCGGGATCGAATCTCTCGAAATCATCTATTCCTTCACCGACCCCGATATACTTGACGGGAATGTTAAGCTCGCTCTCTACAGCCACGGCAATACCTCCCTTGGCTGTTCCGTCAAGCTTTGTCATTATTATTCCGGTGGCTTCCGCCGCTTCATGAAATTCTCTTGCCTGAAGCAGTGCATTCTGTCCGGTGGTACCGTCTATTACAACCAAGGTCTCCCTTGCTGCCTCCGGATACTCCTTATCTATTATCCTGTGAATCTTTTTAAGCTCTTCCATAAGATTTTTCTTATTATGGAGACGTCCTGCCGTATCGCATATAAGAATATCTGCGTTTCGTGCCCTGGCTGCTTTAAGGGCATCAAATACCACCGATGCCGGGTCCTGCCCGTCGCTTCCTCTTATGATATCCACACCGGCGCGCCTGGCCCATTCGGACAGCTGTTCACCTGCTGCCGCCCTGAAGGTATCTGCGGCCGCCATCATGACCTTCTTCCCTTCCTTCTTATAGATTGCCGCCAGCTTACCTATGCTTGTCGTCTTACCCACTCCGTTCACCCCGATGACGAGGATCACGGCTTTGCCTTTTTCAAAATCATAAGCATCCTCAGGCACGGTCATCTGTTCCTTTATGGAGTCCATAAGAACCTTACGGCAGGCATCCGTAGTCTTTATATGCTGTGCCTTAACCCTTGCCTTAAGCTCCTCAATAATATTCCCGGTAGTGGAAACGCCTATATCGCTCATGATAAGTATTTCCTCAAGCTCCTCGTAAAAATCGTCATCGATCTCATTGGGAGTAAATACATTATCAAAGCTTCTTGCGATATTTTCTCTTGTTTTTGTAAGTCCGTTTTTTAATTTTTCAAAAAAGCCCACCTTGCTTCTCCTCTTATTCTTATTTTGTCCGGTTTTTATGTCTTTCTAATCATCCAGATCCTTATCTATCAGGTTAACGGACACAAGCGTTGACACGCCCTTCTCCTGCATTGTTATCCCGTACAGCCTGTCAGCCTGTTCCATCGTTCCTCTTCTGTGAGTTATCACAATGAACTGGGTATGCTTTGTAAGCTTGTGAAGATAACCTGCGAATCTTCCTACGTTTGACTCATCAAGCGCTGCTTCTATCTCATCCAGCAGACAGAACGGAGACGGTTTTAAGTTCTGTATGGCAAACAGGAGCGCTATCGCAGTCAGGGCTTTCTCGCCTCCCGACAGCTGCATCATGTTCTGCAGCTTCTTTCCGGGCGGCTGTGCTATTATCTTAATACCCGCTTCCAGGATGTCCTCTTCTTCCTGAAGCTCCAGGCTTCCCTTTCCTCCTCCGAACATCTCCTTAAACACCTTGTCGAATTCAGAGGCTATATCCTTGAACTTCTCCGCGAACCGGGCTCTCATTGCCTCATCGAGCTCTGCAACAATGTTTGAGAGTGTTTTCTCAGCCTCTACAAGATCATCATGCTGACCCTTAAGGAAGCCGTATTCTTCCATAAGTGTCTTATACTCCTCTATGGCATTAACATTTACATCACCAAGAGCTTTTATCGCATCCTTTACCTCTCTTATGGATCTTCTTATCGCCCCCGGGTCCTTAAGGCTTTCATCCCTTAACTGTCCTGCCGTTGAAAGACTCAGCTCATATTCATTCCAGATATAGGAAACAAGATTTCCCTGATCCTCTTCCACCCTGTCCTTCTGTGAATTAAGCCTCATGACCTCTTTGTCAAGTGAATTGATCTTATTGTTGATCTTCTCGGTAGCCTCGAAGAATGAATTCTGTTTCTTGAGCAGCTCCTCCTTTTCGGCCATGGTCCTGTTCAGGAAATCCTCGTCACTGTCCTTGCTGTCCGCAGAAGCCGCAAGGGTTTCGTTTATCTGTACTATATTTGAATTTCTTACTTCGATCTCTTTATCCTCAGCTCCTATCCTTGTATTTATCTCCTCAAGTTCCTCGCGGAGCCTCTTTATCTCCGTATCGGTACGTTCAACATTGGATGCGGCATGCTCTGCATCCCTGTGCAGGGTATTTACCTTAAGTTCGATATCGGAAGACTTAATAACACGCTCCGACTCAATATCCCTTAATTCCTCGAGCTCCTTACCGCAGTCCTGTATTATCTTCTTAAGCTCATTCTCACTGTTCTCCGATTCGGCAAGCTTAACTCCGGTCTCTTCCTTACCGGTGCTTATCTTAGCGAGCTGATCTTCAATTTCCCTGTTATCCTTCTTCAGCCGTTCATAACCGCTTACCGTATCACGCTTGATCTCCTCTGCCCTGTCCACGTTCATCTGGGCCGTATTCTGCATTACGGCCTGCTCCTTAAGGCTCTCCTGCAGTTCCTCAATCCTCTTTCTGACAGCTCTCCTGTTATCCTTGATATTCTCTATGTCATCCATTATCTTCTCGACATTTTTAAGGGATTTACGGACTGTTTCCTCCAGCTCCTCTATTTCCCTCTTCCTTCCGAGAAGATTGCTCGCATTCTTGAACGCTCCGCCGGCCAGGGATCCGCCCGGAGTAAGATACTCTCCTTCAAGCGTAACTATCCTTAACAGATAATTGTATTTCCTTGCCATTAAAAGCGCATTATCCACATGATCTACTACAATTATGGCTCCGAGCAGCTGGCTCACCACGTCGCTGTATTTTTTGTCCGCCTTAACCAGTTCGGAAGCCATGCCGATAAAGCCCTTCTCATCCCTTACGGACGGTTTATCGAACTCTCCTCTGTCCTTTACACTCGTAAGAGGCATAAAGGTCGCACGCCCGCCCTTTGTTTCTTTGAGCATGCGGATCATCTTCTTGGCTACTTCCTCATCTTCCGTTACGATATTCTGTATATTTCCGCCAAGAGCCGTTTCCACTGCGGTCTCGTATTCCCTGTCAACGGATATGATATCCGCAATAACTCCTATAATGCCTTTATTCTTTTCCTTATGCTCCATCACCCGCTTGATGCTTCCGCCATATCCGTCATAACGTTCCGCAATGTTCTTCATGGCATCAAGCCTGGATTTTTCCTTATGATAACCAATCTGGGCCTGTGAAAGTTTCCTGTCGCTTTCCTCAAGCTCAGTCTTAAACTGCGCTACCTGTTCCTCCAGTATCTCACGCTCCTGATCGGTCTTTAAGATGGACGCTGTGATATCATTAAGCTCTTTATAGAGATTCTTAAGCTCCTCCTCCTGCTCCTTCTCCTCGGATTTGGCACGAAGCAGACGGCTCTGTACCTGTGCTCTCTGTATCTTGGCCTGTTCAAGCATGGTATCATACTTGGTAATATCAGCCTTGATGGTGGCACGTTCATTAAGCATCTGCATAATGGCGCTCTGATTCTTCTCTATTATCCCGTTTAATTCCTCAATCCTTGCCTGAACCCCGCCAAGCTCCTTCTTGGCCTCATCCCTTGTTACGGTCAGCTCCTTAAGGGCTGTATCTATTTCGGCCTTTGCCAGGTCAAGCTGTTCCTTCTCCTTTATCTGTTGATCAAGTCTTTCGCTTAAGGATTCCTTCTGTTCAATATAATGCTCCCTGCTTGTCTCGGCCGACTTTATTGCCTGTTCGTTCAGGGTTATCTGACTCTTAAGGCGTTCCTTCTTAAGCTCACCCTCGGTCAACTGTTTTCTCTTTTCCTCGATCTGGCCATCGAGGGTCTTTATACGTTCCTCTACCTCCGAATACTCGCCCTTCAGGCTCTCGTATTTGCCTCTGTTTTCGTTAAGGTCTTCATTGGCGATCGACAGCTTCTCGGAAAGCTCACGCAGCACATCACCTGTCCTTCCCGATTCGATAAGGAACAGATTGACGTCGAGTCTTTTAAGCTCTTCCTTTTTGCCAAGATACTCTCTGGCCGTCTTACTCTGTTTGCCAAGCGGCTCTATCCGCTTCTCTTTTTCGGCCAGGATATCATCAACCCTCACCAGATTGGCCTGTTCGCTTGCAAGCTTCTTAAGTGCCGTATCCTTTCTCTTCTTGAATTTTACGATTCCTGCAGCCTCATCAAAGAGTTCCCTTCTTTCCTCCGGTTTGCCGCTCAGTATCTTATCTATCTGTCCCTGTCCAATGATCGAATATCCTTCCTTACCTATACCGGTATCATAGAACATTTCATAGACATCCTTAAGGCGGCATGGCGAGCCGTTAATAAGATACTCACTCTCACCGGATCTGTATACACGTCTTGACACGGTTACTTCTTCATAATCCGTGGCAAGCGTGTGATCCGAATTGTCAAGCGTTATTGCAACATATGCGTATCCCATGGGCTTACGCATCTGAGTTCCGGAAAAAATGACATCCTGCATGTTAGCACCGCGCAGCTGCTTTGCGCTCTGTTCACCGAGCACCCATCTTACCGCATCCGCAACATTGCTCTTTCCGCTTCCGTTGGGACCTACTATTCCGGTGATCCCGTTATGAAAGTTAAATACTATTTTATTTGCAAAGGATTTAAACCCGTGTATCTCAACACTCTTTAAATACATAGCTTTCTCCGTTACTGCCGGTTTCCGTAAAACTTATTTATCTTTTATGAAGCCAAGCTTCTTCATCGCCTCATATGCGGCCTTCTGTTCGGCTCTTTTTTTGGAGCTCCCGATTCCTTCACCCATGACCACACCGTCTATCAATACATTGACCGTGTATTTCTTATCATGATCCGGCCCGGTCTCGCTTATCAGATCATAATCCATAACAGATCCTTTCTCCTGTACATATTCCTGAAGGGTAGTCTTGGAATCCCTGAATTCAATTTTATTTCTGTAATCCGTCAGCACATACTCCTTTATGAAACCGGCTGCCTGCTCAAGACCTCCGTCAAGATACAGGGCTCCTATCGTTGCCTCAAACACATCCGATATGATCGATTCCCTCGATCTTCCCCCGGTCTTTTCTTCGCCCTTTCCAAGAAGGATATAGTCCTTTAGAGAAAGAGCCTTCGCGCAGTAGGCAAGCGTTGGTTCGCACACCAGCGAAGCTCTCATCTTGGTCATCTCTCCCTCTTTCATTTTGGGATTGTCCTTATACAGAAAATCACTTACCGTAAGCTCAAGAACCGCGTCTCCCAGGAACTCCAGTCTCTCATAATCCTTTGCCGACCGCTTTTCATTCCTGTAGGAGCTGTGAGTGAGCGCTCTTATAAGGAGCTTCTCGTCCCTGAAGGTATATCCGATTTTTTCCTGAAGCTGTTTATAGCCGTCTGATAGATTCACAAATATATCCCCTTATGATAAATTCATAAAAAAAATGTGCGTGAGCACATTTTTTTCTGCTTAATAAAGCCTAGCTCAATGCATTTCTGATCTGTTCGGCCACATCTCCGACCGTCACGATCTTCTCGGCATCCTCATTTGATATTTCCACGTCGAAGGTTTCCTCAATACCCATTATTATCTGGAAAACATCAAGCGAATCGGCTCCAAGGTCATCCGTGAACCTTGTCTCCTCCGTTATCTCGTTCTCGTCAACATTAAGCACCTCTGCAATTATCTTCTTAAGCTTCTCCAGTTCCATAATGTAACTCTCCTTCAATAATCTGTATTGCCCCTACACTACATTTATCACTTCATTTATCTTCTTGTTTATTTCCTGCTCCTTAAATGTAATACACTGCCGGATGGATGTGGATATCTCTTTATGTGTTGCATTTCCGTGAGTCTTTACCACCAGCCCGTTAAGTCCGAGAAGAGGCGCTCCGCCGTACTCCGTTGCATCAAATCTCTTAAGCGTCTTCTTAAGCACCGGCTTGACCAGCATATATGCAAGCCTGGTCCTTACCGATGTCATGAAGGTCTCCTTAAGTGCTCCTATCATTGTCTTTCCGACGCCTTCATACATCTTAAGTGCCACATTCCCTGCGAAGGCCTCGCATACTACGACATCTGCCGTACCTTCCGGTATCTCACGTGCCTCAACACTTCCTATGAAATTGATCTCCGGACAGTTCTTAAGAAGAGGATATGTCTCTTTAACAAGCATGTTGCCCTTCTCTTCCTCAGCCCCTATATTAAGTATTGCTACCTTGGGACTTTTAACGCCGAGAACATGCTCCATATATATCGATCCCATCTTCGCAAACTGAACAAGATGGGACGCCCTTGCATCCACATTGGCACCACAGTCTATAAGAAGAGATATTCCCTTATCCGTCGGGAATACAGGTGCCAGAGGCGGTCTTTCAACGCCCTTGAGCCTTCCCACTATAACCTGTCCGCCTACCAGTATTGCTCCGGAACTTCCCGCAGAGACAAATGCATCACAGGTCCCGTCCTTTACCAGATTAAGTCCTTTTACGATAGATGAATCCTTCTTCCTGCGGATGGCCATGACAGGCGCTTCCCCGGTTTCTATAACCTCGGGAGCATCGACGATCTCCACCCGCGAAGGGTCATACTGGTATTTCTTTAATTCACTCTCGATAACGTCCTTCTTTCCGCATAAAAAAACACGGATATCATTGCCGGAAGCGATCGCATTAACCGCACCCTTAACCGGCTCGACAGGCGCATTATCCCCTCCCATTACATCTACAGCTACACTAACCATACTCTTCATCCCTTGTATCCGTCATAAGGTTATACCCCAAAGGGTCTCCGTATCTTAATATACAGAAGATTATCCTAAAAAGCAAGGATGAAACGAAAAGAAAAAAAGCTCCGGAAGCATTGCCTCCGAAGCCTGGTTTCACTACGGTTATATTATTCCTGGGGGATGATCTCCTTCTTGTTGTATGAACCGCAGGCCTTACATACTCTGTGAGGCATCATAAGTTCACCGCACTTGCTGCACTTAACCAATGCAGGAGCGCTCATCTTCCAGTTAGCCCTTCTCTGGTCTCTGTGACCCTTTGAAGATTTATTCTTAGGACAAATAGACATCTCGTTACACCTCCTTTATCTGCTGTATATATCTACCTGCTGTCATATCAGCCGGAATTTAATTCGCACTTAGACGAGTATACATACAGGAACGGCATTTGTCAAGGTGTTTATCAATGTTTTTTCAGGAAATCTGCGCCTGCACAGCGGTCAGAGCCACAACACCCACTATATCATCCGCAGTACATCCCCTCGACAGATCGTTAACCGGGCGTGCAAGTCCCTGGAGCATAGGTCCGTATGCTTCAGCCTTTGCCAGCCTTTCAACCAGCTTATATCCGATATTTCCGGCATCGAGATTAGGGAAGATCAGCACATTGGCATGACCGGCTATATCACTTCCCGGAGCCTTGGCTGCTGCCACCGACGGAACCAGTGCGGCATCTGTCTGAAGCTCCCCGTCTATCGTAAGGTAAGGATACTTATCCTTTGCGATCTCCGTAGCTCTTACCACCTTGTCCACAAGCTCATGCTTTGCGCTTCCCTTTGTTGAATGTGAAAGCATTGCGATTATCGGCTTCGCACCAACGAGGTTTGTAAAGCTCTTTGCCGATGAATTGGCTATGGCGGCAAGCTCCTCCGAATTGGGATCCTGGTTAAGGCCGCAGTCCGCAAACAGGAAGGTTCCGTTTTCACCGTATATGCAGTCCGGTACATCAAGGATGAAAAATCCCGAAACGAGTTCAACACCCGGTGCCGTCTTCAATACCTGAAGCGACGGTCTTAAAACATCGGCCGTAGCATGACATGCACCCGCAACCATTCCGTCCGCATCCTTCATCTTTACCATCATAACCCCGAACATAAGGTTATCATTAAGCAGTCTTTCCCTGGCCTTTTCGGGAGTCATGCCCTTGTTCTTGCGAAGCTCATACAGAGTATCCGCATACAGATCGAACTTGTCCGTATTCTCGGGATCTATTACCGTGATCCTTGAAAGATCGAGCTCCAGCCACTTTGCTCCCTCCATTATCTTTTCTTCCTTGCCGACCATGATTATATCGGCTATATGCTCCTTAAGTATCTTGTCTGCCGCAATAAGTGTTCTCCTGTCATTACTCTCGGGCATAACAATCTTCTTAACATCCTGTCTTGCCCTGTCCTTGATCCTGTCAATAAATCCCATACCCATACCTTCTTTCTCTTCTCTTTTTGTAACCATTCAGAACAGCATATATATAAACCGTCCGGTCATCTTTATCATAGCGCAAACCATACTTGTATACAAGTATAAAAGCTGATTTTTATTGTGCAAAATCAGATACAAAAGATTATTTCTTTTATTGATATGTTTTTATCCTTCATATGCTCTCTCCGGATTTGTTATAAATCTGATTATAACACGCTGAAGTCTGTCCTAACAATAATTCTTGTAAAGCTTTTGAAAAATATCCCCAGGCACTATGCGTTTACAATAAAATTTGGTACAATATAATTAATTTACAGTCTTGTTATCATCTTTAAGGCAAATAGTCGTAATAATCCCGGACGGACAAAATACACTGCGTTTTTCTGTCACGGATTCATTAACTGTACAGGTGGATCATGTATATAAAGATAATATACGTTTTCGTATACTGCCTGGCGGCAGGCAGTATATTCATAACGCTCAACTACATAAGCAGGCTTAAGAAAAGCTATGCGTTAAGTCTGAAAAAGGCAATGATAGCAGCGCTTGTTGCGATCATCGCGAATATCGCGATAGCCCTTTCTTTTAATGAGCTGACTGCCCAGACAGCTTACTGCTTCTACTTTGCCTCGATTGACTGGATCCTGTTCCATCTGTTCGGCTTCTGCCTGTCCTACACAGAGCACGATGAAGAAAAGCACAGGCTGAAGCTGCCCGCATTCATAGTAATGTCCGCCGATAACGCATCCATATTTCTTAATATAATATTCGGTCACTGTTTCTATATATACCGTAATTATGCACACAGTACCGTGTTTTTCCAAACCGGCTTTCTGCCCATGTATTACGTTCATCTCGCTATCGATTATGTGGCGGTCCTGTTATCCTTTATCTTTATAATCTACCGGATCAAAAAGAACTACAGCTTCTACAGGACAAAATATATCCTTATACTCTCGGTTCTTCTGCTTGTTGTCGCCCTTAACATTATCTATATGGCCATGTCTCTTCTGCTTGATGCATCAGTCATTTTTTACGGGGTAGCGGGTGCGCTCATAAGCTTCAGCATACATACCTTTGTGCCGAGAAATCTTATGATAGAAAGCATAGGGACTGCAGTAAATGAAATGAACGAAGGTCTTATCCTGTTCGATATAAATGATTCCTGCATTTATGCAAATGATTTTGCCGTAAAACATTTCGGTATCGATGCTTCATGCTTTACGCCGGAGGACGAACCCATAGCAACAGTCTCACGTGAACTCGGCAGCACATCCGAGGGCTTTGTTGATCATACCTGGGAAATAGAGGGAAGCGGCGGTTCTGAAACAAGGAACTACCGTTTCAAGTTCAAGAAACTGTCTGACAGTAAAGGACGGCCTATCTGCTCTTATTACATGATCGAGGATACCACAGAGGAAGTATCATATCTTAACCAGATAAAGGAAGCCCGTGAAAATGCTGACTACGCCAACAGTGCCAAGAGCACCTTCCTTGCCAATATGTCTCACGAGATACGCACTCCTCTCAATTCCATCCTCGGAATGAATGAGCTTATCATGCGTTCATCAGGCGACCCGCTCATCCGTGTGTATTCGATGAACATTAACTCTGCCGGCGATGTGCTTCTTAACATAATCAACGATGTACTTGATTTCTCCAAGATAGAAGCCGGAAAAACAGAGATACATCCACATGACTATGAGCCGTACAAGATCCTCAGGGACTGCTTCTATTTCTTTGAAATGGTTGCGGAGAAGAAGAATCTGTATCTGCATATAAAGTGTGATCCCGAGCTTCCTTCGGGATTATACGGTGATTCACGCCTTATAGGACAGATCCTGTCCAATATAGTCTCAAATGCCGTTAAATACACCAATTCAGGCGGTGTCACTCTGGATATGACCTTTGATGAAACAGGAAAAGACTCCCTCGATCTTATCATCGAGGTTACCGATACGGGAATAGGAATAAAGCAGGAGGACATTCCTCTTCTGTTCGATTCCTTCAAACGCATAAATGAAGAACAGACTGCTTCGATACAGGGTACGGGACTGGGGCTTGCCATTACAAAGGAGCTTGTTGCTCTCATGGACGGAAGCATAAATGTAAAGAGTGAGCCGGGTAAGGGAAGCTGCTTTACGGTAATCCTTCCTCAGTCTGTTTCCGATCACTCCCCTATCGGACCTCTTGTGAATCCGGTATCAAACAAGATACCCAAATACAAGGAAAGCTTCAAGGCACCCGATGCGCACATCCTTCTTGTGGATGATTCGTCCACCAATCTTATGGTTGCGGAGGGACTGCTTCGTACAACGGATATACAGATAGATAAGGCTCTGAGCGGAGACAGCGCCATTGAAAGGTGTGAGCACTTTAAGTACGATCTTATACTTCTCGATCACCGTATGCCGTTAAAGGACGGAATAGAAACCTTTAAGATAATCTCTTCGTCAGGTCTCAACACGGAAACACCGGTCATCATGCTTACAGCCAATGCAATAAGCGGTATGGAAGAGGAATACAAAAATATCGGCTTCTGCGACTACCTCACCAAACCGATAAACGCCTCCGAACTCGAGACTG
Source organism: Lachnospiraceae bacterium (assembly GCA_017450065.1). Classification (GTDB taxonomy): domain Bacteria; phylum Bacillota; class Clostridia; order Lachnospirales; family Lachnospiraceae; genus UBA2868. The sequence goes on from JAFSYI010000096.1 coordinate 55,738, forward strand.
TTCTTATGAAACATCTTCCAAAGGATAAGGTGAAGCTGACATCATGAAGGTAACGGCAGTCATAGCGGAATACAATCCTCTTCATAACGGTCATGTCCGGCATATTAATGCCGCAAGGGAGGCCACCGGAGCTGATTTCCTGCTTGCAGTGATGTCCGGGGACTTTGTGCAGCGCGGGGGGCCGGCGGTCGTATCGAAATACGAGCGTACCCGGGCAGTACTTATGTCCGGCGCAGATCTTGTTCTCGAACTGCCTGTGGAATATTCTGCGGGAAGTCTTGAGTTCTTTGCTGCCGGAGCCGTATCTCTCATCCAAAGCTTAGGTATCGTTGACTGCATATCATTCGGATCCGAGTGCGGGGATACAGAGCTCCTTAAGGAGGCTTCGGATCATATCGAATTCGTTACTCTTCCCGGTCCGTCTGCGGGAACCTGTATATTAAACAGGCATGATCAGTCAGTGGTATCCGGATCTACTGAAGCATATGATCCGGTAAAGACACCCTGCATGTCCAACATACGGGATTCTCTAAGCCGCGGTATTAATTATTCGGAAGCCGTCAATTCAGATGACGGTATACCCGGTCATATCCGCGATATCCTCAGGCTGCCCAATAATCTTCTGGGGGCCGCATATATCAAAGCAGCAAAGCTGCTTTCATTTGACTGTGAGTTTCATACATTAAGGCGTACAGGTTCGGACTATCATGATGATTCGGCGGGCGCGCTCTCATCCTCTGCATTGCGCATGGAACTGCTTAATCCTTTGACCGCCGGTTTTTATACTGGTGATCAGCATTCGACTGATTTACATAACGTCACAGGCTCTGAATTATTAACTGATCCCGGAGTAAATCAGTCCGGACCTGCTTCGGAAAAAAGACTGCAGTTCTTAAGCTCCCGCATGCCCGGGAATGTATACGGTTCTCTATGTGAATATCTGAATAAATATCCCGCAATGTCCGAAGATGACATGAGTCTTCTTCTGTTCTATAAGCTGCAGACGTTTGAAGCTGATCCCGAAGCCCTGACCTGCTTCCTTGATGTATCATCATCTATGGCTTATAAGATCGTCAGGGAGTATGCCCATGCATCCTCTTTCTCAGACCTCTGCATGAAGTTAAAATCAAAGGACTTAAACTACGCACGTATAAGCCGCGCACTTACACATATCCTGCTGGATATAAGAACCGCAGATGTACGGAAATACTCGGAAGAAGGACGGCATTACTATATAAGGCCTCTGGGTTTATGCAGCTCTTCCTCTGCCATCATGCATGAGCTTAAGCTTCACTCTGATGTTCCCATCATATCGAAGAATGCAGACGCCCCCTCCGTCCTCAGGAAATATTTTCCGGATGAAACACGTTATCATCATGCACTGAGTATGTTCAGAAGAGGTATACTTACGTCAGATCTGTATAATAAAACTGCCTGCAGTAAATGCAGACAGTTGTTTATATCCGAGTATGAACGTTCACCGGTCATCCTGTAGGCCCACATGCATCTGAACCGGTCAGTTCTTAAAGCTGTGTATAGGTGCCGGTATCCTTCCCTTACGGTTTATAAACGCCTCACAGGAATACTGATTGACAGGCATTATCGGAGCATGTCCGAGAAGTCCTCCGAACTCAACCTTCTCTCCCACACCCTTCCCGATAACAGGAATTACCCTTACGGCCGTTGTTTTCTGGTTTACCATACCTATAGCCATCTCATCTGCAATTATTCCGGATATCGTAGAAGCCGCTGTATCTCCCGGTATTGCGATCATATCAAGTCCCACCGAGCATACACAGGTCATTGCTTCCAGCTTTTCAAGCGTAAGACTTCCTGCTTCAACTGCATCTATCATGCCCTGATCCTCACTGACGGGAATAAATGCTCCGCTAAGGCCTCCTACATATGAAGATGCCATTACGCCGCCCTTCTTAACCTGATCGTTTAGAAGAGCCAGAGCCGCAGTCGTTCCCGGCGCTCCCGCTTGCTCAAGTCCTATCTCACATAATATGTCTGCAACAGAGTCCCCTACCGCCGGTGTCGGTGCGAGAGAAAGATCCACTATTCCAAACGGAACCCCAAGTCTTCTCGATGCCTCTCCTGCAACAAGCTGTCCTACCCTTGTAACCTTAAAAGCCGTCTTCTTTATCGTCTCGCACAGAACCTCAAAGCTCTCTCCCCTGACTTTTTTAAGAACGGTATTAACCACTCCCGGTCCACTTACACCGACATTTATTATCGCGTCAGCCTCAGTAACGCCATGGAAGGCTCCTGCCATAAATGGATTATCATCCGGTGCGTTGCAGAATACCACAAGCTTGGCACAGCCAAGTGAATCTGCGTCCCCGGTGGCTTCGGCGGTTTCTTTTATAATCTGTCCCATAAGCCGTACTGCATCCATATTTATACCGGTGCGGGTCGATCCCAGATTAACGGAGCTGCATACCAGTGATGTCTGTGAAAGAGCCATGGGAATAGACCGTATCAGATTCTCTTCACCTTTGGTCATTCCCTTCGATACAAGAGCCGAATATCCTCCTATAAAGTTAACTCCCACTTCCTTGGCGGCTTCGTCAAGAGTCTGTGCGATCAAAGCATAATCCTCCGGGGATTTACAGGCCGAAGCCCCGACAAGAGCAATGGGGGTAACCGATATCCTTTTATTCACGATCGGAATACCATACTCGCGTTCAATCTCCTTGCCCACCGAAACAAGATCCTTTGCCTTGCCGGTTATCTTTCTGAATATGTTAGACCGAAGCTTTTCAAGGTCATCCGTAATGCAGTCAAGAAGGCTTATACCCAGCGTGATAGTCCTTACATCGAGGTTTTCCTTCTCGATCATTTCATTTGTTTCTTTTACTTCAAATATATTTATCATTATTCCGTTCCCTATACATTAAAACAGCTGTTCCCTCACAGCCGCACTCAGACTCTGTGCATACTGTTGAATATGTCTTCCCTCTGGCACCTTATCACAACGCCTATCTCATCACCTATCTGATCAAGCTCATCCGCAATATCTCCGAACGGCTTGCTTGAATCGTTCATGTCAACGATCATCATCATGTTAAAGTATCCTTGAACTATTGTCTGGGAAATATCCAGGATATTTATCCTGTTATTTGCCAGATATGTACATACCTTGGCTATGATCCCCACTGTATCTTTGCCAACTACCGTAATAATTGTTTTCTTCATCTTACTCTTCCTTCCGGGTATAAGTATCTGTTTTTTTATGTTCTGTAAGTTATCTTTTTATCCGGGCTGCATATGCAGTTATGAGGTTTTCATACCGTTACCGCTTCACTTATAACATCTCTTGCCGCGACCTTTATCCTGAAATCCTCCGGTCTGTACTTATTGTCACTCATAAGCACTTCGAGACGTACCGTTTCATAAGCCAGCTCCGCAAGATTATTTTCATGACTCAGATGTCCCAAAAATACCGTTTTGAGATTGTCATGCAGCAGTCTGTTAAGAAGCTTACCTGATGTTTCATTCGAAAGATGTCCTTTATCTCCCAGTATCCTGCACTTAAGCTGATAAGGATACTTCCCGACCTGCAGCATATTAACGTCATGATTGGCTTCAAGAAGCAGCGCATCCACCCCAAAGAAATTATCAACAATATAGTCGTTGTATTTCCCGAGATCGCTTAATATGCCTACCGCCTTATCTCCGTTACCTATCCTGTAGGCAACCGGATCTGCCGCGTCATGGCTTATCCTCACCGGATTCACCTTAAGCTCATTCACTTTAAAAGGTACGTCTGCCTCGATCACCCTGAACAGCTCAGCCGGTATATTTCCAAGTCCCTTTATACCCTTTATCGCATCTATCGTGCCCCTGGTCCCGTACATCGGAATTCCGTAACGGCGGGCAAGCACTCCCAGCCCCGCCACATGATCCGAATGCTCATGTGTGATCAGGATCCCGTTAAGCTCACCTGTTTTCAGTCCTATCGAATTAAGCCCGTCTTCAATCTTCTTACCGCTGATGCCCGCGTCAACAATCAGGTGGGTATTGTCATCGCCCACATAGATACAGTTTCCGCTGCTCCCGCTCGCAATACTGCATAATCGCATATTTTTCTCCCCATTTTCTCTAATTAAATATTTCTCCCTGAAAGACAAAATATCATCGATTGCTTCATGCCTCCCAGTAAATCTCAATTACGTCCCCCGATTTTATGGGTTCATTGAAGATAGCCGCCCTGTCATTAAGCCTGGTTACTACCGCATGCCCCTGGGGTTTTGACAGATCAAAATCAATGAATTCAAATACATCCACGTAAATATATTCCTTCTTACCGGTCAGCCTTACATCCTCGCCGTTGACCCTGACAACGATGCTCATGTCAGTCTCATTGCTTCCGCCGTTATCTGCTGATACATCCGATGATACATTATCAGTCTGTGGTTGACCCGTCGCATTATTAACAGGCTGACCGGTATCGGCTGAGCCGGCCGGCTCATCAATACCCAGGTCGGCGCTTACCTTCTTAAGCGCATTAAGGGTATCCTCCATTATATCGCCTGTGCCGCTGTCCGGTGCTTCATTATCTTTATTACGCTCATCACCTTCAGCCCGGTCTTTTTCTGCCGGTCCCGCAGCTGTTTCAGTGCCTTCTTCAGACGTCTGCCGTTCTTCTTCAGCAATCCGGCTGTCCTCTCCGGAATGAACATCATCATATCCGTCTTCCTCATCATCATCCGGAAGCTCTTCATAACTGAGATAATCCTCTTCCTTATCAACATCCGACAGGCTCAGTTCCTCAAGCGTCCATATGATCGAGAAATTACTGTATACAAGCGTATTCTTATCCGCAAGCTTGTTGTTCACATAGATGTTCATGCCTTCTTTAAGGGTTACATCCATAAACGAAGCGATCTGTTCAACAGTATAGTAATCAAGAAGCTTGATATTATCATTCTCCCGGATTTCGTAATAACCGGATTCCAGCTCACCGTTTACCTCAGCATACTTGGGAAGGGCTACCGGTGTATCATTTACAATGACCGTAAGGGTAGAATCATACTCCTTAAGCTTGTTGATCATCGCGGATGCCGGAGCGCCTGCCGTGGATTCGGTAACCGTTATCTTATCTCCTGCCCGTATGGCTGTATTAATGCTTACTTCTTCATCATTTATCTTAACCACTGCCGTCTCGCCCAGCTCACCGCGTATCATATGAGGAGTTCCGTTCAGTGTAAAGCTCAGTGCCTGACCGCGCTTCGGGAACAGTCCTTCATTGGGGAAGCCTGCCTGTATTGCAGCATCAACCACCATAAGATGACCGTTATCATACAGCTTGACGCGGTCACCGTTGAAGTTAACATATATAAAGTTATTCTTGGAGTCATAGAAATTAAGACAGATACCTATCGGGGTTACAAACATTGAATCCATATTGGGATTCTCTATCTGATAATCTATTTCCTTAAGAACCTCTTCACCCCTCAATGCACATCTCTGCCTGCTTATACCCTGCTCATCCGCCAGCATCTGAGCGAAGATCGGAAGCTTACCGCCACCGCCCACGACAAAGATGGCACTGACCGGTTCATCACCGTTAAGCTCCTTTATTTTGTCACTTATCTCTTTGGTCATGGTTCTTACAACAGGCTCAACTATCTTATCTATCTCTTCGGATGTGATCTTCTGCTGGATACCCATGATATCATTATATTTTATGACTTTTTTACCATATGAAGTCTTGATCTCCTCACCTGTTGAGAAATCCACAAGGCACTGCTTGACAATGGCTTCCGTGAGCTCGTCTCCTGCCATCGGTATCATTCCGTAAGCAACAATGCTTCCATCCTTGGTGATCGAAATATCCGATGTACCTGCTCCGACATCCACCAGTGCGAGGTTAAGCATCCTGAAGCTCTCCGGTATAGCTACCTGTATTGCCGCAATAGGCTCGAGGGTAAGGTTTGCCACCTGAAGATCGGCTACCTCAACCGCCCTGTACAGGCCGTCAACAACATCATCCGGGAGGAAGGTCGCTATAAGCTCAACCGAGATCCTTTTCGCTTTATGCTTGTCAAGCACGCTGATCTGAAGTCCGTTCATGTAATAATGCACTACGGTATATCCGACACAGTAGAATCTGGTTTCCGACTTATTGCTCTCGGTCAGCTCTTCAAACGCCTTCTCAACGCCCAACATTTCAAGGCTGTGGATATCTTCCGTATCAATGGTCTTATCCTCGGCGAATTCGATTTCCGCATTTGCATTAACAGTCTTTAAGACACGGCCGGCTGCAGCTATACATACTTCGTTAAGCGTCTTTCCGATCTGGTTCTCAAGCTTCTGTTTTACATCCGCTATAGATCTTCCCACGGTGTTGATATCGTGTATCTGCCCGTCAAGCATCGATCTTGATTCATGCTCCCTGACGCACTGCGCCACTACATGAAACTTATCACCTGTCTTGTATCCTACCGTTCCAACAAGACTCCTTGTACCGATATCAAGTCCGAAAACAAGCTGACCCGGATTCTTCTTATCCTCTTCCATATCTGTCCTCACTGATTTTTTCTATTATCTGTTTCCTTGTGGTCTCAAGGTCTCCGTTATTCTCAATAACATAATCACAGTTAGCCCTGAATACAGCGTCATCATTCTGGCTCTTCATGATATCCCTTATCTTCTCATCGGAATATCCGCGGCTTGCCTTAAGCCGGGACGCCCTTATCTCTTCGTCGGCATATATATACCAGAGCTCATCGCAGATTTCCTTATAGCCGTCCTCTATAAGCAGGGCCGCCTCTATGAACAGCCAGTCCACATCCCCCATTTTCCTGTGTTCCTCAATAAGGTTAAGTATATACTCCTTCACACGGGGATGAACGATTTCGTTTACCTGTCTTAAAAGCTTCCTGTTTCCTTTATCAAATATACGCGCAGCCATGGCTTTTTTATCAATCTCGCCGTCAGCGCCGAGGATATCCCCGCCAAGAAGCTCTACAAGCTCCTCATGGCATTTCTGTCCTTTCTTCTCCACCTCATGCGCCGCTTTATCGGCAATGATCACAAAGCAGCTGCAGTTATTCCTGATAATGTCGAGTACAGTGGATTTTCCGGCACCCACTCCCCCGGTTATTCCTATGATCTTCATTGAGTTAATCATCTTAAATTATATTTCTTATAATTTACTTTGCCTGGTACCAGTCTGTTCCGGTTGATAGCTGTGCTTTAAGCTGAACCGACAGGACTGCTGCCTTCTCCATCTCTTCAACCAGCAGCGCACTTACCCTGTCCTTCTCATCCATGGGTGTCTCAAGCAGCAGTTCATCATGCACCTGCAGGATCATCCTGGCCTTAGATCCCTCGGCTTTAAGCCGCCTTAATACATTTATCATGGCTATCTTCATTATATCTGCCGCAGTTCCCTGAATGGGAGCATTCATGGCCACCCTCTCCCCGAAGGAACGCTGCATGAAGTTACCGCTTGACAGTTCGGGAACCGGACGGCGTCTGTTAAACATCGTCGTCACATATCCTTTGTCCCTGGCTCCCTTAACCAGCGAATCCACGAATTCCTTCACCTTGGGATAGGTCTCAAAATATCTGTTTATGAATGACTTGGCCTCCTTAACCGAGATACTTAAGTCCTGGCTGAGACCGAATGAGCTTATTCCGTATATGATACCGAAATTAACCGCCTTGGCATTCCTTCGCTGCTGGTCGGTAACCTCTTCAAACGGAATATGGAATACCTCCGAAGCGGTTATCCTGTGTATATCCGCTTCACTGTTATACGCTTCGATAAGCTTCTCATCTCCGGACATATGCGCCATGATCCTGAGCTCGATCTGCGAATAGTCTGCATCCACGAAAATATATCCGTCCTCAGGCACGAATATCTTCCTGATAAGCCTTCCCTGTTCCATCCTGACGGGAATATTCTGAAGATTGGGATCTGAGGAGCTGAGACGTCCTGTAGCCGTTATCGTCTGATGAAAGGTCGAATGTATCCTGTTATCCTTCCCAATGCAGGGATATAACCCGTCAACATAGGTCGACTTTAACTTGGCAAGCCCCCTGTACTTAAGGATATCCGCAACAAAGGGATAATCGGGTGCAAGCTTTTCAAGTATATCTGCAGAGGTCGAATACCCGCTCTTATTCTTCTTGCCGCCGGGTATCTTCATCTTCTCAAACAGTATGTCTCCAAGCTGTTTGGGCGAATTGATGTTAAAATCATCACCCGCCGCCTCATGGATGGAATCCTCAAGCAGCTTTATCTGCTCATCGAGCCCTTCACCGTACTCTTTAAGTGCCTCCGGCTTTACAAGCATTCCCCATTTCTCCATCTCAAAGAGACAGAAAACGAGCGGCATCTCGATCTCATTATAGAGCTCAAGCATTCCGGCTTCCTTAAGCTTGTTTATCCTGCCCTCGTAATTACAGTATGCGGCATAAGCCTCCGTATGCGGATCCTGGTCGAAGCTGTAATCCTTAAGAAGCGGATTTATCAGATAATCCGCTATCTCTATATCCTTAAACCTGTCCGCATATGTTATGTCAACTTCGCCATTCATAAGGTGAAGCTGCTTCTTAAGACCGTAAGTAACAAAAACAGCCCCCGGCGCTGATGATTTAATACATGCAGCCAGACTCTCAGCCGCCTCATCCGCCTCACCGTCATTTGCAAAAGCACAGTAATACGCTTCCTTATCCGAAACACATAATGACATGCCCGAAATTCTTCCGTCATCATACGTATCTATATGAAATCCGGTTCTTATATCCGATATATTGTCTGCTTTTCCCGTCTTTCCGGATCTGTTTCCTTCTCCTGTATCCGCCTTACCGGTTCCGCCGCTTTCAACTGACAGCTTCTTTGAAAGCCCGTCAAGTAACTCTGTAAGCTTATTTTTATCAATATCATTTATCTCAGCCTTATCTGCCTTAACATCACCGGCGGCTCCGCCTTCTTCAAATCTCTTCGCAAGCTGTTTAAACCCAAGTGACTTGATAAGCTCATAAGCCTGCGGCGTATACATATTCCTGATGACGGCATCCGCAAGCTCGATACCTGTATCTGCAGTGATACATATGGTCGCAAGCTTCTTACTCATGACCGCCATATCGAAATGATTCTCCAGCGTTTCTTTTATGCTTTTCCTGGTTATTTCCGGAATATGCTCCCTAAGATTCTCTATGTCATGATAGCGGATAAGAAGTTCCGTTGCAGTCTTCTCACCAATCTTCGGCACACCCGGGATGTTGTCGGAGGAATCACCCATCAGAGCCTTAAGCTCAATTATCTGGAGCGGCTCAAGCCCGAATTTCTCAAGTACATCCTTTGCATAATAATCCTCAACCTCGGTCTTACCGCCCCTGGTCTTGGGTATCCTGATCTTGATCCTGTCCGTTGCTATCTGCAGAAGATCCCTGTCACCCGATACAAGAGCCACATCCATGCCCTGTGCCTCCGCTCTCTTTGCAAGAGTCCCGAGAAGATCGTCAGCCTCAAAGCCCGCCTGCTCAACGGTACATATCTGCATCTTTGAAAGCAGCTCCTTAAGTATCGGAACCTGTTCCCTGAGCTCATCCGGCATGGGCTTTCTGGTCCCCTTATATGCATCATACATCTTATGTCTGAAAGTGGGTGCCTTAAGATCGAAGGCTATGGCAAGATACCCGGGATCTTCCTCCTCAAGTATCTTAAACATGATATTTAGAAAGCCATAAATGGCATTTGTATGGATCCCCTCATTATTTGTAAGCATCGGGACCCCGTAGAAAGCTCTGTTTATGATACTGTTACCGTCTATGAGTACCAGCTTCTCCGACATCACATACTCCCTTTATAATCTAAAGTAATCATCGCTAATTATTAGCCGCATCTGTCTGCATAACCGCATTTCCCCGGGTGTCTAAAGATAAAATGCATATACAAAAACAAGTTCAAAAAGCAGAGCCATCCCGGCACAAATAAGTACGACTCTTCTTATCATGGTGATCATCTCATGAACCTCTACACACCTTTTGGTGTTTTTAAGCTTCTCCATAAGATCGCCATGCAGATCGTAAGAGCCGTCTGTTTCAAGTCTGAGAAGTGCCTCTTTTAGCAGATAGTTGGTCTCCATCTCATTAAAGCAGACACTGCACTCCTCGATATGCTCTATGAATTCCTTCATTCTCATACCACTCAGTTTATCATTTATAAACAAAGTGATATATCTTTCCATATCCCGGCATTTCATACGCGCTTATCCTATATTACCCCAAATATTGTGTTTTCTCAACCTCTTTTATACAATATCCGCTATTCCGGTTTTTTTGAATTGAGCATCGGTCTTGCGCACTTTTCATTAAAGAATTCTATAAGGGGTCCCATGAAGAAGGCGGTGACTATAGTTCCGACACCGGCTATCGTAGGGATCTTATTTACGGGATTTCCTGCCGTAAGGAACAGGATACAGCCTGCTATTACACAGACCAGATCGGTGCAGATACGGATATATTTGAATTTTCCAAGCTTCCACTTACCTGACATTACGATCGCCACTGCGTCATATGTAGATACACCCAGATCCGCCGTCATATAAAGAGCCGAGCCGAAACAGATGACCACAATGCCGATGATAAGACAGACTATCCTGAATATCATTGAAGGCTCCGGAAACAGCTTCTGCAGGAGATCATATGTGAACTGTGTTATATATCCGAGAAGAAAAAGATTGATAAATGTGGCCAGACCGATATTATGCCTGTCAACTACAAGGCTGAATATCAGCAGAATTGCATTAACAATAACATACAGGGTTCCGAATCCTATCGGAATAACCGAATCCAGTCCGCTCATCAGCGACTGGAACGAATCCACACCCAAAGCCGCAAGCTTAAATACTCCGACGCTCACCGCACATATAATAACCCCGAAGAGTGACATCATTATCCTTCTTTTGTTCTCCTCTAAATAACTTCTTATCTTATCTCCCATAAACCTTCCTTTCTTCCGGCCTTAACCCTTCACGCATAACCCTGTGCGGCAATTTAAGAACGAATTAAATTCGTTCACTATAACTATTCAGAAAGCCCTTACGTGACATCTCACTCCGACCACGGAAAAACGATCTCATCCCTTCTCTCTCTGATCATAAGATCCCGCACCGCGTCATCCGCAGGTTTATTCTCAAACAGAATAAGGTTTACCTGATCTATGATCGGCAGGTCTACCTTGTATTTTTCTCCCAAAGCCTTGGCAGCCTTGGCCGAATATACTCCCTCAACAACCATCTTAACCTCTTCCATGGCCTCATCCATCGTCTTGCCCTGACCTATGAGAATACCGGCGCGCCTGTTCCTCGAATGCATACTTGCACAGGTTACTATAAGATCTCCGATCCCGGTAAGACCCGCGAAAGTCTCTGCCTTGCCGCCCATGGCCACTCCCAGTCGTCCTATCTCGGCAATACCTCTTGTAATGAGCGCTGCCTTGGTGTTGTCTCCGTATCCAAGCCCGTCCGCAATACCTGCGGCAAGTGCGACTACATTCTTAAGTGCTGCCCCGAGCTCCATTCCGAGAACATCAGGACTTGTATATACCCTGAAGTTCTCATTCATGAACATATCCTGCACATATTCGGCTGTATTCCTGTCTGCTGCGCCCGCAACACATGTCGTCGGAATACATCTGCCGACTTCCTCCGCATGAGACGGTCCGCACAGAACCGCAACCCTGCACTGAGGGATCTCCTGTTTTATTATCTGTGAGAGTGTCATCAGACTGTCTTCTTCCACTCCCTTGGCCACGCTGACGATAAGCTGTCCCTCTGTCACACAGTCCTTCATCATCCTTGCGGTTGATCTTGTATATGGTGAGGGTACCGCAAGCACAAGCATGTCCTTACCCTCACACGCCTCCTTAAGATCGGTCGTAAAGCACATATCTTCAGGCAGCTTCACACCCGGAAGCTTCTCTTTATGTTCATGCTCAGTCCTGAGCATTTCTATCTCCTGTTCCACTATCGACCATATCGTTACCCTGTGGCCGTTATTGTGCAGGACCACCGATAATGCCGTTCCCCAGCTTCCTGCCCCGATTATCGCAACGTTTCCCATTCCATAAACCTCCCGATTCTTAACACAACCTTTGGTCGTAATGATAATGCCTGCTTATGTTACTTCACATCCTTATGTCCGCTGCCGGTGATATCAACCTCCGGCTTTCCTTTAAGATATGTCTTTCGCTCATTTCCGGCGATCAGTCTCTTTATGTTTTCCTTATGCTTGTATATAGCCATAACGGTGAGGAAGGCCATAATGATATAATACTCGGTCAATAGCCTTGAGTTCATCTCCGGCGGGAAATTGTAATCTCCAATCTGCCCTAAAGCCACAGTGCACGCAAACACGGTAATATACCCAAGGATCGATCCAAGCGATACATAATGCGTACCGAAAAATATAATAAAAAAAACCGACAATCCTATTACAAGAACTATCCATCCGTGTTGTGTCTGAAAGCAGTACGAAATTGCCAGACCCGCCGTGGCCGCAATTCCCTTACCCCCCTTAAAGTTCATATAAAACGGAAAATTATGTCCCAGTATCACACCTGCGGCTGCATAAAGCATCAGGATGCATATAATATCCGGACGTATACCGATGAATATAAGCCTGGTAAGAAGCACGGCGATCACACATTTAAATGCGTCTCCGAGCAGAACAAGAATACCGTACCTTGTACCAAGCGTCCTTAAAACATTGGTGGTCCCGGCATTTTTACTTCCGTAATCCCTTATATCGATCCCCTTAAGCCGCCCGACAATATAACCGGTCTGTATAAGTCCCAGCGCATACCCCAAAACCAAGCATATGATACGCTGCATTATTTCTCGCCTCTTTCCCTTATAATGAATTTAAGAGGAGTACCTCTGAAGCCAAAGGCCTCTCTTATCTGATTCTCTATATATCTTGTGTATGAAAAATGCATAAGCTCTTTATCATTGACAAAGATCACAAAGGTCGGCGGCTTTACCGATACCTGCGTCATATAGAACAGCTTAAGCCGCTTTCCCTTATCTGCCGGCGGCTGCTGCATTGCCACCGCTTCCGACATGATCTCATTTAGCACTCCTGTCTGAATGCGCATTGAATGGTTCTCAACAACCATATCTATCATATCAAACAGCCTGTTAAGTCTCTGGCCTGTCTTTGCGGATATGAAGATGATCTCTGCATACGGCATGTATGAAAGCGTATTTCTTATCTTCTTCTCGTATTCATATACGGTTTTGTCATTCTTCTCAACCGCATCCCATTTATTTACGGCAATGATAACGCCCTTACCGCTGTCATGGGCTATTCCGGCGATCTTGGCCTCCTGCTCCGTAACGCCCTCTACAGCATCTATGACAAGTACCACAACATCGGCTCTTTCAACGGCTCCCACAGTCCTTACGACCATGAAATGCTCCAGTTCCTCTTTAACCCTGTTCTTCCTTCTGAGTCCTGCGGTATCTATAAATACGTATTCCCTGTCATTGTGCATAACAGGCGTATCCACCGCATCTCTTGTGGTTCCGGCTATGTCCGAAACTATAACCCTGTCTTCTCCGAGGAGTCTGTTTATTATGGATGACTTTCCGACATTGGGCTTGCCTACGATCGCTATCCTCGGTCTGTCATCCTCTTCGTCCTCCCCTTCATGCTCGGGGAAATGGGAAACAACCACATCCAGCATATCTCCGAGTCCCATCATATTGGCAGATGAAATACCGTAAGGCTCGCCTATTCCGAGATTATAGAACTCGAATATATCGTTACCGTATTTCTTAATATCATCAACCTTGTTTACGGCAAGCACAACAGGTTTCCTTGAACGTCTCAGCATATCTGCAACCTTGCTGTCCGCATCCTGAAGTCCCTGCTTTACATCTACCATAAATATGATCACATCTGCCGTATCTATGGCTATCTGAGCCTGCTCGCGCATCTGAGACAGTATGACATCCCTGCTCTCCGGTTCGATGCCGCCTGTATCTATTAATGTGAAATCATGATCCAGCCATGATACCTCTGCATATATCCTGTCCCTGGTTATTCCGGGTGTATCTTTAACGATACTTATTCTCTGCCCCGCAAGTGCATTAAACAGTGTTGACTTGCCGACATTCGGACGTCCTACCACAGCCACTATAGGCTTACTCATAAATCCTCTCTCCCATTACAGCTTCCACAAAATCCCATCCGCTTGATTTTACAATATCTATATGTACTTGTAAAGATTTTTCAAGGTCCGGAACATGCATATCATCCAGAAAAACATCCTCCCCCGACCTGAGTATACACTGCGGAAGAAGCAGCCTCTCACCGAGGTTACGGTCCTTAAGCTGGGCCTCTATGTCCTGCCCGGTAAGCAGACCCGCAACCGTTATCTGCTCACCGAAGAAATCGTTACGTATATCGTACACCATGATATGTGTACCGGGGAGTATTTTCTCAAGCTGTCCGGCCATTCTTCTTATATGCGGAGCCGCCAGTCTTCCCGTCGCAACTGAGATCTCCCTTTGAACGGCAGCTGCCTGAGGACGCTTCTTTAGCTTTGACCGAAGCCCCTCCATTGCTTCCTCGAATTCATCAATAAGGAGTCGCAGCATACCAACACCGTTTTCAAGCTGGAGATACCCGTCATAACGTTCAGCCTCCGGCAGATCCCGCTCCGCAAGCAGATAGAATTCGTCAGATGCGTGCACGAAATGAACCCCCTGCTCTTCATACGAAACCCTCTGGTATTTCTCAATGATATCAATCGTCAGCTCCGCGCTTTCCCTGTCAAAGGGCTTAAGCGGATACAGACCTTCCCTGTGTTTAGAGAGTCCTACCGGCACTACAGAAACGCTCTGAAGGTAGGGCTGATATTTCATCATCTCCCGGATGCTGTATTCAAGCTCTGCCTTATCATTTATGTCCCGGCACAGCACGATCTGCCCGTTCATTGAAATGCCGGCTTCGTACAGCCGGTCGACCTTCTTAAGGGCATCGCCTGCGAAGCGGTTGCCCAGCATCATGCATCTTAATTCAGGGTTCATTGTCTGAAAGGAAATATTTATAGGTGACATGCGGTATTTAATGATACGCTCTATATCGTGTTCGCTCATGTTGGTCAGCGTCACGTAATTTCCCTGAAGGAACGAAAGTCTGGAATCATCATCCTTGAAGTAAAGAGTATCTCTCATTCCCGCAGGCATCTGGTCTATAAAGCAGAATATGCATTTATTGGCACAGGATCTGTAACGATCCATAAGTCCGTTATCGAATTCTATGCCGAGATCCTCATCAGGATCCTTGTCTATCTCAAGGAGCCACTGTTCCCCGTCAGTCTTCTCAACAAGCACCTCCAGATAATCATCCTCGATAAGATACTGATAATCGAAAATATCATCCATCGGCTGATTGTTTATCTTAAGCAGCAGATCCCCTGCTTCGATATCCATCTCTTCTGCTATGCTGTTCGGTTGTACTTTTGCTATCTTATGCTTTTTCATCCGACTGATGATAATGTCTGAATATTTACTGCCTTAAACAACAGGTGATCTTCATCGGAGCCCTTAAGGCACCTGCTTATTTAACACCTGTGGAGCCGAATCCGCCCCGCGCTTCACCCTCGTCACTTATCTGCATCTCCTCAAACCGGATCACAGGCTGGTGCTTAATGATGCGGAACTGGCAGATACGGTCATTAACGTGGATCTCGGTATCGCGGACAGCATATACCGGCATCATGAGGACATCCTTGCAGCTGTTCTTTCCATAGGCTTCGTCCACCACCCCTATGCTGTTGGTCTGTATGATCCCAAAGTTCTTAAAAGTCGAACTGCGTGGAGCTATCAGCAGCTCATAGCCGTCGGGAAGGCACATGGATACGCCGAGGTTCACAAGATGGAAATCACCCTTTTTCAGTGTAACATCCTCAGCGGAACGAAGGTCTATCCAGTCTGATTTGCCTTCGATATATTCAAGCCTGTCTATCTTATCCGAAAGATAGGTTATCTTTATTGTCTCTGTCATTGCGGACTCCTCACTTTTGCCGTATACATTTCTCATATGTAACTATTCAGAACAGGCTCAAAATACTTCGTATTTTTCGCTGTTTTGGATTCATCCAATACAAATATTTATAAAACATGCCTCTTTCATGCAAGCATGAGAGTCATATTTTAAAATACTTGTGCTGTTCTGAATAGTTACTCTCATATAATGATTCAGGGGGGCAAAATATACTTTTTTATGATTAACGGATGTTCCGTGCTTCGCATAATGGTTCCTGCTCAATCATAGTAGTCGGGGCAGTGGATGACGGGATTAAACGGATCGCCACTAAGAAGGGTTTCCCGGACATCGATCACCCTTTGGTTGCTGCTTCCCTTCCATCTGAGCTTCACATCCTTAAGGTCGGTCCTGAACTCACCGTCCACAAGAACATCTATATATTTAATTACCGGCAGATCCTTGATCTCCTCCCAGTCCGAGCCCGTATACAGCCATATTGTCTTGTCGGGATACTTCTCCCTTACCTCTTTCGCGAAAGCCGTTACATCCATAAGGTTCGCCGGATGCAGCGGATCTCCGCCGCTCAGGGTCAGTCCCGATATATAGTCCCTTTCAAGTTCGCAGAATATTTCCTGTTTTGCCTTATCATCAAATGGCAGCCCACCGTCAGGATCCCATGTCACCGGATTATGGCAGTCCTTACAGCAATGCGAACAGCCTGCAACCCATAGTACGACCCTCAGCCCGTCACCGTTGAGCATATCGTCCTTTGTTATATTGTGGTACCTCATCCTACATGCTCTTCCTTTCCGCTATCTCCGCCATCTTTGCATCATTAAGCCTGGTATCTCCGTGAACCCTGCTGTATGACAGATATCCGTTCATTCTGTCTATCTTGGTAAGGTTCCTGCTTCCGCACTTCGGGCATACATCCATCTCAAGCTCCTGATGGCCGCAGTCATCGCAGTAAGCAAGCGACATATTGACGCCCTCATAGAAGCCCATCTCCATAGCTCTTCTTATAAGTGTTTTGATAGCCTCAAGGTTGTAATCTATAGGATATTTAACATACTGTATCTTACCGCCGTTACTAAGCTCCCAGAAGCGGTACTCAAGGTTCTGCTTTTCTATAGGAGTGATATCCTCGGTCACATGGCAATGGAAGGAGTTGGACACATACTCTCTGTCCGAAACATTCTCCACTATACCGTATTTCTTGCGGAACTGCTTTACCTGAAGACCGCACAGGCTCTCTGCAGGAGTCCCGTATATGGCATAGAGATGGCCGTCCTCCTCCTTGAACTCATTGATCTTCTTGTTTATATATGCCAGTACTTCAAGAGCAAATTCACCGTCCTCCACAAGTGATTTCCCGTTATACAGCTCCTGAAGCTCGTTGAATGCCGTTATACCGAAGGATGCGGTTGCTGACTTAAGCAGAGGCTTTATCTTATCTGTCAGCTTAAGATGTCCGCCATAGAAGCCTCCCTCGCAGTACGCAAGAGGGTTGGTTGACGCCCGCATTTCCCCGAGATATGCATAGGTCCTCTTATGCAGTCCCCTTATAAGATTCAGATAGTAATCAAGCACCTCATAGAAGTCGCGGCTCTCCTGTCTTGACTTGGCAAGTATCATCGGAAGATGAAGCGATACCGCTCCGACATTGAAACGGCCCACAAATACAGGAACATCCTGATCGTCTGCCGGATGCATGCCGCCCCTCTCATACCAGGGTGAAAGGAAGGCTCTGCACCCCATGGGTGATATTATCTTTCCATACTGCTTATACATGCTGGCTATATAACCCTTACCGGTCAGGCTAAGCCAGTCCGGATACATGGTTTTGCTTGAGCATTCCACGCCTGCCTCAAACACATCCTCGAGCTCTTTGCCCGGACCGTGCAGATTCTCATCATACAGAAATACGATCTTGGGGAATAATACCGGTTTTTTACATTCTTCCTTACCCTGCCCCTTACGCCTTACATTAAGCATCGTAATGGTCGCAAGCTTGGCAAATCTGCCTGTTCCGGTACCCGCCGTAACGGTTATGAAAGGATAATCGCCTCTGGAACTTGCTACGGTATTGAACTTGTACTCCCATCCCTGGAAGCCCTGTTCATAATCTCTCTTCACATCATTATATGCAACTTCTTCCGCCTTTGTCCGGTCTATTCCGAGGTCTGTGTATTTCTTTATATATTTCTGATAGGATTTCTCTGCATACGGCTCAAGTATAAGATCAACAGAAGGAACCGTGAACCCGCCGTACTGCTGCGAAGCAGCCGACAGAACGATATCTCCGATAACATCGAAGCAGGTATCCAGCGCCTTGGGCTCATTATACCAGATATTACCCATCTCAAAACCGCCCTTGAGAACCGCTGCCACGTCAAACAGACAGCAGTTCATCGTATCACGTCTTGCAGACATGTCATGTACATATATATAACCGTCCCGGCATGCCTGAATCTCCTCGGTCGTCATGAAGAACTTCTGATACAGCTCCTTGTTAAGCTGGTTGAAGATAAGGCTTCTCTTGGTGGAAACAAGTGCCGAATCGGTATTGGCGTTTTCCTTGTCGCCCACATACATTATGGACTGGCTCTTCTTATATACATCATCAAGCATCCTGACAAAATCCTGCTTATAATTTCTGTAATCCCTGTAAGACTTGGCTACTATAGGCTTGACCTCTTCAAGAGCGCTCTCTACGATATTATGCATTATGGGAATCGGGATCTCGTCTACGTCAAGCTCATCCACTCGTTCCACAACCTTCTCGCAGATGAAATCCTTCTCTTTCTCGGTGAACTTGGTAAGTGCCCTGTAAGCCGACTTGCCCACCGCATCGATGACCTTCTGGACGTTAAACGCTTCTCTCGTGCCGTCCTTCTTGATCATCCTGACATCCCTCTTTGGCTTATACATTTCGGAATAGTTCTTTCCCTCAGCTACTCCGGCATCCTCTTTTACCTTTGTATCCTCTGCTCCCATAACAGCCTCCATCTGAATCTTAATTCTATACACTGCAATATATGGCGTACCCGTCGTGACATACCACTATATTTTGTGTACAGATACCACTATACCAACCTTATCATGATAAGTCAACCCAAAATAAGCAACAGCAGTCACGGGACGTTGTCCGGCTCACTGCACCGTCTTTTTTTCCATATAATAAGCATGATAATAAAGAACAGTCCGCGTACCGAAAGCTCCATACACATGGCGATCCACGCGCCTTTCAGCCCGATACGCGCCGAAAGATATGCTGCCAGCGGAATCCTGACAGCCCACATGCTTATGAGATTGGCAATGCTTGGGAACAGTGTATTGCCTGTTCCGCGGAACACTCCGCCAACCACCATTGAAGCCGCAAACAGCGGTTCCGCAAAAGCCTCGATCCGAAGGACCGACGTTCCCAGCTCCTGTATTGCCGCATCCGGTGATATAAGCGTCATGATCTGAGGGGCAAACACATACATTATAATCCCGCTAACGGTCATGAGTACCATTCCTATCGCAGTCACTGTATAGGCAAGCTGTCCTGCAAGCTTCTTTCTCCCTGCTCCAATACTCTGCCCTACAAGAGTCGTTGCGGCTATAGCCACTCCGTAGCCCGGCATATAGCAGAAGCTCTCTGCTGTTATCGCAAAGGAATTGGCCGCGATCGAAACTGCCCCAAGCGGCACGATTATCCGCGTTATCATGACCTGGGCAGAGTTCATTATCATCTGCTCGACGGCAACCGGAGAAGCAATCCTTAACGCCTTGGCGAGCTCTGTTTTTACTACAGCAAGCGTTTCTCCAAGACGTACTCTTTTGGAAACATTCCCTCTACCGTCCTCGAAATCCTCCCTGCGCTGCCTCAGCATTTCATTTCCGGAGAAGAGATAATACAGGGCCGGAACAAGTCCCGTTGCTTCGGCAAGCATTGTTCCCAGAGACGCTCCCATCACATCCAATCCGGCTCCCCAGACATGGATTGTACTGTTAAACAGAACAACTTCTCTCGGTTCAAAGATCAGAAAGAAGTTGAAGATCACGTCCAAAACACATATAAGCACGCCTATCGCTCCGGTAATCCCTGTGTTTCCGCTGCTGTTAAGCATACCGTTTGATGTTCTTGATATCTGCATTACAGGCAGCATCAGCACATACACGACGGCATATCGCGAAGCGTCTGCTGCAATGTCACCGCTGCCTCCCAGCAGGAGCGGAAGCTGTCTGTAGCATAACAGTCCTATACACATAAGAATAAGGCCAAAGCAGAATGACAGAAGCAGACCGTGCCGCACCAGAGTCCTTGCTTCCTTTTCTTTTTTTGCCCCCACGCAGTGTGCCACCTGTACCTGAAATCCTGCCGCAAATGCACCCACCATTCCGCCCACAAGCCACATGGTTGATGAGATAAGGCCGATGGATGCGGCCTTATCTGCTCCCAGTCTTCCCACCATGGCGGCATCGATATATTCCGTCACGACGGTTGTAAGCATGGCTATGACCGTCGGATACGCCAAAACAAGGGCCAGGGTGATCCTGTCGCCAAAGCTTAAGGCAGCTCCATTCCTTAAATTTTCAAGAAGCTTCTGACCCTTTTTCATATACCGAATCCAAACAATAACCGTTTAACGCATCGTACAGCCTGCGCAGTCCATCCTCCACAAGGCTCCGCGGGCAGGCGACATTCATGCGGAGAAATCCGGACCCGTTACCTCTGTATATTGATCCTGAGGACAGGTAGAGTCCGGTCTTACTTCGGATAAACTTCGCAAGGCTCCCGGAATCATCCGTATATTCATTCATATCAAGCCACATAAGGTAGGTCGCATCCTGCTTCACGCATTTTATTTTGGGAAGCTTTTCATTTATGTACGCCACGGCCAGACGTTTGTTCCCTTCTATGTATTCTCTGAGCTGCATAAGCCACTCCCTGCCCTCATCCGAAAAAGCAGCCACTGCGCACTCTGCCGCGAAGGCACTCGGCTCTGCCACCTCATCTGTATTAAGTGCACGGTCCATCCGCTGCCTCAGCCCCTCCTCCGGGACTATTACGGCTGCGCTCTGGATCCCCGGAATCCCGAAGGCTTTGGTCGGGGCTACCGCCGTAATACTGATGTCACGGCAGATATCGGAAACCGAAGCAAACGGAACATATTCACAGCCCGGCGCAGTCAGATCGCAATGTATCTCATCCGAAAAGACCAGAACATGATGCCTCTTCGCAAGCTCCCCTATCCTTTTAAGCGTATCTGCACCCCATATCTTTCCTGCCGGGTTCTGCGGATTACACAGCAGAAGCATGGTTGCAAGAGGATCTCTCATCTTCCTCTCCAGATCTTCCATATCCATTGTGTATTCACCGTCGCGGTAGGCAAGAGGATTCTCAAGTACTCTTCTTCCGTTATTTACAATGGAATTAAAGAACACATTGTAGACCGGCGTCTGGACGATAACTTTCTCCGCCGGCGTCGTGAACTTACGTACAGCCGTGGAGATCGCAGGTATGACTCCTGTTGTAAAGATAAGCCACTCCTTTTTAATGTCAAATCCGTGATACTTTCCCCACCATTCCCTGTATGACTCATACCATCTGTCGGGAATGACGGTGTATCCGAATATCTGTTCTTCCACCCGTTTTCTCAGTGCACTGACGATACACGGGGCCGTTTCAAAATCCATATCCGCTACCCACATCGGCAGTTCTGTGTCAGCAACATCCCATTTAAGGCTTGATGTATGCCGGCGGTCCCTGATCCTGTCAAAATCATATGTCTGCATTACCACAGTCCCTCCGGAGTATCCGTAGTTTCTTCTATATCATCACAGACGATCTTTGTCTTTCCGGGATCGATATAATCCTTCTGTATGACCAGATGTCCGATCCTGTCGGCACTTATCTGCCCGCTTCCGGGATTAAATACGCTGTCTATACCGCCGCGTATATCCGCATCGACATCCGAGTATTCAAATGCGAGCGTAGTATTTATCAGCCTGCAGTTCTTCATGACAAGATTGTCGATATAACACATCCCCTGAAGACTCTCTATAGTACAGTCTATAAGTGTCAGGTTCTTCGAATTCCAGCCAAGATACTCTCCGGTGACAAAACAGTTCTTCACGGTAATATTGTCCGAATTCCAGAAAGCATCTTTGGATGCAAGATGCGAATCCCTTATTTCCATATTGACAGCACCGTCAAAGCTGTAGTTCCCGATGAGATCAAGGTTTGATACCGTAACATTCCTGCAGCCCATCGCAAAATAATCACCTGTCACCCTTACCGAGTCAAGCGTTACATCACTGCAGTTCCACAATGTCTCGGCGGCATGCGGGATCATAACATTTTTCAGGGTTATATTCTCACACCTGCGGAAATTCTTGGGTGCCTCCACAATGGCATTCTTCATATGGAAATTCCTCGTATACCATACTCCCGCCCTTGCCATATCAAAAAAAGTCACCTTATTAAGTTCAATGCCGTCACAATACCAGAACGGATACTTATATCTGAACAGGCATTCCCTTGCGGTTATGTTTCGGGCCTCCTTTAACGGTGACTCGCCATTCTCAAATACACAGCCGTTAAGGTACAGATCTCTGCTGCCAAACAGCGCCCGCTCCTCTGTAAACTTCATGTCTCTTATTTCTTCAACCATCTTAACCTTCCCTTTCATTTTGAGGTACTCATCCAAAGCACTATATATTCATAAATCTAAACAATAAATCCGCAACGCGTAACCGTCTCCTGAGCAATGTAAAGAACATATCAGTAGCAGGCCATATTCTCCTTAAGAAAATCGCGCATTCCGTTCACCGCCTCCGAAGGACTTACAAGCCTGATCTTCGGACCCACCGAGGCAACCCATCCGTAGAACTGGCTGCTTAGTACCGCCTGTGTATGAACCGTCAGCATATCCGCCGCGCCCTTTGTCACCTTTATATCCTGCCCGAACCTGTCGATAAGTATTCCTATCTTATCGCCCGGACACTCAAATCCCACAGTAACCGTCTTACCTCCGAACATTCCGAACATCTTTCCTGAATATGCGCTCATGTCGATCTTCTCCGCAGGTTTCTCCCTGAGCTCCCCGGTTATTGCGATATCCCTGATCTTATCTACTCTGTAATGCTTGACCATGCCTGCTTCCGAATCATATGCAACAAGATAATAATACTCATCATCCCATATAAGGGTTATTGGGCTTACGCTGTATGTTTCGCCGTTCTTTTTGGGACGCAGTTTTATATCCGGTGTCCATTCACAGTATTTGAATTCTATCTTCCTGTTGCTCCTTATTGCCGCATTTATATCATCAACGGTATATAGTATGCTCTCGTTCTGTCCCTTTATCCTGTTGATGCTGTGCAGCTGTCTCTTAAGCTCTTCCGAATCGTAATCACTGGCAAAGGCGGTTATCTTCTTAATAAGCTGGTCCGATTTCCTCTTTGTTATGAACCTGGATGACATGACCGCATCTATCAGCAGCTTAAGCTCAGCCAGTTCGAATTCCCTGTTTCCCAGGAAGAATCCGCCGTCCCTTCCGTTTATCTTCATAATATCGAGTCCGTAAGCCGCAAGCATCCCCATATCGTCATATATGCTCTTGCGTTCCGCCTCTACATCATACTCCCTCAGAATATCGCATATTGCCGTAGCACTCAGCGGATGTTCTTCATCCGTATATTTGTTTAGAATATCTTTTAAGTAAAGAAGTTTAAGCTTCTGATTGGCTGACCTTGGCATATGATTCCCTCTCTTTCGGTATTTAAAATATCATTATAACTGTTCGACAGACGGATTTATTCCGTCTACGATAGTATACACCATATATTGTAGCCGGTATAGATTTTTTTAACACAATATGGTACTATCATGATTAAAGGGTCAAAAGCCTGTCAACACCACAAGCTTGCTTGATGGTGGGGACAAGGATTTATGACCCGCCCCAACATGAGCAAGAAGTGGGGCTTAGCACCACGGAATTGCGAATGGTGGGTAGGATTGTGGGAGTGC
>JAFSYI010000097.1 GCA_017450065.1 Lachnospiraceae bacterium
GAAACTCCTCAGGCGCAGCGCCTTCAGAAAGTCATAGATGATGCCATGGCCCTGCTCCCGAAGTGTACCGATGAGTACGGGGACAGTGAAGACTATCAGCTCTTGGAACGTGCAATCCGGGAACAGACGAAGAAGGACGAAAACGGTCACGATATCCCCAAAGACAAAGGCGATGGAATGGATTCCTCCACGATGCAGAACCCGGCTGATCCGGATGCTACTTACCGAAAGAAAGCTGGAAAAGAGCATCGGGGTTATGCTGCGAACATCACAGAAACCGTAGATGAAAACGGAACTATTGTTACGGATTACCAGTACGATATCAATACTCGCTCTGATGTGGACTTCCTCCGAGAATCGATCGAACAGGCGGATGTATCCGAAAAGACAGTCGCAATGATCGCTGATACCGCTTATGCCAGTAAAGAACTGGATGAGAAGGCCGCGGAAAAGAACATCGGGATCCTTACCACGGGTCTTCGCGGAAGAAAGCCTCGCGAGATCCTGACGCAGTTTGAACTTTCCGAAGATGGCAGCTCCGTCATAAAGTGTCCGGAGGGACATGCCCCCCAAAACAGCTCTTATATCCACCAAAGTGATTCCATTCGCATATCTTTTCCACGGTGCTGCTGCGAGAACTGCCCTCATCAGAAGGAATGCAATGCAAAAATAAAACCTCGTACCGCGGTAGTAATGCTCTCGTTAGGTGCACTGGCGCATACAGAAGAGGCAATCCGGCGGAAGGATGACGAAACAATGAAGCTGGTCGCCCGGATACGGAATGGTGTTGAAACGATTCCATCTATCTTACGGAGAAAATACCATGTGGACAGCATGCCTGTCAGGGGAAAGCTGAAGACCAAGGTCTTCTTCGGCTTCAAGATGTTTGCCCTTAACTTCTCAAAGCTTTGGTTATACGAGAGAGGTCTCGAAAAATGCAGGCCATTGATGCCAGAGAACAAATAAAAAGCAAGGGAAATGGTCTATCTGCAAAGGAATCATAGTACCGAATCTCATTAATCCTATCAATGAACGTTATTCAGTTGTCATGGAACAAAAAACTATAAGAATGCCAAGTCGTTTGAACCGACTTTTGGCGACTTAATCATCTTAAGACTCAAATATATAATCAGATACGTAATTCTGAAAACTTCATTAAAATATGCAGGTCGGCTGCATTAAAAGATGACGGGAAAATTGATAAGGACGAGAGCAGGATACTACATGAGATCGAGGCTTTGACTAATACTTTTAATAAAGGTTTGAACAAATTGTTGAAGTAAGTGGTGTGAGACACAATAGGATTAATGATGGCCATTCATAACAATTCAGAGATTTTTATAGATTTGACCTGTCCCAAATGCAATGCACAGATGGAAATTGATAGTTCCGGAAAGCGAGCGAATTGTGCGTATTGTGGTAATAGTATGCTTATTAAAGCTACGCATGAAGAAATTAGTAATGAGGAAGCCACAAGGATTATTAAAGAACGTATTGAAGAATCAAATGCGCGCCAGCGAGAGAGGATAAAAGAACAGAAGATTATTAATGAAAACAACAAGAAAAAGGCGGAATTAGAAGAGCTAAATATGAAGGCTATCATATGGCTTTATGCATTTCTATCTTTGGGTTGTAGCATTATCACGACTTTTTCAAGAACTGTAGGAATATTTAGCTGTGTGATATGTATATTGCTTACGATATATATAGCTATAAAAGGTGTTAAAGATATAGGTGTGAGGATAGCATTGTTTGTAATGATTTTCCTTCTGATTGCCATGGAAGGTTTTGCACTTTTTATTTCATAAGAAAATTGGATGAATATGGAAGATGTAATCACATTTGAATTAGGGTAAGCATCAGCATAGTAGTTTACATAAGATATATTATGTATATAAGCGTCGCTGCTAAATAATGTAAGATTGTCAAAGTGAATTTTGGCAGTCTTTTTTAATTGGTTTACAATCGGAACCAATTGGTTTCGAAACGTAACCAGTGCTGTTGCAATCATATTTTTATATTTGTATAATCATATCATCAGAGTCGACACTGATTGAAACTTATAGGAGTAAGGTTCGTGGATAAGACAGATGAGAAGATATTGGATATGTTAAAGGGTAATGCCCGGATGAGCTATCAGGAGATCGGAGATGCCATAGGAATGTCAAGGGTGGCTGCAAAGAAACGAGTTGATAAGCTTGAGAGGGGAGGAATTATCCGGGGTTATAACACATATATCTGCCGTGGTGAGTATACTATGCTCATTGATATAGTTACAGAACCCGGGAGGTTTGATGCAGTCCTTAGGTATGTAGCTACAGAGACTGTATTTGTCCGTCAGATATTTACCACACTTAAGGAAAATCATATCCATATGATCGCTGTATCTGATAATACCGGGGATCTTAAATATCTTATTGATGTGATCAGGAAGGACTGCGGTGATGACATAGCAGAGCTTCATTGCCGTGTAGTCAAAGAGGTCATCAAAGATGTATACGGAGGTATAAGATATGAGTCAGGGTCAGAAAATGTCGATGATGGAATTACTGAATGATGTCGAGGGTCTTAGCTTAAAGGAGAAGCAGGGCCGGAGCTTCAGATTCAGAATGCATTTGAACAAATCTATGGAAGAAGCATCTATTGATGCGCTTGATCTGAGTATCAGATCATATCATTGTCTTAAGAGGGCAGGGTATGACAATATCGGTCCTCTTGCAGAGGATATCGCGTCAGGAAAGAGCCTGAGCAGCATCAGAAACTGTGGAAAGAAGAGCGTGCGTGAGATAATGGAGCACCTTTTCCTGTTCCAGTACTATTCATTAAAGCCCGAAAAGAGGGAAGCATTTCTCGAAGAAGTAGTTAACCTTAATATTTACCCTGATAACAAAATATAGTCACTTAACTTGCTGAAGCAGTCATTTATTGTTTGGTTTATTGCTTTTATACTTATGATATAAGCCAAAGAAGTCTCTTGAACGTTCATTTCAAAGCGTGGAGGTGTGTGTCATGTATGATTCTGATGATTATTTCAGTAATGATATTAACAGTGAGTATTGGGATGATGTTTATTATGATGAAACCCATCCGGATTATAGCAGTTATAGTGGACCGCGGTATGGTGGAGGAAGCAGAAGCAGAGGTCACAGTCCATGGTTTTGGGCATTTGTTATTGGAATGATCTTTTCTTTTATAGCACCGGATATTTCCGGAGAGGCTTTTATTATTACTTTGATCATTGTGGCGTTAGTGAAGAAGTTTGGATAAGGAACATTCATAGGAAGATAATAGAAATAATTTTGTTAACCATTACAAGGATAACTGGTAAAACTATTTTGTATGAGGAGGATCATTATGGGACCATACGACAGATTGTTTGACAGGAATCATGACGGAGTGCTTGATTTTGACGAAAGATTGGATATGGATGATTATTATGATCGTATTAACGGTCTTGGATTTTATGCAAATACATCTTCAGATGAAGACGAAGATGATCTCGAATCTGAGCTTGAAGAGGCCGGACTGGATATCGATGAACTTGATATGATGGATGAAGATGAGAGGGCGCAGACACTTGAAGACGCAGGTCTTGATCCTGATGATGGGGATGAATAGGGATTTAATTTATGGCATTTAAGATAATACGAAATGATATAACCAAAGTCATGGCAGATGCTATCGTTAATACTGCTAATCCGGATCCGGATTATGCAGCGGGTGTGGATGCTGCTATTTATGCTGCCGCAGGAACTGACGCGCTTCTGCATGAGCGGAAAAAGATAGGTGAAATGAATGTTGGGCAGGCGGCTGTTACGCCTGCTTTTGCCCTTGATGCAAAGTATATCATACATACGGTTGGTCCGGCATGGGTTGACGGTAAGCATGGGGAATTTGCTGATCTGCGAAGCTGTTACGTGAACAGTCTTAACCTTGCGCAGGAGCTTGGCTGCGAGAGTATAGCATTCCCGCTTATAGCCACCGGGGTATATGGCTTTCCCAAGGCAGAGGCATTAAGGACAGCCATATCTGTATTTAGTGATTTCCTGCTTAATACAGATATGGAGATTATCCTTGTAGTATTTGACAAGGAGTCATTCGTCCTCTCAGATAAGATATTTTCGGATATCGACATCTATATTGATGAAAAGTATGCATCAGAACAGATAAAAGAAGAGTACGGCAGTGAAGCAGCATATGAGTCTCTTTCCGGGAAACGTTCAGGCCGGTTATTTCAAGATCGCTGGATGGCAAGAAAAGCATATAAAGCCAATCTATATGCAGAAGGATCTTTTATATCGGAATTAACTGAGGATGAGGAAACAGAGGAGGCGGTTGAAGAGGAGCAGTACGTAGATAATTGTGAAGAAGAAGTCGATGAAGATTATGACGACAATGAATGTCTTGAAGATGTTCCTCCGATGGCAGCTCCTGTGGCAATGTCTGCTTCAGCTTTTTCTGATGATCATGTCGGTCTATCTCTGGATGAAAGAGTTTCGCATGTCGCTGATACCTGGCAGGAGAGTCTGCTTCATATCATAGATGAAAAAGGATATACGGATACGGAAGTTTACAAAAGAGCAAATGTGGATAGAAAACTGTTCTCGAAGATCCGTGGGAATACTGCTTATCAGCCTAAGAAGATAACTGCGGTCGCTTTTGCGCTTGCGCTAAAGCTAAACCTTGATGAGACGAAGGATCTGCTTGGCAGGGCGGGTTATGCTTTGTCGCCGAGCAGTATATTTGACCTTATAATAGAGTACTTCATCGAACATGGAGTATATGATACCTATACGATAAACCTTGCTTTATTTGAACATGATCAGCCCATTCTGGGTGAATAATAAATTGTCGCTTCCGATGCGACCTGACGGTTTCTGAAATACCCTATACTTACCTCAAGATAAACGAAAGAGCCATAAGGCAGAAAGAGAGGTAAGACATTATGAAGAAGGGATTAACAGAAATCGTTTTTATTCTTGACAGAAGCGGATCAATGAGCGGGCTTGAATCAGATACGATAGGCGGATACAATTCAATGCTGAAAAAACAGAAGGGTGAAGATGGTGAAGCCATCATCTCAACGGTATTGTTCGATGATCAGGTTGAGATACTTCATGATCGTAAGGACATTGCCCGGGTAAGACCTATCACTGATAAAGATTATTATGTACGGGGATGTACGGCACTCCTTGATGCAGTAGGCGGAGCCATTAAGCATATTGGTAAGGTGCAGAAGGAGGCAGGAGACGACAGGCCGGAGAAGACCCTTTTCATAATCACCACAGATGGCATGGAAAACGCCAGCAGGAAGTACACCTATGACAAGGTTAAGAAGATGGTTGAGAAGAAAAAGGAAAAGCATCACTGGGAGTTCATCTTTATGGGCGCTAACATTGATGCAATCAGTGTTGCGGGAAGATTTGGCGTGGCAGCCAACAGAGCAGTCCGCTTTGAAAATGACGGTATGGGCGCCGAGCTTAATTATGAGGTGATGTCAAAGCTTGTCAGTCTGGCCAGATGTGCCGAATCAGCAGAAGCAGTGGAAGAGATGATGGATGAAGAATGTGTGCTGGATGAGATAAGAGAGGACTATGAAGAATGTGAAGAACTCTCCAATATGAAGACTGTTTGGGCAGAAGAAGACGAAGGCATTGTTGAGAAGTTTAATGAGAAATCAGACATTCTTAATGATCGTGAACAGGATGTTATAAGGAAACTGTATGGGATCAATGATGAAAAGAAACATTCATATGATGACCTGGCATCTGAGTACAATCTGCCGTCCGGCAGGATACGCCAGCTTGAGAAACGCGCATTAAGAAAGCTGAGAAGAGACTGAAACTAAATGGGATATTCTATAAGTAGGGTGAAGATATGAATAACAATAAAGACAATATATGGCTTAATGGGATCATGGGTGTGATAACGGGCGATGCACTTGGATGTCCGGTACAGTTCATGAGCAGATCAGAGATAAAAGAACGCGGACCCGTAACAGAAATGGAAGGATATGGTACTTACAATATGCCTGTCGGTACCTGGACAGATGATGGCAGCATGACTCTGGCCCTTCTTGCCAGCTTAAATGAAAAGGGCGTGGTGGACCTTGAAGATATCATGAACCGATTTGCAAAATGGCTTGTTGACGGTGAATATACTCCGTTTGGAGAGTCATTTGATATAGGCGGCGGCACCATGGCAGCTATTACACGGTACCTAAGGGATCACGATGTACGTTCATGCGGCGGAACTACCGATCATGACAATGGGAACGGTTCCCTTATGCGAATAATGCCGGTATGTTTATATGCATATGATCATAAAATGAGTAATAAAGATGCTGTCAGGATGATCCATGAGGTGGCTGGCCTTACTCATAACCATATCCGGGGGCAGATCGCATGCGGATTGTATTATTTCTGTGTAAAGTCAATTCTAGATGGAGATGGTAAGCTGATCGAACGGTTACATGATGGATTCAACAATGGCTTCAGATTTTATGAGAATGATATATCAATCCGGACGGAGTTGGCTTATTATGGACGGTTAAGGGATATGAATGAACTTGCTGCCATACAGGAAGATGGCATAAAGAGCGGTGGCTATGTAGTGGAAAGCATAGAAGCAGCCATATGGTCATTTGCAACAACCGAAAGCTTTAAGGAATGCCTGCTTAAAGCGGTTAACCTTGGAGATGATACAGATTCCGTGGCAGCTATTGCAGGAGGTCTAGCCGGTTTATACTATGGATATGATAGCATTCCCGATGAATGGCTTGAAGTTATACAGCGCAGAGAATGGATAGAAGAGATGTGTTTGTTTGGCCAGCTTAAAGAAGATTATGAAGAGAGATCAAAGCAATGAGTTTTTATGTGATGTCAGACATACATGGATATTTTGATGTATTTCAGACAATGTTGAAAAAAATAGATTTTTCTGATGAGGATGAGTTGATAATTGCCGGAGATTATATAGACAGGGGGCCTCAATCACTTGAGATGCTACGGTGGATGGAGGCTTGTCCTGATAATATCCTTTTACTCAAGGGTAATCACGATGCTGAATTTGCAGAATGCATAAGCGTTATGGACTTATATGCCCGAATCTTGGGGCTAAATGAAAAAGATATAGTTGATACACAGACGTTATACAGTGCTGTGATATGCATTCCTGAAGTTGAGAATGCATACTTTGATTATTACGGTACGATCAAAGCATTGGTTTTTGAAAAGGAGATTTGTTTGTCTGAACTGAAACAACATGCGGAGACACTCAGGCATTTACCGTATTATTACAAGCGGACTGTGGATGGCAGGAAATATGTGATTGTCCATGCCGGGTATTATGAAGATAAATCCATATCACAGTCAGAAATGCAGCAGTTTTATCTATATGCAAGGGAGGAAGCATATTTCCTGTATGGTGGAGTTCCTGACAGTACTATAATAGCAGGGCATACACCAACAATTGCCACATCTACTAGAATGTATACGGGAGGCAGGGTTTTCAAGCATTACGATCAGAAACAGAACTGTACGTTTTATGATATAGACTGCGGCTGCGGATTCAGAGATCTGGATGATTCTGATGGAAGGCTTGCCTGTATGCGCTTGGGGGATGAAGAGGTGTTCTATGTTTAGAAATGCAGTAAGAGCTTTGTTAATGATGAACACTATAATTTTCCTGATATCTCCAAGTACTGTACTTGGCGCAACACATGTGTATGACTATTGCAGGAAAGCTACATGTACGAATAAAGCTGTTTATGGTAGTATGTATTGTAGTGAGCACGTATGCAGAATGGATGGATGCACGGAGATAGGCGGATATAACGGATATTGCTCTAAGCATAAGATGTGGTCATCGAGGAAAGATAAGAAGCCAGATTCATTAACTAACAAATGTATGGTAAACGGATGTACCATGTATCGGAGCAGGGGCTATGATTATTGTTTATATCATACATGCAATAAGTCAGGATGTCATAATCAGAAGATGAGTGGTTCTGTGTACTGTAGGCAGCATTCAAAATAATTTTGACGTAGTCTTATATAATTGTAAAAGAGCGGCTGGCATTGAAGCCGCTTTTGCTATGAATCGGAACTGTTTTAGATTATAATAACTCGTAAGGAGAAATCAGGTGTACCTCATTGGAATTTTTGTGGAGAGAAGTTAATGCAGCTACCATATTCAGAAGAACTGAATACAGGATACTTAGCCCGGCTTTTTGACAATACCAGTGAATGCTATAAACTTTTCTGGTTTAAATCGATCATATCCAAGGTTCATGAGGGGAAGACAGAATTATCTTATGGAGAACTTATCGATAAGATGATTGCGGATGCCTGGTATATGGTTACGGAGTATCATCTTAATCTTGGACCGAAGGACACGCTGGAGAGTGTTATTCTTCTTATGAAAGAGAAGAATCCTTCGCTTAAGTCTTCGGAAAAAGAGGAAGCAATTCTTGATTACCTTTCCAAGACTACAGATAAGGATATTCTGAATAAGAAAAGAGTCCTCACATATAATGTCCCATATCGTTTACAGGCTCCGTTTTTGCCGGAACTCAAGGGGAAGGCATGGAATGTGCCTGCATCGGATCTGGCACAGCGGATCAACCGGGAAAAACGGCTCATATATTATTTTACGGGCATAAATGGTCTGGATACGAAAATTGTGATACAGGATGATTGGGCAGAGTATATCAGAAATAATTATGAGATCCTTTTGGGGTGGATCGAGTACAATATGATCCGATATCTGCAAAGACGCAATCCAAGTGTTCCGGGTATTGCTGATAAACTGTCTCCGCCGGTTGAAAGAAAGCTGGACAAGATAAAGAAGTACTGGAGAATGATCTTGTCATTGGAGCCTGTTCATGAAATATATGATGATCGTCTTTTGACGGATAAGGATATATCCGTTGATCATTTTGTTCCCTGGTCATATGTGGCACATGATGAGTTCTGGAACCTAAGCCCGACTACAAAAAGTATAAACAGTTCCAAGAGTAATAATCTCCCTGATTGGGATTTATATTTTAAGAAGCTGGTTGATATTGAATACCAATCCTACAGGTTGTTATGGGAGTATGATGTGGTACATAAGGAGTTTGATAAATGTGCCAAAGAACATATAAATAATGACGAAGTGCGCTATCGGATATACAGGGAAGGATTATCGAAGAATGATTTTGCCTGTGGTCTGGAATCAGTCATACAGCCTGTATATAAAGCGGCACAGAATTGCGGATTTGCCAGTTGGGAATATAAAGGTGTAGTGCTATGAATATAACAGAGCAGTACTATCTTGATAATTCAAAGGAGTTCTTTGATTCAACAATTAATGCGGATGTAACTCCCTTATATGATCACTTTTTAAAATATGTACCGGATAAGGGATATATACTTGATCTGGGCTGCGGCTCGGGAAGGGATACCAAAGCTTTTATAGATAAGGGCTTCACGGTTGATGCAATAGATGGTTCTATGGAGCTTTGTGCATTGGCAAGTGAGTATACGGGGATTGACGTAAAGTGTATGGATTTTATGCAGGTAGAGTGTCATGAGAAGTATGATGCCGTATGGGCATGTGCATCCATGCTTCATATCGGGTCGGATATGTTACCGGAACTTATCAATAAACTCCGTAGTGCGATAAAGCCTAATGGCATCTGGTATATGTCCTTCAAGTACGGGGATTTTGAAGGAGAGAGGGACGGAAGGTTCTTTGTTGATATGACATCTGAGAAGTTCCGTAATATTATTGACCGGCTTAACGGATGGAGTCTGGTTGAAGAGTGGGACTCCGAGGATGTAAGAAGAGGTAAAAATGTTAAGTGGTATAATGTTATTATCCGGAAGGAATAGTATGTAAATGATGAGAAATCCGAAGGTAGAGAACCGCCAAAGGGTTCATAATCAATGAACCATGCTTGATATAGCAAACGAGCTTGCAAAGATAAATTATCGTTTATATGAGAAAGGAGATATGAAAAATGTCAAAATCAGAGGCAATACATAAATTATACGAGACCTGCAAGGACATCAACTTCGATGAAGCCGACGATTTAATTCTTCAGGCTGATAATAAAGAAGAAAAA
>JAFSYI010000014.1 GCA_017450065.1 Lachnospiraceae bacterium
CACTCCCACAATCCTACCCACCATTCGCAATTCCGTGGTGCTAAGCCCCACTTCTTGCTCATGTTGGGGCGGGTCATAAATCCTTGTCCCCACCATCAAGCAAGCTTGTGGTGTTGACAGGCTTTTGACCCTTTAATCATAAAATGTGAAAAACGTGTGAAATATATTACGGAAATGTAAAGAAATCTTTCTTTTTGGCCGATAATATGTTATAGTCGTGTGGCATATGTGTATTTATGTTGCAATTATTATAGATGATGCATGTTGTTTTTTATATAAGGAGGAGAATAAGTGAAGATCAGAAAAGTGTTGGCAACATTGTTGTGTACGGCCGTAACTTTGACATCGCTTGGCATGGATGTCAGTGCTGCCGCTGTTGACCTGTTACCGGACGGAGAGATCCTGCTTCAGGAGGATCCTGTACCTGTTGGGCAGGAAAACGAGACACCGGTTTCCGAAGAGAACGGCAATACTGTTAAGGAAGCCGATATTTCCGGAGGAGATGAGCTGCTTGTTGAGGGAAACACGCAGGATAACTTACTGTCGGAAGAGCCTCTTAAAGCCGGTGATAAAGATAAGCCGGGAGAAACCCTGCAGTCAGAGGGTAGTGTAATATCCGGGGACAGTGTTCCGCCCATTATGGAAGCAGAGGACAGGGAAGCTACTCCTTTCAGGACTGATACGGAGGTGCTTACGCTTATTCCCGAGTATGACAGCCTTAAGGACTGGGATTTCGATTATGTAGTGATCCCGGCAGCGGTAAAAGAGATACCGGCTTCCGAAAAACTGTTCCAGAATAATGAAAAGATCAAAACGGTCACGTTTGAAAATGCAAACAATGTATCATATATAGAATCTAAGGCTTTTCTTAATTCGGGAATCACCAAGTTTACGGTACCCGGAGGCATGACCAGGATAGAAGACAATACCTTTGAGGGATGTACGTCACTTGAAAAGCTTGTACTTAATAAGACTACAGATATAGGAAATGCTGCATTTAAGGGTTGTACCAGCCTTACCTCGGCAGGCATATCCGGTGGAACCTATGTTGTAACGATCGGTGACAGTGCTTTCGATAATACCGGATTTACCACGCTGTCACTCAGCGGTATGACAAGGAGTGAGATAACGGTCGGCAAGGATGTGTTTGCCAACTGCGCAAGCATGACAAGAGCTGTATTGCCTGCAGGCTTTAAGACAGTTCCGGAGGGGTGCTTCAGGAATGACAGGAAGCTTGAGAAGGTTGAGATCGGTTCTAAGGCAAAGATCGTATGCAAGGAGGCATTTAAGAATTGTGAAGCGTTAAAGGAAGTTACATTCGGTAATGTTGAAGAAATAGAGACACAGGCTTTTGACGGCTGTAAAAGCATTGAAAAGATAGATCTCTCTTCGACGGTATATAAAATGGCCGACAAGGCTTTCAACAGATGTGACAGCCTTAAGACACTGTATATAAGATACAAAGATAAAACAACAGGATATGCCGACGGTGTGATCATAGGGGATAATCTTGTTTACTATCCCAAGCAGCTTACAATATATGGTTACGAAGGTGATGTTAAGAAATATGCGAATGCCAAGTCGATCAATTATGTTTCTCTGTTTACCGATATGGAGGTAAAGCTTGGAGAAGCGTACAAGGGTTATTTTTCATCGTATAAGTTCGGCAAGGTGGGAAGCAAGACCACAGGAACGACGATAAAGGCAAAGCCCGGAGAGACCGTGTCCGTAACAGTAACCACCCGGTCGCCATGGATAGTTACAAAGATATATGATCTTAAGGACAGAGATGGGGAGGAAATCCCTTTCAGCTATGCTGCAGGCAGCGGAAACACGCTGATGTTTGCGTTTACAATGCCCGAGCGTCCTGTTGAAGTGGGTTGTGATTTTGTGACCCAGACAATGATAAATAATGGGACGATCGGATACGAGCTTACCGGATATGACTATAAGTATGATGAGGTATACGATTCGGATGGTAAGCTTATTGGCTACAGAACACCCACCACAGGCAATAAGGCCCAGCTTCAGATATATACGATATATAATAAAACAAAGTATCCGCTGGGAACATGGTTCTCTACTTATAAGACGACCAATACGAATATAGCTACCATTACAAAGAGCGGTTTGATAACTGCAATGGGTCAGGGAGAGGCCGACATAACCTTTACCGTAAGCGGAAAGAGCACCAGGTTTACGATATTTGTTACAAGCGGCGTCAATGTTAAGAGCATGGAGTTCGACCAGGCAAGGCTCGAGGCGGACTTCTATGGTGCAAGGTATGGACAGGTAAGCACTGTAGAGAGGGAATTCAACGAGAACGGAAAGATCGTAAAAAGAACGGTTCCGCTTATCACATATTATAAGGATGATCTGAATAACACGGATCAGAAGTTCAAACTGTATCTTCTTGCATATGATCAGGATGACGGGGAAGTGAACGTTAATGCAGCGTGGAGTGTTGATAATAAGAACATTGCCGCACCGGCCACTGCTTCCAATTATGATAATGAAAATACGATAACGGTAAAGAAGGGCTGCAGCGGCGAAACCTATATAAAGGCGTCGGTAACGACCAACGAGAAGGATGCAAGCGATAAGAGGATAGTAAAATATGCATATGCGGTTCTCAGGGTTATAAATCCGGCACCCATGACTGCAGGTACATATTACATGGTCAATAAGCAGGCCACATATGTTGCGGATGAGCATGTTGAGGACAGTAACAGTGACGGTGCGGTCATCGAGATCATAGCAACGGAAGGGTATGATATCGATCCTGCGAAGATGGGACAACTGCTTTATAAGGATACGGCACTCAACAATGCCGAGGCCTTCAAGGGGATCAAGGTAACATACATAGGACCATCCAAGGATCATGCGAGAGGATACCTGTACCGTCTGTCAGTGATCGAAGGAAAGAACGGTGATACACAGGTTAATTCACTTAAAGAGAATAAATCAATAGAGTATTCGGGTAAGACACAGTTATATTTGAGGGGAAGATTCGCCAAAACAGGAGTAGAGGACGGATTGGCTGATTCGTTTTACTTCGTACCCATTACAAAGCTTATAATATTCAATCAGAAGCTTAAGCCGTCGGTGGCACAGGGCGGACGGATCAATATCTTCTATAACAGCAAATGTTATGAGCCCGAAAACAACAATTGGGACGGATGGACGGAGATACTCGGAGATAAGGCCGTTAAGAGTACTGCCGACAGTTCATTCCAGGCAAACAGGACTAAATTTATAAACAGTACCATAGGTGAGATCTCCGTAACCCAGAGCATAATCAAGACGAGTGCTGCTGTTGACTATGACGGTGTATATAATAAAGAAGACAGAGAGAACAGTCAGGAAATAACAGATTACACCAACGATATAGCAGGCGGACAGAGCAAGGCCGTAAGGACCAGACTTATTTCCGAGAGGAATTATGCTTACTTCGTAAATCCCAACAAGCGTTCCTCAAGGGAGACGAAAGATGGTAAGTATTTCGATTCATTTGCCAACAACTTTACAGTTACGGCATCCAAGAACGGCAAGGATTTTGTGATCAGAAGATCGGCAAATGCGATGGCACAGTTTAACGGAATGGATACCACAAGCGGATATCTGCTTATCTATTATAAGGGATATAAGGAGCCTTTCGCATATAAGCTTAATCTGAACGTGAAGATTCAGGCGCCTGATTATGTTATCTCGCCGTCAAGCGGTACGGATAACTTCCTCAATTATAATACAGGTACTTCGAACAATATAATGTTTGAGATAGGTCTGTTTAATAAGAAGACATCCAAGTCCGTTCTGTACAGTACGAGTGATATGGCAGCAGGTTATCCGTTCGTGGACCAGCGGTCAAGTACACATAAAAGCGGCTGTGTATACAATAAAGCCGTTGCGATAGCCAAGTTCCATGATCCGAGCAAAGATACCTATGTTATGAACATAGTAAAGAACCAGAGCTATGTAGGGAAGAGTAACGCGATCATTCATGTAAAGAAGACCTGGTGGGAAAAGGAGCAAAGCTATAAGCTTACGGTAAATGAAGCAAATAATCTGCCGACAGGCAAGCTGTCATCGACTACTATCGAGCTTAACAATATGCTGGCAGGACCTGAAAGCTCTGCTACCTATAAGGTTAATCAGGGACCATGTACAGTAAATGCACAGGGTGGTACGGTCACTCCGGTACCGGCAAGGAATCAGAGCCTTGCAGATTATAATAAGCTTACCGTAACGGCTGCATCAACAGGTGCCGGAACCCAGGAGCTTATTATCAAGGCTAAAATAAATGACAACACAATACCGAAGGGCAGCTATAAGTTCAAATTCACACCTGTGGCAGGCTTTACAAAGAGGGATGTTGCTCTTAAAGAAGCAACGTTTACCGTAAAGGTTATAAGCAGCCAGCCTACGGTTAAGCTCAGTAATGTAAACTATAATTTCAATATAGGTTATCCCGGTGTTGAGACCTATAAGGTTAATGCAACCTTTGGTTCCATACCGAAGACAGTTAAGCCGGAGGATTATGTTCTTGACAAGAGCGCGGCTAAGCTGGTACCTACGGCAAAAGCGGGAAC
This sequence comes from Lachnospiraceae bacterium, assembly GCA_017450065.1. Classification (GTDB taxonomy): domain Bacteria; phylum Bacillota; class Clostridia; order Lachnospirales; family Lachnospiraceae; genus UBA2868. The sequence goes on from JAFSYI010000014.1 coordinate 4,590, forward strand.
CGCTGCTTATAACATGGCAATGGCAGTAGGTAACTGTTTCGAGATCACGAAATTTGCGTATAACAAGGATACGAAGAAGACAGACTTCTTCTGCAAGCTTAAGGACGGTCACGGATATTCGGACTTCAACTGCAAATACAGCCTGCAGGGGCTTAAGCTGTGCGGGGCAACGCTCAAGCCTATAAATGTGACCATTAAGAGTAATCATGGTATTCCGTCCATACTTCTTAGCGGAAGCGGAAAGATAAATACCATGGACAAGTGGTCATACTTCACGGTTAAGCCTACAGTGAAGAATCTGGTAAATCCGGAATTCGCATCAATAACCTATGTTGAGTGGGATTCCAATGTGGGTGATTACGTTACCAATAGCAGGTTCAGCATTACCAGGGAAACGAACCCGGATAAGGATACTACTCTGGCATACATTAAGGCAACACACAGTAAGGATGGCCAGGGAAGAGACACCTGCACCAATACAGACCACAGGCTGATACTTAAATATACGATCGGTTCAGACATACTCGAGTCGGCCGAATTCAAGTTAAGACCTGTGCAGACCGCGCCGGCTCTTACAGTTACACCTTCAAGTGCGGTATTCTACAATAATGCAAAGCCCGAGGACAGGGTAGCTACGGTAGAACTTACAAAGACCTCAGTACTTAATGCTTCCGTTGATAAGACAGCAAAGAATAAGGGTATTAAGCTGAGTGACAGAAATTCGCTTGAACTTAAGAACGCCTTTACGGTAACGTACAGTGATGAAGGCGCTGATGTGGTTCCGGCACCGGCAGGAGCCACTACATCCAAGGCAGGAAAGGTTGTGATCAAGTGTATTGCACCCGAACTGCTGACGATGGGAACAACCTATGACCTGATCCTTGAACCGGAGTGGAACGGACAGTTCGTGAATTCAACAGGCTCAACGGTAACGGTTAAGGTAACGGTAAAATAATCCGACAGGACAATAATAGTAAATAAAAGGCACATGGAGTCACTGCTTATGCAGCGACTCCTTGTGTGTTGCTATGGGAGATTCATATGCTGTTTAACTCCTTACAGTTTTTCATTTTTTTCCCGGTGGTCGTATTCCTCTATTTTGTAATACCGGACAGATTTAAGTACATATGGCTTCTCGCCGCCAGTTATTATTTCTATATGAACTGGAACGCCGTATATGTCCTGCTGCTTCTGGCATCTACGGTCATTACCTATACAGGGGGGCTTCTTATTGATGCAGCGGAGGCGGGAAAGGAAAAGAAGAACGGTAAGACAGATAAGAAAAAGACAGTTCTGATAACGGGCTGCGTTATAAATCTGGGTATCCTGTTTGTGTTTAAGTATGCAGGCTATACCATGGAGCTTTTGACACTTGCAGGAGAGAAGGCACATATTGGTATTAATATACCGGTATATGATATAATATTACCTGTGGGTATATCCTTCTATATTTTCCAGGCTCTGGGATACCTTATCGATGTCTACAGAGGAGATACACCCGTAGAGCGGAATTTCTTAAGATATGCGCTGTTTGTATCCTTCTTCCCACAGCTTGTGGCAGGTCCCATAGAGCGCTCCGGAAACCTTATAAGGCAGCTTCGTGAGGTCCACAGATTCGATTATGAGAGAGCAAGGGAAGGTATCCTGCTGATGATATGGGGATATTTTCTTAAGATCGTACTGGCTGACCGGATAGCGATCGTTGTAGATAAGATATACGGCGATCCCGGAACATACGGGGGTGTATATCTTATCGTGGCTACTGTGCTCTTTGCAGTACAGATATACTGTGATTTCGCGGGGTATTCCACCATAGCAATGGGAGCGGCCAAGGTTATGGGCATCGAGCTTATGGATAATTTCAATGCGCCGTTTCTTTCACGGAAGGTATCGCAGCTGTGGAGAAGCTGGCATATTTCCCTGACCTCCTGGTTCAGGGACTATGTATATATCCCGCTCGGAGGCAGCCGCAAGGGCAGACGGCGTAAGTACCTTAATATATTCATCGTATTTCTCTTAAGCGGTATTTGGCATGGTGCCAATATCACCTATGTCATATGGGGAGGACTTAACGGTCTATATCAGGTTATCGGAGAGATCCTTATGCCGGTCAGGAACAGGATGGTCAGGCTGTTTTCGCTTAACAGAGAGAGTATCGGACACAGGGCGCTGGAATGCATCTTTACGTTCGGACTGTTTTGTTTTTCACTCGTTTTTTTCAGGGCAGACGGAATGACTTCGGCACTCAGGATATTGAGATCTGTATTCACTGTCCATAACCCATGGATATTATTTGACGGCTCTCTGTATGAGCTTGGACTCGACAGTAAGAACTTCCATCTGATGCTTATATGCATTGCAATACTGATCTTCGCCGATGTACTCAAGAAGAAGGGGATATGCATACGCAAGGTGATAGCGGGACAGGATTACTGGTGCCGTGTGCTGGTGATGGTGGCTGCCATATGTTTTATCCTGATGTTTGGTATCTGGGGTTCGGGCTATGATGCTGCCGGCTTCATTTACTTCCAGTTCTAGTATAACGAGGGGTGTGGACGTTATACTGGCATGATGAGGGAATCTACAGACAATGGACAATAACGGAACACTCAAGGTAAAGAGAATACTGTCGTTCCTGGTATTTGCGGTTCTTCTTGTTATCGCGGTAAGAGCCTGTACCCTGCTGACGGAGCACAAGTCATCACGTATAAAGTATACGGATTTCCTTGACAATGATACAGAGTACGACTGCTTCCTTATGGGGACATCAATAACGCTGAACAGTCTTCTTCCGATGGAAATGTGGAAGGACTACGGTATAGCTTCCTACAACTTCGGTTCATCCAACTGCACACCGGCAGAGGATTATTATATCTTAAGGGAAGCCATGAAATACAAGAAGCCTGAGCTTGTCGTGATCGACATGATGGGTGTTGTGGAATTCAATGACATAGGGAACGGCAAATATATGTGGACCCAGGTGGAGGCACAGCATACGCAGTTTGACTGCTTTCCTTTATCCAGGACCAAGGCAGAGGCTGTAAACGATCTTTTCGATATCTATGAGGACAGGAACGACTTCCTGTGGTCATATATAATGTTCCATAACCGCTGGAGTGAGCTGGAGGAGCAGGATTTCAACTGGAAGAATATGCTTAATGTTGAGAAGGGTGCGCTTACCAACACGGGGACTCTCGGAAAGGCCTACAGTAAATCAGAACCTACCGGTGAAACAATATCTCTTAAAGGGGTTAATTATGATTATTTTATAAGGCTTGTGGAGTACTGCAGACAGGAGGGAGTGGACGTGCTTGCCATATACCTTCCGCACCCTGTGGAGACTCTCAACCGGCAGGTGGCCAATTCGATCGGAGCCGTGGCGGCACAGTATGATAATCTTGAATATATAAATATGCTTGACCTTGATATCCTTGATTATGATACAGACTTCACGAGTGATAATACACATCCGAACCTTTCGGGAGCGCTGAAACTTACTGACTATATCGGTCAATATATACGGGAGCACTATGAACTCAGGGATCACAGCAGCGATGAGGCATGGCTTAAATCCGAAAGTAAATATCATGAATACAAGAAAGAGAATATAACATCACAGAAGGCACTGCCTTATTATCTTGTACAGCTGTCGGATGACGAATTTACGGCATCTGCGTATATATATAATAAGGAGTTTATGAGGGATGAATGGCTCATGGAGCTGTTCGACAATGCCGGTATAAAGCCTGAGTATAAGAATACAGATACAGATAAAAATGCAGATAAAGAAACAAATACAGATACTGATTTTCTTAAGGATGCCGATGCCATGCTTGATATAAGGGATGAAGTAAACGGTGAAACGATAGAGAAGGCATACTTTAAATATCAGGATGATACAGATTATACAGATGATACAGAAGCAGAGGACAGGGATATATTTAAGCTTATTAAGATCACAGAGGAGGACACGGATGCATCAGAGGAATAGAAGACGGATATCTGCCATAATAATAACAGCTGCGATAATACTTAATTCCGTACCCGTGTATGCTTCTGCGACCGGGGAGGATATCCTGTATGATGCTGCGGATACCGTGCTGCTTAAGGACGAAGGTCAGAACAGCGGGGAAACGCCTTACAGTGGACTGACACAGGAATCCGTGTCAGTAAGTACAGGGGCTGAAGACATTGAAGGGGATATCCTGTTAAAGGAAGACAATATCCATATTATACCGGAAGTCTCCGATGCTCCGGGAGGTTCCGAAGATCCGGAAACGCCCGGTGAAAGCATCCTTTCGGATGATGAAAAGGAAGAGCCGGGTTCATCCATATCCGCCGAAGATGACGGCACGGATAAAGAAGCTGATACGGAAAACAATAACGCTAAAGATAAAGATAAAGAAACACTGCTTCCGGATGAGGAAGGCGGTTTAACAGGCGGAGCGGATAATGAAGAGAATTCAATGGGTGAGATGCCGGTTGAGAGGCAGGTAGAGCCCGAGAATCCTTCACGTAACGGCAGAAGACTGTTCTCGAAATATTCAGCTGAAGGAGCAGATCCTCTTCCGGAGAGCTTTATCCCTTCAGATCTGCCGGAGCTTAGGAACCAGAATCCCTATCCTACGTGCTGGTCATTCACAAGCATTGCCCTGGCGGAGATGAGTCTTATAAGACAGGGGAAGGTGAGCGTCGGGGATATGAACAGCCTTGACTTGTCAGAGCTGCATCTTGCCTTTTTTTCATATAATACCGTGACGGATCCTTTGGGAGGAACGAAGGGTGATAATAATACCTTAACCCGCAGCAGTTTTCTTTACAGTGGAGGAAACAGGGAATTCACCAAGAATATACTGGCGGCATGGACGGGACCTGCAGACGAAGATACTGCTCCGTATGGCAGAGCGGCCGAAGTGGCACGGGACGGCCTTGACAGTGAGCTTGCGTTTCTTTCATCGGCACATTTACGGAATTACTATGATATTTCACTGTTTACTACGGACAAGGACGGGAAGCGGACCGGCCTTGATGAAAACGGAATGCGGGCCGCGAAGGAGCTTATCAGGTCTAACGGTGCGGTCGGATTAAGCTTTAAGGCTGCAAGCGCATCCAGCGCGGCAACAGATAAGAAATATTATAACGAGGACAATAACTGTTATTACGATCCCAACGAAGGCAGCACCAACCATTCTGTAACAATAGTGGGCTGGGATGATAATTTTGACAGGAACAGATTCACGACCGTTCCGGAGGGTGACGGCGCATGGCTGGTGAGAAACAGCTGGAAGAACGGGGGGAGTTATGAGGACAGTCAGTGCTACGCAGGTTATTTCTGGCTGTCTTACTATAACATGAATACCGGAAAAACAGCGCATGCTTTTGTATTTGATACAGCGGATGATCATTTCAATAATTACCAGTACGACGGTGGTATGGGGACATGGTATACAAAGCATTCCAAAGCTGCCAACGTATTTAAGGCGCATGCCGAGAAGAATACATGGGAATATGAGAAGGTTAAAGCTGTTTCATTCTATACCAATGCATCCAATGTTGATTATACGATAGATGTATATACAAGGCTTAAGGATGTTAACGATCCGGAAAGCGGGAGGCTCAGATCGACAACCAGGGGAACTACCACGTATACGGGTTATTATACTGTTCCGTTAAGCAGTGAAGTGGCTGTTGATGAGGGCGAAAGCTTCTCCGTGGTCGTTACACTGAATAAAACAGGCGGGAATCCCTGTATAGGTGTCGAGTATTCCGAGGATGAAGCCTCATGGTACAGGATTCAGACAGCAGCTGATAAGGGACAAAGCTTTATCTATGATGAGGCAGAAGATAAATGGACCGATTACGGAGACGAATATGACGCAAATATAAAGATCAAGGCTTTCACCGGCCTTGCGGAAAAAGAGGGAAGGTTTAAGATAAGCTTTGCCGACGGCAGGCAGGGAGAAAAGTTCAGAGAATACGATTATACGGGAACTGCGGTGAAACCCGAAATGGATGTACAGTGTGATGATATTGTGCTTACAGAGGGGGAAGACTATACGGTTGCATACAAGAACAATACCAATGTCTGTACTCCTGCATCACCATCGGTGACCGGAAGTAAGGATCCGCAGGTCATAATAAACCTGAAGGGTGATTACAGCGGTAAGTACATCCGGAATTTTAAGATAAACAGCGTGGATATTTCCGGGTATCATGAGGCCGGAAGGATAACCGCATCTGAAGCTACCGCAGCGGCAAAAAAGAACAGCCGCGGAGAGTATATGATACAGAAGCTCATCCCGGATGTGTATTACGGAAACGTGAAGCTGACAAAGGGAACCGATTATGTGCTTGTATACGATGATGACAGGGAGGGGGCATACAGGGAGCCATGCCCGTCTTCCGATCCATGGAAGATAACGGTTAAGGGTACAGGTAATAATTTCCACGGAAGCTTTACAACCGGTGAAATATTAAAGGATAACGGCGGGACAGCCTGTATCCCGCTTAGCGATAAGAGTGTAAAGGTTACGCTGAGCAGTTCGTCTTCCGTATACGGAGGCCGGCTTCCGGATTATACCCTTACCTACACGGATCCTTCAGATAAGAGCAGAACCCCGTATATCCTGACAGAAGGTGTGGATTATCTGGTAAAGTCATATAATACGGATACTGTCGGCAGAGCACAGTATGTATTTACGGCAGCTCCGGACAGCGACAGATTTACAGGAAGTACAGGTAAGACATTTAAAATAAACAAAGCCTCCATGCCTAAGGTAAAGGCAGAGGTCAGGCTTATTCCCGAGAAGGGTTCCTTATCCGGATCTTCATATACATATGTCAAAGGCGGTGTGAAACCTTCGGTGGAGGTGATATTTACCGATGATTACGGTAATAAGAGGGTGCTCAGGAAAGGAACGGATTATAAGCTCACATACGGATATTTTAACGTTATACGAAACAGAGATGAGAAAAATGCTCCCTATGTCAGGATCACGGGATTGGGGTGCTTTTCGGGCAGCCTGAAAACAGCCTTTTCAATAGTCCGTGGTAACATAGAAGCTCTTCCTGAACCTTCGGTTCCCGATGTTGTCTGGTCAAAGACGAAGAACGCCTTTAAGAAAACCGATGTGGTGCTGATCGACAGTAACGGTGAACGACTTGTAAAGAATACGGATTACATGATAACGGATTTCGTTACCGAAGACGGAACCCTGACGCCGGCTGTGGGTACACGTGTTTTCGCAGTAATACAGGGTAAGGGCAGATACAGCGGTTCCGTTAACATAAGCTACAGTGTAAATTCCTGGGATATAAGCAAGACAGCCATAACCTTTTATGCGGATGATTATATGGATGACAAGGTCAGCGGGTATACATATACCGGACGAGAGATAAGACCCGGGTATATAAGCATAAGAACAACAGGAAAGGATCCGGTGGTACTGACCGAGGGTATTGATTACACTATAGCCGGATATTATGATAATATAAATGTGGGTAAGGGCAGTATTGCTATCAGGGGAATTGGGCAGTACGCGGGATTAAAGATATTTAAGTTCAGGATTACAGCGAGGAAATATGTGAAATGAAGGTAGTGATACTTGCGGGAGGATACGGGACACGGATCAGCGAGGAGAGCCATCTTAAACCCAAGCCGATGGTGGAGATAGGTGAGAAGCCCATATTATGGCATATAATGAAGGGATATTCGGCATACGGATTTAATGATTTCATCATTTGCTGCGGATATAAACAGCATATGATCAAGGAGTGGTTTGCCGACTATTATCTGTACAACAGTGACGTGACCTTTGATTTCACGGACGATAACCGCATGACGGTCCATAACAATGTAGCCGAACCGTGGAAGGTGACGCTTGTGGATACAGGCCTTGATACCATGACCGGAGGACGTATCAAAAGGGTGGAGAAATATATAGGGAACTCCAGCTTTATGTTAACCTATGGTGATGCGGTTTCCGATATTGATATCAATAAGCTTCTTGAATTCCATAAAAGCCACGGTAAGCTGGCCACGATAACCGCGATCAGCGTAAATGAGAGGTTTGGAGTGCTGGATATAGATGATGAGAATACCATATCATCTTTCCGTGAGAAATCCGAGGAGGATAAGAGCAGGATAAGCGGAGGCTTTATGGTTCTGGAACCTGAAATATTCGGATATATCGAAGGGGACAGTACGGTTTTTGAAAAGACCATACTTAAGAGACTGGCAGATGAGGGAGAGCTTAAGGCATACGGACATGACGGCTTCTGGCAGTGTATGGATACCAAGCGTGAGCATGACAGGCTAGAGGAGTTGTGGGCTTCGGGTAATGCGCCATGGAAGATATGGGATTAAGTTCAGGAAAGACTGATTGAGAGTGAGCGGAGACAGAAATATGTTTAAAAATATGAATGAAAAAGAGGCAAGGGAGCAGATACTGTCACTGGTCGGTGAATACTGCGACAAATATCATAACCGTGATACGCGATTTGAAAAGGGCAGGAAGATAAACTATGCTTCGAGAGTATACGACAGGGAGGAGATGGTCAACCTGGTTGATTCATCTCTTGAGTTCTGGCTGACTTCGGGACATTATACAGATGAATTCGAGAAGTCGCTGGCAGGATATCTGGGAATCAGGTTCTGCTCGGTGGTCAATTCGGGATCCTCAGCCAATCTGCTTGCATTTATGGCGCTTACTTCTCCCCTGCTCGGTGACAGGAGAATAGGCAGGGGTGATGAGGTCATAACCGTGGCAGCAGGCTTTCCCACTACGGTAACTCCGATCATCCAGTACGGTGCGGTTCCTGTTTTTGCCGATGTCACAATAGGACAGTACAATATAGATGTCTCAATGCTCGAGGATGCATATTCGCCCAAAACAAAAGCTGTAATGTTGGCGCATACACTGGGAAATCCGTTTGATCTTAAGGCAGTGAAGGAATTCTGTGACAGACATGGTCTGTGGCTTATAGAAGATAATTGTGATGCACTTGGTTCAAAGTATGTATTGGACGGTAAGGAGCGGTATACGGGTACGATCGGGGATATCGGAACCTCCAGCTTCTACCCGCCCCATCATATGACCATGGGCGAGGGAGGAGCAGTATATACGGACGATCCTCTGCTAAATAAGATAGTCCGCTCCATGAGGGACTGGGGACGGGACTGTGTGTGTCCCTCCGGTCATGATAATCTGTGCGGACACAGATTTGACGGACAGTACGGTGAGCTTCCGCAGGGATACGATCATAAATATGTTTACTCACATTTTGGATATAATCTTAAACCGACAGATATGCAGGCGGCTGTGGGATGTGCCCAGCTTAAGAAGCTTCCCGGGTTTGTTGAAAGAAGAAGGCATAATTTTGATCTGCTGCATTCTCTTCTTGACGAGGAAGGGGTCAGGGAGAAGCTTATTCTGCCCCAGGCAGCTCCCGGTTCAATACCCAGCTGGTTCGGATTCCTAATAACATGCAATGAAGGAACAGACAGAAATGAGCTGGTAAGGAAGCTGGAGTCGTCAGGAATACAGACCAGGATGCTCTTCTCGGGAAACCTTATTAAACATCCGTGCTTCGACGGGATGAGGAAGTCGGGAGAAGGCTACAGGGTTGCAGGTGATCTTAAAAATACCGACAGGATCATGAGAGATTCCTTCTGGGTAGGTGTTTATCCGGGAATGACGGATGAGATGATCTCATATATGGCAGGAGAGATAAAAGGAGCAATATAAGGGGGATGATGATGGACTTAACCGGTTTTTATAAAGATAAAAAAGTTCTGATCACCGGACATACGGGATTCAAGGGATCGTGGATGACATACCTTCTTCTGGAAGCCGGAGCCAAGGTAACAGGCTATTCACTGGAGCCGCCCACATATCCCAACCTGTTTGAGATATGTTCCCTGGCCGAACGGCTTGACAGGCATGTGCTGGGAGATATAAGAGATCTTGATAATCTTAAGAAGATCTTTGCATATGCCGCTCCGGAGATCGTGATCCATATGGCGGCCCAGCCGATAGTACGTACTTCCTATTCGGATCCCGTTTATACCTATGATGTTAATGTCATGGGTACGGTTAATGTAATGGAATGCTGCAGGCTTACGGACAGTGTCAGATCCGTAATAAACGTTACTACGGATAAGGTCTATAAGAATAACGAGTGGGAATGGGGATACCGTGAAAATGAGGAGCTGAACGGATATGATCCGTACTCCAATTCCAAGTCCTGTTCGGAGCTTGTGACTTCATGCTATAAACAGTCCTTCCTTAACGAGAGGGGGATCGCTGTATCAACCGTAAGAGCGGGAAATGTCATAGGCGGCGGCGATTTCGCAAAGGACAGGATAATACCGGACTGTATAAGGGCAGTAACAAAGAATGAAGATATAGTGGTAAGGAATCCGTATTCGACCAGACCTTTCCAGCATGTACTCGAGCCGGTGAATGCATATCTGATGCTGGCCATGAGGCAGTATGAAGATCCGGGGATAAGCGGCTGTTATAATGTGGGACCGGATGAATCGGACTGCCTTAACACAGGTGAGCTTGTCAGTCTGTTTACGGATGAATGGCACAGACAGACCGGCAGGGAGATAAAGTGGGTCAATGAAAATGACGGTGGACCTCATGAGGCGGGATATCTTAAGCTTGACTGTTCAAAGCTTAAAAAGACTCTCGGATGGCGCCCTGTGTGGAGCATATATGATACAATGGAAAAGCTGGTTGAATGGTATTCTGTATATATCGATAAAGGAAATATGGATGAATGCATGAAAGATCAGATATCAGCCTTTATGAAGGATTCATCGGAAAACAGATAGAGCCTTCGCCCTGACAGTTACATGAGTATTAGCATGACTTTCTGAATGCAAACAAGGAAATGCATTCAGAAATCATGCGTTCCGCATGACACGGTCCTGCTTTTAGCAGAACCTGGTCGAGTACGAATCCCGAATTTCTGATGAAATTCAGGATTCTATAAGAAAGTGAATGGATCATGTGTGGTATAGCCGGATGCTACATGGTCAACAGTAAGGTTGACCGTGATGTTTTTGAAAAAATGGTTGACATAATATCGTACCGCGGACCGGACGACAGAGATACCTTTTATGAGGGTAATCTGGCGCTCGGTCATCGAAGGCTTTCAATAATCGATCTGAGTGAAGCGGGACATCAGCCCTTTCACTACAAAGACCGGTATGTGGTTGTATTTAACGGTGAGATATACAATTACAGGGAGCTCCGGGAAGAGCTTGAATCCCGGGGCTGTTCGTTTGTCTCGGAATGTGATACGGAGGTACTGATAGCATCCTACGATCAGTACGGTCCGGCATGTGTCGACAGATTTAACGGTATGTGGGCTTTCGCTGTTTATGACAGGAAGGAAAAGACTGTCTTCCTTTCGAGAGACCGCTTCGGAGTGAAGCCGCTGTATTATTATCATAAGGACGGCACCTTTATCTTTGCGTCCGAGGAGAAGCAGATAATCATGATGGCGGGTCACAGGTTCAGCGTGAACAGACCGCGTCTTATGGAATATATGATTCGCGGGGTCCATGATCATACCGAAGAGACCATGTTTAAGGATATCATGCAGCTGCGCGGCGGATGCAGTATGCTGTACCGAATGGAGAAGGACAGCATATCGGTAAAACGGTATTACGACCTGTCTGAAACGACATGCAGCAATGAGAGCTTTGAAGAAGCCGCAGCCGATTTCCGTAAATGCTTTGAAAATGCGATAAGACTGAGGCTCAGAGCCGATGTCCCGGTCGGTTACTGTCTGTCGGGAGGTCTTGACAGCTCGTCCATAGTATGCATGGCCGATTCCATCATAAAAAAGGACGGACTTAATGCAGAGCAGGAATCCATTTCGTCATGCTTCGAGGACAGGAGGTATGATGAACAGGAATATATAGATGAGGTGCTTAAGCATACCGAAGTCAGGGGGCATAAGATATTTCCGCAGGGAAGCAGTGTCCTTGACGATCTTGATGATGTACTGTGGCATATGGATGAACCCTTTGGTTCCACATCGATGTACGCACAGTGGAATGTCTTCAGGGCTGCCAAAGAGCACGGACTTACGGTAATGCTTGACGGACAGGGCGCGGATGAACAGCTTGCGGGGTATACGGGATTCTACAGTGTCATTTTTGCCGAGTATCTGAGGAAATTCCGCCTGCGCAGATTCCGCCATGAGCTTGAATGCTATAAGAAGCTCCGTGCGTCAACGGAGAAATACGTTAATTCAAAAAAGATAATAATCGAGGCCCTTATCGGGGCTTTCCTTCCGAAGAAGCTTCAGAAATTCGGAAAGATCCATATGTTTTATCTTAAGCAGGGACTTCCCTTTGAGCCTGAGGATATCAAGAAGACCATATACGGCATAGACCTGTATCCTGCCGGAGATTCAAGAAGATATATACTTGACCAGCTTAAATGCAATCTTTCGATGCTGCTTCATTATGAGGACAGGAATTCGATGGCTCATTCGATAGAATCAAGAGTCCCGTTCATGGATCCCCTGCTTGCGGAGTGCGCCTTTAAGATGCCTGTAGAATACAAGCTTAAGGATGGCATAACCAAGTATGTGGTCAGAGAGGGACTTAAGGATGTCCTCCCGGACAAGATACGGAACAGATACAGCAAGCTTGGGTTTGTTACACCGGAGGATCAGTGGATAAACAACAGTCCGGAGGTGTTCAGGAAAGAGATAGAGGAAGCCGCAGATGTCCTTTCTCCCCTTCTAAAAAAAGAAAGAGTAATGGCCTGGTATGACAGGATAGAGGGAAATGTGCAGAGGATGGACTTCATGCCATGGCGTATTATATGTGCCGGCCACTGGGTGAAGCTGTTTGATCTTGAGGTGTAGGACATCTGTGATTGGGGAGTGCGATGGATCTGATAAGTGTGATCATACCGGCATATAATGTGGAGAAGCATCTGGAAAGATGCCTCGATTCGGTATGCGGACAAAGCTATAAAAATCTGGAGATACTGCTTGTTGATGACGGATCCTCCGACGGCACACCGCAGATATGTGACAGCTATGCGAAAAGGGATGACAGGATCAGGGTCATACATAAAGAGAACGGCGGGGTGGCAGCGGCAAGGAATACCGCTCTTGATATGATGACGGGTGACATGACCGCATTCTCCGATGCGGATGACTATTACGAGCCGGGAGCACTGGAAAGCATGCATAAGGCAATGCTTATGCATAATGCCGATATGGTATGCTGCGGCTACTATGAGGAATTCGACGACAGGATCACGGAATACGGAACCGGTCCCGGAGATGTTATATATAACAGACATGACGCATATGAGGAGTATTTTAAAATGGGTAGCCGTATAGGCTCCGGCTGCTGGAATAAGCTGATAAGGTCAGAAGTACTTAACGATATACGTTATAAACCGTATGTTATGGGTGAGGATGTGGAGATGCTGTGCCGTACCATTGATAAATGCGACAGGGTGGCCTGCATTGATTACCCCGGTTATCATTACATTCACCGCGGCGACAGCGCGACCAGGGCGGTATTTGGTGAGAATAACATAAATATGCTTCATATAGCAGACGAGATGCTGGAATATATTAAAGAACATCATCCGGAGCTTACAAAGCAGATGTACGCATATAATGCGGCCTGGCATGTGGCACAGATACAGGTCATGTACTGGAGTAAAGATACATCCGGCTTCAGAAAAGAAAAGCAGCTTATAAGGGACAGTATCCGCGCAAATATGAAAGGTTATGAAAACAATCCCTGTGTACCGGCACGTGACATGCTGTATATAAAGAGCTTTCTTTACGGATGCTTTAAGCCGGTACAGTCTGTCTGCGATCTTCTGGTCAGGATCAGGAGGATGATACATCACTGATGCAGTACGAATAGCTATTCTATGATATAATAGATATTACTTTGGATTTACATGGAGACAGGTGTGTGAAGGGAATATTGTATTATTTAAATAAGGCCGTATGCAGGATGGGAGATGCCGCAAGGTGTTTTATGACCGTTTATGCAGGCGCCGGAAAAGTTAAGACGAACGGAAGGCTGGTGATCAGGAAAAACGCGGTTACCGAGATAAGGGAGGGGGGAGAGCTTGAGACAGGAAAAGGTACCGTAACAATACAGAGCGGCTGCAGGATAGTGGTTGAAAACGGAGGCAGACTTGTTATAGGCGATGATGTCGGAATAAACAGTAACTGCTACATAGCCGTGCATAACATGGTAACCATCGGAAGCAATACAATATTCGGGCCGGGTGTCGTGGTGGTCGATCAGGATCATGACTACAGAGCCGATGGCGGCCTCAGGGCGGAGAAGTATAAGACCGGAACAGTGGATATCGGCAGTAATGTCTGGATAGGAGCAAATGCTGTTGTTCTCAGAGACAGCGTGATAGGAGATAACGCAGTGATTGGAGCCGGAAGCATAGTAAAGGGTGAGGTACCTGCGGGCAGCATATTTGTTAACGGACGGTAATGGGAGGCTAAGGGCATTTTTTTCAGATGGGGAGGGAAAAGGATGGCTGGAGTTAAGTTATTGGTAAAGAGGGTGCTGAAGAAATGTTTTCATATAGGACCGGAGGATGTGGAGGACTACAGACGCAGGGGTGTAAAGATCGGTAAAAATGTTAACATGTTTTCATGTGATGTGGATTACGGGCACGGTTATCTGATAGAGATAGGAGATAACTGTACATTGACCAATGCCACAATACTGACTCATGATGCAAGTACCAAGATGTATCTTGGATATTCAAAGGTAGGACGGGTTAAAATAGGGAACAATGTTTTTATAGGACAGGGCTCGATAATACTTCCCGGTGTAAGTATAGGGAATAATGTGATCGTAGGCGCCGGGAGTGTTGTCAAGAAGGATATTCCTGACGATACAGTGGCAGCCGGTAATCCTGCAGAGCCTATATGTCCGCTGGATAAATACCTGGAGAAAAACAGGAAACGCATGAAAGAATCACCTGTTTATGATGTGTATTGGGAGAACAAGACACCGGTGGATATCCGCAGGATGCAGGAGGAGCTCGCTGACGGAAGGATAGGATATGATCTGTAAGGGGATCCCGGAATGAGAAAGCTTTATCTGTTACTTGATGAATGGGATAATGACAGGAATTTTGTGGGCAGAGAACTGGAACTTATCGCCCGGAAATATGATGTGACCGTTATATGTAATTCCGCTGACGAAGACCTTAACCCGAATGTCCGGTATGCAATATACAGAAGACCGGGGAAGCTTAAGGCTATAGGAAGCGTACTCAGAATGATCGCGGACGCAGATGCATGGAGTGAGCTGAGACGCGTGCTTAAGGAGCATGCCGGTAAGCGCGCCAAGGTGTCAGAGGTGATAAGGTTCTATATTAACGCAGATCTGTTTCGTTCATATATGAGGAGGAACGGTTTCCTTGAGGATAATGCCATTTACTATTCCTACTGGTATTTCTGGAAATGTTATGCCGTTACTCATGAGAGAAAAAGGTTTCCCGGAATCAGGGTAATAACCAGGACACATGAGTATGATCTGTATGACTATACCAGCCCGTCGGGTTATCAGCCCTTTAAGGTGTCCATGGATGAAAAGCTTGACAGCATTATATTTATAGCAGAACATGGGCGCGATTATTATCTTAAGAAGTATAACAGGATGCCGGGTGATAAATATAAGCTGTATCATCTTGGAACTCTGAGGACTGATACGGCAAAGATACACGGGGAGACCGAGGATGCTTCCTTAAGTGATGAAGCCTGTATGAATGGGCATGACACAGCCCGGAACAGGAATGATTCCGATGCCGGACAGTCCAATATGCTGACTATGGTCAGCTGCTCAAGTATAATCGTAAGAAAGAGAGTTGACAGGATAGCAGAGGCTCTGGGTCTGATAAACGATCTTAATGTCAGATGGCTGCATTTCGGAACGGGAGACTGTGAAGACCGGCTTAAAAAACTGTGTGAGGATAAGCTTAAGGGTAAGGAAAATATAAGCTATGAACTGAAGGGCTATGTTAAGAATGAGGAGCTTCATAAGTTCTATGCACAGAACAGGGTTGACTGTTTTATAACGGCATCATCCTCGGAGGGTAATCCTGTGTCAGTCATGGAAGCCATGTCTTACGGGATACCTGTGATAGCGCCGGCTGTGTGTAACTTTCCGAATATGATAAGGGACTGTGGTATACTGGTCAGCGGGGAATGTACTCCGGGGGAAATGGCTGAGGCCATAAGGAAGATTAAGAGCATGCCTGCTGCCGAAGCTTTACAGATGCGTGATAATGCGTATAAATGCTGGGATGAAAGCTTTAATGCCGATAAGAATAACCGGAGGTTCACGGAAGAAGTACTGGACAGGCTGTAGGATCTGCCCGGACAGATCATGAATAACGGGATCCGGCGGCTGCCGGAAAGGGGTTAGGAGTAGAAAGGACGGAAGTAAGGAAATAATGATCAGTTATGTGATACCCTGCTATAATTCGCATGAAACACTGCCGCTCGTTGTTGAGGGGATCGACGAGGCAATGCGTAAGAATAAAGATGAAGCGTATGAGATAATACTTGTGAACGACTGCTCTCCCGATAATACCGGAGAAGTGATCGAAGAACTCTGCAGCAGGAAACCGTATGTAAGAGGTGTGGAGCTTGTCAGGAATTTCGGACAGCATGCGGCTCTTATGGCGGGATTCCACTATGTTACGGGTGATATTGTTGTATGTATGGATGATGACGGTCAGACACCCGCAGACGAAGCATGGAAGCTGATAGAACAGGTAAGGGCAGGTCATGATGTCGCATATGCGAGATACAGGGAAAAGCATCACAGCACGTTCAGGAATATCGGAAGCAGGATCAATGACATAATGGCCGATATCATGCTGGGCAAGCCGAGAGACCTGTATGTATCAAGTTATTTTGCGATCAAGAAATTTCTTGTTGATGAGATGATCAAATACTCCAATCCGTATCCGTATGTCATAGGACTGGTACTGCGTTCGACGAAGGATATAGTTAACGTCGATATAACTCATCACGAACGCATTTCCGGAACATCCGGCTATAATATATCAAAGCTTATCGGACTGTGGATGAACGGCTTTACCGCCTTCAGCATCAAGCCGCTGAGAATTGCTACCTGCTGCGGTGCGATCATGGCGATAGGCGGATTTGTTTATGGTATCATAACGATCATAAGAAAGCTGCTGGGGCTTAATTACATCCTCGGATACAGCGGGATGATAACCATGCTGACAGTGATAGGAGGTATTCTCCTGCTGATGCTGGGTATCATAGGAGAGTATATAGGAAGGATATATATTTCGCTTAACAGCTCACCGCAGTTCATTGTAAGGAAGGTCATGAACGAGCCCGAGAGGCATGGATCATGATGTCCTTTTGATGATCTCACTTACGTAACCGTTATACTGAAGCCTGTCTTTTGCATGCTCATACATTTCTTTCCTGTAGCCGGGATGGCTCTTCCTGATCTCTTCATACCACCGGATTATTGCGTTCAGGTCGATATCCGCATCGGTATCCTTCATAAAATAATAATAAGGATAATCCGCCGGGAAGGAGGAATCGGTACAGGTCGAGAACATGGGCAGACCGAGGCCGCAGTAATCCTTATGTTTGATCGCGTGAGTCTCCATGACTCCGTATTCCGATCCGGACAGCTGCCCCACCGCTATATGGCAGTCCTCTGCGATCCTGTTTATCTCAGATATCTGAAGAAAGCCGTGAAAGTCTATCATATCCGCTATTCCTATATCTGCTGCCAGCTGTTTCATGGCTGTGTACTCGGGAGATTCGGGAGAGGCTACTGTAAGATGCAGCCTGTGCGGACCCTTATAATCCCTGATCGCATAAAGGATACGTTCGCTTCTGTGCCAGCTCTGCATGTTGGCTATCATCAGCATATTTATCGTGGCTGACTCCGAATCAAGAGGCGGCATATCATGTACTGAATAATTGGATATATCAATCCCGTTCTCAAATAAGAGCCAGTCCGGATCCGGCCTGCCGTGCTGATACAGACAGCAGGAGGTTACACTTATATATTTCTTGCAACGTCTGTAGGTAAACATTTCAAGCTTATCCCTTAATGCATACAGCCTGTTTGTCGGTACATCAAAGGGAAAGGTGGGAATTTCATATACTATGCGGCATTTCTTTGAAAGATGTTTAAAATGCGGCCCCGCATATACTATCTTGGACATAAGGCGGCGCATGTAAACAATGTCATAATCATTATCCGAAGCATAGTCGAACAGATATCTGAAAGCGCCGAAGTAAGCTGTCCCGAAGGGTTCTTTGTCAAGAATCTGTGAGGCTTGCGTTGTCAGGGTGTATGAAGCAGCTTCATTGCCGCTATCTGCCGGTTTATCCAAAGCGACACCGGTATCAGAAGCCGGTTCTTTGGCTGTACCGCTATAGACCACCCTGTATATTTCGCATTTCAGCGTTTTTCCTTCATCAATTACGGTAGCCGCACAGGTCTCATATCCGAAATGAGCGAAGCTCTTAAGCTGAGCCAGTGTTTTGTGCCCGTATTTATCAAACCATAGATTTATGGATAGTATTTTCATTCTGCTGAGACTGTCTCCTTGTTCTGAATAGTTATAGTGAACGAATTTGGTATAGTAAACGAAATTATTTATTTCGTTTGCTATATGTTTAAGATCATGGCAGGCTGCGGTAAACCGGTTCGATCACACAGTCATTACCGGGGAGCAGGGTAACGGAAGCTTTGCTCTCGTCAACTATCGTACCGTTACTTATATTCCAGTGATCGACGGTTCTTCCTTCACCCGGGAATGCCGTTACGGTAACAGGCACATCCTGAAAATATAAGCCGTGATATTCGCCTGACATTATAATATTGCTGTTGTCTATCTTAAAGGTATCTGTCGGCCCGTCTCCCGGAAGCACCGTTACATTAACAGGTTCCGATAATCCGAAACCGTTCATTATCTGTTCCGGGAAAATATCATATCTTGCCGCGAACCATTCTTCAACCTTATCTATTGACTGATTTACATATTCGATGGGATCCGTAAATCTGGCTATGGCTTCGGGGCCGAAGCGGACCATGGAATACGGTACCAGCAGGCCGTACGAGGCCCTGAATCCGGGAATGGTATTCCTGACTCTGTTTACTTCAAAATCGATGTTACGCATGTCGCAGAGCTCAGTGATAAACAGGCTCATGAATCCTTCATTGCGAAGCAGTGATCCCAAAAGTCTGCAGCCGGTTGATGAGCCGTTAATATCGCATGCTTCTCTCATTATATCCGCATCAGATCCCACATCCTCATATATACCTGATGAATAGTCCGTATCAAAGCACATCATGCGCCATTTACCGTCACCGAATGCATGCTGTTTGTCAATACGCCGTACCCGCCACATTTCCCAGTTGTTGTCATTCAGGAAAATACTGTCACGGTTACAGATGTAGATATTCAGGGCACAATATCCGGCAAAGCTCTCCATGTCAAGCATTTCGGATGCTCTGGCGTAATTAACGGGATCGCTCATGTCATTACCCGTAATGAAATCCATCATTTCATTAAACATGGGCATGTCTTCTTCCATACCCTCGTCAATCCTGCCGTTCTTTACCGTTATGACATTGTTTTCGTCTATGCCGTAGTTATACTCTATATAATGACCGCTGTAGTCCTCGCACAGAGCATAGCATCCCCAGTATTCCCCGTCTATGAAGAGCACGACCGGTTCGCTGTCCTGTGTTTCGAAGTCATGGGAGCTGACCATTTTCTGGATGAAGGGATCCCTTATCTTTCCGTAATCACAGTCATTGCCTCCGTTTCTCAGAACGAAGGAGTTGTATCTTTCCACTTCGCCTGTCCCGTCCCGGCGCAGATTACCGGGGATCATGTCATATTCGATGTATCTGCTTCCGTATTTTTTACGGCATTTAAGCCTGAAGCTCTTCTGGGTATTGTTCCTGCTTCCGCCTCCCATTATACGCATACCGAGATCCGTTATGAAGCCTTCGCTTCCGTCATACGGCATGTATTCGATGGTTGCGGGTCTTTCCCACTCCGTACCTCTGTTTGAGTAGTTGCCGGATGGCTCGTCGGGATTGAATGCGGTAACTTCTTCACCGGCCGCACCGTCTGAACCGGCAGGATCATATTCGGATCCGGTATTTACGTCAGGGGCACTGTATTTTGCTCTCCACGAAAGCCACTCATCATAGGTTCTGCCCAATACATATATACCGTCGTCATATGAAAACAGATTATCGTAATCGGTATACAGTGACAGTACCGGAGCCGTACCGAACGCAGCTGTCCTGTCGATCCCTATAAAATATGTCCCGCTGGCTACCCCGCTCGTCCTTCCGCCGGGGAGTACCGCTATCGCCCTGACGACCGTGGCTTTGATCACCGACACGCCGGGAACATAATCCTCATATGGGTTCACACCTGTTACGGCACTTAAATAATTGGAGTAACCGCTTCTGTTCTCCAATATGAAGCCTTCCGTATACGGTTCGGAATCGGCAGTCGGAATACTGCCGTCAAAGGTACAGTAGATCTTCGCCTCAGGGTCCGGATAGCTGACGGTCAGCTCGAAGGGACCGGCATAGAACCCGCTCTTAACGTTAAAGACCGGTCTGTCGTTCCGGCTGACGGATCCCTGTGCCTGGGCGGCCCTTCCGGCATGTACGAACGAGAAGTCACCGTTAAAGTATGCAAGCAGACCTGTGATGAGTATGCAGAGCACACACATCACGGCGATCATATTTTTATAATTATCCGTTTTAAACATTTTTATCCACGCTTAGAATCTTTAAACAGTCAACATAGATTATAGAGTATCGGTATGACCAAATCAAGGATAACAAACTTCATAATTGTTACAGTATCACTTGAAAATAACAATACTTTTGTGTATTATAATAACACAACAGAAATGGTGTAAACTATCATGAAAACAAATATGGTCATGAGGGATCGGCCGGGATGGCTGTCCTTATGACAGAAGAAAGGAGGAAACAGTATGAAAAAGAATACAAAAATAAGACTGTTATGCGGTTTTGCTGCAGCTGTTCTTGCGACTGTTACTGTGGTTTCGCCGGTAAAAGTATCTGCAGCACCCAGTCACGAGGATATTCAGAAGCAGATAGCTCAGAATGTTCAGGAGGCGATCGATTATCAGATCGAACAGCAGGAGAAGGAGCAGGTTACACCACAGCCTCAGTGGCCTTATCCCTATGATCCTTACTGGTGGGAGCATCATCACAAGGATCCGTACTGGTGGTTCTACGGCCCGTGGAGCATGGAGCTTGAGGTAGGAAGTACCCAGAGCATTAACCTGCACGGACGGGGAGGCTTCCAGTCAACCAACGGAGGTATCGCCAGTGTTGATTATTACGGCAACGTTACAGGTATACATGAAGGTCACTGCGATATAATAGTTACATCCTATGACGGCGGAGGAGTGGCATATGTTCATGTTCATGTAAAGGGAGAGCGTAAAGACGACAAGAAGGATGAAAACAAGACTGTCGTATATGTGCAGCAGCCTGTATACAATGCTGTAAACGCCAATGCTTCATGGCTTGCGATCGCTACCAACCTTGTAGTGGCAACACCCAGGAACGGTACGGTTAACCTTTCATCGTTAACCCCGCTTAATTTCGATGCCAACTTCGCAAATGTACTGAAGCTTCGTCCCGATGTTACCGTAAACGTAACCTACGGCTTCAACGGACATACATTCCTGCTTACCATACCGAGAGGTTATAATCTTACAAGCAGGCTCAACGCGGCAGGATATGTTGATTTCGTAACCCTGTCAAATGTAGTGGACGGTAAGATAAACTGCAGACTGCTTTACTGATATCCGTACAGGATATGATCAAATGTGCTTTCTTTCCCCCGTGGCCGGCAGCCGGTCACGGGGGTTTTTGCGGTTAAAGACCCGGGGAAGGATGTACTGCCGTATGACTTTCTGAATGCAAACAAGGAAATGCATTCAGAAATCATGCGTTCCGCATGACACGGTTCTGCAGGAGTACAGTCTGACAGGTGATACTTGAAGCCAAATTATAAAAATGGTATATTTCTATTCATAAAAGGCGACAGAAGGAGTTATATCCATGAGCAACAGAAGAGTATTATCAGATAAGAAGTTAACATACATTATGCTGGCAGTCCTGTGGATCCAGATAATCTTTATTGTCTGGATCAATCTTTTTAAATGTCATGACTTTGTTGAGCATGATGCATCCATGCTGTACAGCCATACGATACATATGTGGGAACAGGGAAAGCTTGTAATACCCAATTACCAGGAGGAAACCTTCTTCCATCTGGATACATCCTGTATTCTTGCCCTCCCGCTTTACGGACTTACACATGACATTTTTCTTGCGTACGGAATAAGCAACATAATTTTCCTGTTACTTACCCTGCTTATAATGAACGATCTGTTAAAACGGCTTAATGTAAAGGACATGTACCGTTATGCGGGTCTGCTTCTGTATATAATACCTTACCGTCTCGGTCTGGCTCAGTATCTTAACATGCTTTTCTTCGAATGCAGCTTTTATAATGTGTGCATACTGGTGACGGTACTTGCGATCGATCTCTTCCTGTACAAAAAGCCCGAAACAAAGGATAAGAAGGAGAGCTTACGGTATTTGGCGATGCTTGTCATTTATGCGCTGTTTACGGTACTGACTGCTTTCTCGAGAGGAACATATACGCTGCTTGTGGCACTTCTTCCGGCCATCCTTTGTTATGCCCTGGACGTGATCCTCTCTCCGGAGGGGCTTCGCCATATAGAAAGGTCCAAGACCGCCGTGATACTTGTCACCTTCGTATCATATGCCGCCGGGATGGGCTATGCGAGAATGAAGGGCTTTGTCCCCAACAAAACAGGGTATAAGCTGGTATATGTAAGAGACCTTGTCGATAACTTTATCGGCGTTATCTGGGGGCATTTCTGTATTTTCATAGGGCTTACAAACCCTGATGTATTTACTAAAGAAGGCATTTTCCAGCTTATACTTACCGCATATGCAATACTTATCATCATCATGATCATCTTTAACTTAAAGCATGCCTTTAAGGATGAAGAGTATTCAAGTGCACTCCGTTATCTGACGATAATATATCTCTGGAACTGCGCGATCCTCGGCCTTACGGAGAGTCATGACAGTACCTGGGGATTTCCGGAAAGATATCTGCTCCCCGGCTTTGTTCCGCTGCTGCTGTCGGCACCCATAATGCTTACTTATATGGAAAAGATAAAGAGGGATCTGCTCAGGCAGTGTACCTTCATCGCGGTCTCCGCGCTTACATGCCTGACTCTGGGCGTATGTAACCTAAATGCCATGGAGAAGATATGGCAGACGGATGTTGACCTGCAGGGAGTGAGGGAAGTCCTTTCCTACGCAAGGGAGAACGGGATAGATACGGTATTCTTTGTTAATGATTTCAATGCGGCACTCATTTCAAGAAGTCTGGATCCGGGACTTCACGTGGCTCCCATAGATAAGCTTGATGACGGAAGTATCATAATAAATACAAGGGAAGACTATGCATCTGCCCATGACCGCGGAAGCTATTCGGATGATAACCTCCTTGCCATGACCTGGTATGAACAGCCGGAGAATGTTTTCAGTGATTATCAGATAAGCTCATATCAGTATGTCGGTGATGTTAAGGATTATCATCTTTATCGTGCCGGCTCGAATAAGTTCGATGATATGTCAGGCTTCCCCATTGATGACCATCATATTTATAAAACCACGGATTTCTGTTATTCACCCGGATATCAGGCAACGGGAGATATAGATCTGTACGGTTATCTTGAAGCAACAGGTACCGGAGACTATGTATTGACAAGCCCGTATCTTGATGCTCCGTATGCTGCCTGCAACGTAGCTTTAACTTATGAAATGGGACATAAAACGGCAGACGGTGAAGAGGAGACTCCGGAAAATGACCGCACCGTAGGCAGACTGGTGCTGCTTGATCAGGATAAGAATGAGATAAAGTCAGCAGATATAACAGGCAAAAGCGGAACCGTATCCGTAACTGCAGATCCCGCACAGCCCTGCTATGTGGCTGTATGGCTTGATAAAGGAGAGAAGGTTACTCTTTGTAAGCTTGATTTTGAAACAGTTAAATAAATGGATTCAGCGGAGCCTTAACAGGGAGTCCTTTTCAACAGCCCTGTTGCCGCTTAAATAGAATTCTTTTACAGCGTCCGGATTTAATTCATCGTTTATCTCATGGGAAAGCGCCTGCCCGGGGTGGAAGAGGATCTCAAGATCCCGGCCGGAGGCGTCCGCCTTCTTTTCCATTGCGTTTTTCAGCTTTTCTATTCTCGGATAGTCCATTTTGCCGCTCATAAGAAGTCCCCATAAATACATTTTGGGCAGTCCCTTCCTTTGGCAGTATCTGTCGATCTTGCCGGCATACATGGCCAGGATAAGGTTCTTTACGGCATTTACGGGACGATAGGTCATAAACAGCCCGGGTTTTGAAAGAAATACGCTCAGAGGCTCTCTTGAGCATCGGATGTATTCGACGTTATAGTTATTCTTATCCGTTACGGAGATGATCGCTTTCCATACTATGGGAAGATGATGGGTGTGCTGGTGACTGTCGATACGGAGAGCCTTCTGCCGGTATTTGATGTTGCTGGCCCTGGCGATCGCCATACATTTATTTATTGCGGGGATGCATCTTTTTATCTGCGCTTCGATCTCTGCCCGTATCCCGCGTCTGACTTTGTTTGCCGGAGGCAGTATATACGAATACAGGAATAACTGTCCCCATGAAAAGGTGAGCCGGTCTCCAAGTCCCGAATCCGTAAGGCAGAGGCCCTCCACAAGATTGATGTGCACGCTCATAAGCGGAAGGAACGGCATTGACGGAATAGCCTTATACAGCATGTCCATACATTCCTCAAAGCAGCCCGTATTGGGAACAATGCTGATGCTGTCAAGCCTGCCTGCCAGCATACATTCAAGCATGTCCCCGGATGTGTTTTTGGTTAAAGCATAATCGTCCGCATGTATATCGGTCATTTACCTATTCTTCCTCTGTTTCCCTGCATATTACACAGTCAATAAGATATTTGGGCCTGTTCTTAGTCTCGATATAGATCTTGCCCATATATTCACCGATCACTCCAAGAGACAGCAGAATGATCGCTGACATAAACAGTGTTACAAGAAGCAGCGTTGTATAGCCCGGAACGTTCTTTCCCTGTATCCATTCAATGAAGCTGAATATACTGAAGCCAACGCTGAAAAGCATTGTAATAAAGCCTGTAAAGGATATTATCCGTAAAGGCGTGATGGTAAAGGATGTAATACCGTCGGTGGCGAGCCTGAACATTTTGGAAAGGGTATATTTCGATTCGCCTCCCGTACGTTCCTTTACATCAAAATATACGATATCCGAAGGAAAACCGAGAGACGGGATAAGACCTCTTAAAAAAAGATTGCTTTCGTTATACTCCTTCAGGGCATCGACCACCTTGCGCGATATAAGCCTGTAATCAGCGTGATTCTTAAGGACCCTGCTTCCCATTACCTGCATCAGCTTATAGTAGGTCAGTGCTGTCAGCTTCTTGAAGGTCCCGTCGCTGTTTCTGTCGTTCCGGACTCCGTATACCACTTCGGCACCCTTCTTGTAGCATTCGATAAAACTTTCCAGTGCGTTGATATCCTGCTGGAGATCGGCATCGATGGTTATTATGATGTCCGCCTTCGAAGCCGTCATGATCCCTGCCCAGAGGGCGTTCTGATGCCCTGTATTGCCGACAAGTGACACGACGATAAAGATATCGTCCTTTCTTGCGGCATCAGCCAGCAGGTTAAATGTATTATCCCTGCTGCCGTCATTTACGAACAGTATCCTGCTGCTCTTTTCTATGACATGTGACGATATCAGACCTCTTATCCTGTCCCTCATGACAGAGGCGCTTTTAAGTATTATCTCTTCCTCGTTGTAGCATGGCACAACAAGATATAAGACGGGAAGCTCCCGGTTCGATTCTTTCATTGATTCTCCTTATACAGTGTATCTGTTTGGAACGGGTGTATCTAATAATTGTCCGACAGCTTGACTACAACAACATCATTGACCATCGCACAGCATCCAAGCTCCGGAAAGACAGGCATATTTCTTACTGTTTCATCTTCAAGAGCCTCTTTGAGCTTGTCATCATCGGCAACCATGATATTGATCCCCATCTCATGAGTGAAGAAGCCCTGCCATGACTGGACGACCCACCTCGTATCATCCGGACTCCATGTTCCCACCATGGCATATCTGTTTGCCTCGTCAAATACGAAATTCTTAACAAAACATGGATTATCGGAGGGAGTTCCGACAAAAACATATTTGTAATACGGATGATAAAGATTATAGGTCTGAAGGGTGGAGATCACCTCCCGCGACAGCTCGGTCAGGCTCTGACGTCCCATATACATGGCCTGCTGATCGTATATTGTCATGATATAACTCCCATATATGAGAAGAGAGAGAACTGCTGCCGTGACTGCTTTGTATACGCCGGACGCTTTAATTCCGGGAAGTCTGATGGCGGAAGCAAGACATAAAAGCACGGGAAGGCTCATACTTACCGGAACGGTCATCTGAATGGATGTGACCGAGTTATACGCCATCAGCAGCGCAGCATTTACGGCAAGCGGAACAAGGAGCAGCGATAATGCCATAAGAACAGCTCTTATCCTGCTTTCCTTAACCTTAAACAGGTCTGACAGGCCATATGCAAAGCATAAGGCCAGAAGAATGAATGATATCTTATATATCCGTCCGTTGAATATATTGGTGCGCCCGATCACCTGCCTGAAGTAATTGACAAAATCACTGTAGGCATGTACCGTGCTGGTCGGAAGATTTAAGATCATACCGACAGGGCCGTATGAATCCGTGCCGTTATACGAATCAAGTGATACTTCGTAATACCACAGGTTGATATTTAAAAGCACATAATAAAGCCCCATACCGATGATCAGTGAAATAAGGCATCTTATTATAAATAAGCCGGTCTCTTTAAGCGCCTTATCACCTTTATACAGACATAAAGAAACATATAAAAGAAGTACAAGGCAGGTACATCCTATATCCGCCTGGTATAGACCCATGGCAAGCGCTGTGCATATGGCCGGGAACACAAACACTATCGCCTTTTTTTCGCATTTTATCATGATATAGGCAGCCAGAATGCTTAAAAAACATGATATCGCAAAGGTTGGTGACATATACCGGTATGAAAGTGAAGCGAGTATGCTTATATTGACCGTAAACATAAGAGAGGCAAGTATCGCGACAGCCCTGCTCCTTACATCGAATATGTCAAGGACAAGAATAAAACCCATTATAAAAAACGCCAGCGCGATAACAGAAGTTACGGGGTCGGGACTCAGGAAGAATCTGCCTCTGTCAACGAACCTCCAGAACCATCTGCCGTTAGACAGCTCATGACCGTTGGCGTATGAAACCGATCCGTGCCAGATCCCGTCGATCTGATTTACCAGCTGGTGAATGATCAGAAGTGAATATGTAAATATGCCTGCCACCATATTGACGGCAAAAACCGGAAACCATTTTTTCAGTTTACTTATCTTTTTAATTAAATTCATCTCAGACTCCTTAATCCATTAAAATAATTTACCACAAATCAGGGGGTTTATCAAATCAAATGTAACTGACCGGACCGGATCGGATCCATACCTGATTATTCCGCAGGTTTGCCTAATGAATAAATCTATGTTAGATTATATGGGTGAGTAAGCTTAAGTTATTTGTGGAAAACTTCATAATATACGGATTTGGCGGAATAATAAACAAGCTTATTCCGCTTATTATGATTCCCGTGATCACACGGCTTATGCCGGATTCGACTTACTATGGGATCTCGGATATGGCCAATACGGTCGTGTCCTTCGCAACTGCGATAGCCGTCATGGGTATGTATGACGCGATGTACCGGATGTTCTTTGAAAAGGATGACCGTGATTATAAGAAAAAGGTGTGTTCGACCACCTTTGTGTTTGTGCTTGCTTCGGCGGGCGCAGTAAGTATTCTGGTCGTTCTGTTTAAGGATGTACTGTCGAAATATTTTCTCGGATCGGCACAGTATTCGTTCATTATTTATTTTGTTGCCGTCAATGTATTCGTTGATTCGGTAAACACGGTCGCAGCCTCCCCGACAAGAATGCAGAACCATAGGAAGACGTACCTTACGACCAATGCTGTGGGTCCTCTTATTTCATATACCATGTCCGTAATACTGCTGATGAAGGGACATTACCTCATTGCCATGCCTCTCGGACTGGTTGTTTCATCCCTGATCATTCACGTGACTTATCTGTGCATTAACAGGAGCTGGTTTTCGCCGCACCTGTTCGACAGGGATCTGCTTAAAGTCATGCTTCCGATAGGAATCCCCATGGCTGTCAATATCCTGACATACTGGGTGTTTAATTCCTGTGACAGGCTGATGATAACAAATCTTATAAACGTCGGGGAATCGGGAATATATGCCATAGGTTCCAAGCTCGGACACGCAAGCCAGCTTGTCTATACGGCATTCGCGGCGGGATGGCAGTATTTTGCCTTTTCAACGATGAAAGAGGACGGTCAGGTGGAATCCAATTCCATGGTCTTTGAATATCTGGGTGTGATCTCCTATGTTATCACCATGTTTGTCTGCGCCCTGGGTTATGAAATATTCAGGCTTCTGTTTACCGAGGAGTATCTGAAAGGATATATCGTAGCCCCCTACCTGTTCCTTGCTCCGCTGCTTCTTATGCTGTTTCAGGTCATCGCCAATCAGTTTCTTGTTATTAAAAAGACATGGCCCAATATGCTTATACTTATAGCAGGAGCTCTCATTAATGTGGGCCTTAATTACCTGCTCATACCCATGATCGGTATCGAGGGCGCTGCGATCGCGACTCTGGCAGGATATATTGCGGCACTGCTTATTGCCTCGGCTGTTCTGACAAGGATGAGACTGCTTAAGGTATCGGGAAGGTTCATGGCTGCAACGGCTGTGATGGCTGCCGTAATGCTGATATGGCGCATATGCTTTACCGATAAGATGCTGTATATGCTTCTGACCGCTGTTGCGGGAGGGGCTGTCATAGTGTTATTATATATAAGGGATATTAAGATGCTGTGTGAGAAGATCTTGGGACGTAAGGCTTAGCACCACAGAATTGTGACGCAAAGCTAATCCTTTAGGGCGAATGGTGGGTAGGATTGCGGGTATTCGTCATAAGGGGTACCGCGAAGCGGTGGATTCCTTATGACATAAGTGCGAAGCACGGAACAATCCGTTAATCATAAAAAAGTATAGTTTTGACCCCTAAATCATAATATAGAAGGTAGAAGACGGATGATCAAACTGGCAATAGTAGTGCCCTGCTATAATGAGCAGGAGGTACTGCCAAGTACAAATGAACAGCTGACCGGGCTTATGGCCGGGCTTGTTGAAAGCGGAAGGGTGACGGAAGAAAGCTTCATCCTGTATGTCAATGACGGAAGCCGGGACGATACCTGGAGCATAATAGACAGATATGCCCATGAGTACAAAGCCGTTCAGGGACTTAAGCTGGCCGGTAATGTCGGTCATCAGAATGCGCTTCTTGCGGGACTTATGACGGTAAGGAATGAAGTGGATGCCGCTATTTCGATCGATGCGGATCTTCAGGATGATATCGGCGTCATTGCGGATATGATCGATAAGTTCGAGAAGGGCTGTGATATCGTATACGGTGTCAGGAATGCAAGAAAAACCGATACCTTCTTTAAGCGTTTTACGGCGGAAGGCTTCTACAAGGTTATGAAGTTTATGGGCGCAAGAAGCGTATACAATCATGCGGATTACCGTCTCATGAGTAAAAGAGCGCTTGAAGGCCTGTCTCAGTTCAAGGAGAGGAACCTGTTCTTAAGGGGTATTGTTCCCACGATAGGATTTAAGTCGGACTGTGTCTATTACGAAAGGAAGGAAAGGACGGCGGGAGAGTCCAAGTACCCCATCAATAAAATGATCACCCTTGCCTTTGACGGTATTACTTCCTTCAGTACCAAACCCATGTCATACATAATGGGAATAGGTGTGTTCCTGATATTGTTTGCCATTGCGTTTGCCATATATTCGTTCCATTCATATGCTACGGGAAATGTTGTAAGAGGGTGGACCTCGATCGTGCTTTCTTTATGGTTTATAGGAGGTCTGGTACTGTTCTCTGTCGGAATGGTGGGCCAGTATATAGGAAAGATATACATAGAGGTTAAGGAAAGACCGAGATATATTGTCGAATGCAGGGAGAAGGGTTCCGATGACGATGTGAAACAGGATTAAGGACAGGGCGGTGGAGGATAATGCAGGCTGTAGCAGTTTCCGGCTGTACCGGTGCGATCGGTATAGCACTGATAAATAAATGCATAGAGAAAAACATCAAGGTCATTGCCTATGTAAGACCGGATTCCGAAAGACGGGACCGTATTCCCAAACATGATCTTGTGAAGATTTCGGATTATGATATAAAAGAATTTGCGAAAATGGCACGCCTGTCGGGAATGGTGAAGCTGCCTGAGGTGGATGCCTTTTACCATCTCGCGTGGGCAGGAACAATAGGCGACGGACGTAACGATGCAGAGCTTCAGGCACTTAATATCCAATACACCCTGGATGCCGTAAAGCTGGCCAAAGCAATGAATGCAAAGGTCTTTATAGGAGCCGGCTCTCAGGCTGAATACGGCCGTGTTGAAGGTGTGCTCAGGCCGGATACTCCGGTCAATCCCGAGAACGGTTACGGTGCAGCCAAATTATGCGCAGGGCAGCTCAGCAGGATAATGTGTGCCCGCAATGATATTAAACATGTGTGGGTAAGGATCTTAAGTGTTTACGGTCCGTATGACGGTGACAGGACAATGATAATATCCACGATAAAGAAGCTGCTTTCGGGTGAGCGTCCAGCGCTTACCGGAGGAATGCAGATGTGGGATTATATATACAGCGCCGATGCGGCTGAAGCCCTGTACAAGATCGGGGAGAAGAGTATCGGGACTCCGTACTCGGAAGAAGACAGGGAAGGAAAGATATACTGCCTGGGATCGGGACAGTCATATCCGCTTAAGAATTATGTCAAGATCCTGCGTGATACCATAGATCCCGGACTGGAGCTTGGATTCGGAGAGATACCTTATTCGGATAAGCAGGTAATGAAGCTGTGTGCCGATATTTCCGGACTTACCGGGGATACCGGCTTCGTTCCCAGGGTTCCGTTCCAAAGGGGGATCAAAGAGACGGTGGATTACGTTCGCAGACTGCAGGATGCGGACTGTGGCTGACTGACAGACCTGCTGACCGGCAGATCCGGAAAGGGACAGGATACGATCAGTGCACAGAGTACCCTCCGATCGTTTTATCAAGAACCGTATCATACACATAGAACGAAAGCGCGTTGTCCGGCATTTCATAACTTTCATACGGTGTTATGCACTGATATCCCATGGACCCGTTGGTTCTTACAAGAGTCTGTGACTCTCCGTCATCATCAGTCGTTCTGGAAAAGAGTAACCGTCTGTTCCCGTCCGAGAAGCCAATCCTGAAATCCGGCGCGGATGAAGAATAAATACACTGTCCGCCGGAAAGGACATAGGAGGCGGGACCGGTAAGCATATCTGTACCAAGCCCGAGCTGTTCAAGATATTTAATGACCGACGGATCGGATGGCCCCGGGTATTCATTTGGTACGGAACAGAAGACCACAAGATTTCTGTTATTGAGAAGATCCAGGAATTTCCCGTCTGCACCCTCCGTTGCAGCCGTAATGATATTATATCTTAATGTATCCTGACGCTGATACAGGGCATCCTCATCCCAGGAAGAATAACGGGGATCACCGCGGTGATCCGTGAGGCCGTAATTATCCGCAAGATACCGGCCCAGATATGATGTGAACTTCATATTGCCGCTGCGGTTAAGATGCAGTATCTCGGCAAGATCCGTCGAGAAATCAATTCCCATCTCTTTATACAGCTTATTGAAATCAATATAAGGAATACCGTACTCATCGGCAATATCAAAGATGGTGTTATACTTTTCCTGTTCTTCGTCCGTGGTTATAACATAGGGTGAGGATATGAACAGTAGAGGAATATTCCGTTCTTTAACATACCCGATTATCTTCCTCAGATATTTTTCTTCCTTTTCGGTGAGCTCATGACGGCCTGTAATGCCGGATACATCAGGCGTTTCAAACGGGACAACTGTCTCTCTTGCGTCGAATCCCTTGAAACGCACATCCGCCGAATAGTTCATGAAATCTTCTTCACTCAGTTCTTTATATTTTCCGTGGGTGGAGTTCAGCGCAACAAGAAGCCGCCGGAATGATTCCTCAAGGGCACTTACTCGGATGGATTCGTATCTGTTGGGATTCCTTTTTATACCATAGTTATTGGTTATGACCCAGTTCTCCGGCTGATAGTCGGTGGGGCGTATCCCGGGAGTAGTTATATCCAGTATTATAACCTCGGGTTTCTGGGTCTTCAGCCCCTCGACTATATAATGATAGCTGTTCCAGAAGGGCTGTTCGGCTGCCGCGAGGTCGAAAGCGGAAATACCGTATTCATCCCATAATACACCCGTATTAACGTGGCAGAAGATATGTGAGCTGCCGACAAAGAGAGCATCCACGGTATTTTCCGGCTGCTTATAATAAGACTGCATCTGGGAAATGCCGTCCTTTGATTTAAGCAGCAGTATGTGGTCGACCGTTATAAAGGTTATAAAAAAGGCTGAAAGAACGATCAGCAGCTTTATTATATTGATCCTTTTTTTATTGCTGAAGAGCTTATCTGACATATAAATCCTTTCTTCGCAAACGTTTTCTAGAACCGTCCGTATATAAAATCGGACGAATTGAATTCAGATCCGTAATGTCCCCAACAGATTATCATGATAAAGAGGATAATGAACAGAAGAAGCCTGAAAATGAAATTCTGCTTTCTTATCAATGAACGGACGTGTTCCATCTGGGGGCATGGCATACCTTCCGCAGGAGTTAAGACACCGTTGTATTTATGCTCGAGCACCGATACCGTAAGAAGGATAAGCATTGAGAATATGAGTATATGGAATTCGGATTCATCGATACCCAGACTGTATAAGGATCTGTCAAAGAATATCCATGGATTAAAGACCGAGAAAGCCGATCTCCACATGGAGAAGCCGTAGCTTAGGGTATCGGCCCGGAAGAATGACAGTCCGAAGATAAACAGGAAAAAGGTACGTACCCTTTTATACAGGGTATAGCTGAAGCACTGTGTTTTTATGTGCAGGACTTCGGTAAGCTTTTTGAAGACTGGTTGACATAACTCAGAAGCGATTATAACCAGTCCCATATATACGCCTACGCCGAATATGTAATTAAAGCCTCCGCCATGCCACAGGCCGATAAGAAACCATGAGATGAGCAGACCGATGTACTGGGGGAAGTTATACTGCCTGAGCTTTTTGCGCCCAAGCTTTTTGGTGCAGAACTTCCTGAACCTGCGCATTGCTTCTGTTTCCTGTACGGCATAAAAAACATAGGACTTAAGCCATCCACCGAGTGTTATATGCCATCTTCTCCAAAACTCCGCAAGGGATTCGGAATAGAAGGGTGTATTAAAGTTCTCGGGAAGAGGGATGTCAAGTATCTGCGAGAAGCCGAGGACAATATCCATAAGCCCCGAGAAATCCGTGTAGAGCTGGAATGCGAAACAGGCTGCCGCAAAGACGACATACAGGCCCGGATACAGCTCATAGCTGCCATAGATCTCATTTACCATTACCGCAAGGCGTTCGGATATGACGAGCTTCTTGAATATACCCCAGAGAACCCTCTGCGCACCAAGGATAAACCTTTCATATGAAAAGTCGTGTTTCCTGTCCCACAGACTTCCGCTTACCTGCTCATACTGTACTATGGGTCCCGAGGTCATGAGAGGAAAATATGATGCGAACAGCGCAAACTTCCCGGGATTTCTCTGAAGCTTTATCCTTCCCCAGTAAACATCCGTAAGATATCCCATTACGATAAGTGAGAAATAGGATATCCTGGGAGGACACAGCGCGTCCGAATAATATATGACCTTCATGTAGATGCCTTCGTTGATCCGGTGTCCGGACAGCCCCGCTACCCATCTGTATATATCATAGAAAAAGTCTGTATATTTAAGTCCCATCAGCATGATCACATCAAAGATGATGACTGCCCTGAACACCCGGGCAGGGTTTCTGCTTTCTTCGGTTATCCTTAAGGAAGCGGCGTAGTTAACAGCAAGGTAAACTGCGAAAACCAGGCACTGAAGCGCGGTCGCATTAAAATAATAGAAAACAGCTCCCGCAATGAGCAGCCACAGCCACTGCATTTTTGCCGGAAGCATGAAATAAACGATCATTACTATAAGAAAAAATACTGTAAATTCAAGCGAGATAAGTGACATGGTATTCCTTTTTTATTGATATTGGTAACTATTCAGAACAGGCTCAAAATACTTCGTATTTTTCGCTGTTTTGGATTCATCCAATACATATATTTGTAAAACATGTCCCTTACATGCGAGCATGACGTGCCATGTTTTAAAATATATGTGCTGTTCTGAATAGTTACTGATATTGTATTTACGAAACAGAGGCTTATCTGCCGGTGATCATACGAAGCAGCTTAAGTGCGTTGTCCGTACGCGTGCTTGTTGCGGTGATCGTAAACACGGGTTTGCGGCCTGCCGCTATCTGGGTGGCGTACGCTCCGCCGTTTCCGAGTTTTTTGAGATATTCCGAATTATTTATGTATATACCCGCCGGATATGTTCCGACCGGCTTCTGTGTTCCGTTTTCATCCTCTTCATATTCGGTGGTGTAATAAATACCGAAGCCTTTGTCTTCCAGTTCTTTTTTGAATTCATCGGTCAGTATGCCGGTAAGATCCATGTGTGCTCCGATGGCTCCGTATTCATCCGCTGTCGGTTCGGGCGCGATGACTACGTCGAGTTCGCCGGCCGAGTACATGGCAAATACCTTCTGCACGTTGGCCATGGTCATCTGGTCGTAGCTGTTTTCCGTTATTACTATCGAGGAGTCGATCGTAAGATTATAGGCCTCCGTATCCACTCCGGCGTATTCAATGTAGTCATCTGTGAGAGGATTGTCATATCCGTAGGCCAGATCGGAATTGATGAGTATTGCATCGAGGTATACGGGACGTCTGTTCTGCCTGTAATCTTTTATGAAGGTACACAGGAATATGGATGCCGCGATCAGTCCTATTATCGGGAACTTATAGTAATCCCAGATATATGAGACCTTCTTCTTGAAGGGCATATCCTTAAGCTTGAGATTCTCTTTTCTGATTTCGTCTTTTATTGCCATGGCTGCTGATGATCTTACTGATTATTATGTTATTATGACTTATTATGACGGGGTTGATCCCCGGTATATTTTTCGGCTCACGGTTCTCGCTTATCGTTTTCCTAAGCTTTCCGGCCGGATTATCCATATCGTACGCTACCGGGCTCTATCCGGCATCCATGCCGGGTTTCGCCCTCTCCCCTCCATCCGGTCGGGGAGCAGCTGTCGGTAACGGAAAGCAAGGAAAGCCTGATAAGCTCGAACAATGTCGCCGGGAAAACATACCGTGGCTCAAACCCTGTTATCCATCCGACCGATAACATACAGTAGTTTAAAAGAAATAGCATTTTCTGTCAATGTGTGATACACTACTTAACAGCACATATATTTAATCAGTCTGCTCCTCAAGCTTGCTTGAAAGGAGCCGATTGATTAAATATATGTATTGGAAAGTCCAATACATCGAAAGTGCGAAGCACTTGAGATGTGCTGTTAAGTAGTGAAGTACATAAGAATAATCAGTCTGCTCCTCAAGCTTGCTTGAAAGGAGCCGATTGATTAAATATATGTATTGGAAAGTCCAATACATCGAAAGTGCGAAGCACTTGAGATTTGTCATAAGGAGGGACCCGCAGAGCGGGAGGATTCCTTATGACGGCAAGAGGAAAAGTAAAGTAGCACAACAGAATCGAAAGCATAAACCATATAAATTCACATAAACAGGAGAACCACATGAACGAATCATATGTAGAATGCATGGTGGCGAGGAAGAGCTCGCCTATGATGAGCGTACTGAAATATATCATTTATATCCTGACCGGACTGTCGGCCGTGGGCTTTCTTGCAGGGTACTGGATATTTATAGTCCCTCTGATCATATTCGGACTCCTGGCCTTCTTTGTGGTCCCGGGATTCGATCTGGAATTCGAGTATCTGTATGTTGACAGGGAGATCACGATAGATAAGATAATGAGCAAGCAGAAGCGCAAGACTGTCAGGAATCTCGAGCTTTCCAAAATGGAGTATATCTGCCCCATGAACTCACATCAGCTCGATCCGTACAAATCAAGGAATCTAAAGATTTCGGATTATTCTTCCAAGAATCCCGATGCAAAGGTATGGGTGATCGTATATAAGGAAAAGACTGATGAAGAGCTTATCGGAATCGAACCCAACGAAGAGCTTATCAAAGCGATAAAAAGCATATATCCGAGAAAAGTCATTGAGTATTGACAAGCGAAATTTATTTAATTATAGTAGATAAAATATAAAAAACAGAAACGGAGGTAAGGAAAGATGGGTCAGATAGTTTCGGAAGGAATCACGTTTGATGATGTTCTGCTTATACCCGGATACTCAAATGTAATCGGCAATCAGGTGGATGTATCGACTAACCTGACAAAGAGCATCAGGCTGAACATTCCCATGATGAGTGCGGGAATGGATACCGTAACGGAGCATCGCATGGCAATAGCCATGGCACGGCAGGGCGGTATCGGAATCATCCATAAGAACATGTCTATTGAAGAACAGGCCGATGAGGTAGATAAGGTCAAACGTTCGGAGAACGGCGTTATAACAGACCCGTTTTCATTATCTCCTGAACATACACTTAAGGATGCCGATGATCTGATGGCTAAATTCAGGATCTCGGGCGTTCCCATAACGCAGGGAAGGAAGCTGGTCGGCATCATCACAAACCGCGATCTGAAGTTCGAAACTGATTTCACAAAGAAAATAAAAGAGTGCATGACTTCCGAGGGGCTGATCACGGCACCTGAAGGGATCACGCTGGATGATGCAAAGAGTATCCTTGCAAAAGCCCGTAAGGAGAAGCTTCCTCTCGTGGACAAAGACTTTAATCTTAAGGGACTGATAACCATAAAGGATATTGAAAAACAGATCAAATATCCTTTATCCGCGAAAGATGAGCAGGGCCGTCTGCTTTGCGGCGCAGGTGTCGGAATTACCGCCAATGTGCTTGACAGGGTGGAAGCTCTTGTGAAGGCAAAGGTGGATGTTGTTGTGCTTGATTCGGCTCACGGACATTCGGAGAATGTTTTAAGATGTGCAAGAATGATAAAGGATGCATATCCTGAGCTTCAGCTGATAGGCGGCAATGTTGCAACGGGAGAGGGAACCAAAGCGCTTATAGAGGCAGGTGTTGATGCGGTTAAGGTAGGTATCGGCCCCGGTTCGATATGTACGACCAGAGTGGTTGCCGGTATAGGCGTTCCGCAGATAAGTGCTGTAATGAACTGCTATGAGGTTGCAAAGGAATATGGTATACCGATAATTGCGGACGGAGGTATCAAGTATTCGGGTGATATGACCAAGGCTATAGCTGCGGGAGCGAATGTCTGCATGATGGGAAGCATCTTCGCCGGATGTGATGAGAGTCCGGGAACCTTCGAACTGTTCCAAGGAAGAAAATACAAGGTATACCGTGGAATGGGATCCATAGCTGCAATGGAGAACGGAAGCAAGGACCGTTACTTCCAGTCGGATGCCAAGAAGCTGGTACCCGAAGGAGTGGAAGGCCGTGTTGCATACAAGGGACTTGTAGAGGATACGGTATTCCAGCTTATCGGTGGTCTCCGTTCCGGAATGGGATACTGCGGCTGTCCCACTATAGAAGATCTCAAAGAAAAAGGAAGGTTTGTCAAGATATCGGCTGCATCTCTTAAAGAAAGCCATCCTCATGACATTCATATAACGAAGGAAGCTCCCAACTACAGCGTTGAGGAGTAGGAGCATCCATTATGCGGAGCATAATTCAGGATGGATGCGACGAATTGTCATAAGGAGGGACCCGTAAACGGGAGGATTCCTTGTGACTTACCCTACCGAGGGAGAAATACTTGGAA
This sequence comes from Lachnospiraceae bacterium, assembly GCA_017450065.1. Taxonomy (GTDB): domain Bacteria; phylum Bacillota; class Clostridia; order Lachnospirales; family Lachnospiraceae; genus UBA2868. The sequence continues at coordinate 42,929 of JAFSYI010000014.1, forward strand.
AAATGATCAGATACATCTTGAGAGAGCTTGACAGAGCATTGCGGAGCAAGTCGGCATATGTCTATCTTGCGGGCATATTTGTCCTCTGTATATTAGCCAACATAGCGGTGGTTGCCTTTCGTACCGTTTACGGTACGAATGAAGGCACCTACGCATATAATATAATGGAATATGCGGCATGGTCATTTATTGTGCCTTATTTAAGCTGTATCATAATAGCCCATATGATAATGGGGAAGGAGTATCCGGATCCTCATATTAAGGACGGGGTTACCAGCGGATTGAACAGGATACAGATTTATCTGTCAAAGCTTACGGCGGGAGTACTTCTTGCAAGTGTCTTTCTGGTGATAACCTACGTGGTACTGGTTGCTACAACATCGGGTTTTCATATCGGGGACAATACACTTACAAAGGAAGCGATCCGTGCATTTACGGACAAAATGGTGCTTGCCCTTCCGCTTTTTCTTGCGGGCATCAGCTTTGGGATCATGTTTCTGTTTATCTTCAGGGACAGAAGAAAGGCATATGCCGGGTTTTATATACTGACATTTGCCATTCCGAGGCTTGTGATACTGCTTGCCAAGGATCCGCCGGGAGTAGGCGTATTCAAGGTTTTAAAGAAATATACGATATCACAGTGCTTTACGCTTATTCCTTATCCTTCGAGTCCGGACAGAAGCGTACCGTTCATAGTCGGACTTGGCATAGTATATTCTGTTATATCCACGGTTATCGGAATAGCCGTATATAACAGTTCAGAAAGAAAACGATAACTAAATCTTTACCATATCAGCAAAAGGGAACTAATTATGACGGAAACCGCTACATCATCTCAGGATATACCACACCGCAGGGTCTCCATCGATATTGAATGGCTGCAGAAACTGCAGGACTATTATGCGGATATGACCCATCTGTATCTTTATCTGCTTGACGACCGTGGGGAGCCCGTGACAAGACTGTCAGGGGATCTTGTGGAGAAAGAGCGTATAAAGGCGGTGATCCCGTCTGAGCTGATGCAGCAGATATATGACAGGGTCATGCTCTCGAATACCGAGGATCAGGTAGTTGAAACAGCCGGATTTTCAAATGTAAAGATTGCCGGAATAGCTATCAAAGCAGGCGGAGTCAACTGTCTGTGCTGGATCGTCTGTGGCGTTATTGAGGAGATAAACGACACAGACTCACTTCTCAATATTCATGCAAAGATCCGTGAACGTGATTTTGAAGACTCTCTTGACTTCTTAAGACAGATCACGACAAAGATGTACCGCGGTGCCTATCTGCGGGATGATGCCCTGGCCGAGTCGGTTAAAAGCAAGTCATCGGAACTGCAGATGCTGCATGATCTGCGTAAGTCGGAGATAATGACCGATATAGTATCCCTGCTTGATTCGGATGAGGCATTTGAGGCTGTCTGCGCACATCTGGTGAACTATGTGGGCGGTTATGCAGACATTGCTCATGCGTATATTCTCCGCCCGAATGTCAACGGAGTGGGGATCGATGTACTCGGAGAATATATGAAAGAAGGATGTCTGACTCTGCATGGCAGGGTTAAGACAGATGATGTTATCAAGCATATTAAGATCGCAGGGGAAAAACCTACGATAGTGTCATATAAAACAGTACTTGAGAGCGAGGCAAGGGACTGGCTTACCTCCCTGGGACTTACCGCCTGTGTCGCCCTTCCCGTCTTTACGAACAGACCAAGCAGGCGGGTGGCAATGTATCTTGTTTTTGCGGATGATTCGCCCGGCCGTGTGTGGGACCGTGAAGAGATCAAGCTGTTCGGGGATGCCGAGAGGGTAATCCAGAGCATACTTGAGACCCGTATCCAGAAAAATTCACTTGCAAGTTCATATAAATCACTTGAATCCATTCTTGACAATGTCGGGACGGCTATATATGTGCGCGATATTGAGTCGGGACATATCCTGTTTGCAAACAGGCTGTTCAGGAATTCATTTACCCGGGAAATGGAAGACGGGACCATTGAAAGACTGTTTGAGAAGGAACAGGAGGTAAATGCCCGGTCTGTAAGCTGTGAGGTGGAGTATGAGGAAAAGAGGAAGTGGTATGATCTTAACACCACTTATATAAGATGGGTAGACGAAAGGAAGGTTCTTCTGTGCTCGATTTATGATATCACAGAGAAGAAGCTTTACCAGCAGAAGATAGAGCAGCAGGCAAACAATGATTTCCTTACCGGACTGTACAACAGGATGAGCTGCGAACGCGATCTTTCCAGGTACATAGAGGAAGCAAAACAGAATAACAGCAAGGGTGCCCTGCTGTATCTGGATCTTGATGATTTCAAGCATATAAACGACGGTCTGGGACATCAGTACGGGGATATACTGCTGAAGGCCATATCCCACTGCCTTTCAAGGATAAAGGGTGTGGAGGACAGCTGTTACCGGATGGGCGGTGATGAATTCATAATCATTGTTCCCTGTACGAGCATGCCGGGACTTGCTGATATCCTTGATGAGATCCGGACCGTATTTAACAAGCCGTGGTTCCTCAAGGGAGCTGATTATTACTGTACCTGCAGTATGGGTATAGTGACCTTTCCCGATGAGGGCGATTCAGTCCAGGATGTTATCAGAAAAGCCGATATCGCCATGTATGAAGCCAAGAGAGGCGGGAAGAACAGAACCGCATATTACAGTGATGGCGGGGATGCGGACTCAAACAGGCGTCTTGATATGGAAAAGAGCATGAGAGACGCAACCTATGATGACTACAATGAGTTCGAGGTATATTATCAGCCTATAATCGATACGCATAAGGGAAATATCTGTACAGGCGCCGAAGCCCTGATACGCTGGAATTCGTCGGAACTGGGCTTTGTCTCGCCGGGCGATTTCATTCCTCTGGCCGAGTATCTGGGACTTATTAATCCCATAGGTAATTATGTTCTCAGGGAGGCCTGCCTTGCATGTAAACACTGGAATGAAAGCGGTCACCCCTATTATAAGGTGAATGTCAATCTTTCTGTGGTTCAGCTGCTGCAGAATGATGTTGTGGAGAAGATTGAGAATATCATAAAGGAAACGGGTATCAATCCCAGAAATCTTACTCTCGAGGTAACGGAGAGCCTGGCTATAAATGACATGGACCGCATGAAGAAGATCCTTGGAAGCATCAGAAAGCTGGGTGTCCGTATAGCGCTTGATGATTTCGGCACGGGTTATTCATCGTTAAGCCATATACGTGAGATACCTCTTGATGTCATCAAGGTGGATCAGAGCTTCGTGAAGGATCTTGCCGTGGATCAGTATGCCCAGGCATTTGTACGTATGGTCGGGGAACTTGCCGATGCGCTGCATGTTAAGATATGTGTGGAAGGAATAGAAACAGAGGAGCAGCTGAGGGTTCTCGATGATATGAATATAAGGCTCATACAGGGCTTTTATTTTGACAAACCCATGAGAAGATTCCTGTTTGAGGAAAAATATGTGGACAACTGTCCGGACAATATGGATCCTCCGGAGGATTTCTTTGACCCTGTAGAAGAGCTGACCGATGAGGATAAAAGCATTTTATATTAGTGATAACAGCATATTGAAGAATAAAAAAGTTAATTCCGCAGTATTCGGAGCTTGCATATTTTTTAGGGATATGTTAATTTATTTATGGGGTTTGACTTTGTTAGTCAAAAAGGGAGGGGACATTTCTTAAGAAAGGTATTGTGAGGGATGAATCCAAAATTCTTCGATGTTAAAAAAGAAAAGCAGGATGCCATTATCAACGCTGCACTGATGATATTTGCCGAGAACGGTTACAAAAAGGCAAGTACCGACAATATAGTCAAGGCGGCGGGAATCAGTAAAGGCCTCCTGTTTCATTATTTTATAAGCAAACAGGGCGTATACGAGTTCATATACGATTACAGCATTAAGTATACGATGCTCGAGCTGTCACAGACCATAAACAAGAAGGAGACTGATTTCTTTGCGATCCAGAGGATGATCGAACTGACCAAGCTCAGGGTGATGAAGAATTATCCGTATATGCAGCAGTTCCTTAATAACGTTAAGTATGAGACACATCCGGATGCGCTTAAGATAATACAGGAATCGGAGAATTCGGTTGACGAGGCTTATGCCCAGATATATAAAAGGGCTGACATGTCGAAGTTCAACAGACCGGTTGACGCCCAGAAGATAATAAGGATGATCGGATGGATGTCCGATGGATTTATCAGGGATAAGTTCAGGAACGGAACGCCCGAGCCTGACAGCATGAACAGTGAGTTCGCCCAGTATCTTTCAATGCTCAGAGAGCATTTCTACGGAAATGATGACGGAAATTCAGAACTGATCATAGAGGCTACGGAAGCGGTAAGAGATGATTCCGTTATGGATTCGATGAAGAGCGAGATGATCGGCGAGCCGGTAAGTACCGTAAGCGCAGCGGCCTTCGCAGTTGAAAAAGCGGAGGATAAACCGGCCGTTAAGGAGCCTGCGATAACTATTGCGGATTCGAATAGCGTACGGGAGTTAAGCTTTGAGGAAAGACTGGCGCTCGGCAAAAAGAGTGTGTATTATCAGGAGCCGGAGGAGAAGAAAGAAGATAAGCCGGCGGCTGAAGCTAAACCGGAAGCTGATACAAAGCCCGCAGAACCGGCAGTATCTGTGGTGAACGTGGTATCTTTGGATGAGCGGAGAGCACCTGAGAATGCGGATACGGAAAAAGCAGCCGGTACAGCTGTGTCTGCAGAAACTGCGGTAAAGGAAAGCCCTTCGGAGAATGAAGAAGCTGCAAAGAGCGAAGCTGCGACAGCTGCCGAAGAAACCGCAGTGAGTGCTGAGAAGGAAGAACCTGTAAAGACAGTGATCCCGGATAAAGAAGAAGAGGCGGTAATTCCCTCGGAAGAACCGGCGGTCAGTACAGAAGCAGCGGCAAAAGCAGAAGAGATGCCTGTAAACACACCCGGACCTGATACATCCGGTCCAAAGGTAAAGGTAACCGTGGAAGAAGAACCTGAAGAGCCGGAAGGCCAGGAAAGAGTTGTTGCATGCCTTCCCGAAACGGATATTAACTTCTTTGAGGTTTCGAGACTTGATGATTTCTCATATGGTTCCGATGAGCGCGGCGGAAGAGGTATTCCGTATGACAGCAGCGGAAATGTCCAGATATTTGTTGAAGATGATGACGATTACGAAGACGATTACGAAGATGAATATGAGGATGATGAATACTATGTAGATGACGCCGTAAAACAGGAAGAGGATATCAAAGATACAGAGGCGGCAGAAGAAGCCGGGTTACAGTCACCTGTACAGGCCCCTTCGAAGGAAAATGATCCCGGTGGTCAGACATCTGTGAATGCCGGTGACAGCGATGCTGCCGGCAGCAAAGACGATCCCGGGGAAGGTGTTGCCGGAGATGATGATAAGGAATCTGATAAAACAGAAGATGACAATAAAGAAGACGGTGATTCTCCGGATAATACCGCTGCCGGCTCTGAAGATAACAAAGCCGGTACTGCCGGGGATTACGGAAATAAGGCCGAAATGGATATAGATCTTGACGATCTGTCAGAGAAGATCATGAGCCATACGGATAAGGAATCCAGGGAACAGGAGCGGGTTAAAGAGCTTGAAAGCATGGGACCTGCACCGGTGCTGCCGGATATCAATCCCGAGAGTATAAACAGCGCAGGCGCATCTGTCGATGAGGACAATGAGGATGTCCATATATACCGGCCTTTGAGCTTTTAATATTTGTCATAAGGGGTACCGCGAAAGGTGGATCCGGAATAATAATATTTCATTGTAAAGAGTGGAAGGGGGTTGCGTATGGGAAGATTTGCAATAGCTGGAATAGTACAGGTAGAGACTATCGTTAAGGTTGATGAAATACCGGTTGTATACAGTCCGGTGGTTAACAGACCCAATACGATCTTCACCAATCTCGGGGGAGATGCCTACAACGAGAGGGTGGCTCTTAAAGCGCTCGGGGATGAGGTTGAGTTCTTCTCCATGGTAGGAAAGCATGATATTAAGAGCATATTCTGGGACGAGGAATTCATGGGCGAGCATGATTATGTACTGCCGGTCCTGAAGGCAACGCCCACGGCTGTTATCCTGTATGACAATGAAAGACAGCAGCAGATATTTGAGGATATAAAGGACATGCGTGATGTTGAGTTCAATCTTGAACTTTTCAAGGAGCGCATAGAGAATGTGGACTGTGTGATACTGGCCAACGCCAATTTCTGCCGGCCTCTGGCACAGGCTGCCAAGGAAGCAGGAAAGCTGCTTGCGATCAATTTCCGCGGATTTACGGAAGAGAAAATGCAGTACAACGAGGATTACTTCCGGATGGCCGACGTCATTTACGTATCCGATGACAATATTGTCGGAAGTGCGGACGAATTTGTAAGAAAGCTGGCAGATACCTATGATGCCAGGATCATAGTATTGGGTCAGGGGGCACAGGGACTTACGATCTTTTCGAGAGAAGACGATCTGCTGGCTCACTACAAGCCTGTTAAAACCAATGAAATAGTTAATACATCCGGTGCAGGTAATTCACTCTTCTCCTGCTTCTTACACTGCTATGTAAGCTCCGGTGACGCGGTACATGCAATCAAGAACGCACTGCTGTTTGCTTCATACAAGATAGGGTACATGGGAACATCAAACGGTTTCCTTACCGAAGAGGAGCTGGAGCACTGGTACAGACTTATATGGGGACCGGGAAAGTAGGCGCAGTCAGTCAGGGATACATGTTATAAGAACAGCAAAAAGAACAGTAATAAGGCAGGTTATAAAATGCTTCCAACAGAATATCTGTCCGGAATGAGGGAACTTCTTAAAGATGAATATGATGATTATTTAAGAAGCCTTGAGGCCGAAGCATACAGGGCGCTGCGTCTTAATCCGCTTAAAGCGGATGAGGCGCAGCTTCTTGTGTTATTAAACGAATACCTGCATGTCGATATCGCGGCTGACCGGGTTCCGTGGGAGCCGCTGGGGTATTATTATACGGATGACAAAGACAGGCCTGCCGGAAAAAATCCCCTTCATGAGGCCGGGATGTACTATATACAGGAGCCAAGTGCCATGCTTCCCGTTTCCATGCTTATGGACGAAGATCCGGTCAGGGACAGTGAGGCCGGTAAATGTGAGCGGATACTTGATCTGTGTGCGGCTCCCGGAGGAAAATCAACCCAGATAGCATCCCGTATGAAGGGCAGGGGCGTGCTCATATGCAATGAGATCATATCCCAGAGAGCATCAATACTGTCAGAGAATATTGAGAGGATGGGCGTAAGGAATGCCCTGGTACTGAATGAACCTCCGCAGAAGCTTAAGGATACCTTTGTTGATTATTTTGACAGGATACTGGTGGATGCGCCCTGTTCGGGTGAGGGAATGTTCAGAAAGAATGAACAGGCTGTAAAGGAGTGGAGTCCTGACAGTGTCCTTATGTGTGCAGCACGGCAGGATGAAATACTTGACTGTGCGGCTACTATGTTAAGACCCGGGGGGACCATGGTATATTCAACCTGTACTTTTTCCGAAGAAGAGGATGAGTCATGCATCGGGCGGTTCCTTGACAGACACGGGGATTATGAACTTGTGAGAATGGAAAAGCTGCTGCCTCACAGGATTAAAGGAGAAGGACATTTTGCCGCAAAGCTTGTCAGAAAGAGTACGGATGGCACCGCAGAACCGGCCGGATACTGCACCCTGGGAAATTACAGGGGAACCGATATTGCGGAATTTACAGGTATGAACGCTACGGAAAAGCCGGATGGCAAGTCCGGGGAAACGTCATCCGGAGAAAAGAAGAAAAGAGGAAGAAGCAAGGATAGCGGAGGAAATAACGCAAATACGGCAGAAGTCCGGAAGGTGTTTGCGCAGTTTATCGGAAGCACACTGAAAGAGGAAGCGGTAAACAGGCTGAAGGGCAGTATTCTGTGGTTCGGAGACAATCTGTATCTCATGCCGCAGGGAGCTCCCGGAATTGACGGGATAAGGGTGTTAAGGGCAGGGCTGTGCCTCGGGACCATGAAGAAGGACAGATTCGAGCCTTCGCATGCATTGGCGCTTGCTCTGAGTCCAGGGGAGGTTGCCTGTGCGGTTGACATAACACCGGAAAAAGCCGCAGCCTTTATTGAAGGGATGCCTATTGACCATGAGGAGGATAAAACAGACTGCGGAAACGGAGAAGATGATAAAGCGGCATCCGTACCATACCGGGGTTGGGTGCTGGTATGCTGCGGCGGGATCAGCCTCGGCTGGGGAAAGGCTGTAGGCAGTATCATAAAAAACCATTATCCGAAGGGATTGAGAAAGAGGCTGTGAATGCCGGGTTACGGAGGAAGAAAATGGACATGAATATGGAAGCAAACGGAAACGAACTTAAAGAATGCAGCTGCGGGAAGGAGCATGGAACGGTAGACCTTGTAAAGATGCTGGCGGATATGCCTCCCGAAGAGGAGCTGTATGATCTGGCGGACTTCTTTAAGATATTTGCGGACTGTACAAGGATAAGGATACTGTGTACTCTTCTTTACGGTGAAATGTGTGTGAGCGAGATAGGGGATGCTCTTGATATGACCCAGTCGGCGATATCACACCAGCTTCGTGTACTGAAGCAGGCGAAGCTTGTTAAGAACAGGCGTGAGGGCAAGACCATCTATTATTCGCTGTCTGACGGACACATAATAAGCATATTGAGTCAGGGACTGGAGCATATAGAGGAATAAGACGGATTGACACATTAAGGGTGAAATGATATTCTTGAATTGTCTGATTTTATGCAAAAATACTCTAATTTAACGGATTTTTTGACAGTGACAGGGGAGGATTGAGCATGGCTTCTTGGGATGAATTAAAGAGCAGGATATCCCGGGCAGGGAAAGCATCTGTGGTAAAGACCAGAACTTTGGCTAAAATAGCAACGGTTAACGGGAAGATCTCAGATACAAGAAAGAATATAAATACAGGCTGCCGTGAGCTTGGGCGCATACTGGTTGATTCGGCGTATGCCGATGATTCGGCAGAGGATATCAGAAACCGTATAGACAAGGCTGAAGCAGCCGGCGAAGACAGGGAGCTCCTTGAAGCCGTACTCAGAGTGAAAGAGTATGAGGAAGAGCTTGATGAACTTATTTATGAAAAGGGACAGCTGCAGGGAATTACCGCATGCAGGGTGTGCGGAGCGGAGGTTACGGCTGATTCGGATTACTGCAGCAAATGCGGGGCAAGTGTGATACCTGAGGATGAGCCCCTTTACGAGGAGCCGGCCGAAGGAGAAGATACAGAGCCTGCTGAAGGAGAAGATACGGAGCCGGCCGAAGGAGAAGATACAGAGCCTGCTGAAGGAGAAGATTCGGAGCCTGTGGAAGGAGAAGATACGAAGCCTGCGGATGAGGAAGAAGAGACAGCTGAGGATGACTCCGAATAGTTTTTTTGATGCCGCCGACAGGCTTTTGACCCTTTGATCATACATATTTTACCAGGAGGAAAACATATGAAGTGCAGTAACTGCGGAACAGTCTTAAGGAAGGATTCGGTGTTTTGCCATAAATGCGGTACAAGAGTGGAGGCTGTGCCCGAAGACGTGACCGGGGCTGCCGAAGCGGACGGGGCCGGAGAGGACCTGACAGCGGATGAGAACAAAGAGACGCCGGCAGCGGATGCCCTGACTCAGACGGGAGATGCTTCGGAAGCCGGCCGTGATGCATCAAAGGACAGTCCTCAGAGTGCTGATGAACGGTTTGATGAATACTTTAAGCCGGATGAAGAAGAGCCACGTAAAAAGAAGGGCTTTATCATTGGAGCAGCAGTTGCGGTTGCTGCCGTATGTCTGATATGCTTCTGCTGCAGCAATACCTTTAAGAGAACCTTCTACAAGCCTGCCGATTACTATAAGTATGTGGAGAAGAAGAACGCAAAGGAAACAATAAAGCTTGCGACCGACTGGTATGATGCAGGCAATGTTCTGATCCCCGGCGGCGGAAGCGTCGGCTATGAAGATAAGCTGTCACTCAGGATGTCCGGGGATATCCTGGATGAAGCGGCGGAAGCGCTTGATGTTTACGGGATATCCGGTCAGGAACAGGATCTTTTATGGCTTCAGGATATAAGCATATCCGGGAAAACAACCATGTATGATGATCTTGGAAGCCGTAACACCGCTGTGGCCATAGGATCCGATACTGTTTTTACATTAAACACGGTAACGGACAGGGCTTCGGGCAGAGTGTATGTAAGGATCCCCGAGCTTTCTGATTCATATATAGGCTTTGACGAAGCGAAAATGAAGGAACTTTCGGAACTGGCAGGGAAATATACCGATTCATCCGTTTCCGTAGATCCCGGAATGTATGATTATCTGTCTTTGGGAAAGGCCCTTCCCGAGGCATACAGGATGAATAAGCTGCTTAATAAGTATTCCGATATATGCTTTGACAATATGAATAATGTTACAAGATCGGGCAGACAGAAGCTTGAGATCGGTGGAGTGGCCCAGAAGTGCTACTGTCTTACAGTGACTTTTGATTATAAGGATATGAAGAGCCTTGGCAGACAGCTTCGCGAAGAGATGACAGAGGACAGGGATGTTAAGGATGCTTATATAAAGCTTATGGAGGCTCAGGGAAAGAACGGCGAGGAAAGCTGGAACGATCTTACGGACGGCCTGTATGTGCTTGAGGACATATTGGGAAGTACAGCGGGTACGGAGATGAAGGTTTATGTTGATACCTGCGGAAATATAATCGCAAGGGATATCACACTCGCTGATACAGATGTCAGGGTCCGCTACGGACATACCGTCAACGGACGTAGCTTCGGTGCCCAGCTTGTTGTAAGCATAAGCGGTGATGAAGCTGTTGCACTTAACGGAAGCGGCAAGAAGGCAGGGCAGAATTATGCGGGCGATTTCAGGCTTTCGGTAGCGGATGCCTCTCCCGTCGTTATTACCCTGGAATCCTTTGACTACAATGCGTTCAGGAAGCAGAAGGTTAACGCAAGGATGTCGGCCTGTATCGGAGAAATTGCAGATGCGCTGAATATCAGTAATCCGGCCACTGATTTTCTTGATGATTATAAAGCGGTCGTAACGGTCGACACACCGGCTATAGGCTCCTACAGTACGAATATAAGGCTGAGCGACGGAATTAGCGAGCCGGTGGTGATGGATTATTCTTATAAGAAAACGGGCGGTTCGCGCATCACTGTTCCCGGGGATGCACTGATGATAGAAGGTTTTGGAGATCTTAAGGGATATGTAAAGGAGGCCGATTTTGCAAGGCTTCGAAATAACCTTGAGAATGCGGGGGTTCCCTCTTCCATAACAGGATATATCGGTTATATAGAGAAGGCGGCGGATTATCTTGACTACATCGACCTGTTCCTGTAGGGAAGGCGGCTGTGTAAGAACAAGCGGATTTGATGAATTGTACGAGGAAAATCATATATGAAGATCGAACTTAAACATATTTCCAAGAATTATAACAGACGGAATGTGCTTAAGGACGTGTCTGTGACAGCGGAGAGTGGATCCTGCATAGGTGTATTGGGTGGTAACGGTTGCGGGAAATCCACTCTTCTTGCCATAATGGCAGGGATCAGAAAGGCATCGTCCGGAAGCTTTCTGTGTGACGGCAGGGACGTGCTTACAGACAGGGCCTTAAGATCGTCGGTTATCGGATATGTTCCTCAGGGAACACCGCTTATCGAGGAACTGAGCGCAAGGGACAACCTGCTCATCTTTTATAAGAAAAGGGAGCTTGAACGGGAGCTTGAAAGAGGAACGCTTAAGCTGCTTGGCGTAGATGAGTATATTGATGTGCCGGTAAGGAAAATGTCCGGGGGTATGAAGAAAAGACTGTCGATAGGCTGTGCGGTGGCCAATCATCCAAAGATACTGCTGCTTGACGAGCCATCGGCTGCGCTTGATCTTATATGCAAGCAGAGCATAAACGGTTATCTTCGCGCATACAAAAGAAACGGAGGAGCCATCTTCCTTGCCACCCATGATGAGGAGGAGCTTAAACTGTGTGATAAATGGTATATTTTAAAGAATGGGATCGCGTCCGAATATGATTATGACGGGAATGTAGAGAGGCTGATCGCAAGGTTCTGAGAGACGGCAGAGCGGCTTATGATCAGGGCCGGGGTATAAAAAGTGAGAAAATTCTTTGTTTATTTAAGACTACAGCTTAAGAGAGCGTTTAAAGCGCTGCCGGCGGTTATAGCTACGGCACTGGTGATCCTTTGCTGTGTGCTTCTTCTTTTTGTGCTTGTAAGAAGAGCAGATGATTCGAGAGATGAAAATGAACCGCTTAAGATAGGGGTTGTCGGAGATATAGATGATAAGTATTTTTCGGTAGGACTGTCTGCTATGAAGCACCTTGATTCATCAAGATTTGCCGTAGAACTGCTTGAACTTACGGAGGATGAGGCAGTCCGCCTTGTCAATGAGGGGGAAATATCCGGATATGCAGTGATCCCCGAGGGGTTTGTTGCTTCGGTAATGACCGGCGAGAACAAGCAGATCACACTCGTGACAACCAATGCATCGGAAGATATAATGACCGGGCTTGTTAAGGAGTTTATGGAAGAGATCTCGGGATATCTGTGCGAGACCCAGAATTCAATTTACGGGTTGCAGCAGTATCTTGCGGATATGGGAAGACAGGATCTTATAAACAGCTCGGTAAACGATATAAATGTATTTTATGTAAACCTTGTGATGAAGAGAGATACTCTGTTTGAACCTGTGAAGATCATAAACGAAGGAAATGCAGTCTCATCCAATGCAGGCTATATCTGCGGCCTTATGATCTTCCTTGTCATGATGTTCGGAATTGCATATTCTCCCGTCTATACAAGAAGGGATACATCTCTTAACTCTGTACTCCGTCTTAAGAGCGTCGGAATACCTCTCCAGATCCTGGCCGAATATCTGTCATATCTGTGCATGATGCTTATCTGCCTGCTGCCTCTTATAACCGCTGCCGTTTACGGGATATACAGATCGGGGGTGGATGTACCCGAATGGCGGATGGGCTTTCTTGCGGATTACAGGTATTTTATTCTTGGCTTCATTCCCATAACAGCTATGTTTGCGGCTGCACAGTACATGCTGTTTCTGGCCGCCGATAATTATATCGCCGGAATCAGCCTGCAGTTCATGTTTGCCGTTGTGCCTGCATATCTCGGCGGATGTCTGTACCCGCTTTCGTTCTTTCCGGAGATCATAAGAAAGACTGCCCGCTTTCAGCCTGCCGGTCTGGCTTACGGATATCTTGCGGACATCCTTCTTGTCAATGATACGGGAAGAAATCTTGCGATGATGCTTGCCTATATGACTGTATTTCTTGCAATTTCAGCTTTCGTGCTTAACAGGAGGGTACAGAATGAGAAGTAATTATGCGGTTCTGTTCATGCTGTTGAATAAGAGGCTGTTCAAGAAGCCGAGCTTTGTGATCATACTGTGTATGATCCCGCTTGTTGTATTCGGAATCAGGCTTATTGCCGGGCAGGAGAGCGGGATCGTAAGGATAGCGCTTGTGAATCTTGCCAAAGACAGCAAGGATACCGCTTCGGGAGCAGGAGCCATAATAGACCGTCTTACGGATAATGACTCGGTGTTCCTGTATTCTGAGTGCGCAAGTGAGGAAGAGGCTCTTAAAATGCTTGAGATAGACAGTGTCGATGCGGTCTGGATCTTCCCGCGGGATTATGATGAAAGAGTGGCAGCCTTCACACAGGGACTTATTACAGAGCAGAACGGAACGGATACAGGGAAAAGAGGGGATAAAAATAACCGTGGAAGAGCCGGCGGAAAAGACGGCAATGCGGTAACCGTTATAGAACGCGAGGATACCGTCCTGCTCCAGCTTGCAAGGATGGAGCTGTTCGGATCGATGTATTCGGATCTGTCGTATTCACTGTTTGAGAATTTCATTGACTTACGTATAGCCGGTGGGGGAGGTGCGGACCATTCTGACTGCAGGAAGTATTATGATAATAACAGGAATAGCGGGTCACTGTTTAAATACAGGGATTATGACGGAAATAAAATACAGGATACCGGAAACGGATATCTGTTTACGCCGGTGAGAGGTATGCTTCTTCTCCTTCTTCTTCTTGGAGGGCTTGCGGCAGCCATGTATTACAGGGATGATCTTGATAAAGAAATATTTACGTGGATGCCGGTTGGAAACAGATGGATATTCGAGCATGTATATCTTATGACCGCGCTTATAGACGGCGGACTGGTGGTCTTTGTGACCTTTATGATAACGGGGCTTGGCGTTGATTTTATCAGAGAGCTTGTCCTTATGGCACTGTATCTCTTATCATCCTGCTGCTTCTGCAGCATTATAAGAAAGATAACTCCCGGACTCAGGAGTCTTGCGACTCTGATCCCCATGCTGTTGCTTGCCATGCTCGTGATATGTCCTGTATTCATATATATAAGACAGCTTAAGATACTGCAGCTTGTCTGCCCTCCTTTTTACTATCTGATGGCCGATAATAACCCTCGGTATCTGCTCTATTTTTCACTCTATACGGCGGTAATCATAGTATTTGATGTTTTGACCGGTTTAGGTAGCAGATGTAGTGGTTGAAAAATTTCATTTCTTCAATTATATTTAATTTAAGGGAAAGAATGGTACGCCGAGGGGGATGACCATCACGGTCAATGGCGTATCGGACAGATCTTAAAGCATATCTAATGTAAAAGGTATATCCGCATCAGTACGGAGTGCCGGGGAGTGAAACAGTAAGGGGAAATGAGGGAATGATCTATCAGACATTAAACGGTACGTGGTTAATCAACGAGAAGGGTTCGGAGGCTTACATTGAGGGAAAGGTTCCGGGCTCTGTTTTATCTGCGCTGCTCGTGCAGCACAGACTTCAGGATCCGTTCTTCGGATTGAATGAGTATCCGACAAAGGAAATGTTTTACAGCGATTTCTATTTTACAAGGGAATTCGAGGTAATGCCGGAGCTTATGTCCCAGGAGCGGATATATTTATGCTGTAAGGGTATAGATACTCTTGCAAAGATCTATATAAATGATATGCCTATAGGGCGTACGGAAAACATGCACCGTACCTACTATTTCAATATAACGGGTTACCTTCGCCCGGTAGGTAACAGGATCACCATAGAGATAGATTCTCCCCTTGAATATATAGAAAACATTCATCACGGGCTCAATAAGGAAGTAAACTATGTCCCCGGCGGATGTACGGAAGGGAACCAGTATCTTCGCAAGTCACACAGCATGTTTGGCTGGATGCACGCGGCACAGCTCCCGGACTGTGGTATATGGAGGAGCATCGACCTTGTGGGGTACAGCTATATAAAGCTGGATGAAGCTGAGATAATCCAGCATCATGACAAGAAGAATGTTACTCTTGAGATAAACGTATCCGCAGAGGTGTTCAGGAACGACCCGTTTATCATCCAGGCTGAGCTTATATCTCCGGAAGGCCGCATATCCGCCATCACCGAAACCATGATAGGCGGACAGTGCTCCATGAACATGGAAATAGAAAGTCCGAGACTGTGGTGGCCAAACGGCTTCGGTGAGCATCCGCTGTATACGGTAAGCATCTATGCCCTTGATATGAACGGCAACCAGTGGGACAGCAAGACATACAGGATCGGCCTCAGGACCATAACGGTAAGCCGTGAACCGGACAGATACGGTACGGAATTCTGTTTTAAGGTAAACGGCATTAAGATATTTGCCATGGGAGCTGATTATGTTCCCGAGGATTCCATATATTCCTTTATCACAAAGGAGAAGATAGATTATCTGCTTAAGAGCTGTGTAAAGAGTAATTTTAATACACTGAGGGTCTGGGGAGGCGGATATTATCCGTCGGATACCTTCTATGATCTGTGCGATGAATACGGACTCATCGTCTGGCAGGATCTGATGTTTGCGGATAATGTATATGAACTGAATGAGGATTTCAGGAAAAATATAGAGGCAGAGATCACAGATAACATAAAGAGGTTAAGAAGCCATGCCTGCCTTGGACTTATATGCGGTAACAGCGGAATAGAGAAGGACTGGGTTGAGGATGAACAGTTCTCAGGACATTCAGGCCCTCTTATGGATGATTACAAAAAAATATTTGAGGATATGGTTCCTGCCATCATGGAGCGTTATGCTCCGTCGACCTTCTACTGGCCGTCAACACCGTCAAGCGGAGGCAACTTTGTAAAACCGTCGGATGAGGCGCACGGAGATTCGCATTTCTTCGGTGTGTGGGGTGACGGAGAACCGGTGAGAGCATATTACGATCACGAAATGAGATTCTGCTCGGCGTTTGGCTTCCTGTCATATCCGTCAATAAAGACGGTAAAATCATTTACAAGGGAATCGGACAGGAATATTTTCTCAGAGGTCATGGAAAGCCATGTGAAGGAGCCGGGCGCAGGCGGGCGCATGCTTAAGTACCTGTCGGAGGAGTTCCTGTATCCCAAGGATTTCGAAAGCCTGCTGTATATTACACAGATAATGCAGGGGCTGACAGTCAAAAAGGCTGTCGAGCATATGAGAAGGAACAGGGGCAGATGCATGGGGTCGCTCTTCTGGCAGCTGAATGACAGCTGGCCGGTTGCATCCTGCTCAAGCATTGATTATTACGGAAGGTTCAAGGCGCTCCAGTATATGGCCAAGGGCTTCTATGCATCGGTGGCCGGCTCCATTTACAGGGAGGGCAGTGTCGCCTCGGTCTATGTTCAGAATGAAACAAGGGATATTGAGGTAAGGCGCGTGAGGGTGAGCCTGCAGACCTTTGAGTTCAGGCTTCTGCACGAGGTTGAATATGAGGTCGAGATCAAGCCCTTTGAAGCCGTAAAGGTGTGTGAGATAAACTATACACCTTATATAGAAGGACTTGAAAACCGTGTATTCATGGAAGCCAACTTCATAGATGAGGAAGGGAACGTGGTTTCCACGGAGACAGAGGTGTTCGTGCCTTACAAGAGGCTGGCTCTTGATCTCTCATCCATCTCCTACTCTGTGATCGAGCTGGTGGATGAGTATGTTATAAGAATGATGTCGGGAGGCTTCGCAGCCTTTGTTGAATTGGATCTTAAGCAGGCAGATGCGATCTTTTCCGATAATTTCTTCCATCTTACATCAAAGAGGGAAAAGGCGATAAGGCTTAAGAAGGCCGATATAAGGTATCTTCAGTACGGCTCTCCGCAGATACAGAACGGTTATGAGCTGGAACAGCAGCTGGTTATAAGGAGCCTGAAGGATACATACTGACGGAGGATATTAAGTAATATGGATCTGTTCTCATATATGAGTGAACAGAATAAGGAAAAGGATTCACCGCTTGCGGCAAGGCTTCGTCCGACTACTCTGGACGAGGTGGTGGGACAGCAGCATATCATCGGAAAGGATAAGCTTCTTTACAGGGCGATAAAGGCGGATAAGCTCAGTTCCATCATTTTCTACGGCCCGCCCGGGACCGGGAAGACCACGCTTGCAAAGGTCATTGCCAATACCACAAGTGCGGAGTTCACGCAGCTTAACGCAACCGTCGCCGGCAAGAAGGATATGGAGGAGGTTACGGCAAAGGCTAAGGACACCCTTGGCATGTACAATAAGAAGACCATTCTCTTTATAGATGAGATCCACCGTTTCAATAAGGGGCAGCAGGATTATCTGCTTCCGTTTGTGGAGGACGGTACGGTGATCCTTATAGGAGCCACTACCGAGAATCCTTATTTCGAGGTTAACGGGGCTCTTATTTCGCGCTCCATAATATTTGAATTAAAACCGCTGTCCGTTGATGATATAAAGGAGCTTATCAGACGGGCCGTATATGATGAGGTCAAGGGCATGGGAAGCTATGATGCGGTCATTGATGAGGATGCCCGGAACTTCCTTGCCGATATGGCTGACGGGGACGCCCGTACTGCCCTTAATGCTGTTGAGCTTGGTATACTGACGACAGAGCGGAGTGAGGATAAGAAGATACACATCACTCTTGAGGTGGCACAGGAGTGTATTCAGAAGAGGGTTGTTAAATACGATAAAACAGGTGATAACCATTATGATACAATTTCGGCCTTCATAAAGTCCATGAGGGGTTCGGATCCCGATGCGGCGGTGTTCTATCTTGCACGGATGTTAAACGCCGGAGAAAGTGTGACATTTATTGCCAGAAGGATGATGATCTGCGCTTCAGAGGATGTGGGCAATGCGGATCCGCAGGCTCTTGTGGTGGCAACGGCGGCAGCACAGGCTGTTGAACGTGTCGGAATGCCCGAGGCTCAGATAATACTGTCACAGGCTGTTGCATATATTGCGACGGCTCCAAAGAGCAATGCCAGTGTTGTTGCGATAGAGGAGGCTATGAGAGCAGTTCAGGAGACTCCGAATGTGACCATTCCGGTACATCTTCAGGATGCGCACTATAAAGGGGCTTATAAGCTGGGACACGGCGAGGGCTATCTGTACGCCCACGATTATCCGGGTAATTATGTGAAACAGCAGTATCTGCCGTATGAACTTAACGGAAGGGAATTCTACAGACCCTCCGGAAACGGGTATGAAGTAAAGATCAGAGAGCATATGAAAAAGCTCAGATCACAATAGGCATTCCATCAGATACGCATACACATCCTGATTCTTCTTCTGCCAGTTGGTGCATATCGCTGAGGCTACTTCCTCATTTGGAAGTGCGATCTTTATACTGAGCACATCGGTGTTTCTTTCCTTCGCATTGAGTTCGGCTATGTATTCACCAAAGGTATTTTTGTAATAATCAGCCGAAATGGACACTTCATTTCTCAGCTGTACATCATTTTCCTTAAGATAGGTATCTATCTCTTCCCTTATCGATTCGCTTATATCATTCTTGAGAAGCTCGAAGGTTTCGCGCCCCTTGGGGGTAATAAGAAGATGCGAAGCGTTTCTGGCCGATTTCGTCTCGACCAGTCCGTTATCAACAAGCTCGGACATGACCTCCTGAAGTGTAAAGAAATCCGTATATTCCTTGTCAAGAATATAATTAAACAGCTGTATCCTTGTAAGAGAGTAATCAACCTTGGAAAGCATGTAAAGGATTATCAGCTTGTATAAGGTAAGCATCTCAGTGTTATCCATGATGACTCCTCGGAATTATGTTATCTATATTATTATATCATTCCTTACCGGAAGTGCAAGATGTGTTAACCGCGGTATTCTGAGCGTGATTTTTTTGGATTTCCGTATTGACATAAAAAAAACGGTATAGTACAATAACATCGTTATATAACAAAAATGCATAACCGTGATACATATCAGTGAAATTTTATGCATGTCTCATCAAAGGGGAAATTTTTGAGTGGAGTATACGGACCGGCTTAGGGAACCGGACCGGAAAGAGAGAAGCCGGGGATCATTATGGATCTGTCCGACATCCAGGGCGATTAAGAAGGGGAAATCACATGCCTCCAAAAGAAAAAGTGTCCAGGGTCATGGTGCTGAACGCAGCATTTGAAATGACCAGGGAGAATGGTTTCGAGAACGTCACCGCGCGAAAGCTGGCGGAAAGACTGGGGAGCTCGACACAGCCGATATTCCGTGCTTATGAAAACATGGATATGCTGAAGGAAGAGCTGTTCTATAAAAGTGCGGAATTGTTTTCGGATCACATGTTGAAAAGCAGGGAGAAGGGACAGCCGGTATATCTGTCAATGGGAATGGCATATATCGAGATGGCCTGCAGGGAAAAGCATCTGTTCAAGCTTATTGCGGATATCGATGAATATGAGACGGGCGATCTGAATGAGTTCCTTCAGCAGGGAGACTGCAATGAACTGCTGGAGAATCTTCCGAAGACCGAGAAGCTGACCCCGGATCAGAAAAAGGAAGTATTCCGGATGGTCTGGATGTTCACACACGGGGTCGCCACACTGGTTGCGGCGAAAAGGGTGAGCATGGGGACCGGAGAAATTGAAGAGATGCTGAAGAAGGCATACGAAGGTTTTGTGAGTTCAATACAGAATTGATATCCGGATTTCCTTTATTGCAATACAAACTGCAGATGTATTGTAATAAAGTGAGTAAACGGATATGTTATAGAAGCTGTCTAAGGGAGAGGGGATCCTTTTGACGGTGGATTCACGCGGTACAGGGGAAGGCCTGTATATTGTTACGTGAAACAAATGGATCATATCAGGGTGAGGGAAGCAGATGTTAAGGGCATCTGCTTTTCTGTTATCACAAGGAGGGACCCACGAAGTGGGAGGATTCCCTGTGATGGCATAAACAGGGATAAAGCCATAGAGCACGAGGAACCGGCGAAATGTCTACCACAGATGAACAGAACGCAGACAAAAAAATATCGTTAAAAGCCGCGGAGCTTCTCCGCCTTGCATCCGATACCATAATTGTGAACATGCGCTTCATGGATGTTGCGCTGAACAGGCTGAAGCGTGAGGAAAAGACAGGTCTTTTCGGCGTGGCACCGGACGGGGACAGGTTTTATTACGACAGCAGGTTTCTGCTTAATTCCTACCTTAAGGATGATAACGCCGTTACGAGGATGTACCTTCACTCCCTTCTGCACTGCATATTCAACCATTCCTTTAATTATGACAGGGTTGATGATGAGGTCTGGGATATGGCCTGTGATATTGCGGTGGAAAATATCATCATGGAGCTGGAGGTTCCCGATTTTACGCTCCATGATGACAGCGACAGGGTCTGGATGCTGAAGGGTATTGTTAAGGAGGTTCCCTCACTGACAGCTGAAAAGATATATAAATATCTTCTTGTCAATCCGCTGTCCAAAGCAGACAGGATAAAGATGACGGAACTGTTTGCGCAGGACCGCCATATTTACTGGCGAAAGGCTGAGAATTACGAGATATCGGAAGAGGCATGGAAGAAGATAAGCCGCAGGATCAGAACGGACCTGGGAACCTTCTCCAAAGCCGGGAACGGATCCGAGAGTCTTATAAAGAATCTTATAGATACCACAAAAAAGAAGTATGATTATAAGAGACTGCTTGAGCGCTTTACCGTAATGGGCGAGGAACTTAAGGTTAACGACGAGGAATTTGATTACATTTATTATACCTACGGTCTGGAACATTACGGAAACATGCCGCTTATAGAACCGCTTGAGTTCAGGGATGAGAAGAGAGTTCGTGATTTTGCCATAGTGCTTGATACTTCCGCTTCCTGCATGGGAGCTACAGTTAGAGCGTTCCTTAAGAAGACCTATGATATACTTAAGGGAAGCGAGAGCCTTGCGAGCAAGGTTAATGTACATATAATCCAGTGTGACAGCGAGGTGCGTTCGGATGTGAAGATCACAAATGAACGGGAATTCGATGATTATATCGCGGGCGGTAAGCTGACCGGTTACGGGGGAACCGATTTCAGACCGGCATTTGAATATGTGGACGGTCTTATTGAAGATAATGAATTCGATAATTTCAAGGGACTTATCTACTTCACGGACGGATTCGGGATTTACCCCGGAAAGGCGCCGGATTATGACTGCATGTTTGTCTTTGTGAATAATGAAACGAAGCCCGAGGTACCGTGGTGGGGTATCAGGGTTGAGCTGGATGAGGATTATATACTCAGGGAAGAGGATAAAGAGGAAGGAGAAGAGAATGAACATAGGACAGGCTAAGGAATATATAAAACAGACGGTTAAGCTGTATCTTACGAAGGGGGAATTCGGTGAATATGTGATCCCGGTCGTCAGACAGAGACCTGTATTTCTTCTGGGGGCTCCCGGAGTGGGCAAGACTGCGGTAATGGAGCAGATAGCCCAGGAGCTTAACATAGCGCTTGTATCATATTCGATGACACATCATACCAGGCAGTCCGCGATCGGTCTTCCGTTTATAAAGCATGAGGAATATGAGGGCATTGGATATGATGTGACCGAATATACGATGAGCGAGATAATAGCAAGTATTTATGAGACCATGCGGGAAACCGGGATAAAGGAAGGAATACTGTTCCTTGATGAGATCAACTGTGTATCCGAAACACTGGCTCCGTCCATGCTCCAGTTCCTTCAGTATAAGGTTTTCGGACGCCATCAGGTTCCGGAAGGCTGGGTTATAGTCACTGCCGGCAATCCCCAGGAATTCAACAGAGCGGTACGGGAATTCGATGTGGCGGTACTTGACAGGCTTAAGGTCATGAACGTCGAGGCGGATTACAGAGTATGGAAGGAATACGCGCTTGAACAGGGAATCCATCCCGCAATAATAAGCTTCCTTGATCTTAAGAGGGAGTATTTCTACATGATAGAGAATACTGTTAACGGACGCGCCTACGTGACGGCAAGAGGATGGGAAGATCTGTCTGAAATACTTAAGCTTTATGAGGATGCCATGCTTCCTGTCGATGATACCCTTATAGACCAGTATATAAGGAACGATTCGGTGGTTAAGGAATTCGCCGCATATTATGAACTGTACAATAAATACAAGAGGGATTACAGGGTTGAAGAGATACTTACGTCCGGCGCATCACAGGAGGTTGTAAAGAAGGCGGCGGCAGCAGGCTTTGATGAGAGACTGTCCCTTCTGTCGATGCTTATGGACAGGGTGATAGCGGATACGAGAAACAATCTTAACGATTCGGATTATCTTGCCGCACTCAATCCGATGCTAAAGAAGCTGAAGGAAGAAAAGGAGAATGACAGGGTTCTCTCACGTCTTCTTGAAATGGGCGAGAGCTTAAGGAAGGAGCTTAATTCACTTAAGAAGGCTTCGGCCCTGTCGAAGGAGACTGAAAGGGTTAAACGTTCATGCATAAGGTTTATGGATGCGGCGTATAAGAACGCGCTTAAGGAGGAGCAGGCCTTTGAGGCTGTAAGAAGGGATTACAATATGCAGCTTACGGCTGTGAAGGAACGCAGCATCGCTGTCAGGGAAGAGCTTGAAAGACTGTTTGATTTTGCTTCCGGGGCGTATAAGGACGGAAATGAGATGCTGATCCTTGTCACTGAGATGACCGTTAATCCGCATACCTCAAGATTCATTGCAAGACATGGCTGCGACCGGTACATGAAGTATAAGGATGAGCTTATGATCACGGAACGCAATGCCTCAATGAAGGAAGAGATAGCACAGCTGCTGGAGATGTAAGCTATTTGCCGTTTATCCGTTTGGTGATATATGCCCCTACATCCTTTTTGTCCATTCCGAGTGCATAAGCCAGCTCCTCGTAGAGCTGGTTCTCGGCCTGGCGGAAGTATCGCTCATCCACCACGGTAACCTTTTTGCCCTCATCAAGACGTGTCTTCTTACGCTTGAAGAGGGTTTTTATCACTTTAACGAGTTCTTCACAGTCACAGGTGCGCAGAGCGTCCTTGTACTGTGTTTCGCGTTCCTGCTCGTTGGGTATCCATACATAATCGATGTCGGGGATCTTGCTTATAAGCTCCTCGGCTTCTTCTTTCGAAATGACCGGACGCATTACCGCCGTAACATTGTCGACGGGCACGTATACAGCGGCTTCGCGCTGATAAACCGGACGGAGAGTATAATACTTCTTCTTTCTGTCAACCATGGACATGGACAGGGTGCCGATATTTACCACCTCGCATACTCCCTGATTACCGTAAACAACCATATCATTCACATTGTACATATTTTCTCTCCTGTTTATAAAAAAGACACCTCCGACAAATCTATTGTAACACCTTTTTGCTGAAAATTTCTAATGTTTTTTGTGATTTTTGCTGATTTTTTACCAAATTTCCGATATGTTATCATATTCCGGTCTTTTGCATGACACTTTATAAAGTATGTGACAAAGGTCATTCCAATGGTGTATAATAATCGTAGCTGTGTGACTTTTTTGGGAGAAACAACGATGGGTATACTTAATTTTGACATATGTGCTCTTGTAATTCTGATCATACTGGCTATATCGATAATGACAAGAAAGCTGTATCTTGGGCGTTCAAACCAGCTGTTCTGCGTTATGCTGCTATGCATAGCCGTGTCTACGGTTACGGATCTGTTTGCCGGAATGTTCGGTGAGCTTATTCCCATTTCCCCGGATAATAACGGGATAAGAAGCTTTATCAATTATATCTATTTCATTTCAAGAAATATAACTCCCGTAGCATATATCCTCTATGTGATCTCATATGTGGGAGTGTGGCATATATATATAAGAGACAGAAAGAAATGCATCGCGTTTATGATCCCGTGTGCAGTCAGCCTTTTTCTTATTCTGACCAATCCGCTTACGCACCTGATATTCTTTTTTGACGATAACTGCAAATATACAAGAGGTGCGGCAAGCCCTGTCCTCTATATAATAGCGATCGGATATGTTATAGCAAGCTGGGTGATAATGATCAGATATAAGAGACTGATCACAAAGGACAGGCTGTTTGCGCTGATGACACAGCTTCCGGTAAGCCTTGTCACAGTTGTCCTTCAGCTGATCTTCCCGTGGCTGCTGGTTGAGATGTTCGGTTCGGCTGTTGTGGTACTCATTATAAGTACCATACTGCAAAGGGGTGAGGAGATGCTCGATCCCTTAAGCGGAGTACAGAGCTACAGTGCATCTCTTGTTGCTGTCAGGAAAGCCTTCGAAACAAACCACGCCATAAATATCATTTATATAAGTATAAATAACTGCCAGGTCTTAAGGACATATCTTGGCATGGACAGATTCAATGCGATGCTTAAGGAAGCGGGACTTAAGATAACAAAGACAGGCAGCGTTTATAAGCTTACGTCCGATATCTATTATCTGCAGAACGGACTCTTTGCGGTCATTACCACGGAAAATGATATGGAGGTCATCATGACGGTGGCGAACGCCATGGTGGATAACCTTGTGAAGCCCTTCGATGTCCAGCATTTTAAGACCGAGCTTGACTGCAGGTGCTGTATTGTAAGATGTCCGGAGGATATAGATACCTATGAGGGAGTGGTTAATTTCGAGAATACCTTCAATTCGGTGCTTCCGGAAGAAAAAAGGGCGGTAATGCTCTCCGAGGTAATAAACAGTGATGATTTCAAGCTTAAGAGTGAGCTGGACGATGTTATTGCGGATGCAATACAGAAGAAGAAATTCCAGATGTATTACCAGCCGATCTATGATGCGAAAAAGATGAAGTTCGTCTCTGCCGAGGCGCTCATAAGACTTATTGACGATAAATACGGTTTCGTTTCTCCCGGGCTGTTCATTCCTGCCGCGGAAGCAAGCGGAGCCATTCACCAGATAGGTGATTATGTACTTGATGCCGTATGCGAGTTTATGAGCAAGTGTGACCTTGAAAAGATGGGACTTGAATATATCGAGATCAATCTCTCTGCAGCGCAGTGCGTCGAGACGGATCTGGTATATAAGGTTCTTACAACACTGGACAAATATAAGCTTTCGCCGGACAGGATAAATCTGGAGATGACGGAGACATCGGCCGACTTCGATGCCGCGATGGTTGACAGGAACATGAAGCGTCTCTATGAAAAAGGTATCAGATTCTCCCTCGATGATTACGGAACAGGTTATTCCAATATAAAGAGGGTCATATCCCTGCCCTTTGATCTTGTTAAGCTGGATAAGAGCTTCGTGGATGAAATGGATGATCCCCAGATGTGGATCGTTATAAAGAACACGGTTAACATGCTCCATGAAATGAAGAAGGATATCCTGGTTGAAGGGGTGGAAGAGGAGAGGACCTTTAACCGCTTCATCAATCTGGGCTGCGAGTATATACAGGGCTATTACTTTTCACGTCCTCTTCCGCCAAGAGAGTTCATAAAGTTCATGCTGGAAAAGAACAGATAGAAACGTAAATGGAAAGATTGTATATAATCTTAAAGTATTTCGGATATACGGGACTTGACCACTTTCTGCCTGACGTAAGGCTTAACGGGATAGAAATCGTTCCTTATGCGGCTGCGGGTGACGTTTTAACAGGAGAAGCTCCCGGGGAAGATAATAAAAACGGTAAGGCGCTCCCGCCTGAAAGGGAAGTAAGCTCATATCTTGTGACCGATTGCATGCCGGGGATTCTGTTTGCCCGGGAAAAAGGTATGGGCTATGTTTATTATGAAGATGCCGGAACGGGCTCGGGGGAAGGTGCGGAGGATACACCCGGGGTTCATGATGCGACCGTTAAAGGTCCGTCGGATGCGGAATGCATAATCCAGGGCTTTGACGGGCTGGATGCGGATTTTATCATAAAGATGTATCAGAGGCACGAACATCTTC
The DNA here is from genome assembly GCA_017450065.1 of Lachnospiraceae bacterium. Classification (GTDB taxonomy): domain Bacteria; phylum Bacillota; class Clostridia; order Lachnospirales; family Lachnospiraceae; genus UBA2868. The sequence continues at coordinate 69,152 of JAFSYI010000014.1, forward strand.
CGTGGACAATACTTACAACAGAGAGGCTAAGGCTCCGGGAAATAACTCCTGCGGATGTGGACCGGCTGTATGAAATATATGCAGAACCGTCTGTTACGCTGTATACCGAGGACCTGTTTGAAAACAGGGAAGATGAGCTTGCATATACGGAAAGCTATATTAAGAATCAGTATGGCTTCTTCGGATACGGGCTGTGGATCGTGGAAGAGACAGATACGGGACGGGTGGTCGGACGGGCCGGTATCAGCAACAGGGAAGGATATGATGAGGCAGAGCTTGGATATGTTATAGAAAGGGAACGGCAGAACAGAGGATATGCCACAGAGATCTGCAGGGCCATAGTTGATTATGCGGGGAGTGTTCTCATGATGCAGGGACTTAACTGTTTCGTACGGCAGGAGAATCTTCCTTCCGTCAGACTGTGCGGAAAGCTTGGCTTTGAATATCTTGAGGATGCGGAAATAAACGGGATCCTTATGAACAGATATCATATTGATCTCAGGTAAGGCAGGGTGACAGTACTGCTTACCTGAAGGGAGCGTGGATCATGGATGCGACTTTTAAGGCATTAAGAAAATGCAGGGACATATGCAGGATGTATTGCGGAGTAAACAGCGGCTACAGTCCTGATGAGCTGTTTGACATGTTCAGGAACAATGCATTGAATATAGCTTATTTTATGGCGTCATGCGACGGGATGGTATCCCAGTCGGAAATACGCATGATAAATGAGATATTCCAGATACTGATCGATGAGGATTTTCTTAAGAAAAATTACGGAAATGACATAACGGGCGAGAACAGTGTCATAAGACATGTTCCCAAATGCATCATGGTTATCGCCAAGGGCGAAAAGGATGCAAACCTCGGAGGCAAGTGTTATCTTGTAAGTACGAGAGAGCTGCTGAACACACTTATTCTTATAGCCAATATAGTGATAAACTGCGATGGCAAGAGACTACAGTATCCGGTGATGCTGCTGCAGCATTTTACCAACGTGTGTATGCGCTATATCGGGGGAGTGGAGGAAAACGATGAACTGGCCACGGGAGAGGTGGCTTACAAAAGTGACAAATTCGGAGGACGGATACCGGGCGCTGTCGGTATCATCACAGATACAGACAGGATAGACGAAGAGAAAGAACAGATAAAGGAAAATGCAAGAAAACACATAACTTTACGGGAACAGATGGAAATGGAAAACGCCACTCTGTTTTCCCGGGAAAGCAATGTGGCGAGAAAGGATGTCAGGCAGATACTTGCAGAGGTCGACAGTCTTACAGGTCTTGCGGGCGTTAAGAAGGAGGTACATGATATAGTTAATCTCCTTACGGTTCAGAAGATGAGGGAAAGTCACGGACTTAAGACTCCCGAGATTTCCAGGCATATGGTATTCACCGGTAATCCCGGGACCGGCAAGACTACCATTGCCCGCAAAATAGCGATGGCCTACGGTTCGCTGGGTATACTTAATAAGGGTCATCTTATTGAGACAGACAGGGCAGGTCTCGTGGCAGGTTATATGGGACAGACCGCCGAGAAGGTCAGGGAGGTTGTGGAGTCGGCCCTTGACGGAGTGCTGTTCATAGACGAAGCTTATACTCTTGTGAGCGACAGGGAAGGGGATTACGGACAGGAGGCTATTGATACTCTGCTTAAGATGATGGAGGATAACAGGGACAGACTTGTTGTTATAGTCGCGGGTTATCCGGACCTTATGGAGAAATTCATTGATTCCAATCCCGGCCTCAGATCCCGCTTTAACAGATATATCCATTTCGATGATTACAGTGATGAGGAGCTGCTGCGTATATTCATGACAAGGGTTAAGGAGCAGGATTACAGGGTTAATATTTCGCTTAAGCCGCTCCTGCTTGCACGGATTTCACAATTAAGGGCTGAAGAAGGCGAGTCCTTCGGCAACGCAAGAACAGTGAGAAACTACTTCGAACAGGTGATATCCAATCAGGCGAACCGTATTGTATCGGAAATGAACGGCATGGATGACGAGGGTGAAAAAGACTCACTGATGGAGATAATAAAAGAAGATCTGTAAATTACTAGCACTCACCCTTGACGAGTGCTAATAATTGGTGTATGATGTAACTGTTCAGGATAGCAGATAAAGGTATCTGAGTCTGTCCCGGACAGTTATCATTTTTTGCGGGAGGTGAGGTTTTATGGATATCAATTTGTTTACACAGAAGAGCCGTGAGGCATTAAATGACATTGAACAGACAGCCATGGAGAATGGCAATCAGGAAATGGTGCAGGCGCATCTGTTACTTGCGCTGCTGCAGCAGGAGGACGGGCTTATTCCCAAGATGATCGAGAAGATGGAAATAAACCTCCCTTATTTTAAAAACGCAGTTCAGAAGGTTATTGACGGGCGTCCCAAGGTTCAGGGCGGGAAGAGATACTGGAGCCAGCAGCTTAATGATGCTGTACTGTCTGCCGAGAAGGAGCTTAAGCTGTTCGGTGATGAATATGTTTCGGTTGAGCATCTGATGCTGTCACTGATAGCTCATCCCGATCGTGAAATGAAGGCTCTGTTTACCGAATTCGGCATTACCAGGGAGCGTTTTCTTCAGGCACTTCAGGCGGTAAGGGGCAACCAGCGCGTCAGCAGCGATAATCCGGAAGCAACCTATGACACCCTCGAAAAATACGGTGTAGAGCTGGTATCAAGGGCAAGGGAGCAGAAGATGGATCCCGTTATCGGACGAGACGATGAGATCAGGAACGTCATAAGGATACTGTCGAGAAAGACCAAGAATAATCCCGTGCTTATCGGCGAACCCGGTGTCGGAAAAACAGCAGTGGTTGAGGGACTTGCGCAGCGTATAGCCGGCGGAGACGTACCTGAGAATCTAAAGGATAAGAAAATATTCTCGCTTGATATGGGTGCGCTTGTTGCAGGTGCCAAGTACAGGGGTGAATTCGAGGAGCGTCTTAAGGCGGTGCTTGAGGATGTAAGGCAGTCGGACGGAGAGATCATCCTGTTCATTGACGAGCTTCACTTAATAGTCGGAGCAGGCAAGACAGACGGTGCGATGGATGCCGGTAATATGCTTAAGCCCATGCTTGCAAGAGGAGAGCTTCACTGCATAGGCGCCACCACACTTGATGAGTACAGGCAGTATATCGAGAAGGATGCTGCGCTTGAACGCCGTTTCCAGCCTGTCATGGTGGATGAGCCGTCGGTGGAGGAAACGATCTCCATCCTTAGAGGATTAAAGGAGAGGTATGAGAACTTCCATCATGTTAAAATTACGGATTCAGCCCTTGTATCGGCAGCGACCCTTAGCCACAGATATATCTCGGACAGGTTTCTGCCGGATAAGGCCATAGACCTTGTGGATGAGGCCTGTGCGCTCATTAAGACAGAGCTTAATTCCATGCCCACGGAGCTTGATGAGCTTAACCGTAAGGTTACCCAGCTTAAGATCGAAGCAGAGGCTCTGAAGAAGGAAAACGACCGGCTGAGTCAAGAGAGACTGGAGGCGCTTAACAGGGAGCTCGCCGAGAAAACAGAGGAGCTTACCAACCGCATGGCTCAATGGGAGAATGAGAAGGCATCGGTTGAGAAGCTTCAGAATTTAAGACAGGATATAGAGGATGCGAAGAATGAGCTTGCCATAGCCCAGAGGGACGGCAATTATGCCAGAGCCGGAGAGCTTCAGTATGATATCATCCCGCGCCTTACCGGGACTCTTGAAACAGAAGAGAAGCAGATAAAGTCAGGGGACGGCGGTCTGGTACATGAAAACGTATCCGATGAAGAGATAGCAAAGATAATCTCACGCTGGACCGGCATTCCGATTGCCAAGCTGACGGAATCCGAGCGCTCCAAAACCCTTCATCTTGACGAGGAGCTGCATAAGCGTGTGATCGGGCAGGATGAAGCGGTGACCAGGGTATCGGAGGCAATAATAAGGAGCAAGGCGGGAATAAAGGATCCGTCTAAGCCTATAGGTTCCTTCCTGTTCCTGGGGCCTACCGGTGTGGGAAAGACGGAGCTGGCCAAGTCATTGGCACAGAGTCTCTTCGATGATGAGAATAACATGGTCAGGATAGATATGTCCGAGTACATGGAGAAGTATTCGGTATCAAGGCTTATCGGGGCGCCTCCCGGATATGTGGGCTATGAGGAGGGCGGCCAGCTGACAGAGGCTGTCAGGAGAAAGCCGTACTCCGTAGTGCTCTTCGATGAGGTGGAGAAGGCGCATCCGGATGTGTTCAATGTGCTGCTTCAGGTTCTCGATGACGGACGTATTACCGATTCGCAGGGACGGACGGTTGATTTCAAGAATACCATCCTTATCATGACGAGCAATATAGGCTCCGAATACCTGCTTGACGGGATAGATGAGAACGGGAATATTAAGTCTGAGGCTGAGGAAATGGTCATGAATGACCTGAGAGCGCATTTCAGGCCCGAGTTTTTAAACCGTCTGGATGAAATGATAATGTTCAAGCCTCTCACGAAGGACAATATAAGCGGTATAGTAGAACTGCTGGTTTCGGATCTTAATAAGAGACTGTCCGACAGGAACCTCAGCATCAGGCTTACGGAAGCGGCGCGCGCACATATTACAGACGGAGGATACGATCCGGTGTACGGGGCAAGACCTCTTAAGCGGTTCCTGCAGAAGACGGTGGAAACCCTGAGCGCAAAGCTCATACTGAGCGGAAATGTGTCGGAGGGAGATGTTATAACCATTGACGAATCGGACGGTGAGCTTGTCGCATACAGGCAGGCCTGAGTAATATCTGGTAACTGTCCGGACAGCAAATATAACATATATCTGTATCCGGACGGTTATGTATGACTTTCTGATGAAATTCTCTGTTCTACGTGAGGTGTTATGAGAAATACAGGAAAGAACTGCGGCTTAGGACGTGCAATACTTTTTGGCGTATATTTAAGTATAACGGTTTTTGCCGTATGGCTTACGGGGTGTATGAAGGCTCCCGGTATTTTGGATCAGGAGCCTGTCATACCTCTTACCGGCAGCCCGCAGGTGAAGGATGAGGATACTTATCCTTCACTGCATCTTAGCGGAGATGCGGAAGAAATAAATGATACTGAGGAAACAAATGATACCGCAGAGACTAAGGCCGCCGGGGACAGTATAAGAAACGGTGATTATCAGGTGGAGGGTGTTCAGCTTAGCGGGAAACAGCTTGAAAAGATGTCGGCATATTTCAACCTGAGGGATGTTAATCCCTATCTTCAGCAGGTATATCTTATACCGGAGGATTTTGACAAAGAAGCGGAGAATATCCCGGTTAACATAACATGTGTAGCCGGTTCCTATGATTCAAACAGGCTTTACAGTATATTCTATAAAAAGGAAGGCAGCAACGCGTTGTGGAATGTTATTATGAGAAGACGTGACCCGGGACAGGATAAGGAGGACGGTGATTACAGATTTCACTCAAACCGTCTGCTCGACCCTAACGGTGAAGAGATGAAATGATCCTATTTGCTCCTGAACATAAGCCTTGCCATAAGAGGAGTAATGATTATCGCTGTTATTATTCCTATCGATGCCTGAAGGCAGTTAAAGGGGAGCGAGATGGCCGAATCCTTAAGGGCCTGTATGAGTATGTTACGGTTAAGCCGGCTGTTGCCGTAGATAATACGGGCAACATCATACAGATAATAGCCTGAGATCATGATGAGTTCTCCCACGGCCCCTTCAATGGCCGTGTTTATATAGTTAAAGGAACCCATGCGTGACCGGCCCGAAAGCAGCATATGACAGATCGCGGCTCCCGTAGCCAGAAAGGCCTTGATCACAAAGGTGGCCGGTGCTATGGATGAGTATCCCCCTATCAGATCGGCCAGCGCGGATCCGGTACCGGCAGCTATCGAGCCTGCCACGGGGCCAAGTATGATCCCGCATGCCAGTGCGAATCCGTCCCCGAGATTAACATATCCCGTACCCGGAGTGGGAATCCGTACCGCCATCGTGGCAATACAGGTTATGGCTGCCATAAGCACCATGCCTGTTCTTTTTTCCGAAATAGTAAGATTATCCATGTCAACATTATATTTTTCACGAAAAAAAATGTCAACAAAAGCCAAGTGTGCTATACTATCATAGGAGAATGACGGTAAAGCATTTATTCCGTTATGCTCTGAACAGTATATTCATACACATGATCAGCCGGGATAAAGAATGAAATTAGTACATATTAAACAGATCAAAGGCTCCCGAAGCCTGTATGGAAGCTTCCTTTACATTGCCCTCCTTCCTCTGTTCCTTTTCGGAATAGTGATGATGATATACAGCTCCTATACGCTGAGGGGAAATATCCAGAAGGAAGTAAGTGACAACTTAAGAAATGTCGGCGTTGCCGTGCTGTCCGCCTACGAAACATCATATGAAGGCGATTATAACGTGATCATAGTGGACGGTGATGTCGAATTCTACAAAGGCGACGTTCTGCTCAGCAACGATACCGGGCTTATTGATAAGATTAAAGCGGATACGGGAGTCGAGATATCACTTTTCTTTTATGACACCAGAGTGCTTACGACCATAGAGGATGCAGAAGGCAACCGGATGGTTAACAAGGGCGTTAATTCGACAATACTCAATACCGTTGTCAATAACCGCACGGGCTGTTTTTACAATAATGTGCTCATCGGGGATGAGAGGTATTTCGCCTATTATATGCCTATCATGTCATGGGACGGTCTGACGTGTCTGGGTATGATCGGAACGGCGATTCCCGCGGACGGGGTAAGCGTTATGGTGAGGAAATCGGTCCTGCGTAATCTGCTCATCATACTTCTTACGCTGTTTGTTACGGCATGGTTTATAATGCATTTTACCTCGGGGCTTATCGATATAATCAAGAAGATAATGAAATTCCTCTCGGAGATCGCCGAGGGCAATCTGGCGACAGATATAGATACCGTTGTAGTACAGAGGACAGACGAGCTGGGAGAAATGGGAAGGCTTACCCTTAAGCTCAGGGGTTCCTTAAGAAAGCTTATTGAGAAGGATGCTCTTACGGGTATATACAACAGAAGATACGGAACCGGCAAGCTGGCCGAACTTATCGACAGAGGGATACCGTATACTCTGGCCATGGGAGATATTGATTTCTTTAAGAAGTTTAATGATACATACGGCCATGAATGCGGAGACGCCGTTCTTATATCTGTATCCAAAACCCTGGGTGAGTATATGAGGCAGTACGGATTCGCGGCAAGGTGGGGAGGAGAGGAGTTCCTGCTTGTTTATGAGAATATGAATGAGCTTGCGGCGTCTGTTGCAACGGAAAGACTGCTCGACCAGATAAGGGAGATCCTTGTGGAACATGACGGACAGTATCATTCGGTAACCATGTCCTTCGGTGTGGCCGAGAGCAGGCCGGAGCTTTCGATGGATGATAATATAAATGCCGCGGATGCAAGGCTGTATAAGGCCAAGGAAAACGGAAGGAATCAGGTAGTATCTTAATCAGGCGTAAATGTGGTTTGAAACCACGGAGCAATTTATGAAAGGCGACCGGTAAGACAGGATAATCGTTTGCTCACGAAAAGATAATTGGAAATACGGGAGGAATAATATGTCAGCACAGAAGGCGTTGATTGATAGATGGATGCCTACGGATATCATAGATAATTTCAGGGTACGTCCGGGGTATTTTGACAGAATGGGAGCCAATTATTCTTCCGGAGGCGTAAGCTTTACCGTAAGCTCCGTGAATGCAACCGGCTGTACGCTGTGTCTGTTCCGCCACCGTGAGGAGGAACCTTTCGCCAAACTCAAATATCCCGACAATTACAAAATCGGTAAGGTATTCTCGATGTTTGTGTTTGATCTTGATATTGAGAATATTGAATACGCATACTGCTTTGAGGGCCCTTACGATAAGGGCAAGGGACTTCTGTTTGATCCCGACAGGTACATACTGGATCCTTATGCAAGGGCAGTTGCGGGTCAGAGCGTCTGGGGGAAGAAGTTCGATGATGCCACCTTTTTTAAGGCCAGGGTGGTGAAGAATGATTTCGACTGGGGTAATGACAGATCGCCTCATTTAAAGATGCGGGATCTGGTGATATATGAGCTTCACGTCCGTAATTTTACAATACATGAATCCTCGGGTGTATCAAGTCCCGGAACCTTCAGCGGAATAAAAGAGAAAATACCTTATCTTGTTGATCTGGGCATAAACTGTGTGGAGCTTATGCCTGTATTTGAGTTCAACGAGATGCATAACGCACGTGAGGTGGATGGAAAGAAGCTGCTTGAATGCTGGGGCTATAACACCACCTGCTTTTTTGCGCCCAATACGGTATATGCGACTCAGGATAAATACAATCACGAGGGGAACGAGCTTAAGGAACTGATCAAGGCACTTCATGCCAACGGAATAGAGGTTATCCTTGATGTCGTGTTTAATCATACGGGTGAGGGTAATGAGAACGGTCCTTTCTTCTCGTTCAAGGGTCTTGACAACAATATTTATTATATGCTGACGCCGGACGGGCAGTATTATAATTTCAGCGGGTGCGGCAATACGCTTAACTGTAATCATCCCATAGTACAGCATCTTGTGAGAGAGAGCCTGCGTTACTGGACGATAAATTACAGGATAGACGGTTTCAGGTTTGATCTTGCTTCCATTCTGGGACGGAATGAAGACGGGTCTCCGATGAGTAAGCCGCCGCTTATTCAGAGCCTTGCCTTTGATCCGGTTCTCGGAGATGTTAAGCTTATTGCGGAAGCCTGGGATGCAGCCGGACTGTATCAGGTCGGGAAATTCCCTTCCTGGAACAGATTCTCGGAGTGGAACGGAATGTACAGGGATGATATGAGACGGTTCCTGCGCGGTGATGATGATATGGCCCAGAAGGCCATAATAAGACTGACCGGTTCGAGGGATCTGTATCCTGATGATATCGGAGGCAGGAATGCATCCGTTAATTTCCTGTCCTGTCACGACGGCTTCACACTGTATGATCTGTACGCATATAATGTAAAGCATAATGAGGCAAACGGATGGAACAATACCGACGGTGCCGATGATAATAACAGCTTCAACTGCGGTGCTGAAGGAGAAACGGATGATGAAGGGATAAACAGGCTGAGACACAGGATGATCATGAATGCCGCGGTGGCACTCATGATGAGCCGCGGAACTCCCATGTTCTATGCGGGGGATGAATTCGGGAATACACAGTACGGAAATAACAACGCCTACTGTCAGGATAATGAAGTGGGATGGATCAACTGGGAGGATAAGGAGAAGAATAAGGATATTTTTGAGGTATTCAGATTCATGATAGCCTTCCGGGAAGATCACCCCTCAATAAGACATAATCTTTCAAAGAGTATTTTTGATCTTCCCAAGGTCAGTACCCACGGCTATTCGGCTTTTATGGATCATTATACATGGGAAAGCAAACAGGCAGGCGTAATGTATGCCGGGCAGAGCAGGAGTTCCGGAAAGAACGATATCGTATATGCCTGCTTTAATACGTATTGGGAGGAGATAACCATCACGATACCGACGATCGCAGCCAAAGGAAACTGGTACGTAGTATTGGACACTTATGCCGATGACGTCATTTGTGAAAAAAAGCTTGGAGGGACTGAGTATACAATGGGTCCGAGAAGCGCCATCGTAATGGAGTACAGGATAAGTACAGGCAGGAACACTCGCAGAGCGGAGCATGTAAGGTGATGAAGCAGGAAAAGGAAGAGAATAGAAAGAGATCGGGGCGTGAAAGTATCTTTATGGCCGGTACGATATTCCTTGGAGTGGTGAGCATCCTTCTGGGAGCGCTGCTTGCAAGGGAGAACAGTACTATCGCGGGATACAACGCACAGCTTACACGCATACAGAATACCGCGGAATCGTATGTTCAGATTGAGCGATCCCTTCGTGAAGGATCGGATCTTCTGACCGACTGCGCAAGAAATTATATAATCACGGCAAACATAGTATATCTGGATGCGTATTTTGTTGAGCTCGAGGACAGGGGACGCAGGGATGACGCGATACAGATGCTTTCCGAGATCGAGCATACAGATGAGGCATATAATATTCTGGTAAAGGCAAAGAAGGAATCGGATGATCTTGCAAAGGTTGAAGAGCACGCGATGGCTCTGGCCGCACTTGCATACGGAGAGTATAATGATACGTTAAGAGATGAGCTGCTGTATTACGAACTGCTTGAATATGAGAGATCGTTAAGCGCGGATGAGCAGAAAAGCATGGCAAAGGATCTGCTCTTTTCCGAAGTTTATGAGCGTTCGAGACGAAAGATATATTCCCTTCTTGACTCGTTCCTTGATGAGTCGCTCAGAAGCATCGAACAGAACAGGGCAGGTATCATTAAGGAGCTGAACGTGTCTGTCAGATATCAGAATGTGCTGACATACAGCTTCCTTCTGTTCCTTCTGTGTTCTCTTATTATGCTTGTCAGGATCAACAGGGCCTATTCAAACAGCGACAGGGAGACTGAAGAGCTGAATTCACAGATCAGACAGCTGAGCGGTGAACTTGAAAAAATGACCAAACAGCGGGATGAGGCGAATAACGCCAGAAATGTTTTCCTGAGCAATATGTCGGGTATTATGCGGTCCCCGATAAACAGTATCATAGATCATGCGGATGTTACAATGAGATTCGTGGATGATCCCAAACGCATAACGGATCATATAAGAAGCATCGATCACGAGGCACAGATACTGCTTGATCTTGTAAATGAAGTCCTTGCCCTCGGAAGAAGCGAGAGAGGAATGGTGACCATGCGTCACGATCCCATGGATATAATCGGGTTCTTCAACAGCTGCGCAGGTATTGTCAAGGGTCTTACCATGGATGCGTGTATTAATCTTAAAAGAGATGTCGGTCTGATCCTTCATCCGAATGTGCTGGGTGATGAACTGCATCTTAGGCAGGTGATCTTAAACATAGTCGACAATTCCATTAAGTTTACCCGTGAAGGCGGCGTTATCACGCTCAGGATAAACGAGGAGATCGTAACCGATGCCGGCTCAGATAAGGCTGAGTTTGTTATAGAAGTGGAAGATAACGGTACCGGAATGAGCAGGCAGTATGTAAAGAATATGTTTGAGAGCTTTTCAAACGTGACAGATGCGATGGCAGCCGGGAACGGACTCGGGATCGGAATGAGCATTACCAGAAAATATGTGGAGCTCATGGGCGGTACTATAAATGTCGAGAGTGAACTGCAGGTCGGTACAAAATACACTGTCAGGCTTCCGATGGATATATTCCGTGCGCCGGCAAAGGACAGTGATTCCGAAAAGATAAAGCAGCTTGAAGGAGCTCATATCCTGATAGCGGAAGATAACGAGCTTAACATGGAGATCGCGCGCAAGATGCTTATCGAAGAGGGAGCCACCGTAAGCTCCGCGGGGAACGGACTTATAGCCCTGAGCCTTTACCGTTCATCTGAAGAGGGAAGCTATGACGCCATCCTTATGGATGTGGCCATGCCTGTGCTCGACGGAATTGCCACAGCCAAGGAGATAAGGGCAAGCACAAGAAATGACGCCAGGACCGTTCCCATAATAGCGATGATCGCAAGCAGTACGGATGATGACATAAATATGCTCCTGGATGCCGGAATGAGTGATTATATTGCCAAACCGGTTGACGTTACGCAGCTTGTCAGGACGCTTCTTGCTTCAATGAAGAAGCAGTCAAACGAACTGGCGGAAAGACTGGAGAAGGCTTTAAGAGATGCCAATACGGATGCCCTTACCGGTGTTAAGAACAGGAATGCCTATGAGCTGTCGACGGGAAGGATCAACGTTGAGATAGACAGCAGCAATGAAAAGGTAGAATTCATGATCGTTATATGCGATGTGAACGGCCTTAAATCCATAAATGACAATATAGGTCATGATGAAGGCAACAAGCTGCTGGTAAACGCCTGCAGGCTCATATGCCGCACCTTTAAGAGAAGCCCTGTGTTCAGGATCGGAGGTGACGAGTTTGTGGCCATCCTGAGAAACGATGATTATGCGAACCGCGAAACACTTATCAGCGGGCTCATGGAACGTATGACAGCCGAGAATTACGATCCCATGGATGCGACGAATGTTTCGTTTGCCATAGGAGCGGCTGATTTTGATCCGGAAATTGACAATGACTGCTCTGACGTGTTTAAGAGAGCAGACGCCATGATGTATGAGCATAAGAAGCAGATAAAGGGTGAGGGAAACGTACGGTAGGAAATACTTGACAATTATATATACGATATATTATGATTGTGCGAGAGCAGTACGGTGAAAGAATTTTCAATGTAATACAAAAGCTCAGGTAGTGCAATACCTGGGCTTTATAACGTTTTAATAAAAGATTCGGAGGAAATAACATGAGCAGAGAACTGGCCAAGACCTACGATCCCAAAGGAATGGAGGAAAGGATCTATAACAAGTGGATCGATAAGAATTATTTTCATGCGGAGGCAGACAGGAGCAGAAAACCGTTTACGATAGTTATTCCGCCCCCGAATATCACGGGACAGCTTCATATGGGTCATGCCTTTGACAATACAATGCAGGATATCCTTATCCGTTTTAAGAGGATGCAGGGGTATAATGCCCTGTGGCAGCCGGGCTGTGATCACGCCAGTATAGCGACAGAGGTTAAGATAATAGAGAAGCTTAAGGAAGAAGGTATCAATAAGGAGGATCTCGGACGTGAGGGATTCCTTAAACGCGCATGGGAATGGAAGGAAGAATACGGCGGACGCATAGTATCCCAGCTTAAGAAGCTTGGCTCATCCTGTGACTGGGAGCGTGAGCGCTTCACCATGGATGAGGGCTGCAATAAGGCCGTTAACGAGGTGTTCGTTAATCTGTACAATAAAGGACTCATTTATAAAGGAAACAGGATAGTTAACTGGTGTCCGGTATGCCGGACAACGATATCCGATGCAGAGGTAGAGCATGAGGAACAGGCCGGACACTTCTGGCATATACGTTATCCTGTTGCGGGCACCAAAGAAGCGGAGGCAATGCTTGCCGGAAGAAAATGCGAATCTCCCGATGAGAAGAATTACGTCGTTGTTGCCACCACAAGACCGGAAACAATGCTTGGGGATACTGCGCTGGCCGTTAACCCCGGGGATGAAAGATATACCTCAATAAACGGAAAAACGGTAGTACTTCCGCTTATGAACAGTGAGATCCCCGTGATCGCGGATTCTTACGTTGATAAGGAATTCGGAACCGGTGTTGTCAAGATAACCCCGGCTCATGATCCCAATGACTTCGAGGTGGGCAAAAGGCATGGCCTTGAGGTTATCAATATAATGAATGATGATGCCACCATAAATGAAAAAGGCGGCAGATATGCGGGAATGGAGAGATATGAGGCAAGGAAGCAGGTTGTTGCCGATCTTGAAGCACTCGGCCTGCTTGTTAAGGTAGAAGATCATTCCCATAACGTAGGTACTCACGACCGCTGCGGATGCACGATAGAGCCCATGGCCAAGGCACAGTGGTTTGTTGCGATGGAAAAGCTGGCCGGCCCCGCCATTGAGGTGCTTAAGGCTACACGCGAGGGACGCGACTGTAAGTACGGGGAGTTAAGGTTTGTTCCCGAAAGATTCGATAAGACATACCTTCACTGGCTGGAGGGGATCAGGGACTGGTGTATTTCAAGACAGCTCTGGTGGGGACACAGGATACCCGCATACTACTGCGGGGACTGCGGTGAGGTGACAGTGTCAAAGGAAGCGCCTTCCAAATGTCCGAAGTGCGGCAGCGTTCATCTTAAGCAGGATGAGGATGTGCTTGATACATGGTTCTCATCGGCGCTGTGGCCGTTCTCGACCCTTGGCTGGCCGGATAAGACAGAGGAGCTTGATTATTTCTATCCCACGGATGTTTTGGTCACAGGTTATGACATCATCTTCTTCTGGGTGGTACGTATGGTATTTTCGGGTATAGAGCATACCGGACATTCGCCTTTCCATACGGTGCTCATACATGGCCTTGTAAGGGATTCGCAGGGCAGAAAGATGTCCAAGTCGCTTGGTAACGGCATCGATCCTTTGGAGATAATCGATAAATACGGAGCAGATGCACTCCGCCTTATGCTCATGACAGGCAATGCGCCCGGAAACGATATGCGTTTCTATTATGAGAAGGTGGAGGCATGCAGGAACTTTGCCAATAAGGTATGGAATGCTTCGCGCTTTATCATGATGAATACAGACACCGTTACGTCCGGGGATGAGAATGTAAGGATCACCAAACCTGCAGACGGAGATCTTGAGCCTGTGGATAAATGGATCATCAGCAGGCTGAACACGGTCGTACGTGATGTGACCGACAATATGGAGAAATACGAGCTTGGTGTTGCGGTTCAGAAGATTTATGATTTTATCTGGGATGAGTTCTGTGACTGGTATATTGAGATGGTTAAGCCAAGGCTCTATAATTCCGGTAACACAGGGAAGGAAGGAATCCTGCAGGATTCCTCTGATGCCTCAAAGCCGGCGGGCTCCCACGAGGCAAAGCTCGTGGGCAGTTCAAAAAATGCGGCTCTTTATACGCTCAGGAGTGTGCTTGTTGATGCGCTGAAGCTGCTGCATCCCTATATGCCGTTTATTACGGAGGAGATATACTGTGCACTGCGTGACCAGGAGTCGGAGCAGGGCTTTGGTGAAGAGGTTCCCGCGGAAAGCATAATGATCTCCGCATGGCCCGTTTATTCTGAAGATAAGGAATATGCCCGGGAAGAGAAGGCTATCGAGACGATCAAGGAAGCGGTACGCGGTATACGTAATGCACGTACCGGAATGAATGTACCGCCGTCAAGAAAGGCTCATGTATTTGTGGTGGCAAAGGATGAGGATATAAAGACAACATTCGAAGAAGGAAGACTGTTCTTTGCTTCTCTTGCCTATGCTTCCGATGTAAGTGTACTTCTCGGGAATGACGATACTTCGGAAGGTGAGAAGCCGTGGGGAGATGATTCGGTTTCGGTAGTGATACCCGGTGCCGATATTTATATCCCTTTTGATGAACTGGTTGACATAAAGCAGGAGATTGAAAGACTTGCAAAAGAAGAAGCAAGGCTTGAGGGTGAGCTTAAACGTGTCAACGGAATGCTGTCAAATGAACGTTTCATGAGTAAAGCACCTGCGGAAAAGGTGGCAGAAGAGAAGGACAAGCTCGCGAAGTACACGCAGATGATGGAGCAGGTACAAAAGCGTCTGTCACAGCTTAAAAAGTAAGCAGGCAGAGCATAAGATGAGGAGCCGGTATGATTAACTTTGAAGAAGAGCTTAAGAAGTTCCATCCCAGCCTTGAGATAGAGGGTGTTGAGGATGCGGTCAGGAATCATGATATGACCGATATGACGGACATTTTTCTGGCTATGATGAAGGAAAAGGCAGACGCAGCCATACAGGCGCGTGCTGAGGGTCAGGCACAGGCACAGGCCCAGATGGAACAGATGATGTATACACATCTGGGATGACACGGAAAAAGGACAGACCGGGAATCGGTCCGGCAATACATATTATCAGAGGTGGAGATGAAGTGTTATCAGTGCGGCAACCGCCTGTCGACAGAGGATTTCTGTACCGGATGCGGAGCGGATGTCGGTGTATATAAGAAAATAATGGCCATGTCCAATTATTATTATAATGACGGACTGGCAAAAGCAAACGTACGGGATCTGTCCGGAGCGGCGCTGAGTCTCAGACAGTCTCTTAAATACAACAAGCGCAACATGGAGGCAAGGAATCTTCTGGGACTTGTGTATTTTGAGATGGGTGAGGCCGTACTTGCGCTTAGTGAGTGGATAATCAGCAAGAATCTCGAACCCGTAAAAAATATCGCGGATGAATATATCAATGCCCTGCATGAAAGCCCGACAAGACTTGACAACATAGATCAGACCCTTAAGAAATATAACCAGGCTCTGCAGTACTGTTATCAGGACAGTAAGGATCTGGCGATCATCCAGCTTAAGAAGGTTCTTTCCATAAACAGGAACCTGATCAGCGGATATCAGCTTCTTGGGCTTCTGTATATATGCACAGGTGATTACGACAACGCCAAGAGAACGCTGTTTAAGGCATTGTCTGTTGATGCCAGCAATACCACGACACTCGGTTATATAAAGGAAGTTAACAGGCTGATCCGCGAACAGGAGGAAAAGACAGGCAGGAAGGTAAGCAGCCTGCCCATGGATACCGTAAGCTACCAGAACGGTAATGAGGTCATAATACAGCCTGTATATGAAAATGAGAAGAGGGGTTTTTCGAGTATTGTCAACATAGCGATCGGTATAGGCGTCGGGATCGCCATCAGCTGGTTCCTTGTGTTCCCGGCCAGAATGTCGGGACAGAACAGGATGAATGATGAGAAATTCAAGGAGGTCAGCGAGCAGCTGGCATCAGAGCAGGCATCCAGACAGGAAATAGAGAAGGCACTTCAGGATAAGCAGAATCAGATGGACGAGCTTCAGAGGCAGTATGACGATCTTACGGGAGCTTCGGGTAAAAGGACAGAGCTTGACTATCTTATGGATGCGGCGACCGCCTATGTGGATGATCCGACAGATTCACTTGCCATTATGGAACAGATGGATCATATTCCGGAGGAGTATGTTGATACGGCTACGGAATCTTACCGTAATCTGTATAATGCGTTAAAAGCAGACAGTGCCACCCTGGCAGCCGACCAGTATATAGAGAGTGCCAAATCTGCTGTGAAAGCCAATGATTATAAGACTGCGATAGAGGAGTATACGAAGGCATGGCTGCTGGATAAATCCAATTCGGATGTGCTTATGAATCTTGCACACTGCTACAGGCAGGACGGAGATACCAAAAAGGCGGATGAGCTGTACCTGCAGATCATAGATACCTTTCCCGATACGCAGAACGCGGCAGATGCAAGAGACTATATGACAGAAGGTGAATGAACCTGTATTTTGAACCTGTTCTGAACAGTTGCTTTTGGCATAACTCAGCGGGCAAAACCAAGCAGCAGATATGCCGATAATGATGCTGCCGCGAATACGAATACGATTGCGGCGAACAGCCTGAAAAGGATATGATGCTTATCCGTACAGGCATCTGTGGAACCCCCCAGAAATACTGATTCAACAACTATTACCAGTGCGATGTAACGGAAGTTCATCGCACTGTAATTATTTGATCCGAGTGCGAAAATGAAATAGGAAATGAGCAGGGTTACGTACAGTACTCCAAACAGAAGTCTGTGTTCGGGCAGGAGCGCGTATTTGTTTTTCTTATCCGTAAGTACCTTCACAGTGGCGATCAGGGACATCACCGCAAGAACCAAAGCGGTAGTGAACAGTATGAGTGCAAACAGATTGATGCCACTTGACTCCATACCGAGGTTGGAATCATCAAAAAGAGCTGTTTTCAGCATTGCCAGCCATACATTGTATTCGTCATAAGCATCCCCGTTTGATATAAGGCAGGGATAGATATTGCCTGTTCTTACATCAAACAGCCGCATAAGCATGCTTGCGTTAAGCTGTTCGCCAACGGGAGGAATGTAATTGAAGGGCATGCCGTAGGCCAGCATATTCTTTATCTCCCACCATATTCCGAGCGGAAACACTATGATACCGAATACCAGATATTGAAGGATGTATTTTCCGATATGTTCCCTGTCTTTGATAAGCTTTAGCAGAAACAGGGCGGCTACAGCCGGTGCAACAGTCCCGCCCGAAAGCTTGGCCATCATAGACAGGCCTATGGAAATGGCGAGCATGACAATGATCCTGAGTGAGGGCGTTTTGTACCAGAGTATTACAAGATATACGGATAATACCGCCATCATAAGGCTTAACGCATCATTGTTTATGCTTCCTGACATTATGGTGAGGGCCGGATGAAAGCATACTATAACAAGAACGATCCTTGTTCCCCATTCCTTTAATTTGAGTTCACGGCATATGAAATAAGAGATCACGGTTACGGCACATATATAAAACAGAGTCAGTAATTGGACATTTTCCTGAACCTGTCTGTATGCAAGACCGAAATGCGCGCAGAATCTCATCCACAGACCGGCTATGATATGATGAAGCGGTGGCTGGAAGAAAGCCCATTTTTCCCGCGGGTCACCGGAGGGAAGAGACAGATTTTCGTATATGTATTCTATATAACCGGCATGTCCCTCGCCGGTTCCGAAATCTATGACATCATGCTGTCTTGTCCAGATCGCAGTATACAAAACATAGGCTGTCCGGAACATGGTTCCGAGCAGAAGAATGAGAGCCGGTTCGGATATTGATACCAGCTGCCTGAAAACAAACAGGACAAGTATCACAGCGATAAGAAAGAACAGATACTGGGGTCTGCGCAGGGTTTCGGCCGTGGTATCCATGCAGAATGCAAGAAACAGCACCAGGGCGCCAAGCAGTATAAAGGGCTGATAATTGAAGCTTCTTTCTTTATTCATGATCTCTCCGCGATGTCTGATGATTTACTCCGGCCGGCCGCAGGATGGCCGGGTCATGATAAGTATAACATATTGTGGCTTTTCGTAACAGACATAATAATTCAGCCCGGAGGTCAGCAGAAAATCATTGCCGAATCAGCTTATTTCTCATATAATTATATGTGGCTACGGTCAGGATTATCCTGCGGTTTTAATGGTTGAGATATTTGAAATATTGTAACTATTCAGAACAGGCTCAAAATACATATATGGAAATATAGGATTCTGGAGGCATATAATGGGCGGAATATTTGGAGTAGTATCTAAAAAGGACTGTGTACTTGATGTTTTTTTCGGGACAGATTATCATTCACACCTGGGAACGAGGAGAGCGGGAATGGCAATGTATGGGGACCGTGGATTTGACAGAGCCATCCATAATATACAGAATTCACCGTTTCGTACCAAGTTTGAAAGAGATGTAACAGATTTCAACGGAAATATCGGTGTCGGATGTATATCCGATTACGAACCTCAGCCGCTTCTTATACAGTCTCATCTGGGAAGCTATGCGATCACGACTGTCTGTAAGATAAATAATCTGGATGAGCTTGTAGCCGAAGCATATAATGTGGGACGGACGCAGTTCCTTGAAATGAGCGGAGGCAATATTAATCCCACGGAGCTGGTGGCAACACTCATCAATCAGAAGGACACGATAGCGGAAGGAATACAGTATGCGCTTGAAAGAGTAGACGGGTCGCTCACCCTGCTTGTGATGACGGATAAAGGGATATATGCCGGACGCGATCTCTACGGCCGGACGCCCCTTATGATAGGGAAAAAGGAAGATGAGGCATACTGTGTCGCATTTGAGAGCTTTTCATATATCAACCTCGGATATAAGGATGAGAAGGAACTTGGTCCCGGAGAGATAGTTTACATAACTGCGGACGGGTACGAAACTCTCAGACCGGCGCAGGATATAATGAAGATATGTACCTTCCTGTGGATATACTACGGCTATCCCACATCCACATATGAGGGGGTAAATGTTGAAGCCATGAGATATAACTGCGGCAAGGCACTTGCCATAAGGGACAAGAGCTCATGGGCAGATGATGTAAGACCGGATCTTGTAGCGGGAGTTCCGGATTCGGGTACCGCACATGCCATAGGATATGCGAATGAATCGGGAATACCTTTTTCGCGTCCGTTTATAAAATATACTCCCACATGGCCGCGTTCATTCATGCCGACCGACCAGAACCAGAGAAATCTGATCGCCAGGATGAAGCTTATTCCGGTTGACCGTCTGATAAGAGGTAAATCACTGCTTCTTATTGACGATTCTATCGTAAGAGGAACCCAGCTCCGTGAGACTACCGAGTTCCTTTATAACAGCGGAGCCGGGGAGGTTCATATAAGACCTGCGTGTCCGCCGCTCCTTCATGGATGCAGGTTCCTTAATTTTTCCCGTTCGAATTCGGAATATGATCTTATAACGCGCCGGGTCATCCGGGAAAGAGAGGGCGAGAATGTATCTGATGAGATCCTGAAAGATTATGCGGATCCCGACAGCACGAATTATAAGGAAATGCTTGATGAGATAAAGAAGCAGCTTAATTTCACATCCCTGCGTTTCCACCGCCTTGACGATATGGTGGAATCGGTGGGACTTCCGAAGGAGAAGCTGTGTACATACTGTTGGGACAAACAGGGAGACTGTCATAAGTGTGCATCATGCACCGGATGCTGAAGTTTGTATTATAACTGTTCTGATCCTCTTACGAAAGTATGGGGTGACTGCCGGAAAGTAACAGGGCTCATGTTAAAATGGTGTGCGGTTCCGGACAGCTGCGCAAAGAAGGATTGATATGGGTATATTGTATGATGCAAGAAAACTGAAGGCGCTGGAATTCTTAAATGATCTGTGTGAATATGCAGGCAAGGGAAGTGATTTCACGCAGGAACTGTGGACCGAATTCCTGAATGATGATGAGCTGTACAGGGAATTCGTTTATTATGCCGACAATCATACTTTTCTTGATGATATGAAGATAAGCGGATATTCAATGTCGGATATGTATGTCTGGCAGATGGACCGTTATAATATCGTACGCGAGCTGGGCAAGAACCCGGCCGCGTGCAACAAGGAGACTCTGGTGCTGAATGCATTCCGTGAGATGGCAAATATGAAGAGGGATCCTGCTACATACGTAAAACGCATAGAATCGGGAAAGGGTAATGACCGTTTGTCTTAATTGTAGCAACAGAATGTATTATACGTATTGTTTGGGAAATGTATAAACAACAGACAAATAATACAATAATTTAGCAAAAATATACAGCAAAATTATAAAAAATACTGAAAATACTGTTGACATAACACAAAACATGTGTTAATATAATTTCAACACCAAGATAAAAGCCTCATCAGAGGTACAGTACTTGGTTGAAGATAAATCAGTCTGATAAAGGAGGTACGGTCCAAAGGATAGGTTAGTTTAAGGCATAAGCCTTTGCATTCGGAATTATCGCAGGTCTAATGTGAATCGGATATGAAAATTGGAAAACCACCATATAGGGTGAAGATGATCACAGCTGAAATCAGACATAAACGATAAGGAAGAAGAAGTCCGGCGTACTTACCCGAACGTTATCGGGAACGAAATGGGAAGAGAGGTATATTCCATTGATAAGCAATCTTTAAGAGACCACGGTGAGGATAAAAAAAGCCGTGGTCTCTTGCTGTTTGAGGTCATACAAAACAAAACCCCGGAAGCCGTGGGCTCCGGGGTTTTATGTAAAAGGATATCCGTATCTTAAACATCAGGCATCAAGATCTGCCGTACAGCAGGGACACTTGGTTGCCTTGATGTTGATCTCGGACTGGCATTTGGGACAGATCTTTGTTGTGGGATCTGCAGCAGCTTCTTCTTTCTTTTTAAGGTTGGCAGCCTTCTCTACGGCACCGTTTATTGCCTTGAGCATGCAGAACAGTACAAGAGCGATAATAAGGAAGTTGATCACTGCGGAAAGAAAACTGCCGTAATCGAAGGCAACACCGTTAATAACGAACTGGCCGCCTATCTTGACGCCGTCTTCGGAATTTCCGCCGCATATAAGCGCTATCAGCGGATTTATAAACGAATCGGTGAGAGAGCTTACTATGTTACCGAATGCTGCACCGATGATAACACCGATCGCCATATCCATAACATTACCCTTTAATGCAAACTCCTTGAATTCTTCAAAAAACTTTTTCATATTCCTTACCTCTTTTCATTTAATATAAGTTGCCTGCAACAGATAGAATTTTACCATATTTTAACCGGACTATACAATAAAATTATGGAAAAAAAGCAGCCTTTTTGCCCCGGCAGGGACCTATCGAAAAAAAAATACAAAAAAATCATGCAAATTATCTATACATTATAGCGAAATTGTGACATATGTGCTACAATAGCTTTTACGGGGCCATGCCCCAAATAACTGTAAAGGAGACCTGCTATGAAATTTTTGAAAAATGTTAGTGTTAGGATCAAGCTGTTGATACTTGTGGTACCGCTTTCTCTGGCTCTGATTGTCGCTTGTATTGTGATGGGTGTTGAAATGTCCGGTACATCCGAAGAAGTGACGGGTATATATTATGATACCCTGTTTAAAGCTTCGGAAGCATTTATAAGCGCGGACAGGGATTTTTATCAGGCACGTGTTTCCCAGACTGCGAAGAACCTGAGTAAAACGGATGCCGATTATAAGGCTAATCAGGAGGATTTCCAGGAGAATATGCAGCAGGCTTATGACGGAGTACATGAGGGCGTGACGATCGCGTCGGCTGTTCCTTCGCTGTATAACGAGGTTCTGGCCGGTTCGAGTTCAAGTATTGCGTCTCTGGTGAGCGTGTTTGACGAGCATTACGCCAATGCACTGCAGCAGGGTACCAACGGAAATGATGTTAATTATGCGGCAGAATTCGATCTTGCAAGAGAAGCACTCGATGAGATGACAATCATTACGGAGCAGTGGGCTGTAGAAGAGCATGAAGTGCTTCAGAAGAGTATAACAACCAAGATCGTGATCCTTTCGGTGATATTCGGTATACTTATTTTATTACTTCTATATATTGCCATTGTCATTATAAAGGAAATAACCCAGGGAGTTAATTCGGCTACTTCCAATCTTAACCAGCTCGCGGCAGGTAAGCTTGGCATAAAGCTTCCGGATGAGAAGAAGCTTGGCAATGATGAAATCGGTCAGATGCAGAAGGCTACCAGCCAGCTGACGCTTAAGCTTCGCGATATAATGAGCAGAAGTAATGAGATGGCAAGGGATCTTTCCAGTGCGGGAAGCGATCTTGCACTGTCATCGGATCAGGCTTCACAGGCTTCCGGACAGGTTACGATAGCTGTAGACGAAATCAGCCAGGGCGCTGTATCACAGGCGGAGAGCGTTGAACATGCAGCCGGAAATACCAACGATATAGGAAACAATATTGAAGTAATAGCAACCAATGTTGAGCAGCTGGACGGATATGCAGAGAGCATGAAGGTTACCTGTGATGAGGCAATGGATGCTCTTAACAAGCTGCTTGATCAGAGCAGGGATGTTCAGGAGTCTGTACGAAACATCGGTCAGACAATTGATTCGACCAATGAATCGGCAAACGGCATACATGGTTTCGTAACTGCCATCACTTCAATTGCCAGCCAGACGAATCTGCTGTCACTGAATGCTTCGATAGAGGCTGCAAGAGCAGGAGAAGCAGGACGCGGGTTCGCGGTTGTTGCAGAAGAGATCGCGGCACTTGCAGAGCAGTCGAACCAGAGTGCCCAGGAGATAGGACGTATCGTAGACCAGCTTATGTATGATGCATCGGCATCGGTCGATGTTATGGCCAAGCTGAATGAGAGCTTCGAGAACCAGTCGATCCAGATGGAAGCGACGAGAGACAACATGGAATCCATGGCCAGAGGCGTAATAGCCGTAGCGGAGAGCGCAGAGGCTATAGCCTCCAAGATCGAAGGCCTTACGGGAGCGAAGGATACTCTGGTGGGAATAGTCAGCGATCTGTCGGCAATATCGGAAGAGAATGCAGCTTCAACAGAAGAAACCAATGCATCCATGCAGGAGCTTAATGCTACATTCAGTATAATCAATGATTCCGCATCAAACCTTCAGGAGCTTGCAAAAGAGCTTCAGGAGCTTATAAGCTATTTCGGATAAGAGTATTTCCGTTTCCGGAAATATCCGATGATTTCTCAGGGCATTCCGTTTTTGAAAAACGGGATGCCCTTTTAATATGATACTTGTTGAAAATGAACTAATCTGTTAGAATTGTATCTATTATTAAAAGTCAAAAGTAACTATCCGGAATTGAAGGCTCATATTCAAAATATATGTGCTGTTCTGAATAGTTACAGTCAAAAAACATATAGGGAGAAAAGAAATGGCAGATGAGAATAATATAAAGGAAAACAGCGCAGAAGCGGCCGGAGGGGAAGATAAAGAGGTGGTTTCCCGTAATTTTATAGAGAATGAGATTGATAAGGATCTGGCGGAGGGTCATTATAAGACGGTCCATACGAGGTTCCCGCCCGAGCCTAACGGATATCTGCATATAGGACACGCGAAATCAATACTTCTTAATTACGGCCTGGCGCAGGAATACGGCGGAAAGTTCAATTTAAGGTTTGACGATACCAACCCTACAAAGGAGAAGACGGAATTTGTCGAATCCATAAAGGCTGACGTAGAGTGGCTGGGTGCCGATTTTGAAGACAGGCTGTTCTTTGCATCGGATTATTTCGATCAGATGTATGAAGCGGCTGTCAAGCTTATAAAGAAGGGTAAGGCCTTTGTCTGTGATCTCAGCGCGGAGGAGATAAAGGAGTACAGGGGAAACTTCGAGACGCCGGGTAAGAACAGTCCGTACAGAGACAGGAGCATTGAGGAGAACCTTGAGCTTTTTGAGAATATGAAGAACGGCATGTATAAGGATGGGGAGAAGGTCCTCAGGGCCAGGATTGATATGGCAAGTCCCAATATTAATATGCGTGATCCCGTGATTTACCGCGTAGCTCATATGAGTCATCATAATACGGGGGATAAGTGGTGCATTTATCCTATGTATGATTTTGCCCATCCCATTGAGGATGCGATCGAGGGAATCACCCATTCGATATGTACTCTTGAGTTCGAGGATCACAGACCGCTGTATGACTGGGTGGTCAGAGAGGTCGGGTATGAATATCCTCCGAGGCAGATCGAGTTCGCCAAGCTGTATCTTACCAATGTTGTAACGGGAAAGAGATATATTAAGAAGCTTGTTGAGGACGGTATCGTAGATGGCTGGGACGATCCGAGGCTTGTATCGATCGCAGCGCTCAGAAGACGCGGGTTCACGCCTGAATCGATCAGGATGTTTGTTGATCTGTGCGGCGTCAGCAAGAGCAATTCGAGCACGGACTATGCGATGCTTGAGTACTGCATAAGAGAGGATCTTAAGTGCAAACGAAGCCGTATCATGGCAGTACTCGATCCGGTAAAGCTCATCATAGATAATTATCCGGAGGATAAGACAGAATGCTTCGAGATCGCCAATAATCTGGAGAACGAAAGCCTCGGTTCAAGGAAGGTGGCTTTCTCAAGAGAGCTGTATATTGACAGGGAGGACTTTATGATAGATCCTCCGAAGAAATATTTCAGGCTCTTTCCGGGAAACGAGGTGCGTCTCATGAATGCGTACTTTGTTAAATGTGAAAGCTATGAGACCGATGCTGACGGTAATGTTACGACAGTCCACTGTACATACGATCCCGAGACAAGGAACGGAGAATGTTCCACAAGGAAGGTCAAGGGCACGATCCACTGGGTGAGCGCAGCACACAGCGTTAACGCAGAGGTCCGTCTGTATGAGAACCTTGTTGATGAGGAAAAGGGGGTATACAATAAGGAGGACGGTTCTCTTAACTTAAATCCCGACTCAAGGAGAATACTTAAGGATTGTCGCATAGAGGAGAACATTAAGGGAGCGAAGGCCTATGACAGCTTCCAGTTCGTAAGGCAGGGGTATTTCTGCGTGGATTCGAAGGATTCAAGGGATGATGCGCTCGTGTTTAACCGTATTGTTTCTCTGAAGAGCTCCTTTAAGCTTCCGTCATGAGGCGGCGAGGATGATGATGGAGGAGCTGAAGGGCCCGGTTGAAGGAGTGGAGTATACGGCTCCGGTGAACGGATAAAGAGAGTTCAGGGAAGTTCTTTGCACAGGTACGAACCGGTAATGGATAAGGAAGAGATATTTGAAAAGCTGATAGATGCCTATGCAGGCTATTATAATATTGAAAGGGCCGGGGATAAGACAGAAGAAGGCAGGGACAAGGTGCCTGAACCCTTCGACGCGTTGGGCTTTCTGGCAAATGAGGCACAGCAGTATTTCCTGGTTAAGGCTGCCGGGATAGCAGATGTAAATTCCTATGAGTATGTTTATTTCAAAAAATGCAGAAGCCTCGATCCGGATATGCTGCAAGAGCTTGACAGGACAGCATGGGAAGACGGGATATCAAGGGTAAGGCCATATTCCGGCCACAAGAATACCGATGTTGCCCTTATAGTAACAGCTGATGAACTGACTTCAGGTGTCAGGGAGGCAGTTCCGGCATACAGGCATTCCAAAAATTATAAACTGGGTCTGTACGGATTCTCCAACTACAGACTGGTTGTAATCGAAGCCCGCAGCGGTCTGATCCTCACAAACCGCCGGGGAAAGGATTTAAGGGACTTCGTTACACATATAACAAATAAATAAAAAGTGGGAAAAGGAGAGTGATAAAATGTTGGCTTTGTTCATCATTTTAGCTGCTATTGTCTGCCTGATCGTGGGTTACGTAACTTATGGTTCATGGCTTGCAAAGCAGTGGGGTATTGACCCTTCAAGAAAGACTCCTGCGATCGAGAGAGAGGACGGCGTTGACTATGTTTCCGCTCCGCCTGCAGTCCTTATGGGACATCATTTCTCATCTATCGCCGGTGCAGGTCCCATAAACGGACCTATTCAGGCTTCTGTTTTCGGATGGCTTCCCGTCTTTCTGTGGTGTGTACTCGGAGGCATTTTCTTTGGCGGTTTACAGGACTTCGGTTCCTTGTTTGCTTCGATACGTCACGACGGAAAATCACTCGGAGAGATCATTCATGATACCATGGGTAAGAGGGCAAAGAGGCTGTTCCTTATATTTGCGCTTCTGGTTCTTATCCTGGTTATCGCTTCATTTGTCAACGTTGTTGCGGGTACCTTCTTTACGGAGGAGGGAGGATTCGGCTTCACGGCAAGTCCTACCAATAACCAGACAACAGCGATGATATCGCTTCTGTTCATTGTTCTTGCGATAGGCTACGGCTATATCACGAACAAGATGAATGTTAAGACGCTTCCTGCGTCCATAGGTGGTATCATAGGCATTATCATCATCACGGTTATTGGTCTTAACTGTGGATTTGTTATGGGACGCACGGCATGGATTTTATTTATAGGTGTTTATATAGTGATCGCTTCGCTGGTTCCCGTATGGATACTGCTCCAGCCTCGTGATTACCTTTCGAGCTTTCTGCTGTATGCAATGATGGGTGTTGCTGTTATCGGTATCCTGTTGAATGCTTTTACCGGCAATGCTTCATTTACGATTCCCGCGTTTACGGGATGGAAGACAGGAATAGGAACGATGTTCCCGGCGCTGTTCATAACAGTTGCCTGCGGTGCCTGCTCGGGCTTCCACAGCCTTATATCGACAGGAACATCCAGCAAGCAGCTGCGTAATGAGAAGGATGCAAAACCCATAGGCTACGGCTCGATGCTTATAGAATCGGCTCTCGGTGTAGTATCACTTATTGCTGTTGGAATGGTATTCCAGAAGTATACGGATGGCGGCTTCGGTTCGCCTTCGGCTGCATTCGGCGGTGGTATTGCGATCATGTTCGGTCCGGAGGGTTCGGGAATCTACAATACGATCTCAGCGCTTCTTACCCTTGCTGTTTCCGTATTCGCCCTTACCTCCCTTGATACCGGTACAAGGCTTTCACGTTTCATGTTCTCTGAGCTCTTCCTCGCAGAAGATGAAGCGACCTGGAAGGATGCCAAAGGCATGCGAAAGCTGTTTGCCCATCCTCTGTTCGGTACGATTTTCATGGTTGTTATCGGCTGCGTTCTCGGAGGACTTAAGCTGTCAGCTATCTGGGCACTTTTCGGAGCTGCAAACCAGCTGCTTGCAGGTATTGCGCTTCTGGCTGTATGTGCATGGCTCGGTGAAGTGGGTAAGAACAATAAGATGTTCTTCTTCCCTATGTGCTTCATGCTCTGCGCTACGCTTACAAGCCTTGTGCTCACCATATTAAAGAAGTTTGCGGCTATAGGAGAGGGCGCTGCAGAATGGGGTGATTACTTCCAACTGGTATTTGCACTTGCAATGGCTGTTCTTGCAGTTATACTTGTTGTTGAAGGTATTCAGACCTTCAAACAGCAGGCGGCCGGAAAGAAGGCATAAGCTTACATAACTCATCCCATGAAACAGGGAGCAAAAAAGAGGTCTGCATCGCAGACCTCTTTTGCTTTATGTGGGAGAAATGCTTCCCCTGATAAATTATTGATCCTCCTCCGTTGCGAGGGCTTCAAACTCAAACTGAACGGTATCCTTATCCTCTGCATCCCTGACAAGCCCTACTCCGTCAGCAGCCTCCCTGGCTTTCTCTTTGAGCTCTTCGGCAGCTTCGTTAAGCTTGTTCATGATCGCTTCCTTGGTTTCGGATGCTGCTTCACTGATCTCTTCGCCGGCTTCCTTTACTGATTCGGCAGTCTCACCTGCGTCGCCGCTGTTGAGCGACACATATTCCCTGTCGTTATTGTTTACAAAGAAATCGCTGCTGTCGTCATCGGCAGAAGAAACGGCTTCGTTATCTTTTTTGCCCAAAATGTAGTATACAGCACCGCAGGCTGCTCCTACCACAGCCGTAAATGCCAGGAATTTACCAAATTTCTTAGCCATTTTTTACCCCTTTCGCTGTTGCTTTTTGTGTGAACTACCGCATAACAGTATAATTCAAAAAATCCGTGTTGAAAAGAGTATATTTTACCAAATATTGAAATAGGATGGACTAAGTGCTCTAAATGTGGTAGGTTAAGTCTGTAAATACCGGAAGCAGACCGGGTTTTCGGAGGAAGAGGATGTCTTACATGTTAAAAAAACAAATATCCATATTGCTGGTGCTTTCCCTGATTCTTTCAACCGTCACGGGATGCGGAAAGGGAAAGAAGACAGAGATAATACTCACCACCGATTTTGAAGCGAATGAGGTATTCCGTATAGAGGACATTTCATGCTATATACCTGAGGTGATGGTATATCTTGTGAACAGTGAGAATCAGTATGACAAAATTTTCGGCGGGCAGATCTGGCAGATCCCGATGGATGGTACCACGCTTGAGGATAAATACAAGGAAACAATACTTGCCAGATTGGCACAGATAAAGGTTATGAACCTGATGGCGCGCGATCAGGATTTTTCCATCAATGAAGATGATGAGCTCCGCGTCAAGGCTGCGGCGAGAGACTATTACGGGTCACTCAACGAAAAGGAGAAGGAACTCATGGGAGTGGATGAGAACACGATATATACACTGTATTATGAATTCGCAACGGCAGATAAGCTGTATCATGACATTACCGACAAGGTTAAGCCGGAGATAAGTGATGATGAAGCAAGGATAGTGACTGTAAGGGATATATTGATAAAAACATACAAACCGTCTGCAAGGGGAACCGTATCGTATAATGCGGCAGAGAAGCAGGAGGCATATGAAAGGATAGAAAAGATCAAACAGAAGATAGATGAGGGAGCGGACTTTGATATCATAGCTGAGGGCGTTGAGAATGAGGATACGAAGATAGAATATACCTTCGGAAGGGGAGTGATGCCACCCGCTTATGAGGATGCCGCTTTCAACCTTGTTGTGGGTCAGGTAAGCGATATTGTTGAAACGGAGTACGGATATCATATCCTGAAATGCATAAGCGCCTATGATCCGGAGGAAGCGGATAAAAACAGGGAAGCCATAATCAAGGTTAAAAAACAGGAATCTTTCAATGTTATATATGACGGCTATGTTTCGGAGCTTAACTCAAATCTGAACGCCGATTTGTGGAAAAGTGTCAGGTATGTAAGAAACCCTGCCGTGACAACCACAAGCTTTTTTGATATTTATGATACTTATTTTGTCCCCGTGACGGGAGCATCATACGGGATACAGCAGTAAAGCGCCACAATGCATGGCATGGCAGGAAAGGGAATAAACCGGATTCCGGATCACTTGTTAGCACTCATCTAAAATGAGTGCTAATTTTTTCTTGACTTTTGTATATTTGAGTTTTACAATAACTATTGCGGATACGAAAACCGAAAGGTTTGTAAATATTCAAGGCGTCAGAGCCTTACAGAAACAAAAGAAAGAAGGAGTATGATATGGCAGTAAAAAAAGGAAATCTATCGATCAATAATGAAAACATTTTTACAATTATCAAGAAGTGGGTTTATTCGGATCATGATATCTTTGTAAGAGAGATGATATCGAACGGCTGTGATGCCATAACCAAGCTTAAGAAGCTTGATATGATAGGCGAATATTCATATCCCGATGATTTTGAGAATAAGATCACGGTCATAGCCGATCCGGAGAAGAAGACGCTTAAGTTCATTGATACCGGTATAGGTATGGATGCACAGGAGGTTGAAGAGTATATCACACAGATAGCATTCTCGGGTGCTACGGATTTCATCGAAAAGTATAAGGACAAGGCAAATGACGATCAGATCATCGGTCATTTCGGACTGGGCTTCTATTCGGCGTTTATGGTTGCGGATGAGGTTCATATCGATACGCTTTCATATAAAGAAGGAGCCGTGCCGGTACACTGGGAGTGCGACGGAGGAACGGAATATTCAATAGACGAGGGAGACAGAACCGAAGTAGGTACCGAGATAACCCTGTTTCTTAATGAGGACTGTCTTGAATTCTGTAATGAATACAGGATCCGCGAGATAATAAAGAAATACTGCTCATTCATGCCGGTTCCCATTTACCTTGAGAAAGCAGGCGCGCAGACCGAATACGAGACGATCGATGCAGCCGATAAAACGGATAAAGACGTTGTGGTAGAAGAGATACATGAGGAAGCCAAATACGAGGAGAAGGAAAAGGAAGACGGAACAAAGGAGAAGGTAGAGATATCTCCCGCAAAGGAAAAGCTTAAGATCGTTAAGCGTCCGGTTCCGCTTAATGATACAAAGCCTCTCTGGACGAAACATCCCAATGACTGCACGAAGGAAGAATATCAGGAATTCTACCGTAAGGTATTTCTCGATTACAAGGAGCCGCTGTTCTGGATCCATCTTAACATGGATTATCCGTTTAACTTAAAGGGTATCCTGTACTTCCCGAAGATCAACATGGAGTATGAATCGATCGAGGGAACCATAAAGCTTTATAACAATCAGGTATTCATAGCCGATAACATAAAGGAAGTGATCCCGGAATTCCTGATGCTCTTAAAGGGAGTTATAGACTGCCCGGATCTTCCGCTTAATGTTTCGCGTTCGGCACTCCAGAACGACGGTTTCGTTAAGAAAATCTCAGATTATATAAGCAAGAAGGTTGCTGACAAGCTTGCCGGAATGTGCAAGACCGAAAAAGAGGATTATGAGAAGTACTGGGATGATATAAGCCCGTTTATCAAGTTCGGCTGCCTTAAGGATGACAAGTTCTGTGAGAAGATGACAGATTATATCCTGTTCAAGAACCTTGACGGCAAGTATGTGACCCTGCCGGAGTGCCTTGAGGTTAAACCGATCGATACTGAGGAAGGTGAGAAAACGGAAGCAACCGGAGAAAACGGCGAAAAGATAGAGGCTGAGGTCGTAGACGATAAGAAGAATGAAGACGAAGCCGGCAAAGAGGATGCTGAGGACGGCGACGGAAAGGACGAAGTCAGAAAGATCATCTACTATGTGACCGATGAGCAGCAGCAGAGCCAGTATATAAAGATGTTCAGAGATCAGGGAAAGGAAGCCGTGATCCTTACACATAACATTGACCAGCCTTTCGTACAGCAGCTTGAGAGCAAGAATCAGGACGTTAAGTTCATGAGGATAGACGCAGACCTTACCGATGAGTTCAAGGAAGAGGTGAGCGAGGATGACAAAAAGACTATCGAGGAACAGACAACGGCTCTTTCCGAGCTCTTTAAGAAGGTTCTTAACAAGGAGCACCTCGAGGTAAAGGTGGAGAAGCTTAAGAATGAGAATACATCATCAATGCTGACTGTATCCGAAGAGACCAGAAGAATGCAGGATATGATGAAGATGTACTCGATGAACGGAATGGGAATGGGTCCGATGGGAGATATGGGTGAAACCCTTATCCTCAATTCGAACAATAAGCTGGTTCAGTATATCCTTGATAATAAAGACAGTGACAATACGCCGCTTATCGTTGAACAGCTCTATGACCTTGCCAAGATCGCGAACCAGCCACTTGAGCCGGAGGCCATGAGTAAATTCGTTGAACGCAGCAACAGAATACTTGCAGTTTTGACTAAGTGACAGAAATTTATATGGCGCCCCGGATTCCGGGGCGTTTTTTATTGGGTCTTTTCATAAGCAGATTTATTTGGTATAATAGGTTGATTTTGTAAGCAAATTTACCGAGAGTTCAGGAGGCAGGTAATTGAACTACGGAAGACGAGGAGTAGTAAGAAGGCGTAAGGCATTAAAGGCGGTGGGACCCAGATTTGCCAATCTGTTTGCCACGCTTATGTTCAAAGGCGCTGTCTTTGCGGCAGTATGTGCGGGAGCGGCCGGGATCTGTGCAGGGGTCGGACTGTACATGGGTGTCATAGATACAGCACCCGACGTAACCGGAATAGACGTATCGCCGGCAGGCTATTCGACTTCGATCTATGACTCCAAGGGCAATCAGACCACCAAGCTGATCGCAGAGAATTCCAACAGAATATATGTAACCATAGACAAGATCCCGGTGCATCTGCAGAATGCGTTTATCGCAATAGAGGATGAACGGTTCAGACAGCATAACGGTATCGATATAAAGGGTATCATGCGTGCGGGCGTCAAGGCACTGACCTCGGGAGACCTCTCCCAGGGTGCTTCGACCATTACACAGCAGCTTCTTAAGAATAATGTGTTTACCTCATGGACTTCCGAATCAAGCAAGATAGAGAAGTTCAGACGTAAGTTCCAGGAGCAGTACTGCGCCATCCAGCTTGAAAAGATAATGGATAAGGATACCATCCTTGAGAATTATCTTAATACGATCAACCTTGGACAGGGAACACTGGGCGTTCAGGCCGCGGCAAACAGATATTTCGGCAAGACCGCATCGGAGCTTACGATATCCGAGTCGGCGGTTATTGCTTCGATAACCCAGAATCCGACCAAGTGGAATCCGATCTCGCATCCGGATAAGAACGCAGAGCGCCGTGCTGAGGTCCTCAAGAAAATGCGTGATCAGGGATACATTAACCAGCTTGAATATGACAGCGCGATGGCGGATGATGTGTATTCAAGGATCAAGGTGGTTGACGAAACGGTTGAAAAACAGTCAATTTATACGTATTTCGTCGATGAATTGACTGAACAGGTCATCACAGATCTGCAGGAGATAAAGGGCTATTCGTATACACAGGCGTATAATGCGCTGTACAGCGGTGGCCTGAGCATATTTACGACCCAGGATCCGGAGATACAGAAGATATGTGATGAAGAATTCCTTAATCCCGACAATTTCCCGGAGAGCGTTAAATACTACCTTACATATGAGCTGACCCTTGAAGATCCGGACGGGGAGAAGGTTAATTACTCGACCCAGCAGTTCGAAGCATATTTTAAACAGCAGAATAAGAGCTTTAACAGTATATTCAGTTCCGAGGAGGCTGCGCAGGAGGCGGTTGATGAATTCAAGGCAGCCAAGACGGAGCCGGGATATACCTTTGTTGCAGAGAATATTTCAATGACTCCGCAGCCCCAGGCGTCGGTGACCGTAATGGACCAGTCCACAGGCGCGGTCAAGGCAATAGTCGGAGGCCGCGGAACCAAGGCTGCCAGCCTTACGCTTAACCGTGCGACGGACACAAAGCGGCAGCCGGGATCCTGCTTTAAGGTACTGGCGGCTTATGCACCGGCTCTTGACAGTGCGGGATTTACGCTGGCATCGACACAGGTTGACGAGCCGTATAACTACGCTAACGGCCGTCCGGTCAAGAACTGGTATAAGGGATACAAGGGAACCTGTACGGTCAGATACGGTATCGAGCAGTCTCTTAATATAGTTGCGGTTAAGACGATCACGGATATTACCCCGCAGCTGGGTTATGACTACCTTCTTAATTTCGGCTTTACTACTCTTGTAAGCAGGAGAACCTATGCCGACGGAACGGTGGCATCCGATATCACACAGGCGCTGGCACTGGGCGGACTTACGGACGGTGTTACCAATCTTGAGCTTACGGCTGCATATGCGACTATAGCGGATAAGGGAATATATAATAAGCCTTCCTTCTATACCAAGATAATAGATCATGACGGTAATGTGCTGATAGATAATACACCAAGAAGCAGGCAGGTGCTTAAGGATACAACAGCCTGGCTTCTGACATCCGCCATGGAGGATGTGGTCACGAAGGGAACCGGTGCCAAGGTTAACTTCGGAAATATGGCAATCGCAGGTAAGACCGGTACCACGACCAGCAACGTGGACGTGTGGTTCGCCGGATTTACTCCGTATTATACCTGTGCCACATGGTCGGGATACGATAACAACGTGCATATGAGCGGTGTGGAGACAAATACTGCCAAGCTTTTATGGAAGTCCATCATGGGAAGGATCCATGAGAACCTTGAGTATAAGGAGTTCATTAAGCCTGACGGAGTTGTTACGGCTACCATCTGCCGCCAGTCGGGCAAACTGGCTTCCGCAATGTGTACGGCGGCGGGAACTGCGGTTACGGAGTATTTTGATGAGTCCAAGCTCCCCAAGGAAACCTGTGACGGACATGCTGTAGGCAGGGTATGCTCAATAACCGGCCTTAAGGCATACGATACATGTCCTTTCGGCGTTCCGGGAGTGGTAAATACAGAGGAGTACTGCCCGCACAGTTATCTTAACGGCATACCGTTGTTTGATGTAAATAAATATACAAACGGAATACCGATGGTACCGGCAGCTCCGGCAGGAGGTGAAGGCGGAGGAGGAGCCGAACAGCCGGCTGCAGCCGCACCGATCCCGGGAGACGTCACCCAGTCGATCTTCCCTCAGACGGCACTTCCGCTGCCCGGACAGTAAACAGTTCCGGAAGCAGACAGACACTATAAATAAGCTAACTATGCAGTACAAAATGACTGTACCAAGGAGGAAAAACAATGGCAATTTTTAAAGGAGCCGGTGTTGCGATAACAACACCCTTTAAAGAAAACAAAGAAGTGGATTATGATGTTTTCAGGGAGCAGATAGAGTACCAGATAGCGAACGGGACTGATGCCATCATAGTATGCGGTACTACGGGAGAAGCTTCAACGCTTAACCATGAAGAGCATCTTGATGTAATAAAATTCTGTACAGATGTTGTGAATAAGAGAATACCGGTTATCGCCGGTACGGGATCCAACTGTACCGAAACGGCCATATATCTGTCAAAAGAGGCAGAAGCGGCCGGAGTAGACGGAATCCTGGTTGTTACGCCGTATTACAATAAGGCTACACAGAAGGGACTCATAGAGCATTTTACGATGATAGCGAATAGCGTTAAAATCCCTCTTATCATGTATAATATTCCGGGAAGGACAGGCTGCAATATACTGCCTGAGACAGCGGTATACCTTGCGAAGAATGTTGAGAATATTGTTGCGATCAAGGAGGCGACAGGCAATATATCCCAGATCACAAAGCTGATGTCCATGGCTGAAGGATGTATAGACCTGTATTCGGGCAATGATGATCAGATCGTACCGCTTCTTTCGCTTGGCGGACTCGGGGTTATCTCCGTACTGTCCAATGTAGCACCGAGACAGACACATGATATCGTTGCGTCATATTTGGACGGGGATGTTAAGAAAAGCTGTGAACTTCAGCTTAAGGCTATTCCTATGTGTAATGCCTTGTTCTGTGAGGTTAATCCCATCCCGGTTAAGAAGGGGCTTGAGCTTCAGGGAAGGGACAGCGGTATCTTAAGACGTCCGCTTACAGAGATGGAGCCCGAGAATGCGGCGAAGCTTGAGAAGGCTATGAAGGAATACGGGGTATTGTAATTCCGGATATACAGGTTTTTTGACCGGTATGTGCATATTGAGATGCCTGTGCCGGTATAAAATGGATATGACAGATGTTATGGGAGAAGATAAATGGTTGACATAATTATGCACGGCTGCAATGGCCGTATGGGACAGATGATAACGGGGCTCGTGGCTGACGATCCGGATGTGAGGATAGTTGCGGGTATAGATGTTGCGGGCGGACAGAAGAATGATTATCCTGTCTTTACTTCGGTTAATGACTGTGATGTAAAGGCTGACGTGGTAATAGATTTCGGCGCGGCTTCGGCGGTGGACAGACTGCTTGACTGGTGTGTATCCAACAGGATCCCCTGTGTTGAATGTACAACGGGCCTCAGTGGGGAACAGACGGAACATCTTAAGGAATGCAGCGAAAAAGTGGCAGTGCTTAAGTCCGCAAATATGTCGGTCGGAGTAAATGTGCTTATGAAGCTGCTCAGGGAATCTGCCGGGGTATTTGCCGATGCGGGATTTGATGTCGAGATAGTGGAGAAGCATCACAGGATGAAGCTGGATGCTCCGAGCGGTACGGCGCTCGCACTGGCTGATTCGATCAATGAAGCAATGGACAATGAGTACGATTATGTTTATGACAGGAGTCAGGTAAGACAGAAGAGAGGAAGTAAGGAACTCGGGATCTCCGCAGTGCGCGGAGGAACGATAGTGGGTGACCATGATGTCATATTCGCCGGACAGGATGAGGTTGTAACATTTTCACATCGCGCATATTCGAGGGCTGTATTCGGCAAGGGCGCGATACAGGCGGCCAAGTTCTTAAAGGGTAAGCCGGCGGGTCTTTATACCATGCAGGAGGTTATCGGGTAATACCGACAGGGTATAGACGGCAAAAAAGAAGTCAAACACGAGATTCCGGTATTTTGGAGAGTAAAGTGAGAAAAGAGATCAACAGAACAGAGATCAATTATCTTAAGATACTTGCGGATAAATATCCTACGATAGCTGCGGCGTCAACGGAGATAATAAATCTGCAGTCAATACTTAACCTTCCCAAGGGAACCGAGCACTTTATGACGGATATACATGGGGAATACGAGCAGTTCAACCATGTGCTGAAGAACGGCTCCGGTTCCATCAAGAGAAAGATAGATGAGGAATTCGGCAATACCTTAAGTGTGAGGGATAAGAAAAGTCTTGCAACCCTTATCTATTATCCCAAGGAGAAGCTGGATATAATCCTTAAACAGGAAGATAACATCGAGGACTGGTATAAGATCACTCTTCACAGGCTTGTACAGATTACAAAACGTGTTGCCAGTAAATATACAAGATCGAAGGTCAGAAAGGCTCTGCCGGAGGATTTCTCCTACGTTATAGAGGAGCTTATAACAGAGAAGGCAGAGGTTCAGGACAAGGAAGCTTATTATAACGAGATCATACATACGATAATAAGGATCGGAAGAGCCCAGGATTTTATAATAGCTCTCAGCAATCTTATACAGCGTCTGGTGATCGATCATCTTCATATAGTCGGTGATATATTTGACAGGGGCCCCGGTCCTCACGTTGTTATGGATACGCTGAGAAATTATCATTCGGTTGATATCCAGTGGGGTAATCATGACGTGGTCTGGATGGGAGCGGCAGCAGGACAGCCCGCGTGTGTGGCAACTGTTTTAAGGCTTGCGATAAGGTACGGTAATCTTGATACGCTTGAAGAGGGCTACGGAATCAACCTTGTGCCGCTCGTGACCTTCTGCCTTAATACGTACAGGGATGTTAACTGTGATGTTTTCAAGACTCCCGTGAACAATGATTACGATGCAAGAAACGTCGAACTCAACAATATGATGCACAAAGCCATGACGGTGATCCAGTTCAAGCTGGAAGGACAGGTGATAAAGAAGTATCCGGAATGGCAGATGCAGGACCGGCTGCTTCTTGACAGGATGGATCTGAAAAAGGGAACGGTGTGTATTGACGGGAAGGAATATCCGCTTAAGGATACTGATTTTCCCACGATCGATCCTGATGATCCCTACAAACTGTCAGATGCAGAGAAGGATATGATGGAACGGCTGATCCATGCGTTTATGAGGAGCGAGAAGCTTCAGAAGCATGTACGTTTCCTGTACAGTAAGGGAAGCATGTATAAGATATATAATTCCAATCTTCTGTATCACGGCTGTGTACCGCTTGATGAAAACGGGGATTTCAAGAAGGTGACCCTGTTCGGAAAAACCTACAGCGGCAAGAGCCTGTATGACATTCTCGAAGCGTATGCAAGGAAGGGATATTACGGTTCGGATACCGATGAGGAATGCATAAGGGGAAAGGATATTCTGTGGTATATATGGACCAATCCCAATTCGCCGGTGTTCGGCAAGGAGAAGATGGCTACCTTTGAGCGCTATTTCATAGAGGATAAGGCAACCCATACCGAGAAGAAGAATAAGTACTATGAACTTCTCGACGATGAGGAAACGGTCAATAAGATATTAAGGGAGTTCGGCCTTGATGAGAGATTTTCACATATAGTTAACGGTCATGTGCCGGTAGAACAGAAGAAGGGGGAGAGCCCAATTAAATGCCGCGGCAAGCTTCTTGTCATAGACGGGGGATTCTCCAAGGCTTATCAGAGCAAGACGGGCATAGCGGGATATACGCTCGTATATAACTCGCACGGAATGTGGATCGCGGCGCATGAACCCTTCGAAAGCAAGGATGCGGCTATACTTAAGGAAACAGATATAGTTTCGGATTCCTTTGTGGTGGAGAGCTCAACGATAAGGCTGAGAGTTGCCGACACGGATACGGGTTATGATATAAGAGAGCAGATATGTGAGCTCGAGGATCTGCTTGATGCGTACCGTGAAGGTGTGATAGTGGAACGTTCATAGGAGATATAAGTGTTATTCCGTCCATGCATAGATATTCACAACGGAAAAGTTAAACAGATCGTGGGTGGAAGCCTGAGGGATTCGGGAGAAGATCTGACCGAAAACTTTGCTTCGGATAAGGATGCGGATCATTATGCCGGTATATATAAGGCATACGGACTCACCGGCGGACATATAGCGATGCTTAATGCGGGAGGTACTCCCGCGTATGATGCAACAAAGGAACAGGCAGTAAAGGCACTTAAGGCTTTCCCGGGGGGTCTGCAGGCCGGTGGCGGAATAAATGCCGGAAATGCGTATGATTTTATCGAGGCCGGAGCATCGCACGTCATAGTCACCTCATATGTCTTCAGGGACGGGAGGATAGACTTTGAGAGGCTGGATAAGCTGAGGAATGCGGTGGGCAGGGAACATATAGTTCTTGACTTAAGCTGCAGGTTCAGAAGCCTTCGGGATGAAACGGGTAATGAAGAAGGAGCATATTATATAGTTACCGACAGGTGGCAGAAATTCACAGATACCAGGCTTGAAAACAGAACCTTTGACATTCTGGCGGATTACTGTGATGAATTCCTGGTTCACGCTGTGGATGTGGAAGGAAAAAAATCAGGAGTCGATGATAAAGTACTTGGCATACTTGCCAATATACCTTATACTGTAACCTACGCGGGCGGTGTGTCGTCTCTTTCGGATATAGAGAAGATAAAGAGTATCGGCAGGGGCAGGATAGACGTTACCGTAGGAAGCGCATTGAAGCTGTTTGGTGGTCATCTTGGCATAGAGGAGGTTGTCGGATGTATTCAATCATGATATTGGATAACAGTGAAGTAGAGCTTGTCATGATGCAGAAGGCATTGGAAAAGGAGTACAATGTCATAGCCATGAACAACAGCAAGCAGGCGTTGGCAAGGCTTTCCAAGGCAAACATAATGCCGGATATTATGGTGATCGATGTTGTCCTTCAGGGCGTGAGCGGTTTTGAAGTATTAACGCGGCTTAAGACATCGGAGAAGACCAAAGAGGTAAGGGTCATCTTCATTTCCGGTGACAAGGATGCGACGACCGAGGTTGAAGCATACAGGATGGGCGCCTCTGATTTCCTTAGAAAACCCGTAAATACACAGATACTTAAAAAACATATAGAGACGCAGGTGGAGCTGCTTGAAAGCAAGAAGCAGATGGGCAATTATTCCGGCCAGCTTCAGCAGTCGATGGCGGCAGCCAATCAGAATACATTAAAGCTTGAATATTTCATCATCGGTGTAATAACGGACCTTATAACGGTTAAGGATACCTATGCGGGTATGAGCTCGCTGGCTGTTTCCAGATATATGGGACTGATACTCCGCGAAATGCTTATGTCGGGTGTTAATTACGGTATAGACCCTTCGGATTTCGAGCTTATCATCCTGTCATCCCAGCTTCATGATATGGGGAAGATAGGTATTCCCGATTCGATACTTCAAAAAACAGGTAAGTATACGGATGAAGAATTCGAAATGATGAAGAAGCATACCGTACTTGCGGCTAACGCCATACAGCGCTATTCTTATTTAATACCCAATTCGAAATTCCTGAATTATACATATCAGATGGCCAGATACCATCATGAAAGATATGACGGAGGCGGTTATCCCGATCATCTTATGGGCAACAACATACCTTTGCTCGCAAGGATCCTTTCCGTAGCGGATACATATGACGCTTTGGTATCGACAAGGTCATACAAGCAGGCGAAAACTCATGAGCAGGCTTATAACATAATAACCCAGGCTGCGGGACTTCAGTTCGATCCGACGGTTGTTTCGGCTTTCCAGAGAGCCCATATGGAGATATATGAGATGTCAAGGCAGCTGGAGATGCTTGAGGCCCAGCACAGAAAACAGCAGATGAGCGCCCAGGCAATGACACAGATGCCGCCGGCATCATAATATATCTTTACAATGTCACAGATTTATGATAATATCTTTAAGATGTTATTTGCATCTGTCAATATTATTTAATTTTCTTTATTGGAGGTACTATATGAAGGGTACAGTAAAGTGGTTCAATAACCAGAAGGGATACGGATTCATCTCTGACGAGCAGGGACAGGACGTGTTCGTTCACTATTCGGGACTTAATATGGAAGGCTTCAAGTCACTTGACGAGGGCGCATCCGTAGAGTTCGATGTAGTGCAGGGTGAGAAGGGACCTCAGGCAACAAATGTAACAAAGTTATAATCCGGTTTTTACAACTTGTGCCTTTTCTTAGATATATACATTGTGCTTTTTAAAGATTACATGAGTTTATGTTAGGGGAAGTAGCAGTCGTATTAAACAGATTAAAAAACAGGGGTGCGCAGGCATCCCTGTTTTTTTCCACCTTCCGATTGAAATGAATCTCCATATAAGGTACAATAAATGGTTGTAGCCTTAAAGAACAGGGAGTATAAAGGTTTGAAAAAAAAGAGGATGAAGAACATAACCAAGCTGTATATGGTGCTGGGTGTTCTTGGACTTACGATATTACTGCTTGGTATTACGGTAGGTTTTCTCATAGGCAGCCATATGGGAAAGAAGGAAGCAAAGAAGAATGCTCCTGCGGAGGAAACAGGTCAGGATGCTTCGGAAGTTACGGAGGATGAAGCCGCCGGGGATTCCGGGAATATCCCTGAGATCGTAGTGGATGATCCGGAGGATAATGTTACCAGGGTATATATTCCCGCAAGGGAACGTGTACTGGGTCAGATACCGGTCAACCCGTATAATACAGAATTCTTTTATCTGGAAGACGGGTTTATGGCATATCATGATGAGAACGGGAAAAAGATATCATGGCTTGGAGTGGATCTTTCCTACCATCAGGAAAATGTCAACTGGGACGAGCTTCAGAACTCAGGTATTGATTTTGTTATATTAAGATGCGGATACAGAGGATATTCGGAAGGCGGTCTTGTCAAGGACGAGAAGTTTGACGAATATGCGGCACAGTGCAATGCAAGAGATATTCCTCTTGGCGTTTATTTCTTCACACAGGCCATAAGCGTGGAGGAAGCCGAGAGGGAGGCGGATTTTGTCATAGACCTCATAAAGGATTACAAGATAAGCTATCCGGTCGCTTTTGATACGGAATATGTGTCGGATGCGGGAGCAAGGACCAATACAGAGGAAATAGATGAGGATCTGAGGACGGAAATGTGCATTGCTTTCTGTGAAAGGATCAGGAAGGCCGGTTATTATCCCATGATATATGCATCCGAGAACTGGATCAGGCGCGAACTTAACTTTGAGGCACTGCAGGACTATGATTTCTGGGCACCGCAGTATCTTGAGGAAAATGATTTCATGTATGACTTCACGATATGGCAGTATACGGAAAGGGGTTTTATAAAAGGTGTTGACGAGCAGGTCGATCTTGATATAAGCATGGTTGACTATGCTGAGTTTGTGCCTGCTTTAAGAGAGGCTGTAGTAAACGGCGGTGAGATAATATATGACGAATGATGATTTTGATTTTCAGCCGTTGGCGGCTCAGGACAGAGACATACTTTCGATGGATGATTTTATGACACAGGATCAGAAGCCTCCCGTGCCTGATTCTGTGCGCCCTGACAATAAGAAGGAAGGTGAGGGGGAAAAGCGCAGGAGCAGGAAACGCGCAGCAGCGAAGAAAGAGGATGATTCCGCCGATCTTGAATATATAGAACCCGAGATCCCGGTGAAAAACAGAACCCGGGATGACGACGAGAAACAGGCGAAGAAAAAAACGGCTGCCGGGAAGACCGGTAATGAACCGGTCCGCAGGCCAAAGAAACGGCGTGAAAACCCCGGTGATGATAATGCTCCTTATTCGGAGCCGCCAACCGGTGACTGGAGCGAACTTACGGACGCTGCAGCTGAAGAAGACACAGTAAAAAAGAAGCACCGTAAGAAGAATCGTGATAAAAACACCGGTGGCGATGAGGATGGGATGCAGCCCCCGGTACCGGATGGGAGCAGGATAGTCGATGCGTATACGGTGGTTGAGAAGGCCGATTATGAAAAGGTTGACATAAGTCCTGATGAGGCTGCCGGAAGTATTCCGTATGATGCGCTCAGGGATATGTGCAATGAGTTTTCGAGAATACAGAGTGCGGGCGTGAGCGTTCGCGGAGCGCTTCGCATAGTTAAGGAACAGACAGAAGATGAGCAGCTCAAGGAGGCACTCGACAGGGTATACGAAAGAGTAAAGATGGGCGATGATCTGTCTGAAGCGATGAATAAGTGCAAGTGCTTTCCCTTTGCGTTTACCATAGCGGTTTCGGCAGCTGAAAAGAACGACATGATCGCAATGCTGTTCGGAAGGTTCGGAGAGATATTCGCGGCAGAGGTAAGGGATAAAGAGCACAGGAAGGTTTCGGTGTTCTATCCTCTTCTGACAACCGGATGCGCATTGGTCATAATGCTTGTTATGTGTCTTGCTGTATTTCCGGCATTTATGGATATGCTGGCCGCACTGGGCCTTGATGGTTCCGGAGCAACCGCGGCGATATTTTCGGCGGCAATGACTGTAAAAAATGTGTGGTGGCTGCTGCTGATTATTATAATACTGATATTTGCCGTTATAATACTGTTTAAGGTGGTCAGGGAGAATAATCTGTTCGGGAGCGGAAGAAAAGAAAAAGACATTCCTGAGGGATCCTACGAAAGGATGACCGTCTATGTCAAGTTCGTAAGATATATGAATGCCCTGCTTAAGGTGGGCGTTGCGACCAGGGATGCACTGTTTGTTACGGCACATTCATTCCATGATTATCCGTTTATGACCGATATGCTGCTTGAGGCAGCCAATGCAGCTGCGGGAGGTTCGACACTTTCAAACGCTCTCTGCGTATCGGATTTCTTTCCGATGATGATACTTCAGATGATATCCGTGGGAGAGGAAATGGGGGATACACCCGAGATGCTTCAGTATATCGCGGATTATTATGAGGATGAGTCGCATAAAAAAGAGGCTGAGGAACAGGCAGCCAGGGGGCCGGTCACCATTATCGTTATGGCGGTGTCCGTCCTTATACTTCTTCTGATGATGCTTCTTCCAATGCTGTCGCTGTTTAAAGCAGTGAGCGGAATACAGTAAGTAACGGATATGTAAGGCAGGTTATGAAAGAAAACAGGTTGGCAATATTTATGCTGGGTCTTATGAGTATCACCGCAGTAGCGGTGGTACTTGTTTGTATACAAATGGTAAACATGACCGGTGTACTCGCGCGGAGCATGGAAACAGCATCAAAGGATGTTGCCATGGATGAGGCACAGCAGGAGCTTCAGGACGGGATGCAGGAGCTTATAGACGGAGTCTGTGCCGGCATATATGAAGATATGGTCATGGAATACGGGGCGGAAACGGACGGTCTTCTCGGTACGGGATATAAGGCTGAATACAGCGGGAAATGTGCCCGCGCTCTTAACAAAAAGCTTGGGAACGGTGAAGCACTTACGGATATTTTAAGAGACCTTCTTCCGGCTTCTTCCGATACCGGGTTTGTGATAAGCGATGCGCCCGCACCTTCATTTACAATAGATCTGGATGAGTCTTTGGGTGAGCTGAAACAGTGTGTGGTAAAGGACGTCATTCTGGGATATATGAAGAACGGAAGCAATGCGGGACAGAGGATCATTGAGTTAAGAATCAGTCCCACAGCGGCGGAATTTGCCGATGCGGAGGTGGACATCAATGATTACTGTATGATGGGAATGAAGGGAATCTATATAACGGGCGGGACTTCGTCCATAGAGGGGAATGTATATGCGGGGACTCACATTTACGAAGAGAGCCGCGAAGATGAAACCGCATACGGAGAGAAGGATCCTTACGGTGGTATAAACATATTGGATACGGTGGTTGACATGCATGGCGATACCATCATAACCACGGGTGATATCAATATAAAGGGATCCGCTGTGATCATGGGCAGTGAGAAAGAGAGTATATCCGTGTTTGCAAATACCCTTAATGAGATTGAAAGCTTACCCGGTGAAACCGGATATACCGTCAACGGAAAACTGTTTTTAAAAGACGGAAGTACCGGATACTCAAACGAAGAGCGCTATGATGAGATAATGGCGGTCATGAATGAAACAGAAGGACGTATAAGCGTTATTAATTCCGTT
Organism: Lachnospiraceae bacterium; assembly: GCA_017450065.1. Lineage (GTDB taxonomy): Bacteria > Bacillota > Clostridia > Lachnospirales > Lachnospiraceae > UBA2868. The sequence continues at coordinate 113,982 of JAFSYI010000014.1, forward strand.
TATTCAAGCGATGATGACAGCACCTACAGCGCAGGCGTACAAAAGACGCTGTCGGATAAAGATGTTACCGTGGAAAACGATTATAGAGGCGTTATTATCACTACGGGAAATATCTATGTGGAAGAGGGAGTAAATGTTGAAGGGCTTCTTATTGCCGGCGACAGGATCTGTGTCAGGGGCAACAACAGTATTGTAAGGAACAGCGAAGCGGTAAATACGCTTCTTGCCGAAGAAGAGGAGCTTAAGAACAGCGGTGCTTTGTCGATTGGAGAATGTGTCGGTGATTATATAAAGAGGCTGTGAAAAACTCTTTTTTTAAGTCAATTTTACAAACTTGCTTGCAATATCAATCACTTGGTGATATTATCATAATTGATTAAGTTTGTGACGAATAAACATGAATATGGAGGTTATTATGTCAGAAAAAGTAAGAATCACATTATTTAATGGTTTCGGTATATATATGGAGGATAAACCGATCCTTGACAGTCTGGCAAACACCAGGAAGACCAAGCTGTTCCTCTGTTACCTTCTGCTGAATAAGGACAAGCCTATTTCACATAAGGAGCTGTTTGAACTTCTGTGGTCAGGAGAGGATTATGCCAATCCGGGTACGGCTTTAAGAACACTTCTGTACCGTTACAGGGCTTTGGTGGAGGCGACCGGAATAGATGCATTGGAGAATTCCATATTAAGCCGCCGCGGCGCTTACCAGTGGAATCCGGATCTTGATGTTTCCATTGACATATATGATTTTGAGGATGCGGTAAACAGAGCGACTGAATGTACAGATGACGACAAAGAGAAGGAGAAGCTCCTGCTTCAGGCAATGGAGCTGTATACGGGTAACCTGCTTCCCGATTCCAATGAGGAGCACTGGGTTGTGCCCAAGGCTGTTATATTAAGGGACGAATATATACAGACCGCGCTTGCGTATATCGAACTGCTTAAGAAGTCCGGCAAGTATGATGAGATAATAAGTGTATGCAACAGGGTACAGGAATTCATACCCGTATCGCTGGATATTGAAAACGAGATGAACCTTGCACTGCAGAAGGGGCTTGAAACGGAGAGCATGAAGAACGAATATGATCTTTTCCGTGATGCCTCAGAGGATATGAAGCGCATGATCGGCGGCGTCAGAGAGGAAATGGAAACCGATTCGTCTGAGAATACCGCCTTTGTCTGTGAGTATGATATGTTCAGAGAGGTATACAGGCTTCAGAGAAGGCTTCTTATGCGTACCGGGGAAACAATGTTCCTGACGATGGCTACGCTGCGTTCAAAGAATAAGGACAAGCATGAACCGCTTAAGAACGAGCGGGCGATGAGTGCTCTTCTTGAGTGCTGCAAGCATGAGCTCAGAATGGGCGACAGCATATGCAGGTATTCGGAGGATCAGTATGCGATAATGTTCCCGGTGGATTCTTATGAAAATGCCGTTAAGGTTATGGAAAGAGTGCGCATGAGCTTCTACAGAAAGAGTAATCTCAATGAGTACATGCTGGTCTACAGGATAACTCCGCTTAAGAACTCAAAGGAATAAGAGCAGAGGGAGAGTCATATATGGTAACCAGACGGAAAAGAATAGGAGTTCTCATAGGAAGTGCCATAGCTTCATATATGAGGAAGATAATAAACGGCATGTATCAGGCTGCCAACGATCTGGGGATTGACATAGTGGTATTTGCCGGAACACAGCTGGCGTATAATTTCCTTGACGGCGGTGAAATAGACAATGACCATGATTTCATGAACCGCATGCTGCGTGAACATGCAAGAAGGAATGAACTGGACGGCATGGTCATCTGTTACGGTTCCTACTCTGTGTTCATGGATGGGGACGCTAAGAAAAGACTGCTTGAAATGTACAGCGATACTCCATATATGCTGATAGGTGAGTTTACCGACAAGACGGGCACCGGATACATGATAAATGACAACTATTACAGTATGCGTAAGATCGTGGAGCATATGGTGGTCTATCACGGTTATACGGATATTCTGTATATGGGCGGTCAGCCTGACAACAGAGAAGCCGCTGAGAGAGAAAGAGCCTTCAGGGATGTCCTTATAGAGAATGATATTCCCATCAGGAATGAAATGATGGCAAACGGAAGCTTCAGGGAAACATGCGATGATGTGGTCGAGGAGCTTCTTGACAGGAATAAAAAACCCGAAGCCATTATATGCGCCAATGATCTTATGGCATATGCGGTATACAGGGTTCTGAAAAAGAGGGAAATACCCATAGGAAATCCCAGGCTGATCCCCGGGGCAATAGCTGTGACCGGCTATGATGACGATACGAGATCTGCTTCCTCGGATCCGCCGATAACCACGGTGCAGCAGGATTTCTATTACATGGGTTATACTGCGGTTGAGAAGCTGCTTGCATTAATAAGAGACGGTATGGTAGACAGCGGTATCGTACCTACCGTGATCCAGAAAAGGGCATCCTGCGGATGCAGCAGCGGCCAACAGCACAGATATATTCCGATGAGTGAAACCGACAGATCCAATCCTGAGTTCTATGCGATCAAGGTAGCGGAGCTGATGAGGGAGGAGATACTCATCTCCAATGTTAAGGAAGAAATAGGTGACAGGGTCTATGATATCCTGTATGAGGCTATATATAAAGACGTCCTTATGTTTAGCGGCCTGATCCAGGAAACACTTAATGCCGATGTTGTGATAGGGCAGCTGAGGGAACTGGTTGATTCGGAATACAGGGACCACATATCGCTTCATTCACTTGTGATGGCCTTCTCTGATTATGTTTCGAGTCTTATAAATGCGACCGATAACCAGAGAGCGATGGCAGTCCTGTCCAATATTCTGGTTGAGGGTATGAAATACCTTCAGAACTGTATCCTTAATGTTTCCGTTGTTGAGGCTACGAGACATCAGACAGAGGCACTTCAGCTTTCTCTTATAGCAAGAAACATGGATCTGGCTGCCGATTCGGATGAACAGGCCATGTACCGTGTGGCTCTTAGTAAGATGGATTTCTCTGACAAGTCCGATATTTATATATTTGTAAATGATGTTCCTGTTTCGTATAAGGAAGGTCTTAATGTATTTGCAACGTCCGGACTCAAACTTGCTGCGTCAAAGACTGCGGCCGAGGGTATAATAACATATCCTGCAGGAAAACGTCCTTCTGTCGGCAATGATGAAATGCTCCTGAAATATGCTTCGAGATTCGGCCAGAATAAGAGCAACAGGTACTGTATTGTGGATGTTTATCATGCGGATAGGCTGTACGGTGTGCTGGTAAGCCGTATGGATACCGATGATGTTATGTACCTTACCCTGCTTGCACTTCAGATCGCCATGATGCTGAGCAAGAGAAACAGTGGGAAATGATACTGTAATAACACTGCTTCAGCCGGCCTTGACAGGTGTGTCCTTTGTCTTGTCATGGTTGAAGAGCAGCTTGAGTATTATTGGTGTTAATATGGATGAAACAATAATAAGCAGAATAACACTTGTGAAATAAACCGGCTTGAGAAGCCCTACGGAGAGTCCTTTTTGCGAAACGATAAGAGCTACCTCTCCACGGGTCATCATGCCGACACCTATCTTGAGACTGTCGCCTGCGGAGAACCTGCATAGCTTTGCTACTGCTCCGCAGGCGATTATCTTTGTCAGAAGAGCCACGATCACAAATCCTACACTGAACCACAGTATACTTGTTGAGAAATCGGCAATATCTGTTTTCAAACCTATACTGGCAAAGAATATCGGCCCGAAGAGCATATAGGAGTTGATATCCATCTTTTCCGCAATATAGTCCGAGTCCTTGATGCTGCAGAGGATTATCCCGGCAAAATAAGCACCTGTGATATCTGCTATGCCGAAATATTTTTCTGCAATATATGCAAAGGCAAAACAGTAGGCGAGCCCGAGTATGGGTATACGTCTTGTATGCGGCCATCTCTTGTCGAGCCATTTGAATACATGATAGGAAATGACTCCGACTACGGCCGAGAAGATAAAGAAAAGGATGGTCTTTAACAGTACGCTTCCGGTGCCACCCGTATTACCGCGCATTCCGATGACAAAGGTGAGTACCACGATGCCGATGACATCATCGATGATCGCTGCGGCCAGCACAGTGGTTCCGACTCTGCTCTTAAGAAATCCGAGCTCCTTAAGTGTCTGGACGGTTATGCTTACACTGGTTGCTGTCATTATAACGCCTATGAACAGTGAAACAACGAAGCCCGACGTTCCGGGAGGGTTGAAGCCGTAGAAACACATATGCAGGATACAGCCGCCGGCTAAGGGAACAAACACGCCTGCACATGCAATAAGAACGGCGATGGGGCCTGTTTTCAGAAGTTCCTTCAGATCTGTTTCCAGTCCGGCTGAAAACATAAGGAGAACCACACCTATTTCAGCCATTTCGTTTAGGAAGGCTGTGGGCTCGCACAGATGGAGGAGGCTCGGACCTATAAGAAGGCCGGCCACTATCTCCCCGACAACCTGGGGAGCCTTGACCTTTCTTGCAGCTATGCCGAATACCTTTGCAAATATGATTATTATCGCAAGACTTCTGAATATTTCATATGCCTGAACGGAAACTTCATCCATTTTCATTCATCTCCTTTATAATATCAGGTAAACCGTAACTGTGCGGATACCGTCAAACCGTAAATAACCGTTAAAGCATAGTATATGACCTGAGCTGTCCGGTAGCAATAGCGTAATTGACGATTTTTCTTCCGGCAGAGGAAAAAAATTATGCTTTTTTGCGGTAAAGTTGTCGCACATAATTGCGCGGAAGAGCGATTTGTGATACACTATCGTAAACGAAGGATTTCGTTTTCAGTAAGGAGAAAGGATCACACTTAATGGGTACATACGACAACTTCAGTGATATGCAGATAGATGTTCTTAAGGAGATAGGAAATATCGGTTCCGGTAATGCGTGTACCGCACTGGCGATGCTTCTCAATACCTTTGTTGATATGTCTGTCCCGAGTATCAGGTTTCTGGATTTTGAATCCGTTAAGGAATTTCTGGGCGGGGACTCCATAGAAGTACTGGGAATAAGGATCGGCGTTAAAGAGGATCTGACGGGAATGATGTTCCATATAGTTAAGAAGGAATTCGCTTCCCGTATAATAAATACATTTTATCCTAAGGAGCTTAATACATTAAGCGAGCTTAACGAGATGGATCTTTCGGTACTTTCCGAGATGGGTAATATCACATCCGGGGCTTATGCCAATGCACTTGCCTCACTGTCAAACATGAAGGTTGATATCATGACACCGGAGTATCATGTAAATACGGTCGGTGAAATACTCAAGATCCCGCTTCATGAATATGCCGAGGTGGGCGACAAGATCCTTGTTATTGATGAACAGTTCATTATGGGTGAGGAGAAGCTTACGGATCATATGTTGCTGATACTCGACGGAGCCTCATTAAGTAAGCTGTTTACAAGACTGGGTATAGCATCATAGGACGGTTTCCCGAATATTAACGTGAAAGAGAGTAGCGGTAAATGAATCCGAAGTTAAGAACCGAAGCGGTGGATCATCTGTTTGATGCGATACTGCAGCTTCGAGACAAGGAAGAATGTTACATTTTTTTTGAGGACATATGCACGATCAATGAGATCATTTCTTTGTCACAGCGTTTTGAGGTGGCAACAATGCTGCGGGATAAGAAGACCTATGTGGAGATAGCGGAGAAGACCGGAGCATCCACAGCAACCATAAGCCGTGTCAACCGGTCGCTTAATTACGGGAATGACGGATACGACATGGTTCTTGAAAGAATGAAGGAACAGGAATAAAGCCAGACGTTATAAGAATAAATAAAGCAGGTGCCATGCACCTGCTTTTGCTGTATGGGAAGGACCGGCAAACATTTGTTCTTTACATTGATGACGGAACTGTGATATACTAACAGAGCTTACCGCAAAAAGTCTTACCGTAAAACACATATGATCGCATATAACCCGTGAACCACATGAAAAAAGGAACATTACAGAGTCTGCAGACAGCAATTCTGCGGTCAGGCAGGAAGAATTCAGACATTTATAACAGAGGAATAATATGAGTAATATAATTGAAATGCTTAATGACAGACAGAAGGAAGCGGTACTTCATACAGAAGGCCCGCTTCTTATACTGGCGGGTGCGGGATCGGGCAAGACCCGTGTGATAACCAGCAGGATAGCCTATCTTATAGATGAATGCGGGGTTAATCCGTGGAATATACTGGCTATAACCTTTACCAACAAGGCGGCCGGGGAGATGCGTCAGAGAGTTGACGATATGGTGGGTTACGGTTCGGACAGCATATGGGTAGCCACCTTCCACAGCACCTGTGTGAGGATACTCAGAAGATTTATCGACAGGATAGGATATGACAATAATTTCACCATATATGATACGGACGATCAGAAAACCGTTATGAAGGGGATATTAAAGCGGCTGCAGATAGATACGAAACAGATGCCCGAACGCGCCTTTCTGTCAGCTGTTTCGCATGCCAAGGAAGAGCTTATGACGCCCTCGGATCTTATGAAGGATGCAATGGGGGATTACGGCGCGGCCCAGGTGGCTAAGGTGTATGCCGAGTATGAGAAGGAGCTTAAGAAGAGCAATGCACTTGATTTTGACGATCTGCTCCTTAAGACGGTTGAACTGTTTACGGCATGGCCGGATATACTTGAGTCCTATCAGGAACGGTTCAGATACATAATGGTCGACGAGTACCAGGATACAAATACTGTCCAGTTTGAATTCATAAGACTGCTTGCCTCAAAGTACAGAAATATCTGTGTGGTGGGTGACGACGATCAGTCAATTTATAAGTTCAGGGGAGCCAACATAAGGAACATCCTTGATTTTGAGAAGGTTTATAAGGAAGCCGGAGTTATAAAGCTTGAGCAGAATTACCGTTCGACGCAGGCGATCCTTGATGCTGCGAATGCTGTTATAAGTAATAACAGAGGCCGTAAGGACAAGTCGCTGTGGACAGATAAGGGAGATGGGGAGAGGATACATTTCAGACAGTGTAATTCCGCTTATGAAGAAGCGGAGTATGTTGCTGATTCCATAATTAAGGAGAAACGGGAAGGTAAATACGATTACAGTGAGCAGGCCGTTCTGTACCGTACCAATGCACAGGCTCGTCTTATTGAAGAACAGCTTATAATGAGCGGAATACCCTATGATGTGGTGGGTGGCGTTAACTTCTATTCAAGGCGTGAGATCAAGGATATACTGGCTTATCTTAAGACTATTGACAATGCAAGGGATGATGTTGCGGTAAAGCGCATAATCAATGTGCCTGCACGCGGGATCGGAGCAACCACGATCAACAGGGTGCAGGAGTATGCGAATGACAATGATATTACCTTCTATGAGGCACTTAAGGATGCGGACAGGATCCCTTCGATAGGCAGAAGCGCCGGAAAGCTTGGGGCTTTTGTGAACATGATACAGGTTTTCAGGAGTAAGATACCTCATCTTACACTGGAAGAGCTGGTTAAGGATGTGCTCGGTACAACGGAATACATAGAGAAGATGGAAGCTGCCGATAAGGAGGATGCCGAACAGAGAAAGGAGAATATAGACGAGCTTATAAACAAGGTTGTTGCCTATGAGGAGGAGCAGGACGGAGATGAAGACGTCACTCTTTCGGGCTTCCTTGAAGAGGTGGCGCTGGTGGCTGATATAGACAGTGTTTCCGCAGACAACAGCCGTGTTCTTCTGATGACCCTGCACAGCGCCAAGGGTCTTGAGTTCCCGCATGTTTACCTCACCGGTCTTGAGGAGGGACTGTTCCCTTCATATATGAGCATGACCTCGGATGATCCGTCCGATCTTGAAGAGGAGAGAAGGCTGTGCTACGTAGGGATCACAAGAGCGATGGATGAGCTGACCATTACCTGTGCGCGACAACGTATGTTGCGTGGAGAGACTCAGTATAATACGCCGTCAAGGTTTCTTAAGGAGATTCCCCCGGAACTGCTTGAGATGAAAGGTACGGGCGGCTTCGGGAGAAGATCCCTGCCTGAGGATGACGGATATACAAAGGAAATCTTCGTAAGGAAATCCCCGGCGGGAGTACCTTCGAGACCGTCTGCCGCATCACCGGCCGGCAGAAGCGCATATGCAAGGCCGTTCATTGCAACGGCCAACAGTACGGCTAATGAGGTTTCGGTTCTGGCTGCGGAAAGACAGAATGTAAAAAAGGGTATGGGCGGTATCAGGCTTAACAATGGTTTCGTCAGATCGGGCAACAAGCCGGCGGTCGCGCCTGGCAGGGATATCGGTGCCGGTGAAGCCCCGGATTACGGGGTCGGTGATACAGTACGACATGTTAAATTCGGCGAAGGAGTGGTCAAGAAGATCGAAAAGGCACCGCGTGATTATGAGATCACGGTGGATTTCAAAGGCTTCGGAATAAAGAAAATGTTTGCCGGATTTGCCAAACTTAAGAAGATATAATGTTTTGCTTGCTTTTTGGGATGTAATATGGTTAAATTAGGTCGTAACGATCAGGAGTAAAGATCAGCCGGACTGATGTATTGTCCCGGATCGTTATCAGATCGGCACATCGACACACTTCGTGTTATATCCCGATATTGAAGCTGAAAAGTATCTAATAATAAGCTTATAGGAGAAATATATGAGTAACAGAGCAAAATACGAAACGCTTGGACTGGCTGTACTTAAGGATCTTGCAAAGGCGCGTGGTATTAAGGGTATAACGGGGATGAAGAAGGCCGATGTGGTGAATGCCATGTGCCAAAAGGATGAGGAGGAGTCCGCTGCCGCAGCTACCGCCGCAGCCGAAGCCGAATCTGCCGTTGCAAAGGCAGTACATTCTGCACCTGAAAAGAAGAAAAATGAGGCCGCGGCCGAAGAGGCTCATGCGGTTGAGAGCAAAGAAGCACAGCCTGATGAGTCCGGTACTTCGGGGGATGTTGATATTTCCGAGGAGAAGAAGAATCTGGACAGTGGTATAGAAGCCAGCGGTATTCTCGAAGTACTGTCCGACGGATACGGATTTATCAGAAGCGAGAATTATCTTCCCGGTGAGAATGATGTATATGTGGCACCCAGCCAGATAAGAAGATTCTCTCTTAAAACGGGAGATATAATTACGGGAAATACAAGGATAAAGACACAGACCGACAAGTTCGGTGCTCTATTGTTTGTAAAGACCATAAACGGACTTACTCCATCTGAACATGCCAAGAGGAAGAATTTCGAAGACCTGACACCAATATTCCCGGATGAGAGATTAAGACTTGAAATACCGGGTGGCACGGTGGCCATGAGGATAATGGATCTGATGTCGCCTGTCGGCAAGGGTCAGAGAGGTATGATAGTTTCACCGCCCAAAGCAGGTAAGACGACATTGCTTAAGGATGTCGCAAGATCGGTCAAGCGGAATAACCCGGAAATGCATCTTATTATCCTGCTTATTGATGAACGTCCTGAGGAAGTGACGGATATAAAGGAAGCCATAGAGGGACCTAAGGTTGAGGTTATCTATTCCACGTTCGATGAACTTCCCGATCATCACAAACGTGTTTCCGAGATGGTAATAGAGCGGGCAAAGAGACTGGTAGAGGCAGGAGAGGATGTTATCATCCTGCTTGATTCCATAACAAGACTGACAAGAGCTTATAACATGACGGTTCCGCCAAGCGGACGTACTCTGTCGGGTGGTCTTGATCCCGCGGCGCTGCATATGCCCAAGAGATTTTTCGGCGCAGCAAGAAATATGAGGGAAGGCGGCAGCCTGACTATTCTGGCGACTGCTCTTATTGAGACCGGAAGCAAGATGGATGACGTGGTATACGAGGAATTCAAGGGAACCGGTAACATGGAGATGGTTCTTGACCGTAAGCTTTCAGAGAGAAGGGTATTCCCGGCAATAGATATACCCAAGTCGGGAACAAGAAGGGAAGATCTGCTGCTTGATGAAGAAGAGCTGGAAGCCATAAATGTGATCCGCAAAGCATTTAACGGCCTTAAGCCTGAGGAAGCGGTGGAAAAGGTGCTGGATATGTTCGTGCGCACGAGGAGTAACCGTGAATTTGTCCAGATGGTTAAGAAGATAAGATTTATATAGAAGATTTCCGTACTGAAGAAGTTTGCTGTAAGTTTGCAAAGAAAAGGCTTGCACAAACGTGCATAGCATGATATTATAATACACGTGCGTTGAGAATACTGATATGCATTGATTTTCCGGGAGGTTTTTACCGGGATTACAGTATACAAGGAATTTAAGCGAGGTGAGATCATGAGAGAAGGAATACATCCTAATTATCAGCAGGCAACTGTAACATGCAACTGCGGGAATACCTTTGTTACAGGTTCGACAAAGCCCGAGATTCACGTTGAGATCTGTTCCAAGTGCCATTCGTTCTATACAGGACAGCAGAAGAGCGCAAGAGTGGACGGACGTATTGAGAAGTTCAATAAGAAATACGGCGTGACAGGTAAATAGCATGGTTTTAAAGAGCCGAGGTAATACCTCGGCTTTTTTGAGTATAGAGGTATCAAATGAAGAAAAAAAAGCAGGATCATTATTCCGGTATAGGAGGACAGGCTGTAATCGAAGGAATAATGATGAAGAATAAGGACAGATATTCCGTGGCAGTAAGGCTGCCTGACGGGCAGATCAATGTAGCTCTTGAAGAGTATGATTCTTTTGCACCGGTAAAGAGCCTTAATAATATCCCTTTTGTAAGAGGAATATTCAGTTTCATTGATTCACTGATACTTGGAACAAGAACTCTTAATTATTCAGCACGTTTTTATGAGGAAGAGGAGCCATCGGGTGCTTCGGATACGGAGGAGGGACAGGTAAAGGAAGTAAGCGATACGGCGTCCAACATCGTGTCGGTCATTACGGTCATTGTTTCAATAGTGTTCGCTGTGGGGCTGTTCATGCTTCTGCCGTATTTTCTGTCGCAGTTCATAAGAAGATGGATAGTGTCGGATACGGTTATAGCAATCCTTGAGGGTGTTATAAGGATAGCTATTTTTGTACTCTATCTGGTCGCCATTTCCTGTATGAAGGATATAAGACGTGTGTTTATGTACCACGGAGCCGAGCATAAATGTATAAACTGTCTGGAAAGCGGATTGCCGCTGACCATAGATAATGTGGCGATGAGTTCAAGACAGCATAAGAGATGCGGAACCAGCTTCCTGTTTTTTGTCGTGTTTGTCTCGGTTGTCCTGTTTGTTTTCATCAGGGTTGACGATCCTGTAATGAGGGTGGTAGCCAGAGTGCTTCTTATTCCGGTGATTGCCGGAATATCTTATGAGATAATAAGGCTTGCCGGAAAAACGGATAATATTTTTATCAGGATATTATCGGCTCCGGGACTCATGCTTCAGAAGCTGACTACCAGGGAACCGGATGATGACATGATAGAGGTTGCGATCATAGCGGTGGATGCGGTATTTGACTGGAGAGAGTATCTTCAGAGAGAGTTTGGTATGGAGTACGGAGTATGACAGGCCGGGAGTAATTTATCCTTGCCATATGAAAAAGTATTGCGTATAAATATATAGAAAAAAGAAAAGAAACATATGTATATACAGAATGAAAGGAGACAGTATCATGGATAACAAAGACTTGAACAACGCTAAGATTTCTGAGGAAGAGCTTAAGGATATCAATGGTGGTGCATCTAACGACTGGCAGATCGAATACCAGAAGAAGCTTCAGGAGCAGCTGCAGCGTCAGTGGGAAGAAGAAGCCAGAAAGAGAGAGGAAGCTGAGGAGTATGCAAGAAAGCAGCAGCAGGAATGGCTGCGTGCAAGAGGACTTGCAAAATAGCTTTGATCGGAAAACATTAAATACCCCGGTTTGGCACTATGGGTGTAACCGGGGTGCTTTTTGTGTTTTTGCAGGATGGATGATCTGTAATACCGGTTTGGCAGAATGACAGTAAATGAATTAAGACGCGAAGGAAAGAATAAGCTGGCTGAAAGCGGAATAAGAGATGCGGATACGGATTCGGTGCTGATACTTGAGCATGTACTTAAGACGGACAGAAACCATATTCTCCTTAACGGAAACAGTACTGTTGACAGCGGCAGTACCGATGCTTACAGAAGCCTGATAGAGAAAAGAATGAAGCACATCCCGCTTCAGCATATTACCGGACGGCAGGGATTTATGGGGTTTGATTTTATCGTTGATGAAAATGTTCTGATCCCGAGACAGGATACGGAATGTCTTGTTGAAGAAGCCCTGAGAGAGTTAAATGACGGAATGAAGGTTCTGGATCTGTGTACGGGAAGCGGCTGTGTTATAATAAGCATCGCAGGATATAAGAATGACATTGATGCAGTGGGAACCGATATTTCGGGAGAAGCACTCGAGATTGCCGAAAGAAACGCCGGGCTGAATAAACAGAAGGTAAGGTTTTGCCGGGGTGACCTGTACGAGGGTTTACATAATATCGGAGAATATGAGACGAAGTTTGATGCCATAGTATCCAATCCGCCGTATATAAGAAGTGATGTGATCCCGACGCTGATGGAAGAGGTCAGGGAACATGAGCCGTTAAAGGCCCTCGACGGAGGAAGCGACGGACTTGATTTTTACAGGAGGATAATCGAAGAGGCCCGGCATCATCTGACACCGGGCGGCTGTATCTTATTTGAGATCGGCTATGACCAGGCCGAGGCTGTGACAGAGCTTTTTGAGAGCAGAGGATACAGGGATATTGAGACTGTAAAGGATTATTCGGGAAATGACAGGGTGGTAAAGGCAAGGCTGCCGATAGTCATGGTTTAAATATAAGGTAACTGTTCAGAACAGGTAATGTCATAAGGCATATATACTGATAAGAGGTAGTGGAATGTTTGATAAGCTTGAAGATATCATATTGAGATATGAGGATATAATGAATGAGCTGAATGAGCCCGGAGTTGCCAATGACCAGAAGAGGTTCAGGGCTCTTATGAAGGAGCAGAGTGATCTTGCTCCCATAGTCGAGGCATATAAGGAGTATAAAAAGAATAAGCAGGATATAGAGGATTCGCTGGCAATGCTCTCCGAGGAGACCGATGAGGATATGAAGGAGATGCTTAAGGAGGAGCTGGCATCTGCAAAGAAGAATTCAGAGACGCTTGAGGAGAAGCTTAAGATCCTGCTGCTTCCGAAGGATCCCAATGATGACAAGAATGTGATCGTTGAGATAAGAGCGGGAGCCGGAGGTGATGAGGCTGCACTGTTCGCAGCGGAAATATACAGGATGTATGTTCATTATGCCGAGGGCAGACGGTGGAAGGTCGAGACCATGGAGGTAGAGGAAATAGGCATCGGCGGAATGAAGAGCGTGACCTTTATGATAACAGGTCAGGGTGCTTATTCCGTTATGAAGTATGAGAGTGGTGTACATCGTGTACAGCGTGTTCCGGAGACTGAATCGGGAGGACGCATCCACACTTCAACGATAACGGTTGCGGTTATGCCTGAGGCTGAGGAAGTAGATGTTCAGATAGATGAGAAGGATATACGTATAGATGTTATGAGGGCATCGGGTAACGGCGGTCAGTGTGTCAACACGACGGATTCCGCGGTGCGACTTACTCATTATCCTACAGGTATAGTGATCTATTCACAGACAGAGAAATCGCAGCTTCAGAATAAGGAGAAAGCATTCGCTCTTCTGCGTGCCAAGCTTTATGATATTGAACAGCAGAAGGCTCATGATGCGGAGGCGGAGCTTCGAAAGAGCCAGATAGGAACAGGAGACCGGTCCGAGAAGATAAGAACGTACAATTTCCCTCAGGGCAGGGTTACGGATCACAGGATAAACCTGACGCTTTATAAGCTTGATAAGGTAATGAACGGAGATATCCAGGAAATTCTGGATGCCTGTATTGCCGCGGATCAGGCGGCGAAGCTGCTGAAGGCATCATAATTCGATCGTAATTATTTATTTCGTTTACTATAGCATGACGGCTCATATTTTAAATATATGTGCTGTTCTGAATAGTTACTACAGTTTTATATCATAGACATAATCCCCTGCCAGCTTATCGGTGAATTCATCATGCGGCAGGGGTTTGTCAAACAGATATCCCTGTATCATATGGCAGCCCAGTTCAAGAAGGATCCTGGCCTGCTCAACTGTTTCACAGCCTTCTGCGATGACATCATTTCCAAGACCGGTGACCATCGAGAGGATGGAACTCAGTATGATCAGATCCTTTGAATCGGGATGTGTGATATTATCTATGAATGATTTGTCAATCTTTATCACATCAACATTAAGATCCTTGATAAGGCTGAGAGATGAATAGCCTGTACCGAAATCATCAATGGAGGTTCGGATACCGTGGTTCTTCAGCTCGTCAACGAACTTTGTGAGTGCTTCGAAATCATCCGAGGTTGCACTTTCCGTAAGCTCTATTTCCAGATAATCCGGGTTGATCCTGTATTTTGAAATGACTGCTATCACATCATCTATGAGCCCTGGATTGCGCAGATTGTGCTTTGAAAAGTTAACCGATATCCTTGCGGGGGTAATTCCGTTACGCTGCCAGTTTCTTATATCTTCACAGACTCTTTCCAGAACATAAAAGTCAAGATCGCAGATAAGCCCTTCGTCCTCCAGTACAGGCACAAACATACCGGGAGGAAGGATCCTGTCTCCGCGTTTCCACCTTACCAAAGCTTCACAGCCCTCTATGCGGTTGTTAAGAAGGCTTACCTTGGGCTGATAATATACCACGTATTCCTTATGAGTCAGGGCAGTACGGAAATAGGAAATTATCTCCCTGTCATGATTTATCCGTTCGAGTATCTCCTCTCTAAACCATATACAGCTGGAATCAGCCACCTTTTTGGCATATGCAAGTGAAGCATTGGCACAGCTGATGGCGTCTCTTATATTGGTCGAAGGAGAAGGTATCGGATAAACGCCGGAACGCGAATGAATGGCAAGAGTCCTTATCTGATTACCCGTTGCGGCATTTATATTGATGAGTGCTATGAGATTAAGATAATCCTCAACATGCTCATTTTTGATCAGCGCGACAAAATTATCTCCGCCGAATCTGGCTATTACTTCATCTTTTCCGTAGAAGCCAAGGAGCTTAAGGCTGTATTCCTTCAGGACGACATCGCCTACCTGGCTTCCGTACTGCTGGTTGATATAGTTAAAGTTCTTGAGATTCGAAAAGAGAAGAGTGTAATTATTCAGACTTCCGCGCATGCTCAGGTTATTGGAAAACTTCATGAAAAACGCATTGTTGGGAAGACCGGTCATATAATCCGTGAACTGGCGCCGGTTGAGCTGCTCCGCAAGAATAGCCTTGACAACAAGCGAATGGATCGTTTTAATAAGAAAATCAAGTGAGGTTTTATCCTCGGATGAGAACGAGTGTCCCTTTAACGGAAAAGCCGCGAAACAGAACGTACCCTTATCCTGGCTTTTTATGATGCGCGAGTGCGACATTATCTCATGCCCCTCGGGAGCATCATAAAGCACACGAAGAGTATTGTATTCCTTGAGCCCCTGAGAGACTGACGGGAGCTCAACACGTACCTCGAACTTGCCAAGATGTATTTCATCGGCTATATTGATAAGGGCATCGGGGATGAGATTAAGTATATCATCTGTTGAAACCGAGTCAACCTGCATTGCATTGAAGAAACGCAGGAAACCTTCACTGCATAGTGTATTCATTATGTAAACCGCCTGTCATTGGTTATTTTAAAATCCTGATAATAGTATAACATAAGATCAGGATAAGTTATATCAAAACTGTGAAAAGAATTGTGAATTTTCTTAAAGTGCGGAAAGGAGCGGGAAATGACGGAAAAATATAACGCAGGGCAGGAAACTGTATATCTTAACGAGAGCAATGATACTCTTACGGTGATCGACCAGACTCTGCTTCCTTATGAACTCAGAACCCTGGAGCTTAAGGATATAAAGGATATATGGGATGCGATCTATCTGCTGAAGGTAAGGGGAGCTCCGGCCATAGGGGTTGCGGCAGCTTTGGGAATGTATGTTACGTCTCTTTCGATAGATGCTTCTGACAGGGATGAATTTGACAGAAAGTTTAAGGAGAATAAGGAGTATCTTAACAGTGCACGTCCGACTGCCGTTAACCTGTCATGGGCTCTTGACCGGATGGAGGCGGTGCTTTCGGATGCAGCCGGGCTTCCTGTTCCGGATCTGCTGAAACGGCTTAAGGATGAGGCATTAAGGATCAAGGCTGAGGATACGGATATGTGTCTTAAGATAGGAGAGAATGCGCTTTCGCTTCTTAAGAAGGGCAGCAGGCTCCTTACACACTGCAATGCCGGCCAGCTTGCAACCACAAAATACGGAACGGCTACTGCGGCCATGTATCTGGGACATGAGAGAGGATATGATTTTCACATTTACTGTGATGAGACCCGTCCGCTTCTGCAGGGGGCGAGACTAACGGCATATGAGCTTATGGCAGCCGGTATGGACGTAACTCTCTGCTGCGATAATATGGTTGCGTCACTTATGCGCAGGGGTATGATAGATGCCGTGCTTGTAGGATGTGACCGGGTGGCGGCCAATGGAGACGTAGCGAACAAGATAGGAACCTCGGTGGTGGCGACTGTGGCGAAAAGGTATAATGTTCCGTTCTATGTATGCGGACCCACATCAACCATCGATCCGGCTACAAAGACAGGGAATGATATTGTCATAGAACTAAGACCTGCTGAAGAGGTGACCGAAATGTGGTACGCAAGGCGCATGGCGCCAGAAGGAGTCAGGGTGTATAATCCGGCCTTCGATATAACGGATAACGAGCTTATCACGGCCATAATAACAGAACGCGGTATCCACCGCGCTCCGTATGATTTCAGGACGGTCTGAGAGGTGTATGTACGGGGGAGCCGGAACGGTTCTTCGGTTCCCTTCGTCTCAACTCATACAACAACCCGGTTCTTTCCGTTGTATTTGCCGGTGTACAGCTTCTTGTCGGCGATATTGACCCATTCTTCTATGCTCATCCCTTTCTCGTAACGTGCGGCACCTATGGTGATGGTCGTGGGAAGAGACTGACCGTTGTATGTGAAATTATAGTTCTCC
Organism: Lachnospiraceae bacterium; assembly: GCA_017450065.1. Taxonomy (GTDB): domain Bacteria; phylum Bacillota; class Clostridia; order Lachnospirales; family Lachnospiraceae; genus UBA2868. Next base: position 131,083 of record JAFSYI010000014.1, read on the forward strand.
ACCTGTTCGCGCAGAGTGTTGAGCAGTTCACACTGTTCTTCTGCAGTGCTGTACTTTGTGTTGCCGACAAGGATAAATTCCTCGCCGCCCCAACGGCATGTCATGGCTTTGCACGGGTTGTTTTCAAGGATACCTGCCAGAGTCTTTAATACATAATCACCGCAATTATGTCCGTATGTGTCATTTTTCAGCTTGAAATCATCAATATCAAGAATGGCCACATAATAGCCTTTCAGTCCTTCGGATTTCTGTATCCTCTTAAGGTAGTCCATTATATAATATCTGTTTTTAAGTCCCGTAAGCTCATCGCTTGATGCCCTGTGCGCAAGGAATTCCTCACCTCTGAAGGTAATCTCGACAAATATCTGCAGAAAGCTTATTATTATCATAAATACTATGACAGCCCAGGCTATCTGGAGCTTGGATTCTATTTCCGGAGGCAGTGAATAAGGAGCCGGGTGGTCATTTATATAGCAGAAGGAAGCTATATATGCAGCTGCTCCGATAATACTCAGGATTATGCTGCGGGTATAGGGCAGTTCCAGAGTGCGCGCAACATATTCGGAAAAATACAGCAGTACACACATGCCTATGAGTGATATCTGAAAGCCGCTGTTCCAGCCTGTAAACAGCACGGCCAGAGTCATATGCAGCAGGACTTCAATATCAACAACTATCACGAATATACCTAGCTTTTTCTTACAGATCAGAGGTATCATCAGTATATATGTAGCTATGCTGCCAATGTTAAAATACGCCATGGGAGTTACGCCGTATTCCCTGAACATAAAATAAAGCCCTATATGAACAAGCATAAAGGAGATCGTCACAAAGAGCGAAAGTATTTGGGCTTTATGCATATCCATAAGATGATTTTTCATCCGCTCACCATTTCCTTTTAAATAACGTTGTTATTTATAAAATATATATGCTGTTCTGAACAGTTACATTTTATCAGCATACTGTTTAACAGACAAGACAGAAATAAAGTTAACTGTTCAGTCCGGGATTATGAGCGTATAATATCATGCGAAAGGTAAATGGATAATGATTATGACGAAGACGAGAAACATAGATTTTTCCAAAGGACCCGTGTGGAAATGTATAATATCACAGGCAATACCGCTTACGATAGCCCAGTTCGTCCAGCTGCTTTATAACGTCGTTGACAGGATATATCTTGGGCATATGGGAGAGGGTCACAGTCTTGCTCTTACGGGTGTGGGCCTGACTTTTCCCGTTATAACCCTTGTAATGGCATTTACAGCCCTTTTCGGGGTGGGAGGGATCCCGCTGTTTTCAATAGAACGCGGGCGCCGGAATAATGAAAAGGCAGGAAGGATAATGGGGAATTCATTTGCGCTTCTTCTCATAAGCGCAGTCTGCCTTATGGTGCTCGGATATATATTTATGAGACCCGTGCTGTTTGCCTTCGGTGCCAGCAGTGATTCCTATGTTTACGGAGCGGGGTACCTCAGGATATACCTTGCAGGCACCATGTTCTCAATGACTGCCACGGGACTTAACGGCTATATAAGCGCGCAGGGGTATCCGCGGGAAAGCATGCTTTCCGTTGTGATCGGAGCTGTAATAAATATAATACTGGATCCGGTGTTTATCTTTGTTTTTGGGATGGGAGTAGGAGGTGCGGCTCTGGCAACGGTCATAAGTCAGGGGATCTCGGCGGCCCGGGTCCTGAGATTTTTGATAAGAAAGGATATACCGCTACCGTTAAAACGGGCGAATATAAGATTGAACGGCAATATTACAATGGATATCTGCAGGCTCGGTGCATCCAATTTCATAATGCAGGGCACCAATTTTCTGGTGCAGGTAGTCTGTAATTCTACCCTTGCAAAATATGGCGGAGATCTGTATGTGGGAATAATGACGGTTACCAATTCCGTTCGTGAGATCTTTGTCCTGCCGATAAATGGCCTGATAAGCGGCGCCCAGCCTGTTATAAGCTTTAACTACGGAGCCAGGGATTACGGAAGGGCGCGGTCGGGGATTAATTTCAACACAGCACTCGGTGTTATCTATACCATGCTTGCATGGATTGCGGTGCTTCTGTTCCCCGATTTCTTCTTCACGCTGTTTTCGGATGATCCGATGCTTATGAATGCCGGGACAGAAGCACTTAAGATCTATTTCTTCGGATTTGTGTTCATGGCGCTTCAGTTCGCCGGTCAGTCGTCGTTTCAGGCTCTTGGCGATGCAAAACATGCCATCTTTTTTTCGCTCCTTAGAAAAGCATTTATCGTGGTGCCTCTCACGCTCATCCTTCCGTACTTCGGGTTGGGCGTCATGGGTGTATTTCTTGCCGAACCCATCTCAAATGTGATAGGGGGCATTGCAAGCTATACGACAATGCGCCTTACGGCGTACAGGAAGCTGAGATAGAGAAAGAAAAAAGCCGGGAGCAACTTTCCCCCGGCTTTCTTCTTTCTCAGACATCAAGTGAGAGGTCGCCTTCCTTAATCCATCCTATCCTGCGGAGCAGCTGTCCGAAGATCCATGTAAGGACAGCGGGAAGGACAAAGCAGATAAGGATGAGGCCTGTCCAGTCCATGGCGGTAATGCCTGTCTTTACTCCGGCAGCGATATCATTAAGCCAACCGGTATATACACCTATCTGTCCCACGAGTCCACAGGTACCCATACCTGATGATATTGCTTCACCGTTCATCTGCATCTTAAATATACAGGTGGCTATAGGACCTGTTATGGCGCTTGTCAGGATGGGCGGGATCCAGATCCTGGGATTCTTTACTATATTACCCATCTGAAGCATGCTGGTGCCGATACCCTGTGAAATAAGCCCGCTTACTTTGTTTTCCTTATAACTCATGAAGGCAAAGCCGACCATCTGCGCACAGCAGCCTGCAACGGCAGCGCCTCCGGCGAGTCCGGTAAGAGACAGGGCAGCACATATGGCGGCCGAACTTATCGGCAGAGTAAGCGCAATACCTACTATAACGGAAACAAGAATTCCCATCATGAAGGGATGAAGCTCCGTAGCCCACATGATGAGCCGGCCTACAGCACTTGCGGCACTTCCTATGGCCGGTGCGAGCAGCACCGACAGAAGTACTCCGATACCTATGGTTACAAGCGGAGTTACAAGTATATCCACCTTGGTTTCCTTGCTGACCATCTTGCCAAGCTCGGTTGCGATTATTGAGATCACAAGAACTGCGAGAGGACCGCCTGCGCCACCGAGGGTATTGGCTGCGCTTCCCACGGCGAGCATGGAGAACAGTACAAGATTGGGAGCCTTAAGAGCATATGCTATGGCAACGGCCATTGCAGGCCCGGCAACCCCCTTGGCATAACCGCCCATGTCAGTAAGCACGCTTAAGTTAAACTGTGTACCTATGGTTGAAAGGATTGTCCCTATAAGAAGCGATGCGAACAGACCGCTGGCCATTGCGCCCATCGCATCGATGAAATATCGTTTCCATGAGAATTCGATATCCTTTTTCTTCAGGAAGGCTTTGAAGCCTCCGGTATTGTTTGTCTCTGCTTTGCTGCTCTCACCCATTTTTTGTTTCTCCTCTTTTTCCTTTTCTTTTTTTAAATGTGTATTTCTATTTATTTCTTTGGTCCTTATTTCCGCTTTATCTTATAACTGCCGGAACGGACCCGGAATTCTACACATTAACGCTGTCTGTTTTCTTATAGCTCCGTCTCTTGTCTTCATACATAAGCTTGTCTATTCTGTTCATGACTTCATCTATCGAAACTTCGCTTAAGTTGACCATACTCTGTCCGATGGAAACATGAAGCTCATATTTGTGACCTTCCTCTGCGTTGAACTCATCGAAGCCCTTACGGATGTTGGTCACGAAAATATCCGTATCTATCGGGGTTCTTGTACTCAGCACGATAACGAACTCGTCTCCGGCATACCTGATTCCGGCGCCCGAAGATCCTATGGCTTTCTTAATGATATCAGCCGTATCAACGATTGCCCGGTCTCCCTCCAGATGTCCGAACCTGTCGTTTATGGATTTGAAATCATTGATATCCAGCATAAGGAAGGTGTAGTCGGCATCTTTGTCATTACGCAGTTCCTCCCCTAACTGATCCAGATAATATCTGTTATAAAGACCCGTAAGCTTATCCTTGAAAATAAGCTCATTCTGTATTGTGCTCATAAGTCCGGTGAGTGCTATGAGCATACAGGGAGCTATCAGTGAAAGTCCGTAATTGGCTGTCTGGATAATAACACCGGTCAGTATGGGGAGAACATATACCCAGAAGAAGAAAAATCTAATGCGTCTGCCTTTTATCCTTATATAAATATAAAAGGCAAGGCTACCGAACAGCATAATGAATTCAGCGATAAAATAGTAGTAGTAAACCGAAAGCCTCTGATAATTGTTATGCTCATCTATCCGGAAGACTACAGGGGTGAACAGATTAACGAACAGAAGCAGGAGCCCGACAGCGACCAGGGCATTTATGATATTGACGGGAATCCGCGGTATCCTGTTGTCGAGATGATAAGCTATGAACACAAACCATGAGGCGGATGCCAGAAGATTGGCTGCATAAGTCCATGTATCGCAGAGATATATAAGTATGGTATATATCCCGCCCTCTTTACCGCTGATCAAAAAGGCAGCCGGCTCGGTTATGCAGGTTATCCCGACCAGAATGAGCATAAATATAAGAAGGAGATTTTCAAGATCTTCCCTCTTCCAGCGCCAGCTGTTTGCCACATAAAGGGTGAGCGCCAGCATGATGCCCAGGAAGTTGGCGGTGAATATTGAAAGCATACTGATATTATCCATGGTGTTCTCCTATGCCACGTTGTTTCACGTATTGTTGAAAACTGTGTTAAGAACAGCTGAAAACTATGTAATATGATAGCACATCTTATAGGAAAGTCAAAGAATACCTGTTGTTAAGTGAATAATGGTAAAATCTTACCAAAATCAGAGCAAAAACTCATGCAATATGAAATAATCATGTGACAGGCTGGAAACGCAGAAGTTATCCGATTGTTGAAAATGATAAAACAGAAGCCACGGAACAATGACATTGTGATCAAACTGCACAAAGTATTGGGCATTGTATTGAAATAAATACAATATATTGATTCTTGACATTGTGATAGTTTTGCTGTAAAGTTTCCTAAACGAAAGGATTACATTCCTTGAACCTTAAGGCAGATGCGGTTGAAGAGTGGTTTACGGCCGCAGAAAGGTTCAACCTGAAGAACAGGATATGAATAAGAGGAGGGGCAATATTATGAATGAATGCAGAATAAGACTGGATCTTAATAATGCGACCGAGTTCGTACAGAAGGCTTCGAAGTGTGATTTTGATATTGATATTTTCTATAACCATTTTATAATTGATGCGAAGTCGATGCTGGGTGTACTCGGACTTGATTTTTCGAGGATACTTACCGTTAAGTACGGTGGCCAGAACAGGGATTTTGATCTTATGCTCAAGAAACTTGCGGCAGGCTGAGCAGGAGAACGCACTTGATCCGGACAATATGAAGATCTGTACAGATACACGTTTTAGTTTCTAAGACGTGTATTTTTTGTTTGCGCGCCCTGCGCTCCGATTCGAAATGCAAAAGACAGACATTGTTCCGGATAAATGGTATAATCATGATGATGCATATGACGGTACCGGGAATAGGAACAGGTCCGGAATTATATTTATAACTCAGACGGCTCCGGCCGGCGCCGTATACGGAAGGAAAAGCCGGGGATATATTTTATGGCCAGAGATAATCTTAAAGATAAAAACACAATATCGGTCTCGGTAAGGACGCTGGTTGAGTTCATCCTGCGCGGTGGGGATATAGACAACCGTAAGAAGAGCGGCCAGGATGTGCAGCTTATGCTGGAGGGCGCGAGGATACACCGTATGATCCAGCAGAAGATGGGCAGCGATTATCACGCCGAGGTATATCTTAAGAAGCTTATCTGTCTGGATGATTATGATATCCTTATCGACGGAAGGGCCGACGGGATAATCTACAGTACCGTTCATACGCAAACAGATGAAGACATCCGGCGTTCTCAGGTAGTGATAGATGAGATAAAGACCATGTATCTTGATCTTGAAAGACTGCGGGAGCCGGTTCCGGTTCATCTTGCGCAGGCTAAGTGCTATGCCTATATGTTTGCGGAGGAGCACAAGCTTAAGGAAATAACCGTCCGCATGACTTATGTAAACCAAACTACGCTGCATACCAAATATTTCCACGAGACCTATACGTGGGTTGAGATACGTAACTGGTTTGAAGATCTTATAGAACAGTATAAGCGCTGGGCGAGATTTGAATTCGAATTCAAGCAGATAAGGAATGAATCGATACATGGGGTGGAATTCCCCTTTGAATACAGAGAAGGCCAGAAGGAGCTGGTAAGCCAGGTATACAGGACGATATATCACGGACGCAAGCTCTTCCTTCAGGCACCTACCGGGACGGGAAAGACAGTATCTACTGTGTTTCCGGCTGTAAAGGCTATGGGAGAAGGCCTGAGTGACAGGATATTCTATCTTACGGCCAAGACAATAACAAGAACGGTTGCTGCGGAATGCTTTGATATCCTCAGGCGGCAAGGGCTCCGGATGAAAACGGTGGTGATAACCGCAAAGGACAAGATATGCTGCCTTGATAAGCCTGACTGCAATCCTGCGGGGTGTGAACGTGCCAAAGGGCATTTTGACAGGGTTAACGATGCGATGTATGACCTGCTCACACATGAGGATTCATTCACCCGTGAGATCATAGAGGAATATTCAGCCCGTCACTGTGTCTGTCCCTTTGAGCTCTGCCTTGATATGTCTCTGTTTTCGGATGCGGTGATATGCGACTACAACTATGTCTTTGATCCTAATGTTTACCTGCGCCGCTTCTTTGCGGACGGAGTATCGGGGAAATATATCTTTCTCGTGGATGAAGCGCATAATCTTGTGGAACGCGGGATGTCCATGTACAGTGCGGAGCTGTATAAGGAGGACTTCCTTACGTTAAAACAGCTTCTGAAGGAGCCTGCCTGTCCGGGAAAGGAAGATCCTTCGGAGGGTATGGAAGCTTTATTGGAGGATAGGGAAGCTGCACCGGAGGAAGGACAGGAGACAGCCGACAGGGATAAAGCCGGAAACAGAAGAGAGGGAAGGAAGCGGGCATCTGCAATGAACGGCAGACCGGAGAGTATCGATCCGGGTCTTGACAGGGCTCTGGGAGCATGTAACCGCAGGCTTCTGGCACTCAAGAGAGAATGTATCGATTTAGATACGCCAACCGGCGCCGGGAATGATATAAAAGACAGAAATGACAGGAATTACATGGTGCTTGACGATATAAGTGATTTTATCATGGCACTTAACCGGCTTATGGCAAGGCTTGAGAACTTCCTTGATGAGCAGGAGCATTTCAAACACAGTGAGGAGGTACTGGATTTCTACTTTAAGGTGAGGCATTTCCTGAATATGTTTGAGAATATGGGGGATGATGATTACCGCATTTACTGTGAGAGAACCTATGACGGCGACTTTATGCTGAAGCTCCTGTGTGTTAATCCTTCGGCTTCGATTAAATTACGCCTGACCAAAGGAGTAAGTACTGTATTCTTCTCGGCCACACTGCTTCCGGTCCGGTATTACAGGGATATGCTCGGGGCTATCCCCGAAGATTATGCGGTATATGCCCATTCGATCTTTGATGTAAACAAGAGAGGGCTTTTCATAGCAGCGGATGTCAGCTCTAAATATACAAGGCGGAACGATACGGAATATTACAATATAGCCGGATATATAAGTGATATCTGCAGGGCTCGCACGGGCAATTATATGGTATTCTTTCCGTCACATGCTTTTCTTGAAAAAGTGCTTGATTCATATGAAATGTATTATTCGGATCCGGCTGTACGGCTGCTTGTGCAGAAACCTTCAATGAATGAGGCGCAGAGGGAGGAGTTCCTTTCTTATTTTACGAAACAGGAGAGCGGTTTCGCGGAACAGGAGAGCGTCTTTACATCACAGAAGAACAACTTTACCGAACAGGAGAGCAGCTCCATGGAACAGGGAGGAAATAATCCTGCCGAAGGTCCGGCCGGAACAACGATAGGCTTCTGCGTCATGGGCGGTATCTTTTCGGAGGGGATCGACCTTAAGAATGACAGCCTGATAGGAGCGGTTATCGTGGGGACGGGACTCCCGATGGTATGCAGCGAGAGGAAGATACTTAAAGAGGCATATGAGTCGATGGGACTTGACGGCTTCGACTATGCATACACATATCCCGGAATGAACAAGGTCATGCAGGCGGCAGGCCGTGTGATAAGAACAGTGGATGATGTGGGAATAGTGGCGCTGCTCGACGAGAGGTTCCTGCTTCCCAAGTATATGAGGCTGTTTCCGAGGGAATGGAAGAATTATGAAAGGATAAGGATCGGAACCGCTTTTGAGAAAGCGTCTGAATTCTGGGAGAATGTCTGAAGTGTCACACGACAGTATAATTGCGATTTTATGCGACAATCAGACTGCTTGATTTGCGAATGTCTGAAAAATACGAAAATAATTACGCTGTTTGTTGAATTGTTATGTGTTTTACGGTATAATCTATAGTGCATATTAAGTTCTACTAACGGGGGTGACAGCATGGATAAACGTCAGACAAAGGATAAGAACAAGGCTAAGGTAAAGCAGCCCAAACCGGCCGGGACACCGAAGCCGCAGAAAGCATCTAAGGCATCAAAGGCCGGCAGGAGAAATGCGAAGGCTTCCGATGATTCAAAGACCGGATTTTTTAATTCCATATGCTTTAAGATAATGTTGCTTGTTATATTGTCTGTTCTGGCAGCGGTACTGCTTGTACTTCTTATTACTTTATCCAAGTTTGAGAATACGATGATAGACCAGCTGAGCACACAGATGCTTTATATGGCGGAGACCGAGAGAGATGTTGTGGATTCGGAGACCGGAGGAGTAACACAGACGGTTTCAAGGTATGCGGAATTACTGGAACCCGTTAAGATAGAGGGCTTCACGACTACCAACGTAATGCTGGTTACCGAAGAAGGCAACATTAAATACAGTCAGGATGAGTCAAAGAGCGGAGTAGCCGTAACAACACCTGAGATTCTGGGCGCGATAGGCTCCCAGGAGGGCATGATACTTAATTATAAGGATGAGCAGGGTACGAAGATAGCCGGATGTGCAAGCCTTAAGGTAGGATATCTGCTGCTTTGCGAAGTCCAGAGAAGCGAGGTGGAGAAGAAGGTTGATTCGATACGTAACATGGCGGTCATGGTAGGTGCCGTTATAGTTATAGTAAGTGCGGTGATCGCTTATATTCTCAGTGTAATGATAGTAAAGCCTATCGGTATCCTGAATGAGGTAATAATAAGAACATCCAAGTTTAACTTTGTCAAGAGCAAGAGGGCGGATCAGCTGTGTACCCGTAAGGATGAAACCGGAGCCATGGCAAGAGCGGTGGTTCTCATGAGAGCCAATCTGGCCAAGATAGTCGGAAATATCGAGGATGCAAGTACCAAGATCGACGGCAATGTTAACCAGCTCATGAATGTGACCAATGTTGTTAACAACATGTGTACGGATAACTCGGCAACAACCGAACAGCTTGCGGCAGGTATGGAAGAGACGGCTGCAACGACCGAGAGCATCTATGCAAATATCGGTTATATGCAGAACGGCGCAAAGGATATTACCGTACTGTCGGAGAAAGGCGATGAGCTGTCGATCGAGGTTATGGAGCGAGCCAATTCGCTTCGTGACAAGACGGTTGATGCAACCAGAAGGACGCAGGAAACATATAATTCGGTTAAGGTACGTTCGGCCAATGCGATCGAGGACAGCAAGGCAGTAAGCAAGATAAATGAGCTTACGGATGCCATCATGTCAATATCGTCACAGACCAGTCTGCTGGCGCTGAACGCAAGTATAGAGGCAGCCAGAGCAGGCGAGGCGGGACGCGGATTTGCTGTCGTTGCGACTGAGATAGGACATCTGGCAGAACAGACCTCCAAATCCGTTACCGATATCAACGGCATAGTGGGAGAGGTTAATGCTGCTGTGGCAAACATGACCGCCTGCCTTGAGGAAACAACGGACTTCCTGGAGAAGACGGTTCTTACGGATTACGCCGAGTTCGCGGAGGTAAGCGAGCAGTACAGCTCGGATGCAATGGAATTTAAGCGCAGTATGAATGATGTGCATGAGTCCATAGTTAATCTGGCCGATTCGATCTCGAAGATATCCGATGCAATGTCGGGTATTACATCAACGGTCGGAGAATCGACACTGGGTGTTACGGATATTGCGGACAAGACCGAGGATATGGTTACCAGGACTTCCGAGACCAACAATCTGGTTGAAGAGAGCCTGCAGTGTGTCGAGAGGCTTAAATCAATAGTAGGGGAATTTACTATTGAATAACATCAGGGTTATGTAATAGAATATCATAAGCGGGCTGCGGATGCTTTCCGCAGCCTTTTGTAATACCGTAAACAGTATGACAATGAAAGAAGGGCGGAAGGATATGAAGAAGATTTATATTGACGGAAGCGCGGGAACCACGGGACTCCGTATAAATGAGAGATTTGAAAACAGAAAAGATATTGAGCTGATACACATACCTGAAGAGTTAAGAAAGGATAGTGAAGAAAGAAGGAAGTATCTTAATGAAGCCGACATTGCCTTTCTCTGCCTTCCGGATGATGCGTCAAGAGAGGCTGTTTCAATGATGGATCCGGATAATGACAGGACAGTTGTCATAGATACTTCAACAGCGCACAGGACTGAAGAGGGATGGGCTTACGGCTTTCCCGAGCTGGCGGAAGAATTCCGTGAAAAGATAAGAAACAGCAGAAGGATAGCAGGCCCGGGCTGTTATGCATCGGGTTTTATCATGATGGTATATCCTCTTATCAGGGAAGGCATAATCGGAACGGATTATCCCATTGCGGTAAGTGCGCTTTCCGGTTACAGCGGAGCCGGCAAGAAGGCAATACTCGTATATGAGGGCGCCGACAAACCGCAGGATTTCAATGCTCCGAGGGCATATGCGCTTTCACAGCAGCATAAGCATCTTAAGGAGATGAAGGCTGTATGCGGGCTTGACAGGGAGCCTCTGTTCACGCCTGTTGTGGATGATTATTACAGCGGCATGCTGGTAACGCTTCCGTTTTATGCACATCTTTTAAAGAAGAAGGTAAGCCCTGAGGAACTCAGGGAAATACTTGCGGAATACTATGAGGGAGAGCAGTTCATCAAGGTCATGCCTTACGGAAGTGAGTCGGAAACCGGTGGATTTCTGTCCGCATCCGACATGAGCGGGTGGGATGATGCACATATATTTGTAACGGGTAACGCTGACAGGCTGCTTGTAAATGCAAGTTTTGACAACCTTGGAAAGGGTGCTTCGGGTGCAGCGATACAGTGCATGAACATTGTACTTGGATGTGATGAAAGCACGGGACTTAATATCCACTGATCATAAAAAGTATGCTTTACACACGGATCATAACATGATTGATATAACATGACGGAGGAATGACATGGCAATAGATCTGTTTTCTATAGGACCGTTTACGGTACACGGATACGGACTGATGATAGGGCTCGGCTTCGTGATCGCTGTGGTTGTGTGCGGACAGATAACAAAGAGACTGGGACTCTCGGAAGATGACTTTACCAATATAGCGATATGTCTGCTGCTGTTCGGATTCATGGGAGGAAAGATCCTGTACATATTGGTTAACATAAAACAATTCATACAGGATCCGGCCGGACTGATCGGATCAGAGGGTTTTGTGGTATACGGCGGGATAATCGTTGGTATAATTTCAATATGGATATACTGCAGGATCAAGAAGCTTTCGTTTCTTTCCTATATGGATATGATGGTGCCGGCTGTCTCAATTGCGCAGGGCTTCGGACGTATAGGATGCCATCTTGCCGGCTGCTGTTACGGACGTCCGACGCATTCGCATTTTGGGGTTGTTTTTCCGGAAGGGTGTCTTGCACCCGCGGGAATAAGCCTTATTCCCACACAGCTTATTTCGGCTGCGTTCGACCTGTGCATGGCTGCGTTTCTCATTTTTATGCTGAGAAGAGTGAAATACCGCGGCATGGTATCCGGTTTCTATCTTGTACTTTACGGAGTGGGGAGATTTATAATCGAATATTTCAGGGGAGATCTTGAACGCGGAAGCATCGGCAATCTGTCTACATCACAGTTCATTTCGATCTTTATGCTTATATTTGCGGGAATATATATTTATGTTGTGAACAGGCTTAAGCTGGATACAGGGTATCTTCCGCCGAAAACAAAAGCCCCGTCAGGAACTGACGGAGCGGTTTGATCTCTATCTATCATCTAACGGATAGGGCCTATATCTTTATAATACCTGAATACGGCCTTGCCAAGTATCTTTTCTTCCATTACAAAGGGATGAACCCAGAAACGTGAATCGGCTGACTGGTTGCGGTTATCACCCATCATGAAGTATCCGCCTTCGGGAACGGTTACCGGCCCGTAATCGCCCAGCGCATGAACCTTGACATAGGGTTCGTCAAGCGGTGTTGGGCTCTCGTTAATATATACTTTTCCGTCCTTTATTTCCACGGTTTCACCGGGAAGGCCTATGACGCGTTTGATAAAAAGCTGTGTTTCGTCATCGGGGAACCTGAATATGACAATGTCCCCACGCTCGGGAGTATGGTTCTTATAGGCCAGCCTGTTTCCGAAGATCCTGTCCCCGGTCATTATCGTGGTTTCCATGGATGCTGAGGGGATAACGGCATTTACTATAAGAAACATATTAACCACGACTGCGACAACAACCGCAATCTCCAGTATAAGTACCCATTCCATTATTTCCCGTCTGACTTCTGCTTTGGTCATTTTGGGAGTGCTGTTCCTGTTTGTACCTTCGGCCATCTCTTACCCCGTGATCTATGTATTATATCCGGAGCTTTCTGTAAACCGGAGGTTTGCATACTGCCCCGAATGATTGACTATATTCCCGTATTATAGTACAATCTAACCCGAAATACAAGAGGAGCCGTTTTCTGTTTTTGAGGACGGAATCCTGAGGAGGCTGTTTCTTTCGGGAGACTTCATCATGCTGTTTAACTCATTGTCTTTTTTGATTTTTTTTCCTGTTACCGTTATCCTTTATTATGTGATACCGCACAGATACAGATATCTATGGCTGCTGTTTTGCAGCTATTTTTTCTATGCCTGTCAGGATCAGTCTGCAGTTGTTCTGCTTATGGTATCCACGGTAATAACCTTTGCCTCAGGGCGCCTGACATATAATGCCGGCACGCAGAAGCTTAAGAAGCTTTGCGTTGCCGCCGGATTTATCCTTAACCTGTTCATTCTTATGTATTTCAAATATTCGGGATTCCTGATGTCCGTGCTCGGAGAAGGGGAGAGACCGAATCTTATGCTTCCGGCCGGAATATCCTTTTACACCTTTCAGTCACTTACCTATATTGCCGACTGCTACAGGGGAGAGACCGAGCCTGAGAACAATATCCTTAAATATGCACTGTTTGTCTCATTTTTCCCATGCATCCTGTCGGGTCCCATAGAAAGGTCAAAGAATATTCTTCCCCAGACAGACAGGGTCAGGAAATGGGATCCCGTAAGAGCAAAGGAAGGCCTGTTCCTTATGCTGTGGGGCTACTTTCTCAAGATGGTAATTGTATCAAGACTGGAGATACTGACCGATCTTGTATATTCCGGAAAGAATCCGGCCGGGGAAGCGGTCGCGTATACCGGGGTTCCGATGATCATAGCCATGCTTTCATACAGCTTTCTTATTTACTGCGATTTTGCCGGATATTCATTTATAGCGACCGGGGCTGCAAGGATACTTGGCTATGATGTCATGAGAAATTTCAGACAGCCGTACCTTGCCGTATCCGTGTCGGATTTCTGGAGGAGATGGCATATATCACTGTCCACATGGTTCAGGGATTATCTGTATATTCCGCTTGGGGGCAGCAGGCGGGGAACGTTCAGGCGGTATCTGAACATTATGATCGTATTTGCGCTAAGCGGCATATGGCACGGAGCCACGCTTAACTTTCTGATATGGGGTCTTCTCTATGGGGTATATCAGGTGATGGGATATGCTGCCCGTCCGCTGAAGGACAGAGCCTTAAGAATGTCAGGTCTTGACAGGCACGACAGCCTCAGGAGAGTCCTGTGTACAGCCTTTACATATATCCTTGTCAGCATAACATGGATGTTTTTCAGAACTCCGGATGTGGCTGAGGCACTGGATGTTATAAGGCGGACATTTACCGGGATACAGCCGGCACAGCTGACTTTGGGTACGGTGACGTCGCTGGGACTCGGAACGGTCAATCTGATCATTGCGGTATTTGCCGTGACGATCCTGATCATAGTTGACATAATATGCGAAAAACGCGGTTGTGAAGTATTCTCCCTTTTGGACAGGACTCCTGCGTGGATAAGATGGTGTTCTTATTATGTGCTTATACTGATGATCCTGTTCTCCTGTAATCTGTCAACAAAGGAGTTTCTGTATCAGGGATTTTAACAGATGAAAGATTTATCAAGGTTTATTCTAAAATGTATGATCGCGGCGCTTCCGTATATCCTGCTTACAGGTTATATATGGCTGTTCCCGTTCGGATATATGGATGAGGAATTTCCGTCATGGCATTATACAAAAATGGTGGCGGAAGGTAAGGAAACGCCGGTTGACGGAGCTGAAGCGGTGCTTATACTGGGTGATTCGAGAGCCATGGCGGATATCATTCCGGAAATGTGCGGGGAAAATTATGTAAACCTTGGGATAGGCGGGGCCACAACGATAGAAATGTACTATACGTTAAGGCATTACATTGAGAATAACGGAGCTCCAAAGAAGGCGTTCATTATGTTTGCGCCCTTCCATTATTCATATATGGATAATTATAAGACAAGAACCATGTACTTCCATCATCTGACATATAAGGAGGCGATGGAAGTATATTCACAGGCAAGGGCCGCAGGCTATGCCGGAGCGGAGCCCGCTTCGTTTGAAGAACTGGATACCGGTGCGATCCTCAGCATATATCTCAGGTCACCGGCGGTCTATCTTCCCGCGCTTATTAATGCGAGAGGATACGGAAGGCTTTCACAGAACAGGGAAAAATACAGCGAGCAGATAACGGACAGGGGACATGCGCTTTACGGCACCATGGACGGGTGCGATTATCCCAATTATGAGGCAAGCTACGAGCATATGGAGAAGGGAGGGGATCACAGGATCATCACAGTCTATTTCGGGAAGCTGCTTGACCTGTGCCGGGACAACGGAATACAGACGGCGGTACTTCAGGCGCCGATGAACAGAGCGTCCTTTGACATGCTGAACAGTGATTATGTATCGGAGTACACAAGCTATATAAAAGCTTTTGCGGCGGACCATAAGGACATAATTTTTGAAACGGATATTCCGTGTTATGATAACTGCTATTTCGGTGATTCTTCACACCTGAACGGTAAGGGTGCGCGATTGTATACGGAGGAGCTGATGAATAAATATGCACAGTTTCTTAATTGAGCACAGATAAATAATGTTAAAAAATCTAAAACTTGTATAAATTTACCGTGACTTATACAAGATTGAGTGGTATAATAGCAAAAGTAGTGTATGTTTTCAGTAGTATAATGTAGGGAAAAAATAAGGGAGGCAATATTTATAATGAAGAAAAGAATGTTGTGCCTTATGCTGGTTCTTTCAACAGCGCTGATGTTTGGCGGATGTAATAAGGAAGAAGATGAACCGGCGGACGAGGCAGATAACTCATCAAATGAGCCGGTGATATCGATAGTAACCGATGACTCGGCAACACCTACGGTTGATATTTCAACTGAAACCGCTGATGCGGGAGACGATGATGAGGTACGTGAAGGGATGTACCGCAGTGAGCTTACCAATGAATGGATAGACGAGGCACTTAAAGACCAGCGTCCGATAGCGGCAATGGTCGATAATGAAAAGACAGCACTTCCGCATTTCGGTTTATCGCAGTCGGATATAGTATATGAAATGACCAACAGTACAGCCAATGACGGTGTAACACGTCTTATGGTTCTGTTCAAGGATTACAACAGTGTTAAACAGATAGGAAGCATACGAAGCGTAAGACCTACCAATCTTCAGATAGTGCCCGAGTGGAATGCGGTGATCTGTCACGACGGTGGTCCTTTCTACATCGATGATTATATGGCAAAGGATTACGTTGAGAACTTCAGCGGAACCTTCTCCCGTGTAAACAACGGAAAGTCAAGGGAATTTACTGAATATATACTTGAAGGTGATATTGACAAGAACTTTGCTTCACATTCGAAGTATTCAAAGACTTATAATTCATATCATTCGGATGAACCGCATTATAAGTTTACTTCCGCAAGTAAGCAGAACGATCTCAGTCAGTATGATGATGCGAAGAGTGCTACACATATCCAGATGCCGTTTAAGCATAATAAGCCTTATTTTGATTATGATTCATCGACCGGACTTTATACTTATTCGGAATACGGCAGTACACATGTTGACGCCGGAAACAATAATGAACCTCTGACATTTAAGAATCTTCTGATCCAGAACTGTCGGTATGTACAGTTCGATGCCAATGGTTACATGATGTTCCACTCAATAGACTTTAACCGTGACGGATATTATATAACCGACGGAAAGGCTATCCCGGTAACATGGTCTAAGGAAGATGAACTGTCAGCTACGAGATATTATGATAAGAACGGCGATGAGATAGTTCTTAATACAGGAAGAACCTACGTTGCGCTGGTTCCCGATGATATCTGGAGCGGGCTTTCCATTGAATAAGAATAAACACAACCTATACAGACGTTAATGAAAATCCCCCGCGATACTTACAGGTATACCGGGGGATCTTCATTATATATGCTGCCTTGTAATTATTTTGTGAGTCGGTTATACTTGAGATGTTGAACAATGTCGTTAGATGTGAAGGAATGACAACGGAATTTTACTTTGTGAGAGACTGATAATCAATATGAAAAAATGTGAGATCATCATGGCAGCCGGACTGACTGCGGCTGTTATTCTTTGCGGCTGTGATAAGCTGGGGAGCGGGACCAATATAAATCAGGGTATGGATGCGATAGATCAGCAGGAGTATGATGCAGCCATCGGTTTCTTTGACAGGGCGATCGAGGAAGACGAAGACAGGAAGCTTGCATACAGGGGAAAGGGAATAGCCTTTATGGGTCAGGGACACTACGATGAAGCGGCTGACGCGTTTGATAAGGCCCTTAAGAACTCAAACGGCATAGTTAAGAAGGTGGATTATGATATAAATTATTATCTTGCCATGGCTGAGTATAAAAGAGGAGAGGCCGACAGAGCCATGGATATATATGATGCCATTATCGCACTTGACAGGAACGCCTTCGAGGCTTATTATCTCCGCGGCTGTCTTGAGCTTATAAGGCAGGATAAGACGGCAGCTCTCAGTGATTTTGATACGGCAGTAGAGCTCAAAAGCAGCGACTATGATCTGTATATAAGTATTTACGAGGCTCTGAGCTCCGCGGGCTATGACAGTGACGGCAGGGATTATATCAACAAGGCACTTGAGCATAACGGGAAAATGACGGACTACCAGTCCGGTCTCTTTTCATACTACCTGGGCGCATATGATGATGCAAGGAATTCGCTGGAAAAGGCAAGGGAAAAGGACACATCCGAGAATCTTATACTATATCTGGGCAGATCATATAAAGCCCTTGGAGATGTTAACTACGCGATAGGCCTTTTTAATGATTATCTCTCCGCGCATCCCGACAGTGCGTCCATGTATAATGAACTGGGGCTTATTTATCTGGATCAGAAGGATTATCAGAATGCTCTTGATTCCTTTGAGAACGGGAGAGCTCTTAACGATCCGTCGTTTAACCAGAGCCTTATGTTCAACGAAGCCGTTTCATATGAGTATCTTCTGGATTTTGAAAAAGCGGCCGCTCTCATGCAGGAATATCTGGAAAAATATCCGACGGATGAAGCGGCCCGGAGAGAATATATTTTCCTGAGTACGAGATGAAAGTGAATTTTTTTTCGAAACTTTTTTTCGGTATAAATTTTTGTAACTATTCAGAACAAGCTCAAAATACTTCGTATTTTTCGCTGTTTTGGATTCATCCAATACATAAATTTATAAAATATGCCTCTATCATGCAAGCATGAGAGTCATATTTTAAAATTTATGTGCTGTTCTGAA
>JAFSYI010000098.1 GCA_017450065.1 Lachnospiraceae bacterium
AGACTATGAGATAATCACTGATATAAACATGAAAAAAGTTATCCGCGAATCAAAGAAAAGATAGTTATTGATTGATAAGCTGATATTTTCTTCAAAAAGTATGATTTCGTATAAGCACGAAATCTCTCAACAGTATATAAGACCAAAGGCTGCAAAGCCTGAAGCAGGGATAAATATGAACCATTCCATAATCCCCCAAAAAATAGTTAGATATAGCTACACTTTTACTCATTATAAAATGCGAGGATAGCTCTTGTTTACTGGCTTTCCTCGCATTTAGACTGTCAAAGATGGAATTATAAAATACCAAGGGCTTTACGTCAATATTTGTTCAAATGTGACAAATTTGAAGTGTTATTCAGACTTTACTATCTTGAAGGTAAAGGTCTTGCTTCCATAGTATTTTACTCCGTTGATCATTACAGTTGCTTTTCTGGCGTTTAGGTTGTTTGAATAATCAACACAGAAATATGTTCTTCCCGAAGAAATGCAAAGGGCTTCCTTCAGAGGGCAATTTCGGTTATACTTACAGTAAATCATTATCTTACGGTAGATATAAATCAGGTTTTCTAAATTTGATAAGCTCTGTCAGAAAGGATGAATATGAAAACAAGAAATCACAAAATCTTAGACCATCCCATATTGGGATATTTTCTGTTAATGATTTTTTCATTTATCGTATCAAGTATTGTAAGCAATTTCATTGACTCAAAATTGCTGGGTTCTCTGATTCCGGGTTATGCGATCAAAAGAGAAGTTGCCGGAATGGAAATTGTACAGGCAAACGGTCCGGGACATGCCATCGGATCTGTCCTGGCTATAGGTTTGTTTTATATATGGTTCCGTCCCTCCTTTGATGGAATGCTGAAAAAGAAATATTTCCTTCAGGGGCTTATATTCCTTGCACCGGTCCTTTTGATCCATTGGGTCGGAAGCATAGTGAGCTGGACTCAGTTTGGGACAGGAAGTGTTTTTCTGGCATTCCTAAGAGCTTTTGCTCCGGGATTCAGTGAAGAAACTGCTTTCAGGGGATTAGGAGTTGCAAATTATCTTAGGAAAGTCCAAACAGAAAAAGGCGTTGTAACGATCTTCTGGTTATCTTCAATCGTATTCGGATTAGCCCATGTAGCAAATGTTCTTGTAGGAGCACCTCTTTTGATCTCGGTTGGTCAGGCTGCTTATGCCATAGGTATAGGAATGATTTTGGGCGCTGTTTATCTTCGTACCGGAAACCTGTGGCCTACCATACTCGGGCACATGAGCGTGGATTTCATGGAATTCATTCGGGGAGATCTAGGAAGTTCCGGAGGAATAATGTCAAGCATTGGAGTCGGCGACTGGATTACGATAGTTGCCGGAGTAATCGGGATAATCTTAGGTCTGTATCTTATAAGGCCTTCCAAACGTGCTGAAATAGTTAATCTGTGGAAAACAAAATGGTCATGAAAATTTTTTTCTCCGGGAAGACTGGCAGGACTGCCATTTCTTTGTTTCGGATGCGGACGGTACACCGGATTACCATTGCGGTTATGGCCACGGTTACCACCGTTTTGTAACAATACTCGGACAGCTGGAGCGATACAAAGACACCTCTAAACAGGATTACTATACGATGATGCCGGAGTCTGCTGCGCTTGTGATCCTTCAAAGTGCAGTTCAGAATCCATACACAAACGCTTCCGGTATATCAATGACACAGTACAGTGCGATCTACAATAATGAAAAAAGAACTGTTGAAGTTATGTAACAAGGAGACGGTTCCTCGGCGCGAAACCAGTCCTTTATGGCGGTTCTAATATGATTTATCAATTCACGTTAAATATGTCGATAAATCCTGTCTGAGCAAATATTTCTCGAACGACTTCGTTTACGCCGGACACAGACACGCCCTGTTCACTACCCTTGTGCATTAAGAGAAGGATGCGTAATCCTGCCGAGGAAATATAATCAAGCCGGCCGCAATCTACATTGACAGCTACAATCCTATTATCGGCAGATACCTTCTCCCAGAGTGCAAGAAGTTTCGGTGAGGTTATGGTATCAACTCTTCCGAAAAGCCTGATGTCAAGAGTTCCCCCGCTGACAGATGCATTAACATCGAAATCGGTTGTCTTTGAATCAGATGTATCCACTTCGGTACTGTCAATGGGAGTTATCTTCCAGTAAGCGCACTTGGTCATAGCCTGCTTTATAGCGGTTTGTTGTTCGGTGCTGAATTTAGAAAGCACCACAAGCTCCGGCATATTATCGGCGAGCACAAGTCGCTCGGCTTTGAGACCGTGTTTTGCAAGAAATTTCATCACTCTGCCGATCTCGGCAGCGCAGTCTTTTTTAGCATTGACCATAATGCTCTGTCCGCCGACGGTCACATCGGACTTTTCTTCCGCCACACTTTTGGAGCGCATCAGTATTTCCATATAATTATCGGGGTACAGTGCTGTGACAATAAGCAGATACTGAATGCTGATCTCAGGATCTGCGGTTATCCAGCAACCGCCGTGCTTTACAAGAAGTTTCCGCACATTGTCACAGAACGTTCCCGCCTCGGGATCTGTGAGATACATAAAGATACCCTCTGTGGTTATGCAGATATTTCCAAATTTACGGCAATAAGCTCCTCGGGAACCTTGATGCTTTCGGTGTTCTGTGTCTGATCGTAGCTCAGCCCGAGTTTTGATATGATAGCCGCTGCATCTTTATCACCGGCTCCGGCGAGCTGAAAGAGCGTCATTTTTGCGGTGTTAAAGATTGGATTTGTGCGCTCCATAGTGTCGAAATCCACCGAAATGCTTTCGATGTTAAAGATGTTATCCATAGTTAATCCTCCGTATTTTGAATTTTAAACCACGCCATCATAATGTTAGTAAACCATATTCTACCATTTTTTAAAGTATAAATACTTCTTCGCAGCACACCCTTTCGCACCAGCGTGCTCATGTCTGTTGTCGCCAAGGCTGTAAACGATGATCGACAGCTTGCTTCGCAAGCCTTCCGGCAAGTAATAAAGCACCTCCTTTCAAGCAAGCTTGAGGAGGTGTTTCATTATTGCCGGTCGCCTGTCTGCGACTACGGCGACTGTCGATCATCGTTTTAGCTTTGGCTCGTTATCACTCATATTCTATAGTCCCTGTAGGCTTGGGAGTGAAGTCGTAGAGGACTCTGTTCACGCCCTTTACTTCGGTTGTTATTCTCTCTACCAGGCGTTTCATGAGATTGAAGGGAATGTCTTCTACCTCTGCCGTCATGGCATCTGTGGTATTAACGGCTCTTATTATTACAGGCCATTCGAATGCTCTTGCTCCGTCCTTTATACCTGTAGATTTGAAGTCGGGAACCACGGTAAAGTACTGCCATACCTTGCCGGCAAGGCCGTTCTTTTCGAATTCTTCCCTTAATATTGCATCTGATTCGCGTACTGCCTCAAGACGGTCTCTTGTTATGGCACCGGGACAGCGCACTCCGAGTCCGGGACCCGGGAACGGCTGACGGTATACCATACTCTTCGGAAGACCAAGGCGCTCACCTATTACCCTTACTTCATCCTTAAAGAGGATTCTGATAGGCTCTACCAGTTCGAAATGCATATCCTCCGGAAGACCGCCCGCATTGTGATGAGCTTTTATTCCTCTTTCACTTTCAAGTATATCGGGCCAGATCGTTCCCTGGGCGAGGAATTCTATATTCTTAAGCTTACGTGCTTCATCGGAAAATACATTAATGAATTCACCGCCTATTATCATTCTCTTCTGCTCGGGATCCGTTACTCCTGCAAGTCTCTCAAGGAAACGGTCCGTTGCATCAACATATACAAGATTGGCTCTCATCTGATTCCTGAAAACATCTATTACCTGCTCGGGCTCACCCTTTCTTAGCAGACCATGATTAACATGAACGCAGATGAGCTGCTTGCCGATAGCCTTGATCAGCAGGGCAGCCACTACAGAACTGTCAACACCTCCTGAAAGCGCAAGCAGAACCTTCTTGTCTCCCACCTGTTCCCTTATTGCGGCATACTGGTGCTCAATAAACGCATCTGCCTGCTCAGGTGTGGTTATCCTGACCATATCGTCTGGTCTTCTTCCTTCACTCATTATTCTTCCTCCATTTTCTGAAAATCTATATGCTGATTATTAAATTATTATTCTCCGAAGATACCTTCCAATTCCTATCGCCGGGTCGACATTCTTATTTCCAAGTCACGGTCTCTCAAGCTGAATTATTATTTCCGGTTCACATCACTCAGTCTGATTCAGGTTACCGAAATCTTATGAATCCCCCTAACTTTGATCCCCGTAACTTTGCAAAATCTGTGCAAAGCATTTCATGCTCTTATCATCTCAAAAAATCATTTGATTTGCAATGCCTACTTTAAAAATATTGCAGCACGATATTGCAGCAACGGCATGCACCTATTCATGAAGAAGTCTTACAACATGCATAGCTGCGGCATAGTAAGCTAGCAGGGTTCCCTGAAGCAATACCCTGTTACCTGAGTCACCTATGCTCTCTCTTAATGCGTCATCCCTTGCAAAGCTCACGGCCAATGCAGTTAGCAGATATGCGATGAAGCACAGGTCTTCATACCCCAATCCCTTACCTCTGTTATTCCGTACCGTATGATCACCCCTGCCTGCGAAGGCTGTTTCTATTCCGGATGTTCCATTCGGGTTCTCTGTATCCACACGCGGCTTCCTGTCTGCACTCTGTTCCGTACCTTCCGTGGTTCCGTCCGCAGCCTTTTCCGTATCTTCCGGGTTCCCGTCCGCAGCCTTTTCCGTATCTTCCGGGTTCCCGTCCGCAGCCTTTTCAGTACCTCCCGTGGTCCTGTCCGCAGCCTTTTCAGTACCTCCCGTGGTCCCGTCCGCAGCCTTTTCCGTACCCTCCGTGGTCCTGCCGTGCCATGAAACCACAGCGCACATTACATATATGCCGATGATAAGCATGGGAAACAGTCCCCATCCGCTCTGATGGGATATATTGGCAGCAAAAGCCTTCATGTTCTCAACATACAGCGTTCTGTCATAAAGGAACAGAAGAACATTTATCATCACAAGACCGGCAGGTATCAGTATTCTGATATTTATAAAGAGCCTGTCGGCAACCGCACCCCGTATGAAAAGCAGATATACGCCCACTCCCAACAGTGCCGCAAGCTGTATAGCCGCCTTGGTTTTAGTCAGAAATGTATAGGGTGCGATTATCTTCATAATGCCGAAGATCCTGATATCATACAACAGTGAACATACAAATACCGGAAGTATGAAAGCGGTAAACAGCTGTCTGTTTGTATACGTTTTCAGCGTTGAAAAACAGAGCACCAGTACCAGCGCTACGATGCAGCCCTCCATTCTCATGAACGCCATCATGGTAAACAGGATCCCCTGCACGGCAAGATTACCGGGCGAAGGAGCTTCGGAATATCTCCGTGCAATATAAACGCATATGAAAATGAAGCACATAAAATAACCGTTAGACATTGACCATCTGCTCATTATAAGATACGGCATGGAGGTCATAAGTATTCCGGTAATGACAGCGATCTCTGTCAGGCATTCTCTTTTCCCGGCATCCTTACCGGCTGCTTCCTTTAATGAATATATGAAGATCAGCAGCGTATTTATATTTAAAAACCACTGTATTCCGAACGCCTCATTAAATCCAAACATTGATGCGATGGTATTGAGCATTGCACTCGTCTGACCCACATCTGTCAAAAATACATTGAACTGTTTTCTGTATTCACCAAAATGAACCAGTGCCGAAGGATACATGGAATAATAGTACAGAGAATCATTAGACACACTCACCGGCAGGAGTCCCGATGTTGAAATAACAGCGATACATAACACCGTTATTAAAATCAGTCCGGCCGTTTTTCCACTTATGGCATCCTGTGAAATCCTGCCCGTGTCACCCAACGAGGATTTACTCCCGGTAATGACATGGTATAATTTTGTGCTCCCGGAATATGAATCGCCGGAGGATGGTGATGCTTTACCCCCTGTAACGGCACGGCCTGATTCTGTGCTCCCGGAATATGAATCGCCGGAGGATGGTGATGCTTTACTCCCTGTAATGGCACGGCATAATACGGCAAATACCGCAATCGTAATGAAAACGCTGATCACAGTCGGTTTAATATGCAGGATCAGCAGCATAAAAACGGTAAGCGAATAAACCGAAATCCCCACAGGAAATGACAGCAGTATTTCAGGCACAGACAGCCTGCTCTTATTAAGAGCATAAATGATCAGATAACCTGCCAAAAACAGTATCATGATAGTGACAGTCTGCCTTATAAAGTATCCGGTTGCCATACTGTTAAGATACGAAGCTGTCATTTCACTCATCTGTGCTTACCTCCGTATCATAATATGACCTGGTCATTATATATATATCCTCTTCTTCCCTTCCATCGCTTCTGATAATGGCATTACCGTAGATATCCCTGTCCGGTGTCTGCCCGGGCGCAGGAGGTATGGCCATGGCACTGTTTCTGTTTTTGCCGTCCGCTGCTTTGTTTTTGGGCTGCCACAGTACAACGAGTTCATCCGCGGTAAAGACTGTTTTACCCTCGCTGTCGGTTTCCTCACATATATATGCGCTTATATCGTTAAGGTACTCATAGAAATACCAGTAATAGTTGAAGTAATTGCCCGGCTCATCGATAAGATCGTTATACAGGAAACAGTATCTGAACATATCATTGGTATAACCAAGCCTTACAAAATCACTATCACGTTTTGCAGGATCCACATGCTTTTTATTTAAGGCATGATCCCCAACGATCCCCGCTTCCGCACGTTCAAGGAACCAATACATATTTCTTGTATGATAATAAGCATACAGAAATGATTTATTCTCCTGCTCCGTATCGTATACGGTATAGAAATCATCCTTCACATATACGGTCTTACCCTTAAACAGCTGCATAAGAAGGCTGTCGGGATATTCTCCGTCTTCAAGATAACGGGTCTGGTAGAATGACTGGTTCACCGGATTTATCGCGGGCAGCACCTTGTCCATAAGGCGCACATTATAAAATATGCCCATAACAATAATGAGCACACCAAAGCATGCGAGTATCCTGCCCTTATATTCTCTTTTAATCCTGATAAGGATGGCTGCTGCAACAGCCATTCCGATCAAAACCGCATATCTCATTCCGCAAGTCTCACCCAAATCATAACCGGTAGATCCCTTATGACATTACCTGTCCTGAACAGCTACATTCTCCTGTTATTAACAGTCACATTATTGGTTATTAACAGTTACGATTTCTTCATAAGCTTTCGAAGCATTGCCATGGCATAGCTCCACAGATCCGCAAGAGTCCTTCTGTTGATCACGCAGCATACAGCCAGCGCAGCTATCCCCGCAAAGGCAGTTATGACATTATCCTTTGTGACCGTTGCGTATCCTGCATAAGCCGAATACAGAAGAAGAGATATAACGAATTCCTTCATCCTGTATCTTACCGGATAACACTTCTTCGAATAATAGGTACCTATTGAGAAATAAACTATATAAGTCACGGCCGTTGCAAGTGCCGCGCCGATCCCCTTGTATCTCGGGACCAACAGCGTGTTGCCGATAAGATTGCATATTATCGCGACAAGCGAAGCATAATTAAAATACTTGATCTTACCCGTGAACTTAACTCCCTGCCCCGTCATTTCAAACATAATGCTTAGTATGGGCATAAGCGTAAGGAAGGGGATTATCGACACAGCCTCTCTGTAGTCCTTACCGAGTATCAGCACTATGACGCCTCTGAAGATCGTAAGCATAAAGGCCGCGCACATGCACAGGAACTGAACCCTGTCGAACATATCCGCAAAGAAGTCCTTGCACTCCTCCTCATCCTTCTCATACTTTTCCATGGCAACCGGTGACCAGAAGGCAACGAAGGTTATCTTGACCGTGAGTATGATGGTCATTATCTGCATCGCAGATCCATAAATACCGGTTTCGGAAAAATCATTAAATATCTTTATGGACCACTTATCCATCGATGAAAGAAGCCACTCCATAAGGAGCATCGGGATAAAAGGAATTCCGTAGGCAAGCAGCTCATTTTGAGTGATCTCATGTGGCGTAACCTTATCCTTTCTCGTTGAATACAGGTATCTGATCCCTGTTATAAGAGTCACCGTTCCGAGAGAAAGAGTCATCGCATACATGATCACGCGGAAGTCACTTCCCCACAGCCATGCGAAAAGGATAATAAAAGATATGTTCAATACCTTGGACAGAATATTCAGGTTGGAATACAATACGCCGTTCTGTTCCATACGGATGTTAAGGAAGAGGAATCTCTCAAACACGGATATCACCGTATAGGCAACCACCGGTATGATCACGCTGATCCCGGTTTCTCCGAACAGGAACATATTGAAGTATCCCGAGAAGATCACATAAACAAATGCCAGAAAGATTATAAGCACGAGCGGCGGCATCAGACACTGGACAAACAGAGTCTTCCTGTTAACGCCATCCTTATAGAAATATCTTATATATGCCTGATCAAGTCCCAGTATGGCAAAAATATAAATTACGGTAACCGCCGTAGTGAACATTGTCGTCTTACCGTATTCCTGTGTCTGCAAAACACGGGTGGTGAGCGGCAGCTGAACAAGCCCCAGCAGGAGCACTACGAAATTACCGTAAAAATATTTGATGAAGCTTGAAAGAAGTCCTTCCTTCTTCTCTTTTTCTTCCTTTATATCCTGTATATCCTGACCTTCCTTACCCATTCCGGGGTCCTCTTTAAATCTGTTTCCGTCTCCGGCTTCAATTACCGTTATTTATCCGTATCTCCGTTACCGCTGTTTTCCCGGCTGTCCGCTCTTCCTGCCTTCTCTACCGTATCAATGATAAACGGAGGTCTGTTCCTGCTCGCATCAAGAGTTCTCCACAGATATTCACCGAGTATCCCGAGCATAAGAAGTATTGCTCCCGTTGAGAACAGCACAAGACACATGAGTGAAGCCCATCCCTGAATCGGAGTCCCTATAATCAGTCTCTCGAGTATCACTTCTATTATCCAGAGAAAAGATATGACTGCGCAGATCACTCCGACTCCCGACATAAAACGTATCGGGAAATATGAGAAGCTCATCATGGAATCCATGACCAGCTTAAGCTTCTTTGACAGAGTCCACCTCGACTCACCGATCTCCCTGTCCTTACGGTGGAAATATACCTTGTCGGACTTAAACCCGACCCACAGGACCTGAAGTGTAAGTGCCGAATTCTTCTCATCCAGCATCTCAAGCACGCCGATAACCTGTCTGTCAAGCAGGTAGCAGTCGAAGCCTCCCACAGGCATGTTTTTGTCAATGCACTTACGGACTATGCTGTAATACAGATTGGCAAAGAATTTCTTTACGGCGGAATCGTCACGCTCGGCTCTTACCGCAAGCACGACCTTATTGCCCTTTTTCCATCTGTCATACATTTCAAGTATAAGCTCGGAATCCTCCTGAAGATCGGCCTGTTTGGTAACGGCACAGTCTCCGGTACATACATGGAGTCCTGCCAGTATTGCCGCATGCTCACCGAAATTCCTGGACAGCCGCACGCACTGTACGTTCTCATCCATATCCCTTATCCGGTTCATTATTTCCCATGAATTGTCTCCGGAACCGTCATCCACGAATACTATTTCGTAATCACCCAGCTTATGAAGTATCTTCTCCTTCATATCCTCGTACAGGAGCATCAAAGTGTCCGAATTATAGTACACAGGTACAACTATTGATATCTTACTCATTTCTGTCCTTATTTCCCCCGACCATTTCTATATATTTATCATAATCCCGTATGTATTCGTTCCCGTCATAATGCTCGCTGCATAATACGAGCAGTACCGAATCAGGTGAAAAATCATACATATCCTTCCACAGCATCGTAGGAAGATACAGACCCATCCTCGGTCTGTTAAGCTCTACTATATCCGTTTCAAAGCCGTTATCGATCTTTACCTTGCTTGAACCCGAAACATTGATCAGCACGAACTCACTCTTTCTGTTCGCATGTCTTCCACGTATAACACTGTCATCGCTTCCGTAAATATAGAAGACTCTCTTCACGGTAAAAGGAACATCTATGCCGCCGCATTCCGCAACCACGAGATTGCCTCTCTCATCCCCGTATTCTCCGAATTCGATTATCCTGTATTGATCCTTAATATTCATTTCACAGTTCCTTATGATCATGTTTTTTATAACTGTTCAGAACAGCACATAAATCTACATCACACAAATGCATTCAGCACATCTATCGTATAGTCCTGCTCTTCCTTAAGCATACCATTATACATCGGAATACTCAACACTTCATCCGCGCAGGCCTCCGTTACCGGATAATCACCCTTCTTATGCCCCAGATACTCGTATGCCTGCGCGAGATGAGGAGGTATGGGATAATGGATTATGGTTGATATTCCCTTATCCTTAAGATACTCCATCAGTCTGTTCCTTTCTTTGCATCTTATGACATACTGATGATATATATGATCTGCTCCTTCTCTTACCCTTGGAAGCTCTATTAACGGATTGTTAAGCCTTGCATCGTATTCCGCGGCAATTGCCTGTTTCTCTTCGTTAAGCTCATGAGCGTGCTTTAATCTTACCTTCAGCAGGGCCGCCTGGATCTCATCAAGACGGGAATTCGTTCCGACAACCTTATTGTAATACCTCTTCTCGCTTCCGTAGTTACGGTATATCCTCATTTCTTTTGCCAGAGCTTCATCATCCGTAACTATCGCCCCGCCGTCTCCGAAAGCGCCTATATTCTTGGATGGATAGAACGAGAAACAGCCTATGTCTCCAAAGGTACCTGTTATTGTACCTTTAAAGCCGGAGCCGTGCGACTGTGCGCAGTCCTCAACAAGACGCAGATCATGCTTCTTACAGATATCGGCTATCTTATCCATCTGCGATGCCTGACCGTAGAGATGAACGACAAGAACAGCCTTCGTCTTAGCGGTTATCTTTTCTTCTATCTTATCCGTGTCTATATTGAAATACTCATCCGGCTCAACAAATACAGGAGTCGCACCGTTAATGGTGATACCCATAACACTGGCGATATAGGTATTTCCCTGTACTATTACTTCATCTCCGCTGCCTATGCCAAGTATCCTGAATGCAAGCCAGAGCGCGTCAAGACCGTTTCCAAGGCCGACACAGTACTTAGCGCCGATATATTCCGCGAACTGCTCCTCGAAAGAAGACAGCTCCTTACCCATTATATACCAGCCCGAACGAAGCGTACGAAGCGCCGCATCCTCGAATTCCTGCTGATATTTATAGAATCCCCTGTCCAGTCTGTTGGTCTGTATTTCCATCTTTCTATCCTCTTATTTGTCTGTATGATACCTGAATACAGAGTAATCATCCGTTGCTTTTGATCCACCGG
The DNA here is from genome assembly GCA_017450065.1 of Lachnospiraceae bacterium. Lineage (GTDB taxonomy): Bacteria > Bacillota > Clostridia > Lachnospirales > Lachnospiraceae > UBA2868. The sequence continues at coordinate 11,425 of JAFSYI010000098.1, forward strand.
GAATGAATAAATGATCCGCAGAAACCTCTTGAATACATTAGTGATCCAAGCCGGATTCAATAAGTCTGCTTCCCGCAAATACTTCTGTAGAGGTTCACATGCCTCATCACGTGTATCTCCCTTGTATAGAGATTTCTGTATCTGTTATAGAAGAATTCCCTGTCCTTATCGAGCTCTTTTCTGTCATTCATCAGCTCAAGTATCCTCTTAACGAACTTATCCGTATCATCCTTGGTATATAGATTCTCTTCCTTCCCGATCACCTCCGGCAGTCCTCCTACGGATGTTGAAAGCACGGCGCATTTCCTGCTCATTGCCTCCACAGCCGCCTTACCGAAGGATTCAAACATTGATGACATTACAAACGCATCCACCATATAATAGTAATCGGCGATCTCTTCCTGGGAAAGATCCTGCATATAGATGAGGTTATCCTCCCCTATTGTATCGCATATCCTATCCTTTATCCCTCTTACTATTTTCTTATCCTGTTCCTCATAAACCGAGATGACCAGCGCAACCTTTATTCTCTTTTCACCGGTACCGGCCCTCTGTTTGGCGGAACCGGATTCCTTAAGCCCCGTATTCTCCCTGTCGATACCATCCTTAAGCGCCCTGACAAGCACAGGTACAAAGTCCCAGTCCTTTTCCTCCGATATCCTTCCGGCGAAACCGATCACAAACTCGTTTTCCTTAATTCCGTATTTAATCCGCATTGCGCCGCGCTTATTGTCATCATATGTATCAAAAGCCCTGCCTATTGTATTGGGTATTACGGTTACCGGAACCCTGATCCCTTTCTGAAGCCACAGATCCTTGTTGAACTGTGTAGTACATATCATTCCGGCAGCGCGCTTCATCGTCGCCTTTATGCACATCAGGGAATGCCTTCTGTAACCGTAGGCAAGTCCTCTGTCCGTGTAAACAAACGGGATATTCTTAAAGAATCCCGGACACCTCAAAAACCCGAATGTTATAAGAGATTCAGACATCGAAACATGAATAAGATCCGGCTTCTCTCTCCTGATTATCTTACGGAAAGAACGGATCCGTGAAAGGAAGTTAACTATCCGCGCGGTCTTACTTCTCTCCCTGTTCTCATCCGACTTATATTCAACTATTTTAAAATCAAAATCCGTCCTGCGCTTTCCAAGAAGCTTCGGACATGCAACCACCGGCGTAAGTCCCTGTTTGACAAGACCGTCGCACAGTGTCCAGGTCGAAAGCTGCCCCCCTCCGGGCAGATCGATCGGATATTCCATAAGAAACAGTATTTTCATTACTCCAAACCCCGATATATTAAGCCTGTCATAGGGGATCTGCCTGTCTGCAGTGCTCCCTATGACGGAAACCAGTTATTCTTAAGTATTCCTGCCGGCGAACACGGACCCTCCTTAATGCTGCATGGACGTCCGTCCGTCAGATCGTCGGCAAGTGTCAGAACATTCCGTGCCGCCACGGAAGGATTCCATAAGCGTGACATCTGCTCATATGCCGCGGTCCCGTACTGCTCGCACAGCTGTGGTTCCCTAAGCAGCTTTTCCAGCTGACCGGCGAGCGAATCAACGCTTCCGCTCTTGAAGATAAGCCCGGTCTTTTCATTCCTCACGAGCCACGGCGCGGCTCCCGGAGCATGAGATACCACAGTCGCGCACCCGGCATTTAATGCTTCATATATGACAGATCCCCATCCTTCAAGGAAGTTGGAAGTCATAACATAGATCTTGGCATCTGCCATTTTCTCCCTTGCCCCTTCGGGCGACAGGAAGCCGATAAACGTAGTTATGTCCGATAATCCGTACAATTTGGCAAGCGTTCCGATCCTCTTCTTTTCTTTACCATCCCCGACAAATGTCAGTCTGAAATTATATCCTTTGGCCTTAAGCTGCCTTGCCGCCTTAATAAGCAGATCCGGTCTCTTAAGCCTGAGCATCCTGCCCTCCCACAGTATGGTGGGCATATCGGCATCTCCGGTCTCACGGTCCGCGCATATTCTTTTTCTGTCCATCAGTCTGGTAATATCATATTCCATATGCACCGGAAAGTATCCGAACTTGTAGCATTTCCCGGGATAGCTGTTAAACATCTTCCTGAAGTCCCACGCGGTATATGCGCTGGCTGCCAGAATATGGATATTCTTCTTCTTATTCCTGACATGAAGATGTAAATACTTCTTAGTAAGCCGCGGGATAAAGAATTTAATGAAGCCCTCCTTAAGAGGCCGTTCGGAATATCTGAAGATTATCCTATCAAGCGCAAGCCTCTCCTCTATGTATATTTCAGGTGCGGTTCCCATGACTACCAGATCGCTGTCACGTCCGAGCCGCAGAGCTTTCTCATGCGACTCATTATCCGTATATGTCCTTAACACATACGGAGGCACCTCCTCCTTGCCCCAGCCCATGGTCGCCCTGAAGCCCTCTATGGGTTCGGTCTCAACGAAGGTAAAGCCGTCGCCGAGAAGGGAATACCACTCATCGCAAAGCGCTTTCTGATGATGATTATAATAATTGGAAAAAAATGTAAGAGTCTTTATCTCCATTTATATTAACCCACTATAAGCTTGGCAAGCTCCACAAAAAAACACTCAAAAAAATAAAAAAAGGAATATCCGTTGTTTCTGTATATCCTGTATTTGATACCTACCCGTTCCATTGCTTTCCTGATATTTCTTTCATGACTTGTCCCGTTCATGGTAAAGTCGGCAATAACGGTATTCTTAACAGTAATCCTTGCTCCGGCTTTTTTCAGCCTTAATATAAGGTCGTAATCGTCATGGATAGATTCATTCCTGTATCTGAACCTTGAATACATTTCCTTTGTTATAAATGTTGTAGGATGATTCCAGTCACGCGATGTCGCATATCTGCGGTTTCTTGAATGCTTGACGAAGGTCCCGCCCGACGGCATATGCATCCTAAGATCCGCATAGAACAGATCAAAGCGCTCCTCCCTGTAAGCATTTACTACCGTTTCCACCGCACACGGTTCATACCAGTCATCGGAATTGATCATTCCTATTATATCACCCGAAGCCATTGATATGCCTTTATTCATTGCATCATATATGCCGTTATCGGGTTCTGATACGATCCTGAAAGCGATCTCCTTATCCTCAAACGCCTTCCTGTAGCCTTCCGCGACCGCAACAGTATCATCCTTCGACGCACCGTCTATAATAAGATACTCCATTGGCGGAACGCTTTGCGAGAGCACCGATTCTATTGTTCTTGAAACAGTGGCACTGCTGTTGTATGTAACTGTAATTATGGAAATCCTGCAGCCGGCAGCACCGTCATTTATCACTGAAAGCCTCCGTTGATTCCTCTGCCCTGAATATCACAAGCACTGTCTGGAACAGAAGCTGTATATCCTTTATCAGGGAATAATTCTCAATATACATAAGATCAAGCATAAGCTTATCCTTGGAGCTTGTATTATATTTACCGAATATCTGTGCGTAACCCGTTAGTCCCGCCTTCATCCTTAATCTGTACCGGAACTCGGGAAGCTCCCTGGTATAATCCTCTACGTTTTCAAGCATCTCGGGGCGCGGACCCACAAGGCTCATGTCTCCTTTGACGATGTTCATAAGCTGTGGAAGCTCATCTATCCTGTACTTCCTGAGCACCCTTCCCACAGAGGTTATCCTGTCATCATCCTTTGTAGCCGATTTATTCTCCACATTCTCCTTCATCGTACGGAACTTATATATCTCAAAGACCCGCCCGTTTGCTGTCGCCCTCTTCTGACGGAACAGTATGCTTCCTCCGTCATTCTTCTTTATGCAGACCGCACTTATCAGCAGCACGGGACTTGTAAGTACAAGAAGCACCGATGCTATGATAAGATCCATAAGGCGCTTCACTATACGCTGCTCGAAGGTTATGAGATGGAACTGCCATGTAAAGAATGAGATATCATCTATGACCGTCTGCTCGGAATTATGCTCCAGTATATCTGCCACGCCCGGGTTAAAATATATATTCTTAAGATTCTGATAACACCAGTCGATGACTTCCTTCCTGATATCCACCGGTACCTCATACATAACTACCGTGTCTGCCTCGACTATCCTTTCCTTAAGATCCGGCGAGCTGCATTCAACAACATCATATACGCTGTAACGTTCACTGAATTCGGCAAGCGCCGAAGCCACTCTTCCGGCTTCATTTCTCGCATAGGACACATCATTAGATCCGGACTTCATTGACGGACCGGATCTATCCGCTGCCCCGGCGGTACCGGAAGTATCCCGTAAATCCGTCGCCGGATAAGTACCCTCCGCATCCGGGATGATTATCAGACACTTCTCCGCATCATTAAGCCAGAAATAGAACTTATTTCCCAACCGTACAAAAATAAAATGAATAAGGAACTGTATAATGATGACCGAAACCAGGATCCCGACATTCTCTATCTTAAATGTGGTATTGTTGGCTTCGTTCGTCTTCATTATCGTAAGCTCGAAATAGGTAATAAGATCGGTAAGTATTCCGGTCAGTATAAGGGAAAACAGGATATCCTTTCCCTTCTTCTTGCCTATGGCATAGCTTCCGTATGTCCCCGACAGAAGGAAAAGAATTATAGCATAGGTGGAGAGGGTTACGGCAGCCGTCCTTGACAGCTCTATTATTTCCCTGTTGTCTATCGCAAACAGCAGAAAGAATGCAGCAAAACAGGCCCCGTACATTAACAGCTTAAGGGCAAATATTATACTTTTCTGAAATTTTCTGCATAATTCCTTCACATTAATTATCCCTTGGTTTACTTCGTATGTAACTGTTCTGTTTCGGATCCATCCAATACCTGCAGAAATACTTACAAAACTTCATATACGTGCTGGATGTATTCCAGGAATCTGTATTCCTTACTGTAGAGCTGTGCCCTTCTTAAGCACATCTCCTTTGTATAGCATTGTCCGGATGATGAAAGTATCTTGTCTATCGCCGCCACAATGCCCTGTATGCTGTTTCTTTCAACCACCTCACCGCAGGTATTGTCAATACTCTCCGGACTGCCTCCCGCCTTGTAGGTTATTACCGGCGTTCCGCAGGCAAGCGCTTCCAGATTCGTAGTCGGAAACGTATCCTCCAGCGTAAGATTCACATATATATCCGCCATTGAATACAGCGCTACCAGCTCCTCTATACTGTCCGTCTTCCTGAGTCCTATGATCCCGGGCGGAAGCTCTGATATCTGCCTGTCGTTAAGACCTACAAGGATGATCGCATACCTGTCCGTGAGCGATTTCTCAAGCAGGCTAAACTGTATAAGTCCCTTACGGTCCCTCCACGGATTGGCCACTCCCAGAAGGATCACCTTGTTCCTCAGCTCCAGACTGTTCTTGATCCTGAATATCAGATTATCGGAATCAGTCGTCTCCTGATACGGATAGAAGCTGCTTAAGTCGATACCCGTCGGTACGACCGTAACGGGGTATTCACGCAGAAACGACTGGCTCACCTTCTCCTTAAGCCATTCCGAAGGCGTAACCAGCATCATGTCGGGGATACCGGTAAACAGTCTTCTTTTGTCTTCATAATTGGCCTTGGAATTATCCACTCCGAACGACTTGGGATACTCCTTAAGCTGTTCGCATTTATAACAGCCGGATAACCATTTATTACATCCTATATATTCAAAATGGCTGCAATGTCCGGTAAAAGACCAGCAGTCATGCAGTGTCCAGATTATCTTCTTCCCGCATTTCTTCAGATAATCAAATAGTATCTGAATATTAAGATAATACCCATGGATATTATGCAGATGGATTATGTCAGGATCATACTCCTTCACCATCGCGATAAAATCCTCGGTGGCTCTCCCCGAATAGAACCCGTGCCTGTCATTCAGCCTGCTCATGACCCCGTGGATATACATATCGGTATCCGTGCCTATCCTGTATCCGCGTATATCCGGAGGAGCCTCTCCTCTTCCGTAGGCGGCAATGCATTCGTAGCCGTAATCCTCAAGCGTACGGTACAGTCCTGCCATCAGCCTTCCCACGCTTCCTGTCCCGCATACCGTGTTTACCATCAGGACCTTACGGCCACCGAATCCGCTCATCGAGGTAGCGTAATGAACGGCCTGGGATTCCATTACTTCCCGCGGTATATACGGAGCAGCAGGTATTGCGTTACCTGCAAAGGTATTATTCATATTGCCGTTAAGCGACACTGCCGAAGCATCATGCTCCGAAGGCATCTGCATATTATACTGTCTGGCGTTTTCCTCAAGTATCAGCTGCTGCTGTTCCTGCTGCCTAAGCATTTCCTGCCGCAGCTGTTCCTGTTCTTCAAGATATGCCCGGTATCTCTCCTGCTCCTGCTGTTCCCATATAATCTGTGCATCCAGAAGGTCCTGCTCATATTCCTTCCGGACATCTATCATCTGAAAATCATCCTTCTTCATCTATATAACTAATCCTCATCATCAAGGTCGTTAAGTATAAGATGTATCACCCTGTCCTGTCCCTTCGAGAAGTCCTTCATAAGCTGGAGCCTTCTCATCTCTGCTCTTACATTCGGGGTCATGATGAGCCACTTGATCGTTGAGATTATCGTATTATCATCCTGCTCCCGACCGATACCGAGATTAATAAAGCCGTTCTGTATGCCCGCAAAAACATGCTCCGCTTCCCTTTCATTCTGGGCCAGTACAACCGACGGAACGCCCATGCTCGCAAGCTCGAATACGGTACGTCCCTGTGATGTCACCGCAAGATCTGCCTTGCTCATATAGGTGCTTACACGGCTTGCATCAATATGCACGTAAATATTATTCTCTTCATCCGTAAGTATCTTATCCTTGTGGTCATAGGCAAAGCCCACAAGAAAATGGAACTTGATCTTTGGAAAATCTTTGTGCAGCTCTCTGGCCACGCCGTACAGCCTTCCTGTAAGATCCGAAGGATCGGCTCCGCCGAAGATAACGACTATATTTTCCACCTTCTCGGAGAACTCCGAAGGCTCCTCCTCAAGGAACTCATCCCTGATGCAGAAGTATCTGGATCCGTAGTATTCGTTGTGCAGCTTCTCGCCCTTTTCATACAGGGCGTTGATAACAGCGTCGGCATACTTGGCTCCCGCTCCGACATCCTCGAAGTTCACGATCCTGCCGGCATATTTATTTACCATGGTCATATACTTAACTGTAGTGTCCAATATATCGTTCACTAAAATATCAGGCTTCTCTCTCTTCAGCACCCTTTCGAAATCCTCTTCATCATCTATGATGATGAGGGGGAAATTAGACTGGTTGATCTTGTCAATACCTATATCGCTGTCCCTGTCCGTAACAAATACTATATCATGACCTGTCAGCTTATAGGCCAGGGTAAGACATCTGTAGATATGTCCCATTCCGAGACGCATCTTTCCGACCGTCCGAAACATTATCCTCTTACGCTTCAAAATGTTCTCGCACAGCACCCAGTCCGAATAGGTATCGATATCAACCGCCTCATCCTCGGGTATCTCGAAGATATTGACCTTCTCTCCTATACGCCCCGTTTCTGTCACACATTCCCTGCGGGTTATCAGGAATCCGCCGGTCTCAAGATAATTGGGCGGAAGCTCCTGAGAGTTAAGACGCTTCTCATAATTCTTCGTTATCCTGCCGTCTCTTAATCCCCATGAAAGATGCGGCTTGTTCATCGCGCTTATAACGGTATCCCATTCTGATCTCTCGAAGAATTCTATGGCGTTCTTAATTGTTTCCTTCCTGAGAGTGGGAGAAGTGCACTGCATGGTGATAACGGTGTCGTATCTGCACCTTAGCTTCTTCTCCATATAGGTTACCGCATGATAAATAACCGGATCGAGGGTCACGGAATCCGTGGCAAGCTCGGCCGGTCTGGCTATAACCTCAACACCTCTCTTTTTTACTATGCCTCCAAGCTCCTCATCATCGGTCGATACCGCCACATCAACATCCATCGTCTCCTTAAGAGCCTTGGCATTCTCTATTGAATAAACTATAAGAGGCTTGCCGCACATTATACGGACATTCTTCCTCGGTATTCGTTTCGACCCGCCTCTGGCGGGTATTACTATTAATGTTTTCATTATTTATTCTGCCTTCTTGTTTTTATGTACATAACAAGCTGCCGGATATCATCCTTCCTTACCGCAGCAAAAATACCCAATGCGGCAAATGCTACCGCATATCTTGTGACCGCCGTCCTTACTCCGTCACCGTAGAGCAGGCACATGGCTATTCCCAGTCCGCCGCAGATGATCATGGCAGTGAACATAAACATATTGGAATAGACCTTTTCCTTAAGCACATGGTTGACTGCAATATAATGGAACAGCATAAGTACCATATAGCTTGCCAGAGTAGTATATGCTGCCGCTATGTACCCAAACCTTGGTATCATAAGATAATTAAGCACATAATTTACAGCAGCCGCAAGAACCGAGCTCATCGCAATGATCGGCGTCTTCTTGTAAAACAGCTCAACATTCACATAATTAGTGTAGAAATACTGAGCCAGTGTGCCCAGTGCCACGGGCGGTATCACCCATTTGGCCACCCAGTAGGCTCTCGCTCTCGGAGCCAGTATCATAAGCGCCTCGGGAGCCACGGTTATAAAGCCAAGCGTAAGGAAGCAGCCAAGCAGCACAAGCTTCTTCTGCATCGACCTTATCCGTTCCCTGCTGCCCTCATGAAGCTGCTCATTAAGCCACGGCAGCCACGCCTGTCCGATGGCGTTTGTAAATATCGCAAGGATGGTCGCTATGCTGTATCCGTACGTGTACAGACCGGCGTCCGCATCCGAGCATATATTCTTTATCATTATCCTGTCTATCTGAGCCAGTACCACCATCGCAAGGGCGTGGGGTATCATGGGTACGCCTATCCTCAGGGCATATCTCCAGTACTTCGGATGGTAGAACAGCTTTCCCTTCCTAAGAAGCCTTATATAAAATACAGTGCCCATAAGGAAGGTAGGAAGTATGGTTCCCAGTATCTTGCCGATATACCGCCTGTCATTAAAAAGATACATAAGGGCGATCGACAGTACCACAGTTCCGATACAGGTTATTAAGGATATAGCGATATTTTCCCTGTACTTATACTCGAATCTGCATTTCTCCTGCATATACTGGACCGAAGGATAGACCACCAGGTAGGCAAACATTGCCACCACAAGAGGTACCTCATAACCTATCAGTCCCGATATGCGTTCCCGGAAAATCATTACGATTATAAGTACACAAAAAGCGAAGGAGCTTGATAAACCCTGCAATGCAGACAAATATTCATCAAGCTTCTCTCCGTAATCAATCTTAGCCCTGCCTATGCTGTAGACAACGCACAGGCAGGTCACTATATTAAATATTTCCACATACGAATTAAAGATGTTGGCCCGTCCGTAATTATCGGTAGTCAGCATGCTTGTGTATATCGGGCTTGTGATGATCGCCACGGCCCGTATGGCTATGCTTGACACCGTATACCAGATGCCGCTCTTTAAAACCTTGTTGGTACTTTTATTCATAGCTTTAGTTTGACTTCGGACAGCCTCAGGTCCCGGTTCCTTCTGTCAGATCCCGAATAAGTCACTGTATACCTTGAGAGCTCCGTCTGTCTCATGCGCAAGCACCTTCTTGGCAAGAACCTTACCGAGCTGTACGCCCTCCTGATCAAAGCTGTTAACATTCCATAAGAAGCCCTGGAACATTATCTTATTCTCGAAATGCGAAAGAAGAGCACCCATTGCTTCAGGTGTAAGCTGATCTCCTATGATGATGCTGGAAGGACGGTTGCCTTCGAACTTCTTATTATTGTTTTCATCATCCTTGCCGCATGCAAACGCCACGATCTGGGCTGCAACATTGGCACAGAGCTTCTGCTGGCTTGTGCTTCCCTGGATATCCACATCCGTTCCTATCTGGCTGTTCTTAAATCCGATGAACTGAAGCGGGATTATATCCGTTCCCTGATGGAGCAGCTGGTAGAATGAATGCTGTCCGTTGGTTCCGGGCTCACCGAAGATCACGGGACCGGTCTTATAGCTTACAGGTTCCCCGAAACGGTTGACCGATTTACCGTTTGATTCCATGTCGGCCTGCTGGAGATGTGCCGGGAATCTTGACAGAGCCTGTGAATAAGGCAATACGGCCGTACAGTCATATCCGAGAACGTTTCTCTCATATACTCCGATAAGCGCATCCAGCATCGCGGGATTGGAAAGAGCATCCCTGCCTGCTGCCAGCTTATCTTCCTCAGCGGCACCGTCAAGGAAACGGGCAAACACATCAGCGCCAAATGCGATCGAAAGGATCGCTCCGCCGACTGCCGAACATGACGAGAAACGTCCGCCGATATAATCATCCATAAAGAAGGCAGCAAGATAATCGCTGCTCTTTGCAAGAGGAGATGTCTCCGAAGTAACGGCTATCATATGCTTCGAAGCATCAAGGCCTGCATTCTTAAGTGCATCCTTTACGAAGCTTTCATTGGTAAGTGTTTCAAGCGTGGTTCCAGATTTGGACACAAGCACGAAGAGTGAGTGCGCAACATCTATCCCGTTAAGGACTGCTGCGGCATCATCCGGATCCACATTGCTTATGAATCTGGCTTCAAGCTTGAAATTACCGGTCTTCTTTGCCCAGTTCTCAAGAGCAAGGTAGATGGCTCTCGGACCAAGATCGGAACCGCCGATACCTATCTGAACTACGGTTGTGAACTTCTCTCCCTTTGCATTTGCTATCTCGCCGCTGTGAACCTTTGCAGCGAATTCAGCAATCTTTTTCTGCTGTCCCACATAGAATTCACGCTTGTTTACATCATCGGCTATAACATCCTTTCCGAGCTGTCCGCGTGTAAGCTGATGGAGCACCAGTCTCTTCTCTCCCGTATTTATTACGGCACCGTTATAGAGCTCTTCGAACTTTTCCGCCAGCTGCGCTTCTTCAGCCAGAGCCGCAAGACCCTTAAGGATATCATCATCCACAGCCTTGGCAGCATAGTTAAAGCTCATTCCGCATGCCATCGGCACGCTGTATTCCTTAGCTCTTTTCTCTCCGCTGTCTCCGGACATTACGTCCTTAACCGAAACCTTCTTAAGACTGCCAAGCTCTCCGAAGCTTTTAAGAGTATCAAGATTATTCCATGAAACCATACATTTACCCTCCTGTAATATTGACTGTTATATTTTATTCTGTTAATTTGAACCTGTTCTGAATAGATGTTTTCCGATAATCAAACCCATTTCCTCAGATACCTGTTTTCTTAGTATACCTAAAATAAGCGGTTCTTGCAAATTTTTCTGCACAGATTACGAAAAATACAGATACATACATTATACCATACATTTTTTATTGTTTTTTCCAATTTACATATCTGCTCTCAAATAAGTGCGTTATATTTCTTCTGCTCTTGTTTTTCTCAGCTGATAAGTTATCATATGATTATGATCATAAAAAAATATAATTTTGACCACCGGATCATTGTATGAAAGAGGTTCTACCTTCCCCTTATCAAAAGGAAAAAGATATGAGTTATTATACACTTAGAGACGGCGAAAAACTGTACTATGAGGATAAAGGACATGGTCAGGATACGCTGATAATGATGCACGGATGGACCAGCTCACATGATATTTATACAAAGCCTGCGGAACTGCTGCAGGACAGGGCAAGATGCATAATATATGATCATCGCGGTCATAAAGGAAGCAGGGAGGCAAACAGCGGCAGCCCTGACATGGATACGCTTGCAGGTGATCTGAAGGACATTATCGGGGGACTTTCCCTCTCTGATATAACGCTGCTCGGCTGGTCAATGGGTGCCGGCGTGATATTTGATTATGTAAGGCTCTATGGTTGCGAAAACCTGAAACGTATCGTTCTCTGTGATATGACTCCCAAACTTATCAATGATGATGAATGGAATCTGGGTCTGCTTCAGGGAAGATATACAAAGGAAGATATGGAACGTGATGCAGGAAAACCTTTCTATCCTCTGTTTAAAGAATTTGTGACCGGAACCATTCCCATGCTTAAAAGAGTTCCCGGATTTCTCCTGAAAAGGCCTCTGCAAAAGGTTCTGTCTGAATGTAATGAACCCGTGCTGGAGAGTCTGGCGGCATCTATGGAGCAACAGGATTACCGGTCTGTTGTGGGACAGATCAAGGTTCCGGTCACTTATTTCTATGCGGATCCCGGCTCTCTGTTCTCACCGGAGCTTGCAGACTGGTATAAGGAGCATGTGAAGACGGAATACAATGCCGTCCGGTTTCCCAAAAGTACGCATATGTTTATAAAAGACTATCCTGAGAAGTTCGCAAAAGAGGTCAGAAAGGTCATTGACAGTCCCTGATATTTCCACGGACAACATTTGTTGACCTGAATGATACTCGCAGCGCATTTCTTGCCTGTTACATTGTTTTATGGTAAAATAAATTCGATAAATCCAATTAATCCAATTTAAATAATCATTATATGGAGGCAGTAAAATGAAGATTACAGGTTTTTGTCCGATCATTGTATCAAAGAATTGGGAAGAGATCGTGAAGCTGTTTGAGGATCTTGGTTTTGAAAAGTGTCACACTAAGACCGGGATCGAGGGTGGCAATAATACAAACTATAACCTGAAGGATGCCAACGGAAACCGCATCAATGTTGCAAGCTCTGAGAAGATTCCTCAGGATCTTCTGGCGATCAACATGAATGTTGACGATTTCGATGAGACGTATGATTTCCTGATTTCCAAGGGTTTTGTTAATCCCCGTGGAGATAAGGTGACGGATACATCATCCTCCAGAGCAACATTGCTCGTTTCGCCATCCGGCTTTGCGATCAATCTTGTTGAGCACATCAAGAAATGATTCGCGGCTTTACGGCAGCGTATGAAAAGCAAGCAAAAGGATCCGGATATTCACCTCATAATTCATCTGATCCATTTTCGGGTGAAATGGCATATTATTACGGTACAAAGAGAGCAGGTCTGCATTAGATATGTGCAGTACACTGCTCTCACTTTTTCCTTTATGCAATATGATCATGTATATATTAGTCCAAGAAACAAATAGTTTCCGCTTTTCATGGATATTTTGATGATGTGGCAGCCACTGTGTCCGAGAAGATGATAAGACGGCATCCACATGTGTTTTCAGGTGTAACATACGATTCAAAGGAAGAACAGCATGCAGCCTGGGAGGCCATTAAGGCGAAGGAGCGCAAGGGCTTCCTCACATAAGAAAGCGAAATATTGTGGCGGTGATTGCGCATAAGACCGCCGCCGCGATATGGATATGTCTGAACATAACAAATATCGCAACAGTCTCACGGAAGAATGCGTTCGGCCAGAAATACCATTTGGTAGTGCTTCCGATAAGCTGTGCATCGATGCCTTCCCTTCTTGCAAGCATCCCGCTTCGTAATACATGATAATTCGTGGTCACTACGGCAATGTGTGCATCTTCTTTCAGGCTGTCTATTATCCTTTTTGAAAAGATCAGATTTTCCCTTGTGTTCCGGGATTCTTTTTCGGCATAGACTTCATTATCTTCGGCACCGTGACTTATCAGATACATTTCCATTGCCGAACCCTCGCTGATGGGTTCATCATTCCCCTGACCGCCCGAAGGTACATAAACGGAAGATTTCGCGGCTTCCCATTCCTGTTCCCATGCAAAGCGTATGGCACGGTTGACTCTGCCCTTGATGAGAGGGCGAAGCTTTCCTTTTCTGCTTATCGAACAGCCGAGTATGATGATAAAGTCCCTGTCATATTCGGGCTTTATACGAAGAACTGCATATCCCATGATCCAAGTGGCCAGAATCGTGCACTCAAGATAGCATACGAACAGTCGTATGAAGAATACGACGGGTGTTGCGGGGATCGGAACCGTATCAAATCTGACCCAGAGGATATTTATGGTGATCAGATATAAGGTCATAAAAATGAAGCCCAGAAAATTGTGCAGTCTGAAGCCTTCGCGACTAAGCAGTACAACATTGCTTATGCTTATGAAAGAGAGAAGAAGGCAGACGGGAATACAGAGAAAACGTGCAGGCAGTCCGTAGGTCTCATCAAGCATCAGTGATACTATAAAGATAACCGCTCCGGTCAACAGTATATTTCCGTATGAGAACGGATCGTTCATAAAGTATCTGCTCAGCATAAAGAGTAAAATGAGCATAAGTATAAGAAGGGATATCTGCGTCATCATAATTCTCTGATCTTAATTCTTTGATATACCTATTATATACTATCATCATCAAAAAATCACGGTAACTATTCAGAACAGGCTCAAAATACTTCGTATTTTTCGCTGCTTTGGATTCATCCAATACATAAATTTATAAAATATGCCCCTTACAAGCCCTAAAGGACTAGCTTCGCGTCGCAGCTTGACGGTTCATATTTTAAAATTTATGTGCTGTTCTGAATAGTTACAAATCACGAAAAAGAAAACATAAAGAAGCTTGATGAAATTGCCAGGTTTTGTGGCAGACATTGATATTATGTGTTATATTCATATACTTGAATATTTGCATGATAAATGTAAAAGGATCCTGTGATGACGATAAGTGAACGAATTTTGTGACCTTTGTGACCTTGGTACCGCAAACCGTTACGCTTTCCTGCGCTCTGCTGTGGCAGGGTACAGGAAAAAATTTTATTACAAACAAGACATATAGATAATATCCAAAAGGCGCTTTATATAAAGTTCATAAAATCCACATTTTCTCCGTAACTCCATGCACTCTTCTCCTCTTCTTAATGGATCCATTTCAATGTCAATCCAATGTATTTAACGGACACATAACCATACGCTTCATTAGCTAACCATTTTCCATTGAAAACGCACAAAAACCGCCAAACCAGACTAGACATACTAGTGTATTGACACATTGATATTTAAACTTACTTCCTTGGGGAAAGTTATATTTAACAGGGGACGGTTTATCGCCTTCGGATTATACCGAAATGATGAACCGTCCCCTGTTGTTTACTGTTGTATCTCAGCCTTGCTCCACATGCTTGATCTCATCTTTAGATGCATCTTTAAGTGCATAGGTGTCAAATGCCGCGTCTTTTGGAAGCTGTATCTCAATACTGCTTCTCTTGGCAAGACGCACAAGTCCTTTCTTCAGGTTAAGGTCATACACATGTCCGCCCATTGTTCTGTCTTCGGTAATGAAGTGAAGGTGCCAGCCGGATGCATTGATCCCGTCCATGTAATCAGGGAAATATACTCCGACGATGCTTCCGCGTACCTGATCGAATTCAAAGGAGGTCTGGGTCTTCTCGAGCATTGACTTAAGAGTGACATGATGCGATCTGTACGGTGCTTCCGAGCGTGCATATACCTTTTCAAACATACCGGTTATCTGAATGATATGCATGCTGTTAAGACCGAAATCTTCCTCTATCCGGTTGTTTAATTCATCCTTAAGGCTTGCCATATCGTAGTCTCCGGATATTTCGAATTCCCGGCATTTATCCATATAACCGACCGCCGAAAAGGGGACACCCCTGTCGTCTCCGGCTTCTTCGACAGCACCGTTCTCGGTGGCACGGTAACATTTACCGTCTATTGCTATCATTTCACCGTTAACGTCTTCAAACGTTCCGAGACCCGTCTCTCCGTGTTCCATCAGCTCCCTGACCGTTATTACGCCTCTTGTATAACCTAAGGCCAGTGCCTGAAGGGTTGATACCTGATACATCTTTGTCCGCTCGTTTGCCATATAACTGTTCCTCCTGTCTTTAGCCTATGTCTCTCTTTACCCTAAAGACCGTCCGGATGCGATCCGGACGGTCTTATGATCATAATAGGTGCATTTCCAAATGCATTCACTGTAACTGCTTATACGGTAAAGAAGCTCAGATCCTCATTCAGATTATTCGCAAGACCCTTAAGGGCTTCGGCCGAATTGCTGATAACCTCGAAGGTTGCGTTAAGCTCCTGCATTGATGCAGTGGTTTCCTCTGTGGATGCCGCATTCTCCTCCGAGATCGCCGACAGATCCGAAATGATGCCAACCAGACTGTTCTTGGATTCATTAAGCGTATCCACTCTGTTGGAAATGCTGGAAGAGGAATCGGTAACGCTCAGTACATTCTCCTGCATGCTTATCATATCGTTCTTTGTTGATTCGATCTTCCTGGTCTGTTCTTCTATGGCTGCATTGAGCTCCTGAACGGTATATACAGTCTTCTCGGATTCATCTATAAGCTTATCGATGATACCGTTTATGGTAACTGTAGCCTCCTGCGTTCTTGATGCAAGTGTGCCTATCTCGTCGGCAACAACTACAAACCCGCGACCCGCTTCTCCTGCTCTCGCCGCTTCGATCGAAGCATTAAGTGCCAGCAGGTTGGTCTGCGAGGAAATATTGGTGATAAGATCGGAAGCCGCGGAAATATTCTTGGCAGCTTCATTGGTCGAACGTATCTGGGCATCTATGCTCTTCATGCTCTCAACGGTACTCTCGTTCTGCATCATAAGCTGATCGAGTGCCTGCATAGCTCTGGTGCTTGCCTCTCTCATACTCTCCGCATATGAACCCAACTGACCTACATTCGTGGTAATGCCCTCAATATCATTCCCTATGTCGGCGGTATTGTTGGCACTGGTCTGAACACTGTCTGCCTGACCTACGGCTCCCTTACTGATATCATCGATCGCCGATGTGACCTGATTGGAAGCCATTGATGCCTGTGTTGCGGATTCCGAAAGCTCTTCTCCCGCCGCGGATACATCTCCGGACAGCTCCTTCGCGGAACCTATGACTTTGGTAAGCTCATCGACCAGCGTCTGGGAACTCTCGGCTATCGTACCAAGCTCGTCGACTCTGTTGAGAGCATCCTCCGAGAAACTTACCCTGAGATCACCGGTTGACATCTGTACCAGATTCTCCACTATATTGTTCATGGCATGCGCCGAACCCTTGTAAAGGAATATTCCTATACCTATAACAACGGCAACACATACCGCGGCAAGACCGACCATGGTAAATATGATCTTCCTTATCGCCTTATTGATATCCGATGTCTTCCTGAAGGCTACCGTCATGCCGCCCACAGAACCATCGTCGGCAAGCACCGGTGCATAAACACCCGAATACTGCTCGCCTGCCACGATATAATTGGGACGGTAATAAGTCTGCCGGTTCTTTACCACAGTGTTATATATATCATCCGGAGCCGTGGTATCCGCGTTCTTTCTTCCGACCGGAGAACCGTTCACCGTTGTAATGGCTCTTATATTATCATAGAAGATGGCATAATCAAGACCTGTTCGTTCCTTAAGCGCACCTGTGAACTGTCCTTTGAATGCCGTCTCACCTTTCCACAGAACATCATCATCATCCAGGTTCCACTCACCCTCATACATTCTCTCTATCTCATCCGCCATCTGGATGGATGCCGTCTTTAAAGTCTCCTCAACCAGAAACTCATAGGTACTTGACAGCTCGGTCGACGCAAACACTGTCAACAGAACCGCAATGACCGTACATGCTATTACTGAGATAGTAATGATATGTAACACTAGCTTCCTGTTTCTCTTTTTTCCCATAAGACACCTTCTACCTTTCATTAATGGATTTACTGCAAAAGATATACTTTTGCATAAAAAATATCTATATATTATTATAATATATGTCACTTATGCACACAAGCATTATTTATATTCTCCTGATGACGAGATGACGAGGAACCCGTCCCCTGTCACTTTCCCGCCCCCACAGTAAGACCTTTAACAAGATATTTCCTGAAAAAAGGATATGAAATAATGATCGGGGCAATGATAACGACTGCCAGCGCCATTCTGAAGGATTCAGAAGGCACCTTCGTCATTACCGAACCCGTAACGCCTTCATTGGAGGTAAGCACCGAGGCACTTTTCCCAAGATTATAGAGGACATACTGGAGAGTATAATATCGGCTGTGATTTGAATCGGTGTACAACAGGTTCTCATACCAGCTGTTCCAGTATCCGAAGGCCTCAAATATCCCGACTGTTATGAGTATCGGTCGCGACAGAGGTATCACAAACTGCCCGAATATCCTGTAGGTCGAAGCCCCGTCTATCCTTGCGGCTTCAAGGATCTCCCCCGGGATATTATTGCTGAAATAGGTGCGCATGACTATTATATACCAGCTTGAGCACGCCGTGGGCAGCACAAGGGCAAACAGCGTATTCTTAAGTCCGAATATCTGTGTATTTACGGCATACGAGGCCGCAAGCCCTCCGCCAAAGAACATCGGCACCATGATCAACACAGTATATAGTCTTCGAAGCTTATAATCACTCTGACTTATCGCATAAGCCATCGTACTTATAAGCATCAGTGACAGGACGGTTCCGGTTAAGGTGACCAATACCGTTATCCCGAAGGAGTTGAGGATATATCCGGTACTTCTTCCAAGATATCTGTATGCATCAAGTGACCATTCCGCAGGAACAAAGCGGTATCCGTTCCGCGCTATCGATCCCTCCGACGAGAAGGAGATCACAGCAATAAACACAACCGGCATCAGGACAAAGCCTGATATTATCAGCATAAAGAGGCTTAAAAGCACATCCGTGACTTTACCAGGACCTCTTATACCTCCGGTTCCGACTTCTGTTCTTATGACTTTACTCATGTCACACCTCCCCCCGGATCTATCCGTTTGATCAACCGGTCAGCGATAAGGAGGATGATGCAGCCGATACCGTTCTGCATAAGTCCCGCAGCGGCGCTGAAGCCGTAATTGGACTGCTCAGTAAGAGCCTTGAACACGAATACATCGATGGTCTGTGTCACCTGTTGAATGGATCCGGAGTTACGTGTCACCTGATAGAACAATCCGAAATCCGAAGAGAGGATATGCCCCAGATTAAGGATGACCAGCACGGTTATCACGTTCTTAAGAGAAGGCAGTATCACATGCCTTATGACCTGCCTCACACCGGCACCGTCCACCGCTGCCAGATCGTACAGCTGCGGATCGATTCCCATGATATTCGCATAGTACAAAAGCATCGAATATCCCGAACTCTTCCACAGCTCCACTACGACCAGGATGAAGGGCCATACCTCCGGCTCCATATAGAAATTGACCGCCTCCGCACCGGCACTTCTTAATATCGTATTTATAAGGCCCTTGTCCGCAGACAGGAAAGCATATACGAAATAGCTGACGATGACCCACGAAAGAAAATACGGAAGCAGCATGATCACCTGCACTGCCGATCTTATCCTTGCCGAACCGATATATGACAGGATGATCGCCAGTCCTACCGGTATAACCGTTCCCAGTATCAGAAAAACGATATTATACAGAAGTGTATTCCTTATCACCTGCCACATCTGGGGATTAAGGAATAAGAAACGGAAATTATTTAACCCTGCCCATTCACTTCCGAAGAAGAGACTGTAGACAAAGCTCTTTCCGGGGATAAGCCTGTAGCGCTTGAACGCCATCACGATACCGAATAAAGGCAGATAGCAGAACAAGGCATACCACAGAAGGGTCGGCAGCGATAATACAGTAAGTGCGGTATTCTTTTCACCGAATCTGTTTCTCTTATTCTTCATTCCCTTCAGGTGCCTTTACAGCCATCTCCTCCATAGCATATAATCTCCGGTATTCTTCGCATGAGGTCATAAGTTCCTCATGGCTTCCCTGTGCAAGTATCCTCCCGCCATCTACATAGAATATCCTGTCCGAATCCACTACGGTTGACAGTCTGTGTGCTATCATAACGATCGTACTCTTACCGTGTATATTCGCAAGTGCCTGCCTTATCTTAGCCTGAGTGACGTTATCCAGCGCGCTGGTAGCCTCATCCAGCAGCAGTATGCTGCACTCACGCAGCAGACTTCTGGCTATCGCAAGGCGCTGGCGCTGCCCTCCCGACAGATTCACTCCGCCCTCACCTATTACGGTATCATACTTATCGGGCATCGCTTCAATATCTTCTGCTATGCAGGCAAGCTCAGCCACCCTGCGCATCTCTTCATCGGTCAGATCCTCCCTGACCATCCTGAAGTTATCCCGTATGCTCATGCCAAAGATATAAGGTGACTGGGAAACTACGCTCATGCATCCGCGCAGAGTGTCCTGATCCAGCTCCTTCACATCAATACCGTCGATCATAACCGTACCGCTGAATGCCTCATACAGCTTACTGATGAGATTAAAGACAGTTGTTTTTCCTGAACCGGATCTTCCCACCAGAGCAACCGTTTCTCCGGCCTTGATCGTAAAATTCATATCAAACAACACCCATCTTATAGAAGAATTCATCGAATGGATATTATAGGAGAACCTTACGTCCCGAAAGCTTATCTCACCGCGCACATTATCCGGTGATCTTGTGCCGTAGTGTTCCTTGGGAAAAACAGTATCATCCGTTATATCGCACAATCTCTCACAGGAAAGATTAAATTCGGTTATAAAATCAAGGATCGTCCCAAGCAGGGTTACCGCCGGAGTACCGAGACCCGAGTAGTAATTGAAGAGCACCAGCGCTGTGGCCACGGTAAAGGTACCTTCCCTGAGCAATAAAGCCAGAGTTAATGTATAGATAAACAATCCCCCTTCGCTGAAGAAATCCTCCACCAGCTTATACCGTATATTCCTGCCGTACCAGAACAATCTGGCGTTATTTGCTTCATTGATCCTAAGTCCCAGCTCCTTCCTGAAGGAATCCTCCGCGTGAACAAGCTTGATATCCTTGGATCCGCGCACCATCTCTCCTACTGTTGTAGTGTATCTTTCGTTGGCATTTCTGAACAGACGCCCGTTCTGTTTGGATATCTTCTCTCTGCGAAGCTCCATGAATATACGTACTGCGAAGATGACTGCTGTAAGGGCGAAGATCAGAGGACTGACTATCAGCATCGCACACAATATTCCGATGTACTGACATATCTGTGACAGATTATCCGCAAGAGTGTTAAAAGCTGTCGCAAGATTCGCGGTATCGGATGTAAGTCTCTGTATGAACAGCCCGGTTCCGTTATCATCCATACAACGGTTCGTTATCTTAAGGACGCTGTCGGAAATATCAGCCTCAAGGGCACTCAGAGTCCTGCTGTACACCACATTATACGCCATGTTGCAGCCAAGAAGGACTGCACGGGATATATAGTTTACCGCAAAAAGAGCGATCGCCGTGTAAATGAGCCGTCTGAATGCGGAATCGGTAAATGCCACTATGATCCTTGCACTGAGGATAGGGGCGATTATCATAAGAATAACGCTTATAAATTGAAGACCTACTGCAAGTAAAAGATACTTCTTATTCGGTGCGGTATACTTCCATGCGAAGGAAAGATTATCTGCCAGTGTTTTCCTGACAGTAAAAGAATACTCAACGATATTGGCATCGTTAAGATACGCCCATCCCGGAGCGCTGCTCCAGTCATGAAGCACCTTGATAAGGATAAGTGAGTCGGATTCATTTATCGGATCATATCCTGTACCCGCGACATCAATGATCACCTTAAGCTTTCCCGACTTCTTCTGTATCTCAAGCTTAACCGGCGTCTGAGTTCCCAGTGCTTCCCTGTAAGACAGCAGGATCTCCTCCATGCTGAGCCGGAGCCTTAGCCGGTCATCCTTGGATATACCGTTTTTCTCAAGCACCGTACCAGCCTCTTTGACAAATCTGTTTATGCAGTTACGTTCCAATGTTCCTTTTAATATCATAAATTACCCAGATATTCATCAAGCTGCCTCTGCGCTTCTTCCCTCACTTCGTCCAGTCCCGCAGCTTCCATCTGCTTTCTCATTTCAATGATCGTCTCATCCGTGTCGGACGTACCCGTAACGAATTCTGCGGAATAATTACTCCATATCGCATCAAGAGCAGCGATCTGCGCCTCAACAGGTGTCGGATCGAAGCTGAAGCCCTGTGTATCGCTTTCTTTTGCGTTCTTATAGCCTTCATAGACCTTAGTCCACTGATCCGGATCCGCAAGGTTATCCTTCCCCGCCGAAACCACTGATGCGCTTATGGCCGGTCCCGTTACGAAATTGTCCAGCATATAGTGTTCGCTGCCCTCGTCCGTCCTTATGACCGTATCCTCATAATAATTGAAATGCCTGCCTTCTATTCCGTAAGCAAGAGTGTCCCTGAATTCCCGATCGGTATACAGGAGCTCAATATATTTAAGACATGCCATTACATGCTCCTCATCGGCTGCGGCATTGATGGCGGTCAGTGCACCCTGTTGTGTAGCTCTGGACATATTCGGACCTATGAATCTTACAAGTTTGACATTAAAGCCCACGGTATCGGGATCCGACCAGCCCTTGAACCCCGTCCAGGCAGTTCCGGTACGTATGGGGTTTCTCAGCGAGTACGGCACTTCCTCGGTTGTTGCCGCATCCGGATTGATGTATCCCTTCTGATACCATTCGTGGAGCTTCCTTAACATGGCGATATATTCTTCATCATCGAACACCGGGATTATCTTAGTTCCCTCATCTGTACCTGCTTTACTGTAGGGTGTGACCAGATACCTGCTCACTATCCTTTCATGTACCTGAAACAGACCGCTCAATCCTCCGTTTGCGATATAGAGGGGGTAATCGTCCGGATTATCCTCTTTCCACGCCTTAAGATAGGGTTCCAGATCAGCGAAATCCATCTCCTCCGGAAGCTTCATACCCTTCTCGCCTTCGTAATAATCACTGTTCATACGGAAGAATACCTCTGCACCAAGATCCTTAAGAAGCGGAACCCCATATATTTTGCCCTCGAGAGTTCCTATCTCCCACCATGGATCCACAGCCTCATATAACGCAGGCGTAACCTCCTTAACCAAAGACGAAATATCGTAAAAGTAGCCCCTTCCCGCATTAATGTCAAAATCATTGCACCAGTCGCAGCTGAAGGTCATATCATAATATTCACCGGTCTGAAGATCCAGATCGAACTGTTCCTCGTTCTTGAATATCATATTGACAGTAACGCCGATCTTTTCTGCGGATATCTCATTGGCTCTTGCAAGCACCTCCGGAAGTGCATCCGGTGCCTCACCCGTAGGCGAATACGTCCACCATGTAAGCTCTATCGGCTCCTTTGTTCCGGCAGCCTGTTCTGTTTTCGCACCTTCCTTACCGTCCGGTTCTGCCATGTTATCTTTACCATTTGCGGCTTCCCCGGTATCCCCGGCTTCCGCCCCGATGGCGGCAGCACTGTCGGATGTACTGCCCTGCGCACTACCCGCTCCCGATGCCGCGCATCCTGTGATTATTAGCGCCGATACAGCAACCATCACATATGTTATTATATTCTTCTTCATAATATCCTCCCTGAAATAAGATTGATCAAACCACTTATTAAATATTCCCTTCTCAAAGAATTCTGATTCATCAAAAAATCGTAACTATTCAGAACCCCATTCGCAAAGCCGTGCTTCGCACTTCGTTTGCTCATGTGGTTACTTCGCCATATACATACAATCCGGCATTCATGCAAGCATGTTCCGTCTTGTATGTGCATGGCTCTGAATAGACAAAAAATCTTTAAATAAATGCCCCTGACCATGGCTTAAGAATACCACAAATCAGGAGCATGTACAAACGATATATATATCTTGATTTACTCTCAACCTTACTCTCAACGCTCCGAGTTGAACGCTGATATTATTCGGAAATTATAGAATCCTGAATTTCATCAGAAATTCGGGATTCGTACTCGACCAGGTTCTGCTAAAAGCAGGACCGTGTCATGCGGAACGCATGATTTCTGAATGCATTTCCTTGTTTGCATTCAGAAAGTCATGGTATAATAAACGGAAACGGAGTGCGCAGAAAGAAAAGCATATCCGGCAGCAACAGGCTATAATCGGAATATAATACGATTCCCGAAAATGAAACCGAGGAGGATAATAAATGAATGTCATCATCTATGACTTCGGTACCAGCAGCGTAAAAACCTGCCTTTTTAAAATAGATTCCGAAATCCGTCTTATAGCTGCTTCCTCTGCCGGTTATGCTCTTTATGTAAGCGATGACGGAGGAGCGGAACAGGATACGGCGGAATGGTGGAATGCCATTTGTTCCACTACCCGGGATCTCTTTAGGATGTGTGACATAAAGCCCGAAGAAGTAGACGGGATTTCATTTTGTTCACAGATACAGGGCTCTGTTTTTGTGGATGAAAAAGGGAATGCCTTAAGACGCCCCATGAACTATCTGGATCAGAAAGGGGTAAAGGAATATAAGGAGTGCATGGGTAGCGGACTGATCAAAATATCCGGCTGCAATCTGTTCAAGCTTTTACGAAATCTCACCGTAAATTATGCGGCGTCCGTCAGCGTCAAAGATCCCGTCTGGAAATATAAATGGGTGGAAAAAAATGAACCGGAAATATATAATAAAATTTATAAATGGCTGGATATAAACGACTATCTTATAGCACGCTGCACCGGCAGGATCGTCCGTACCGCAGATTCGGCTTTTGCCACCTTCCTTTATGATACCCGCAAAGGCCGGGAAGGCTGGAACAAAGGACTATTAAAAATGTACGGTATCAATCCGCAACATATGCCGGATATTATCGACTGTACGGAAAAAGCCGGTGAGCTGACAAGTAAAGCCGCAGCTGATCTGGGACTTAAAGAAGGCATTCCTGTTTTCGCCGGTGGCGGCGATACTACCTTTGTAAGTATCGGTGCAGGCTCGGCAAACGTCGGAGATACACATATTTATGTTGGAACTTCAGGCTGGGTGTCAACATTTATGGATCATCAGGTGGTTGATATCAACGCCATGATCACCGGAGTACTCTCTGCCTGCCACGGTTATTACAATTATTATGCCGAACTGGAAACCGCCGGCAAATGCATTGACTGGATCAAGAACAACCTCATACAGGATAAAATAAACCTGGATAAATACGGCAATGAGCCCAACATCACATCGGAATTTGAAAGCTTTTTCGTTTATATATTCGATTATCTATCAGATGAGATCAGTAAATCTCCTCCGGGAGCAAACGGCGTGATCTTCACCCCCTGGCTTCACGGGAACCGGTGCCCCTTTGAAGATAACAACGCGGCAGGTATTTTCTTCAATATCCGGATCAATACCGGAACAAAAGATATGTTACGCGCCGTGTTCGAAGGGATCTGCTACCATCTTCGCTGGCTTCTGGAATGCGAAGACAAAAAAGTAAAAACCTCCGACACCATCCGTTTTGTGGGCGGTGCTTCTCTCTCCCCGGTTCTGTGTCAGATGCTTGCAGACATAATCGGGCGAAAAACAGAAACCATAAACAATGCCCAGGAGGTAGGTGCCATGGGAGCTGCCATGGTTGTTGCATGCGGCATTCGGGGCGGTAATGTTTCGGAGCTTGCCGGGAAGCTTGTAAAACCAAACCATACATACGTTCCCGATATAAAATACAGGGAAGTATACGAAAAAAATTATCGTGTTTTTAAAAAATTGTACAAAACCAATGCTTCCCACTTCAGGGAGCTCAATACATAAAACTGCCGTATTAAAAGGAGTATGCATGGATACAAATAAAATTTTAAAAGATAACGAAATTGAGGCAAATCAGCTACTGACAAAGATCATTCTGGTTACCATCGGGATCGTTGCGATTACATGGCTTCTTTTTGAAACCGGTTTTTTCTACATTCGCGTTCAATTCCGCGGATTAATGATTTTTAATATACTGCTGCTTGCCACAGTTGCCGTTATAAGCCGGATCTACAAATATGAAAAGGGATGGATCAAGTATATCCTTATGGGATCCATGACCATAGTCTTTGCCGTTACCACCTCGGCACTGACTTATAATGTTACCCTTTTGATAGTCATTCCGATCCTCATGTCCATACGGTATTTCAACAGAAAATACTCTGTCTTTATTGCCATCCTGTCGATCATCGTTTTCTATATTGCATATCTCTACGGGGCAAATCACGGGATGCTGGATATGAATTTTGTCCAGTATACTCCCGGTACCGTCATTGTTACAAACGATAATATGTGGCTGGATGATGCCGTCATTGATATCCCGTATGACCCTGTACTGATGCTCTTTAACACCACCGTCTCCAACTACTTCGTCAAACTTCTGCAGTTTATTATAATCTCCGCAGCAAGTCTGGCGCTTGTGGTCTGTTGTCAGGGACTACTGCAAAAACAGAAGGAACTTACAGAAAGCACGGCAAGGATCGGAGCCGAACTGGAACTCGCCGAAAAAATCCAGTCCGACATGCTTCCTACCATTTTCCCTACGTTTTCCGGACAAAAGGAATTTGATATTTATGCATCCATAACCACTGCAAGAGAAGTCGGCGGAGATTTCTATGATTTTTTTATGATTGACGACGACCATCTTGCGATCGTTATCGCCGACGTTTCCGGTAAAGGTATTCCCGCTGCCATGTTTATGATGACGGCCAAAACCACGATCAAGGACTATGCGCTGACGCACAACAGTACATCCGAAATATACACCATAGTGAATGACCGTCTGTGCGAAAACAACGAAGCCGAAATGTTCGCCACATCATGGATCGGAATTCTGAATATAAGAACCATGATCATGCAGTATACCAATGCCGGTCACAACTACCCTGTTCTTATGAGAAAAGGGGAACCCTGTGAATTTCTGACAGATAAACACGGATTATTCCTTGCGGGCCTTGAGGGAACACAGTATACGCAAAGCGAAATACAACTTGCCTCCGGGGATCGTCTGCTGCTTTATACGGATGGTGTTACCGAAGCTCACAGTAAGGACAACGCAATCTACGGGGAAGACCGTTTAAAAAATCTCATCAACGATACCGCCGATGAACCCGGAGAAACTGTACTCTCCCGAATTTTAGACGATGTAAACCGGTTCGCCGAGGGCGCGGAGCAGTTTGATGATATCACCATGACATTTTTGATGATCAAAGACTTTTGATTTAATGTATGTTAAGATAAAAGAAAATACTGTAACTATTCAGGAGGAAAAGGAATGGAACTGCAACTGGAAAGCAAAAAAGAAGGCAATGAACTGACGATATTATTAGTTGGTGAAGTTAATACCGGAACCGCTCCAAATCTCAAAGAACTGATCGATTCGGAGATTGCCGATTCGAACGTTATTATTTTTGATTTTGAAAAATGCGATTTCGTATCCTCGGCAGGACTTCGTGTTCTGCTTGCTACCTATAAGACTTTAAAAGCCAAAAAAGGACAGATGAAGCTTGTCAACATAGGTCCCAATTTCAAAGAAGTGCTGAATATCACCGGTCTGGATAAGGTTTTCGGATGCAAGTAATGTATGTTTATAAGAAGAGGTAATTGTATTTTATGAATGTGTATGATTTTGACGGTACAATATATTATCCTGACTGTGCCGTAAGCTTTGCACTCTGGTGCGTAAGAAAGCACCCTTCCCTGATTTTTACTTATCTTCCGAAGGCACTCGTAACCATAATCGGACACGGGATAGGAAAGGTCCCGAGATATGTTATGGAACGCACCTTTTTCAGCTTCCTTTGTAAAGTAAAGGATTTTGACGAGCAGATCGAGAGTTTCTGGGACAAACACGAGAAAAATATTTCCGACTGGTATCTTGCCCAGAAAAGGCCGGACGATCTTATTATCAGCGCCTCTCCGAACTGCATCATCGAACCGATTGCCAGAAGACTCGGTGTTAACTACATAGCAACGGAATACGATCGTGACGTGGGCGCCTTCGTGGATAATCTGATGTATGCAAGAGAAAAAGCGGCCTACATTTTTGACCATGACTTTCCGGAGATCGAGAATTTTTATTCCGATTCACTTGCCGACACACCAATGGCTCTTTGTGCCGAAAAAGCACATTTGATAACAAATAAGGCACAAACGGTAAACGACTGGCCGAAGCTTGATGTTGAAACCTTACAAAAAGTACACGAAAAGATCGAAAGTGGCTGGTCGGTTCATTTATAGCAGAAAACCAATGAAAATAATTCAGGTAGATTCTACAATTGAGAACCTCTCTTCCGTCATGGAATTCATTAATTCCGAACTGGATGACATTCATTGTCCCGAACAGATCGGGGCAAAGATCAAGCTTGCGATCGATGAGCTCTTCGGTAATATCTGTTTCTATGCCTATGATCCCATCCCCGGACCCGTTAAGATATGTCTGGAAAGTGAGACAGATCCTCCTGCCGTAGTTATTTCCTTTACAGACAAAGGAAAACCCTACAACCCTCTGGAAGCAGATGAACCCGATGTGGAATTAAGCGGCGAAGACCGGCCCATCGGCGGTCTGGGAATTTTTCTTGTTCAAAGCACAATGGATGATATGAAATACGAATACAAAAATGAACAAAACATCCTGACGTTTAAGAAATATCTTAATGAAGACTGAATCGGGATGAGCATTACTGTCTTCCATAAACAGTTCTGTCTCCCTATTCTTTCTTCATCCCATGATTCTTAAAGCTGCCGAGCATGACTGAAAGCGTTGTTACAAGCGGCAGATCCTTATCATCAAATACCATTATCACGAAATTGTCAAAAATCATATCCCTTACAAACATACCAAGACTTGTAAGTCCGATTTTCTGGCTGATAGTCCCTATCAAAGCTCCGTTCCTGTATACCCCGAACTGATCCCCTATAGTTGCTGTCATCTCACGGACCACAACCTCTCCATCCTTTGTCTTCATCCGGAATTTAGTGCGCAAAAGACGGAACATCCATCTCATGCGGCCGTATTTCTCATCATTCATGTATATATCATAGGTCGGAAAAAGGATATGCCATATGATCCTCTTGCTTTTTACGATCTCGCAGCCATCACGGACATCCTCCAATCTGAACGTCCAGAACGGGAATACTCCGTGAAGATAATATCTGGGATTCCCCTGCATGTCCAAAAGATTATATTTCTGATGCATAAGGGCAAATATCTCGTCAAATACATAAACGTTCGGAATTTTACTCTCAAACAGGTCTGCAAAATCACAGGCTGCGCGTCCTGTTTTTGAGAAATTCTCAAACATGCTGATATAAAAATCAGGCAGCATACGTGATAAAAGATGATAGAGCTGTCCATTTCCGAAATCATCCCGATCCCACTGCGTATATACGATATGCGCCCCGGCAGCCTCCGGATCTGCAAGCATTTTCGTAAGAGGGCTTGCTCCAAATGTAAATGTCCCGAACAGATAGTATCCGAATAAAAATGAGCCCTTGTCCGTGGGACCGTATATTATACAGTCATCCTCGACATTCACGACTTTACCTATCCATGGTCTGCCCATTGGCGTGTCTATATCCTTAAACACGTTGTACAGCTCTTCTATGGACGCACTTACTTCATCACTCTGTTTAATGCCATCAACCGCATAATTCATTGCCTTATTGAAAGCATAATACTGCATGGCCAGCCCATAGATCAGGTTCATGGTGAACAGTCCCAGGCCTTTTCCGTTGAAATCCTCTTTGATCAGCGAATAAACGCCAAAAACGATCATAGCAATTCCCGACAGAGAGAATACAAGCTTTTTCGCTATAAGAAATGCTTTGCCCATCGGCCCGTTGAAAGCAATACCCAGCCTGAAATAACCAAAGCAAAAGGCCAGTGCGGATACCGCTACGATGATCCACGTCAGAAAAGATGTTCTTACGGGAAAGAATGCCATGATGCCAAACGCTATCAGCATCAACACCGCCCCGAGAGTGATATTAAACAGTTTTTTCCCCATTGTTTCCTCCAAATCACTTATTATTGGCTTCCATCAATCACCCATCAATCATCGCTATAGGTTTTGTTCATCTCGCTCACGCAGCGCCAATAGATCGCTACTCTGTCCATTTCCGTCAGCTCTCCCGCGGCATCTCCCAACTCCATACCGATCGCAAAGCTGTCGGTAAAGATATTTGTACGCTCTAAGCTTATCTCACCAACTTTTTTCCTATCCATGTTATATACACCTGCTCCTTTGGTTGCCCATTCATGGTTCCAGTCATCATAAGGCTCGATGTAATAATTCCTCATATTGCCCCCGGTGTCCATAAAGATCATAACATACCATTCATCATCACCCTTAAACAGTGCTCTGTCCTGAGCGTATCCGAGGCGGTTTCCATCCATATCATAATAGGTATATGTTGTGCTGCAGGCATAATTCTCATCCTCTGCAACCTTATCCTCTTCATCATAATCGCAAAATGTTATATAGAACTGCTCCTTGCCGTCAACCAAATATGTTATCTTATTATTGATGAGTCCCTGCTCCCTTACTTCTCCCACATTCTGACCGTCTGCGATCACATCCGAGAAAGTATTCACATCATCGATATCGCCGGTAAGCTGTATGGAGCTCGAATCCGCAAATGCACTCAATGCATCCTGTCCGCTAAGCCTCGGATACTCAGCGGCGGTGCTTCCGCACCCGGTCAACCCGAACACTATCCCCATAACAGACACAAACATCACCAGGCTTTTTTTCCATCCGTTTAACATACTTACATCTCCTTTATTTGCCAAATACCTTTGATCTGATTCCCTCTTCCATTTTCCTTACGATTACCTCATCGTCCTTATCGACCATGCTTTTCTTCTCTCCAATCAAGCCAGACTGCAGCCTTTAAATCCTCGGAATATCTTGTACCGTTTTCCATTCTCGATGCGTAGCAGTACAGAGCCCGCACATACCCATGAGATGCCTCGGTAAGAGGTGCCGCATCATCAGGATGAAGCTCTATCCCCCGATCCCTGAAGAATTCATCCACTTCCTTTTCCTCAAAGACAAAGTCACTCTCCCTTATCCTCACAAATCCAAGATCCATATCCTCCCCCGCAAGATACGAGGGTACCGCACCCCGTGTAAGCATAACAACCTGCATTCCGCAGGTATGGAGCAGCGTCTTCAGGAATCTGACCGAATCATTCTCATAAAGCCACTGCATATCTTCAATAATTACGGTACTTCCCCTGTAATCATCAAACAGATCCGCATCACGGATATTCCCATCCGTGCAGTGAAGAATCAGTGGCTTTTTTCTCCGGTAATAATGGTAAAGTTATTTATGAACAGCCCCTATTCCTTCTTAAACCTCTCTATCCTGCATTCATGCTCCTTGGTCTTTTCGTCATAATTTATACCCACAAGGAGCATGTCACCGGCGTAAGACTCAAGTGAATCGAAGTATTTCTTATCCTTTATCTGGTCGATAGCACTGCCGGCGCATTTATTGTGCTTAAGCTCTATGACAAGCGCAGGCATGTCGGGTACATAGGGAATATAAACAACATCGGCGAAGCCCTTGCCGCTAGTTACTTCTCTGATAACTGTATACTTATTAAGGGCATAAATATACGCAAGA
>JAFSYI010000099.1 GCA_017450065.1 Lachnospiraceae bacterium
AAATAACTAATGATTGCACGCTTTGTCCTGATTATAGTAAAATAGGAACAAGTGTGGGGTGATGATTCGGTTCACTTAAGGTGAACTGAGTTATAACGTGGGACACAGAAAGGGGATTCATGCAATGAAAAACATTCTTTTTATCGCATCAGAAGGTGTGCCTTTTATCAAGACCGGCGGTCTTGCTGACGTGGTGGGGTCGCTTCCCGCATGTATTGATAAGAAATACTTTGATGTCAGGGTCATGATGCCCAGATATATGTGCATGTATCAGGACAAGAAGGACATGATGAAGTATGTGACCCACTTCTATATGGACTACAACGGCAGGAGTGAGTATGTCGGAGTTCTTGAAGCGGAGTACGAGGGAATAAAGTATTATTTCATAGACAATGAATTCTATTTCAACGGAGATAAACCCTACGGCGATCTGATCTATGATCTGGAGAAGTTCATATTCTTTGACAAGGCATCCCTTTCGGCGCTGCCCCTCATAGGCTTCAAACCCGATATAGTGCACTGTCATGACTGGCAGACAGGTCTTATTCCCGTCTATCTCAAGGATTCTTTCAGAGGCGGTGAGTTCTTCAGGGACATGAAGAGCATAATGACGATACATAACCTGAAATTCCAGGGAAAATACGACGTTAAGACCATACAGGGGCTTTCACAGCTTCCGGATTATTATTTTACTCCGGATAAGCTGGAATCTTATAAGGATGCCAATATGCTTAAGGGCGGGCTGACTTTTGCGGATGTTATCACGAC
This sequence comes from Lachnospiraceae bacterium, assembly GCA_017450065.1. Lineage (GTDB taxonomy): Bacteria > Bacillota > Clostridia > Lachnospirales > Lachnospiraceae > UBA2868. Next base: position 769 of record JAFSYI010000099.1, read on the forward strand.
AGTGTCGGAAACTTACGCTGAAGAGATCAAGACAGAGTTTTACGGTGAAACACTGGACGGACTCTTAAGAGCCCGCAGCAACGACCTTAGAGGCATAGTGAACGGTATTGACTACAGCGTTTTCAATCCGGAAAACGACAAGCTTATCGCTAAAACCTATGATAAAAAGAATTTCCGCAAGGAGAAGGTGAAGAATAAGATCGCCCTGCAGCAGGAACTCGACCTTGATCAGGACGAGAAGATCATGATGATAGGTATCGTAAGCCGGCTTACGGATCAGAAGGGCTTTGACCTTATAGCCTATGTGATGGAGCAGCTCTGCCAGGACGGCGTGCAGATAGTAGTGCTTGGTACCGGGGAAGAGAAGTATGAGAATATGTTCAGGTACTTCGACTGGAAATACGGTAACAAGGTTTCGGCGAACATCTATTATTCCGAGGAGCTTTCGCATAAGATCTATGCGGCTTCGGACGCTTTCCTTATGCCGAGCCTTTTTGAGCCCTGCGGGCTTTCCCAGCTCATGGCTCTGCGCTACGGCACGGTGCCGATCGTTCGGGAGACCGGAGGCCTTAAGGATACTGTACAGCCTTACAATGAGTTTGAGAGCACGGGCACGGGATTCTCATTTGTAAATTACAATGCCCACGAGATGCTTGATACGATAAGATATGCGGAGCGTATTTATTATGACAGAAAGCGTGAGTGGAATAAGATCATAGACCGTGCCATGGATGCGGACTTCTCCTGGCACGTCTCCGCCTCCAAGTATATGGAGATGTACGATTGGATGATAGGAAGGTAACAGCTCGAGGCACTTGCTGCCGAGAGCGTATGACAGAGTATGGCAGGTCTGCATCATGCCCCGCGCCGAAGGCGCATTTAAATGGGCATGATGCGTTTG
>JAFSYI010000100.1 GCA_017450065.1 Lachnospiraceae bacterium
CCGTGTGAAGCAAGCATTGAAGCCAAAATGGTCCTGTTAACCATCATATCATCAACAATAAGGACTCTTGGTGTTGTCCCAAAACCATTCGGAAATGTAACATCCTTCATACACCCCATCTCCTTAAATCAGTGTAGGTCCCCTCTAATGCAAAACTATGTTTGCGTCTTTTTATATTGTTGTATAAAATGATACCATAAAAACATGATTCAAGCCACCATATACGGCAGATAATCTGATATGATACTGTAACAGTCCCTGTCACTGTTACGGGGAAATGTGATATTATGATATTGATAGATGCATGACAGGGTTAAAGATCCTGATACGGAGGAAAAGAGGGAGATATAGTGCCTTGGGAAACGATTATGTGATCCTGTATATAGAGATTAATATATTTGCCCTGGTACTTATCGGAATCATCCGGTATAAGACCAGGGGGCTTACCGAGATGGTGGCGCAGAAGAATTTTGCCATGTGCATTGATTCTCAGATGCTGTTTTATATTTCGGATACCCTGTATGTCATGATCAAATACGGGGTATTGCCCCACAGTACCTTCTTTATCATGCTTACGAAGGAGCTTTACTTCTTTGCAACGGCCGTAATGTGCTTCTTCTGGTTTTTGTATTTCGAATACTTTCAGGATTCCCCCTTTGTCGAGAGCAGGAGAAGGATGCGCCTGTCATCCGTACTTGTATGGATAATGGCAGCGCTGCTTCTGATCAATCCCTTTAACGGAATGCTTTTCTATGTTGATGCTGACGGGATATACAGGCGTGGTCCCCTGTTCATCATCCAGTATGTTCTCTCATATCTTTATATTTTTACCACCAGCTTCCGGGCTCTGAAGGGTGTTTTCGACAAGCACAAACAGTCTAAACGGGAAATGCTTATCAGGCTGTCTGTTTTCCCGGTCCTGCCGGCCTGCGCGGGAATAGGGCAGTTTATTTATCCCCAGCTCCCCCTGGCATGCATGGTCATTTCATTGTCCACACTGGTAATGTACCTGCAGTGGATCGAGCAGATGATATCCGTTGATCCGCTGACCAGGCTGAATAACAGGAAACAGCTGGCCTACTACTACGAGCATACGGTTCAGAACATGGAAGATGATGCCGTATATCTGCTTATAATCGATGTTAACAAGTTTAAGAAGATAAATGATATGTACGGTCATATAGAAGGTGACGAAGCCCTTATGAGGGTTGCCGAGGTCCTGCGCAAGGGCTGTGCCAAGTATCCGTACCGGGCCAATATCGCAAGGTACGGCGGTGATGAATTCGTGATCTTAGTCAAGGCAGACAATGACGAAATGGTTGAAGAGCTTAAAGGCAGGATAAATAAGGAGCTCCGCATACTTAATGAAAAAGCCGGGGCACCCTATGAGCTTACCATCAGCATCGGCGCCGCAAGGGTAGTCCATAATAAAGACATGCATGAGCTTATAAACAGGGCCGATAAGTTGATGTACATGGAAAAGAAGGGTGAGCCATAGGACGGAGTCAGCGTACGGATTCGGAGGTAAGGTTTATGATACAGAAGAATTTCTTCCTTAAAACACCGGTGACCGTGGGAGTTGCCCTTGTTGAAATAATGAACATACTGAAGTCGGTTCCCCACAAGGGGGCTCTGCTCACCATCTATGAAACGGGTTTTCCCAAGCTCCAGATCCGGATCAGGCATGGCGCACAAGGCAATTATATCGGATATCACGTAAGTTAACCATCACCAAACCACATTCATTTTTTTATTGTACAACCGATCAATACGGTTCCACTTGTAACCGGCTCATATTTTCCTTTCTTAAGGATCCATGCGCCCGTATCCGAAGCAAGCGATATATTCCTAAGCGTCAGGTTTCCTGTCAGAGTTACATTCCTGCTGTTAAAAGTGAGCCTGTGACCACCACCGTTTATTGTAAGATCTGTATACCTTCCCCTGGCTGGCAGCTTAAGTGTTCCCGGAACATCAACATCCGCAAGGAGCATTACCACTGCCTCACCGGCCGGCTTCATACGGTTAATGTCATTGATCATATCCTGCCACTCGCAATAGGTATTCCCGTTATACTTAATGGTGAAGGCACGAAGGTAAGCCCTGTCACCCTTACTGTACAGACCGTATTCATATTTCCCGTTCACGGAATCCCCTGTAAGTTCCCTGACATCAAATACCTTATTAAGATTGGCTGCTTTTGTTTTGAAGATCATCCGGTATTCAAGCGCTTCATCGGAAACCAGCCGGATGGATCCCGAATTATCCTTACCCAGCACGACAGGCTTAAATCCATTATGCAGATCGATGGTACCACTACCGGATATTCCCTTACTTATCGTCACGGAAGCACCCTTTACAACATTCAGAAGAGCATTACCTGAAAGGTTAAGGTAATTAACCTTAAGTGTCTTCGCCGGTGCCAGAACACCCTTATTATCAACCCGTTTAAAGCCTGTTATGGTCGTTGCTCCCACTTCCCCTTCCGTGGTAAGTACTGTCTTACTGCTTCCCTTTACGGTAAGGTTTAAGGCTATCACATCCTTAAGCAGCAGACTGTCCTTTGCCGCATTTACGGATGATCTATCACAATTAAACATCACATTATCAAGTGTCAGGTTGCCCTTACTTCCGTTGACCGAAGCCGTTTTTCCTGTTAAGTTCACTTTTCCGAGCATGATACCGCCCGCTGCGGCTGTGAGGGAAATATTCTGTGCTTTTCCCTTCGTTTCTGTCTTAATGGTTATATCCTCAAGCAGAAGCGACTGCTTATCCTTCGGTGTGACCGCTGCATTTTTGCTAAAGGTCAGGGTGTGTCCCATACCGTCAATCACGATGGCGGCATCACCGGATTTCGGAAAGTCAAGCTTATTTAAGGTGACATCGTTACCAAGTGCGATATATGCAGTCTCCGAACTCTTCGCCCCTGATACGGCTTTTGTAAGCGAATCCGCATCCGTGACCGTTAAATAGCCATCCTTAACGGTTCGCTGCCATATGGCCTTATAGGTCACATCCTCGCCGGACATTTCATCCGGCATCTCATCCGACTCACCATCCCCACCGGCCTCATCACTGATAAGATCCCAGCCCACAAAAGTATATCCCTCCCTGGTTTCGGGAAAATCAACCTCTTCTCCCCCCGAGAGCTCCAGCTTCGATCTGTGGTAAGCCTCAACTCCGTCCGGGATCTCATCCTCATCTATCGTACTACCTTCCTCTTTTGTTATGTTATGAAGTATTGTTCCGTCACTGTCAAGGAAAGTCATGGTAAAGCATTCCTGCGGATCCTTAACACGGAAAGTGCACCATTCCGTGTAAGTACTTCCGCCTTCGCTATCCTCAACCTTACATCTGATATTATATGTTCCCGGTCTGGTAAACTTTAAGCCTCCTCCGGTTTCAAGCTCTATCCCGTCCTCCGGAAGCTCATATGACTGAAAAATAAGATCATAATCGGTAACGTATTGTCCCTCTTTCAGACTGTAAACAGCAAACCAGTCAAACAGTTCTGTTTGAGCCTTATAGTTTTTACCGACTTCCGCTACTATACCCTTAGGCTTGCAGTTAATGTCAAGTTCCCGGCTGTTGCTTTGATCATTGATCTTTACCTCAACCCAATCGGAGTATATAGGCTTGCCAGCCGGATCTTCTGCAATTACTGCCAGTCTGAAGCTGCCGGTTTTTGTAAAGATCGCGTAGCGGTCATCATACAGATGCCCTCCGTTCTCAAGGCTGCTTAAATCTATCTCCCATTGGTATTTGGTGATATTACTTACTGCTTTCCCGTTCGCATCCTTAAATGTGACCTTTAGCTGTTCATTAAGATCATATTTCTGACGGATCTCAAAAGACCCATTATTTGTAACAGTCACTGTGTAACCTGATCTGTCTTTTTCATAAACCTCTGCGGCATTCCCCGGCATTTTTTCACGGCTCACTTTGGTAAATCCCATAAATGCAGAGCCTGAGGGAATGACATATACATAATTGTGTGTTGTCCAGTGTTTACGTTTATCGGTTTTGCTCTTATATTCTGTATCCAGCCCGCCTTCTGATTTCTTTATGGTCTGGGTTTGTACACTTAAGGTACACACCGGTCTTTCTGTTTTCGGATCCCCGATCATGTTCATATAGAAGGTCTCAAAACCGTACTCGCACCCCCAGTACCTGTTCTGCGAAAAGCTGACCGGTGTTGTTTTCAGTTTACTTGTGGCAAAAAAAGAATTTTTTCCATACCTGGCTATATCAAACCCATTGTTTTTGAGATAATCATAAAACGAAATACGCGATGACCGGCGCTGAAGATGATCATATATATCCTTTACATAGGCAGGTTCAAGTATTGTCCCGCCGCTTACAAAAGAATTCTGCTTTCTGTAATACTGAGTATAGTTCGAATTTAAGTACCACTGGGACTTCATCTCATAAATATCCAGAACCCCGTGATCACTTATATTAACCCTTTTTCTTCCCGTTGCGGAGTCTTTGCTCTGCGCAAGCTTATTTGAGACTGCTATCTCTGTCTTGCCTCCGTCTATAAAAATAAACCGTTCATGTTGGCACTTGTATTTAAAAACAGAATACAGACTTATGATACTTTCGGAATCCCCGGCATCCAGAAGCTCCTTATTGATGTCATCCATCTCCATCTTGACAAGGCTGGTGCGTGTTTTGCACTGAAGATACTTCTTATACTCGGCATCTCCAAGTGCCCTGGCCTCCTCATCCGTCATCCGGGACACTGTAAGATGAGCGGTTAAGCATTGGGACAGTACGGTATAGGCATAGAAATACTCATCCACCACACGCTCTATGTAAGGATCAATGCTGTCATACGTCTCTCCGCTGAACATATGATCAAGTTTTGCATTGTCATAAAGCACCTGATACAGGTTCCTTCCGCCGGTATCACGATAGGTCTGTCCTGCCACCAGATCTCCCACATTGTTGAATCTGTAAAGGGCATTATTGGTCTCATCCCAGTTCTTATCATTTCCGATAAGGGAAGCGATCTCTATCGCCTTGACCTTATCACTCATTGTTGTATCACTGTTGATGATATCTATCTGGCTTGCGATTCCATCCTTATCGTTGATCTGGGCATGCAGGGTATCGAGCTCCGAACCTACTCCGTTTATGAACACATCATTCTTTATCTTGTTAAGTGCCGTATCTATCTCATCCGACATTTTCTTATCAAGTTCATCAAGTCTCGCCTCTGCTTCGCTTCGAAACTGCTCCAGATCCTTATTTAAATAGTTGATCCCATTGCTTACTTCATCAATCTTTTTATATACATCCTCATTGGTCGGACCGCTGTCCATAAGGCCACCGATCATATTCAGAAAAGGAAATAATGCCCTTCCGTAGGGAACAAACTCACCAACAGCCGCCACACCCGTCTGCCAGGCAACCTTACCGGCCGATATAAAGCTAAGCTCCTCTCCGTCAGCCGGCAGATACTCCATATCAGGCAGAACAATATCCAAGTCTTCTTCCGGCTCATCATCTTCAGGCTTCATGCCATCTTCAGGTGCATCAACATCAGTTAGTACATTAGCATCCGTCAGCGCATCAACATCCGTCAGCACAATTCCTTCTCTCTCCCCTGATCCGGCATAGCCGGTCTCATCTTCAGACAGAATTATATCCTCAGATATGACCTCATCGCCGGACACCGGAATCATGCCGGTCATTTCCTCGGCAGACAGCACTTCACTCTCCGCAGCATAGACCTTAACCGCTCCCATGCAGCCGGAACCCACCTCGCCTGTCAAAAAAGCAGTCGTCAGTATTATCGCAATTAATCTTCCTCCTGTTGAATAGGTCTTCATTTTCTTCTCCTTCTATCTATATGTGATCTCCGCAGCTACTATACCCTCTACGGTATCAATGATCCTCACTTCACTTGACATCCTGCGAGTGTGGAACCGTCATTTTCAAATTCATATCTACCCTTTTTCAGAGTCCATGTACCCTTTTTCGATCTTATGTTTACAGCTCTAAGTGTCAACCCTCCGGTAAGTGTAACCGTCCCTGCATTAAATACAAGAGCATTACCTCCTCCGTTTATTGTAAGGTGCGTACATTTTCCCTTGGTCGGGAGCTTAAGCGCACCTGAGATGCTGACATCGGAAAGCAGTGTGATCACACTTTCTCCTGCAGGATTTGTTTTAGAAATATCGGTAATTACATCCGCCCATTCGCAGTAGGTCTTTAAGCCGCACTTTATTGTGAAGGCACGAAGACAGGCCTTGCCGCTTTTACAATACAGGCGGTATTCGTATTTACCGTTCACAGGCTTAGGTGATATCCCCCGTACATCAAATACCGTATTCAGGTTTGTTGCTTTACTGTTAAAAATAATCTTGTGTTCCAGGGATTCACCGGATTTAAGAGTAATAGATCCTGAATTATTCATGCCGAGAGTAAGAGGCTTAAATCCATTCTCCAGCTCTATGGTTCCGGTTCCGGATATACCCTTATTTGCAGTTATCGCTACCCCCTTCGGCACACGAAGATATGAAGTCGGGGACAGATCAATATAATTAGCCTTCATATTTTTCCCGGGAGCAAAGAAGCCCTTTATTTCCACAATGCCAAATCCCGTAACTGCCGCTGCCGCAACCTCATTCTCCATTGTAAGTACCCGCGCTGAAGAACCCGCAACGGTAAGCCTGTCAGATATAACATCTCTAAGACACAGATTGCCCTTTGTCGCCGTAATTTTTGCATTCTTACCGATCAAAGTGATATTATCAAGCTTAAGCCCGCCTGATGCCGCACTAAAGGTAATATTCTGCAGCTTTCCACTTTTTTCCGCCTTCACGGTCATATCTTCAAGGGTCAGTGACTGCCCTCCCTTAGGCGCTAATGCTGCATTTCCTCTAAAGGTCAGGATATGACCCACTCCGTCGATCACTATATCTCCCTTACCGGACTTTGGGAAAGTCAGCTTCGCCACACTAATATCATTTCCAAGCGCAATACGGGTCGTTTCGGATGCGGATGCCTCTGCTACCGCCTTCTTAAGGGAAGCTTCATCAAGAACCGTTGTATATCCATCCTTTACGGTTCTTGTCCACAGTGCTGTATATGTTCTGTTATTTCCGGTCATTTTCCCGGGCAGATCATCTTCGTCGCTGTTCAGGCGATCCCATGATACAAAGCTGTAGCCATTCTTTATGGGAGTTCTGTCTGTATCGATCGCTGTACCCTCCTTCTTTGTTATCCTGTAAAGTTCACTTCCATCGGTATCAAGGAAGGTATATGTGAAGTATTCATTCGGATCGTTAACATCAAGGGTGAACCAGTTGGAATAAGCATAATCACCCTTAGCATCCATAACCTTATAGCGGACCCTGTATTCACCCTGTCTCTTAAAGGTTACTCTTCCGTCATCTTCAAGAAGTATACCGTCTGAAGGAATGTTTGATGATTCCCAGACACCCTCGATATCTGTCAGTATTTCATCATCCGTATCTCCTGTTTTATAAACATCAAGAGGGATCCTTGATGCCAGATCATATTCCACTGCGGGATCCATCGAAAAGCTGTAGGTAGTCCGTCCGTTGCGCTGCCAGATATACAGATCCCTGCTTGCATGATTTTCCCTGCAGGTAAGCTCTGTCCGGTCGGATATGAATTCCACTCCTTCGGGATCCTGTGCTATAAGACGGATACTGCACGTCCCGGGGGCGGTAAACATTATATATGAGCCATCAAAATAAACACAGGACTCACCCGAGAACTGCCAGATGAACTTATCCGGGTCGGGATATTTCTCATCATCCGTATCAAGCACTCTTGTCACATCATTCTCCGAAACACTGAAGGTGACCGGAATATCCCCAAGCGCGTACTTCTGATACAGCTCATAGCCATCGTCATCAGGCTCTATCAGTGCCATATAATCCGTATGGTTAAGCTCATATATCTCCTCGGCGGTCTCAGGCATTTCTTCCCGTTCAATTATCTTAAAACCAAGGTATGAGACATCATTAAGCGTAGCATATGTGTCCTGATCCTCCCCGGTAAATTCACAGGCAACACTCCACGTTTTGCCGCTTCCGTTCTCTCTCGGATCGAACGTATCAAAACCATACTCGCATCCGTTGACCGAAAGCGTTCTATACTGTTTTGTCTTAAGATCACTCACTGCAAAACAAGCATTGTTTCCTGTTATATGTTCATCAACCCTGAAGCCCGAATCCCTAAGATAATCAAGAAAAGATATATCCTCTCCCATATCGTTTACATGATCGCTTAAGTCCTTTACGTGATCGGGATCGAGATTTGTTCCGTCACTGACAAAATCAGACATCGCCTGATAATAGCTTTCTTCGTTATAGTTTCCTTCATGCAGCCTCTTCCCGATCCAGGGATTATCTATCATGGCAAGGTCTGCTGACAGGGCTATTGAACAGCTTCCTCCCCCAATATAAACGCAGGCATCATTTTTCTGCTTATACTTAAAGGATGAATACATGCTTACTATACTGTGTGTATCATTCGCATCAAGAAGCTGTTTATTGATATTGTCAAGCTCTCGCTTAACAAGACTTGTCGATGTCTTACATTCCAGATAATGCTCATATGTTACTGCATCCAGCTTCTTTGCTTCTTCATCAGTCATAAGCGACACGGCAAGAGAAGCGGATAAACACTGGGACAGTGTCGTATAAGCATAGAAATACTCATACACGACACGGTCTATATAGGGCGATATCTTATTATATGCCTCCCCTGACAGCTTACTGTTAACTGCAGCATTATCATAGAGTACCTGATACAGATTTCTCCCCTTTGTGTCACGGTAGGTATGCCCTGCCAGCAGGTTCCCGACAAGTTTAAAACGGTATAAGGCATTTTGTGTCTGATTCCACTCACTGTTATTTCCTATAAGGTAAGCTATCTCGATCGCTTTCTCTTCTTCGGTCATGTCAGTATCCCCGTTGATCGTATCGATCTTATGTGCAATACCGTTTCTGCCGCTTACCTGAGTCTGAAGAGTATCCAGTTCTGCGCCGACACCGTTTATAAAAACATCATTGGTGATCTTGTTGAGCGCGTCATCTATCTCCGCATACATATCCCTTTCAAGCTTATCAAGCCCCTTGTTCATCTCGGTGCGAAAGGCGGAAATGCTTTTACTGAGTCCGCTTATCTGTTTGTTGACATCCTTGAGCTTATTTATCAGATCCTGCTGGGAAAGTCCCTCATCGCCAACCCCCAGAAGACCCCCCAGTACATTGAGTGCGGGACCCATTGTCTTACCTCCGGGGACAAGCTCTCCTATCGTAGCCACACCCGTCTGCCACATCACATTCTGATCCGTTGCACCGTCTGCAGTCAGTATGTCGATATCTTCCGCTTCATCGGTAAGCTCAGGCTCTTCTGTCAGCAGATCATCATTTGTGACAGGTTCATCTGAAGCTACGCTTTCCTCTGTGACTTCACTTCCCTCTGTGACTTCACTTCCCTCTGTGGCTTCACTTCCCTCTGCGACTTCATTTTCCTCTGCGACTTCATTTTCCTCTGTGACTTCACTTTCCTCTGCGATCAGGGATTCCGGCGCAACAAGATCATCCGTCACGATCAAATCAGGCTCTGCCGCATATACATTTACATAAGTCCCCGTAAATACCCTGGAGAGTTCACCTGCTATCAAAGCAGCAGCCAGCGTAGCTGTAAGAAACCTTCCTGTCTTTGTCATTATTCTTCTCCTCTATGCAAACAATCTCACTTTCGCGTAAATAAATCACGGTAATTATATCATCCGGACTTCGAAATGTCACTATTCGCTCTATTTGTCTACAGCATATCTTTCCCTTTCCTTAATATATGAACAACTAACAGTTTCGATTATTTACATACGGTTATTACGTATTTTATGCACGAAAAAAAGACCTTTCGGTCTTCCTTACCAGATATTTCTATCCAGTAGGGTCTTTGTATTTATGACAAATGATGTTATAATACAACTGCGTTTACAAGTGTAACATCACGACATGTGTTCGTCAGCATAACAGGTCTCGGACTGAACACAATTCATAAAACTGTAAAGTCAAAACATTTCGAAATGGATCTTTTATCAGTTATCGCTATTCTTCTAAAACTATCGAAGATAAATATACCAAGATTGCTGCAGAAGCCGCCCTTTACAAGATAATTATAACCTGGAACAAAGATGGAATGAAGCAGTCTCCAAAAAAATGGCGACTCTGTGCCAGTCCATTTTTGATGGTTTAAATGGCATACTATAGTATTTTCATTAGAAGGTGAGACAAAGGAATCATTATGTTTTGTGGAATGACTATTTACCAGATATTCTGGTACTTTATAATTTATTCTCTTATAGGCTGGATGATAGAAGTTATATTTCATGCCGTTACTCAGGGAAAAATCGTTAATAGAGGCTTTTTGAATGGACCTTTATGTCCAGTATATGGATCTGGTGTTCTTATGGTACTTATCGTACTTTATTTTGCAGGTAGTATTCTTGGAATCAAAACATCCGTTGATGCTTCTCATCCAGTGATTCTATTTGCTATAGGTATAGTATTTGCTTCTTTAATAGAATTTCTGGCAGGTTTTATTTTGGATAAACTATTTCACGCAAGATGGTGGGACTATAGTGACAGAAAATTCAATATCAATGGATATATATGTCTGGAATTCAGTATAATCTGGGGGCTGGCCATAGCTTTTGTCTTAAGGGTAATACAGCCCGGAATAGAAAATATAGTTGATATGATACCATATATACTGGGTATTATATCCCTTATAATAATCTACTTATGCTTCGTTGCCGACATTGTAATCACCGTTCTTACAGTTCTTAAAATGAATAAACAGCTTGAAAAAATGGAGGATATTCAGAAATCCATTCTAAAAATCAGCGATGGAATGTCCGAAATAATAGGAACCGGAACTATAAAAACAATGGATAAGCTTGAAAAGGAATATGAAACTGCAACCGAAAAGCAGGAACAGCTACACGAAAATCTTAATGAGAACAAAGAAGAACTGCTTAATGCTATAAAAAACAGCAAGGAAGACTATCAAAAACGCAGATTGGAGCTTGAAGAACGATTTGAACACCTGAAGAAAGAGTTTATGTACAGCAAACTTTTCGGAACACGACGCTTACTTATCGCATTTCCTGGCATGAAGCATAATCTTTATCAGAAAATGATTGATAAACTTAAAGAAAACAGATAACATTTATTCAATAATTCGTGTACCATTTAGGTTCATCTCTTGAGTCTCCTTCATAATAGAGGAAATCACAGAGATAGTATTCACTGCCATCGGATGCTCTGAAATAATAGAAGGTAACCGGGGAGGAATCACTTGCGGGATCCGATGTCCCTCCGTGTGCCGGGTGATCCACCCTGTCCGGATCAGCTCCTGTATCAGCAAATTTCTTTACCTCTTTTCGTAGGAAAACCGCATTAGGATCAGTCTGCATGTGTGCCATCTTCGTAAAATATTGTTCATGTTCCTCTTCCTTGGAAACCCACTTAACATCCGGGAGTGTAATAATTCCGAGGCTCTCTTCAACGTTTTGTTCACTTTCCTTGTATGCACGGATTTCCCATCCGTCCATACGGTTATTAAGATTCTCGGACTGAAGGACTTCAGCACACGAAAGCGTTGCTTCCTTTGCCGATGCTTCATCGGCAGCATAGATGCTGATCAGTCCGGGCCACCATTCTTTCTTTTCCCACCTTGCGTTACTACGCTTACATTCAGAATCCAACTTATCAGTTACATTTTGAATAACCTTTTCCTTTAAGCTTCCGACAAATCCGCTGTGTATATCGGCATATTTCCCCCAAATACCTCCATCTACATTTACCGAAGCCATTACGCTTTCAATACTGTAATCAAAATCCTGAAGCTCATCGTGAAGAATCAGTTCTGTCCGACCATCCGTCTCAGATTTCGAGACAATCTCACACGCACCGTAAGTCTTTTCGGCGTATTCTTTTAATTCCGATGCGCTTTTCACCTTACCACACGAAGTAAGAGCGAGAAGCATTAAGCATAAAACCGGAAGTATAATAATAGATTTTCTTGATAATTTTTTCATGAGCATATACAAAAGACTTTCTTCTCCTTCCACAGTTCCGGGTTTCTTCTAATGAAATCCTTTACCATAAAAGGCACGTTTGAAAACTGTGTCGGGTAAGCAAGTAATACTGCATCATTCAGTCTGATCTTATCAACAGACTCTTCAGACTCGATCGGTATCATTTCTGCTTTCGGATCAATTACGGAAAGGAGCTTACCCACACAATGCTTTGTATTCCCTGTTCCACTCATATATATACCTATCACTTGGAACCACCTCCCCTACCAACATTTTCCAATTCTTTAATTGCAGAAAGTCTGAGTAATGTAAATGCCGTGACTGCCAGCAGGATACCTGAGATAAATATCATAAGGGCAGCTCCACGCCCCACACCTTTTCCTGACAGGCTTCCGAGACCGTCCGCTGCAAGTCCCGATACAGCATACGCAACAACATATCCTATCTGCGAAAGGAACCCTATAAAGCCCCATGCTCTGCCCTGCAGCTCATCCGGAATATTCGTCCTTGCAAGATAATCCATCGCATTGTTGGCAAGGGGCAGCATAGCAAAGAAGAGTGCTCCGAAGATACAGATTGAGACAATGTTTTCAAATAACGACATACCTATCATGAATATTCCCGCCATGAAGAATGAGACTCGCAGCACCTTAACGTATCCCCTTTTTATTCCGACGATTCCAAGAAAAAATCCTGACAGAAGCATCCCGCAGGCGCATAATGTCTCTGCAATGCCAAGCGTTTTTGCATCCGAGAAAGATAGGATCATCGGCTCCACAAGTATCTGAAGAATACCCATAAACATAGTAATAGCCGAAGACACCATGATCAGTAAAAATATTCCTTTGTGGCTACGAACCGCATTCCATCCCTCTTTTAAGCTTTCCCCAAAAGATTGATTCTCGTCACTTACCTTGGCGGTAATCCCTTTTCTAACGATAGCTGTAGCCGTGATTGTCACAAAAAATGTACATATATCGATAATAAGCAGAAGCG
>JAFSYI010000015.1 GCA_017450065.1 Lachnospiraceae bacterium
ACACCATGGATTCCGAAGGATCGTCGCTGCCAATAGACTCCCTTCGGAATCTTCCTTTCTATAGACTGATTGACAGTATACCAATCAATCCAGCGACAATCCAATAGATTAAAACAAAGTCAGGCTATGTGAGTGCTAACATTATTCTTAACCGTTTCAAACCCTTTTTCATTCCCAATTGTAGTGATCGCCTTGTGCATGATAAATCTTGGAAAAATCACAAACACGCCTGATAATGCTCCAATGATAATATATAAATCGAGTGGTAATTGAATTATCGACTGCAAAATGCCTGGACTGTGTGCAGCTGCTATACCCCATGCAAAAAATGAAAGAACCATTGATATATATCCGCTCATCGCATCATAAACGCTTCCAAGTCGAGAAAATTGCTTTTTATATCTCGCAATATTACCATCTACTCCATCAAGAAGATTCCATAGGAAAAACATTAACCATCCATAACAAAAAACCGTTTTTGTTTCACCTATATACATCAAAACAAAACCTACTATTATTGGAATAATAGATACCAGAGAAATCGCATTCGGTGATACATTAGTATATAAAAATGGAATGGTTAGCACATATGACAATTGCCTTCCTATATAGAAAGCAAAGTAGTCATTTTTTGCAGTTGCCTTCTTTTCTGGACTCATTGTCTTTTGTTCAATTTGTTTTGGTGTAATCATTAAATGAATCTCCTAGAAAACTATTTCTGAAATTAACATCATGATTATTAGGATTTTCTGGATATCTGATATTTGACTTTTTATATTCATCCAGCTGTTCATGTAACTCTTTATCTATGTATAAACCTATATTTGCTGAATTACTTTAAACTCTTTGTACGCAAACAACCCCTAATAATTATTTCCCCATATGATGCTTCTATAGATCTTTGAATACTTAATGCCCTTAGCATAAATGTTATAAATGTTTGAAATATTAATTATGGCTCATTTAATCAGATAATCCGGTTTCTCTGCTCCAATTGCTTTCTTATTAACGTTTTTTTCCAATATCTTCTCTACATTGTATACTGGTATAATTACACTAATTTTAGGTTTCATTTCATTGTAATCATTGCTCTAGAACAATCCTCTTAGATCAAAATAGTTTTTTAAGAAATCATTTTTATATCACCAATTCCTTAACTATTCTTATATGCTCATCCGCAGTCCTCTGAGCATCAAACAATCTAACTCTTTCCTTGCCCCTCTCTATGACTCGGCTTCTAAGTTCCTTATCATCGTGCAGCTTGATTACAGACTCAGCTGCCCGCTGATAATCATCTATGTCAAAGAGTATCCCCGCATCTCCGACAACATATGGAATTGCATCGGCCCTTGTAGCCACAATGGGCTTTCCCATATACATATACTCAGGCAAGACTAGGCCAAAACCTTCCCAACGACTAAGAAGAACTCCCACGCCAAAAAGTCCCTCATAATCCAACGGATTATTTACCCATCCAGTAATTAAGAAAGAATTCTTCAGCCCAGTCCTCTTAATCTCTTTTTCAGTTTCTCCTCTAAAATGGCCATCTCCAATATCATCTCCGACCATTATGAAGAAAGCATTAGGAATCTTATCCTTTACTATCCGTGCCATCTTTACAAACACATCTGGAGCTTTCTGCGCAGTCAAACGTCCAATAGTTCCTACAACGAACGCATCTTCAGAAATTCCAAGTTCTGATCTAGTCTTTGGCTTCAGATTCTTGAACTCATCAAAATCAATTCCATTGTTGATAACAACCAACTTATCTTCCTTACAAATTCCATGCTCCAGCGCACTATTCTTCTCATACTCCGAAATGCACACAATCTTGTCTGTCATTGGAGCAAGTAATCTCTCAACCATCTCATAGGTCTTAATTCTCTTCTTACTTGCACCTTTTATGTTGAAAGACCAGCCATGAGCGTTATAAATCAGTCTATTCTTGATTCCTATATCTGCCACCCTTCCAATTGCTCCAGCTTTAGAACTGTGGCAATAAACAATATCAGGGTTATAGTGTTTAATAGCCCTCCTAACCTGAATTATTGCTTTGAGATCGTGAGATATCGATATGGCATTGTGCATATCAGGTATTACTGCTATGGACTTTACAAGTCCTCTGAATTTATCTTTGTCAAATGAAGTTGAATACACAAGAATGTGTTCGTATTCAGGATATTTTTTCATCTTGGTCAGAAGGGTGACCAAATAACGTTCTACTCCACCCGGAGCCTCAGCAATATGTAAAATTGTCTTTGGCATTTAATTCTCTCCTGACTTTGTTTATTATTGTGGGCTTTCCAAAAAATAATGGGGTACTATCCAGAAATACTGGGGTTTCCCCACTTTTACTTATTGCTCTCCTAACTATAATGGGCGTATCAAAAACCTCCTTGCTATACCGGGGGTTTTTATGCACCTTATCCAATCACAGTACAGTTCAGGTTCTCCAAGAAATAATGGGGTACTATCCAGAAATACTGGGGTTTCCCCACTTTTACTTATTGCTCTCCTAACTTTAATGGGCGTATCAAAAACCTCCTTGCTATACTGGGGGTTTTTATGCACCTTATCCAATCACAGTACAGTTCACTGATACAGTACATTGTTCATTCACCCTGTCCTACTTCCATATCTGACCAGTTCCATTGTATTCCCTGATACTTCCCTGTATCATTAACCCGTAACTTCATAACAGCAGGGGCTTAAAGGCCGATTTACTTCCCCCTGCTGCACAATCTAAAACCAAACGGAGAATCCTTCTGAAAGAGATGACACTCTATATATCAGGTGTCCTCCGTTTGAGGATTAGCATACATATAAGCCTATCTTTCACCCTCTCTTCTTCCACTCCGCCACATACCCTGCCACGCTCCGGTAGCTGCAGTCATACCCTGCTACTTCTTTGGAAAGCCGCTCATGGATCATCCGCGCACTGTGTCTTTCCTTGCGTGGAGCGTTCTTATCTTCGGTAAGCCATTTATCGATCAGTGGTTTATAGGGATCGAGCTTATAATGACGTCCGCCATTGGCGGACTTCAGGGATTCATCGGAATCCTTCATGTCAACGTACTTGGTAACAGTCTTTCGGTTATGACCGGTGATACGAGCGATTTCTACGATACTTTCTATACCTTTTCGGTAATAAAGGTCACGGATCTTCTGCTTCTCTTCTATTGACAACATATTATTTTCATTCCCTGCATCACTGTCTGTTACCCGGCTCGCTCATTTATGCATAGCTTCGCCACGGAGTCTGACTTTCTTCACGATCAGTCCACACCCCATGACCTTAATTACGCTATGTTTATACATCCCGGCTACCGCGTCCCATACGTCGTGTAACCTTAGATGTATATTTAATCCGCCGGCCTCTTTTCCAGAACATTCAGGCACAGCTGAGCCTCGACCTTCCTGTCGCACATATTCAGCTCTATATATGCGAGCCTCTTATGACGGTCTACCCGGATTATCCTGCTCTCAAGACCCTTGAGCGGGCCTTCCTTAACTATGATCTCGTCGCCCTCGATGATGCCGATACTCTCATCCACGGTCTCGTCATCTCCTATAAGGCTCTCAAGGAACTTCTGCTCTTCATATGAAATAGGAAGATAGTCATCCGAAAGCCTTACAGGCTTCGCGTAATCGGTTATCTTCCCTATATTCCTGATCACTGCTTCTATATCATCAGTTACGGCAAATATATAACCGGCGAACATGATCTTTTTCTTGCTAATCCATTTACCCTTGCAGTTATATTTGCCGGTCCGGTATATTACCTTGAAGTCTGCCTCCGGTATCAGCAGGGAAGCCTCGTTTCTTACCGCTTCCTCACGCCCCGCCATCGTCTGGATCACATACCACATATGCATATCCTTTATCAGCTTCTATTACAGTCGCAAAGTAGCGTTCGGAAACGTTTACTTTTCCGAACGCCACTCCCCAAAAATTCATTAATAATGATATCATACTTTTTTTCTATTTTCCACACCATATTTATGTAAAATGTTATGATTTTATGTTTTATTATTGTAGAAAACGAACAAAAAGCTCCCCAAGGGGAGCTTTTTACTAATTTGTTATGTGGGTTATTATCTTTGGTGATCAGCCGAGAACTGATATCCCCTGCCGGCCAGGCAAGAAATATAGGCTTCATCATTCCATCCTGGATGCCCTGTCGAAAAAGGTTGTACGCGGCATGTTGCACAGCATTGCAGCCTCAGTGACAGTCAGTTCCTTCCGCTTGTATCTGCGGTAGACCTCCGCAAATCCGGCGGGAAGCGGAGAAGGAGTTCTTCCGAACCTTACCCCTCTTGCCTTGACTGCCGCTATTCCTTCGGCCTGTCTCATCCTTATGTTCATCCTCTCGGTTTCGGAAATGTAGCTGAGAAGTGCCAGAACTATATCGCTTAAAAAGGTATCCATCAGATCCTTTCCGCGTCTTGTATCAAGCAGAGGCATATCTATTATGACTATATCCGCCTTCTTCTCTTTAGTAATGAATTTCCACTGCTCGATTATCTCTTCATAGTTTCGACCTAATCGGTCAATGCTCTTGATGTAGAGCACATCACCTGCTGAGATCCTTCGCATAAGGCGCTTATACATCTTGCGTTCGAAATCCTTCCCGGACTGCTTATCAACGTAGATAAATTCGTCCTCGACCCCCATCTCATGCAGTGCAATGATCTGACGGATCTCATTCTGGTCCTTCGAGCTGACACGTGCATAACCATAGATTCTACCCATTTTCTTTGTTCTCCTTTCGCTTATAGACATTTGTTTTGAATGAGTTTCTTCATATTATGATTGAAGGGGCAAAAGCCCATCAATATAATAGCTAAACGCACCTTGATAACTTCATAAAACTCAGATAGTGGATGATTTTCCCGGGAAATGGTCATCTGAGGCTATATATAGACTCGTTTACCCCACTTTTATCAGCCATTTACCGTACATTGGGCGTACTTATCCCTGCTGTGCAGATATTTTGACAGCTTGGTGAAATTAAGTGCTGCGACCTTGTATCCGAACCAGTGCTTCATTCGGATCTTCCCACGGACAGGCATTGTATCGAGATCGTACCGTCTGCGGAGAATTGAAGGGATCGTTTCTACTCCGTTCCTGATACGGGCTATTATCCTGAATGTTTCTGTATGCATGGTTCGCTGTATCTTTGCTCTCTCTGATGATTTTGCTGAGACATGTACAACGGCTTTCCTGTTTCCGATCTTAGGATTACATTCATCTTTGTGAGAACAGTTTTCACAGCACCGTTTATCAAATGATGCCCTGCACTGTCCTGTGCTGTTTACATAGGAGCCGCTTACAGGTTTATTCCCGACGGGACAGGATATGATCGATCGTCCATCCGGGGAGAACACGAAGTCGGCATATATGTCCTTGGTCTCGCGACCGGTAAGGTCTGTAGTGATGAGGTTTATATTTTTCTCTGCTGCCTTCTTCCTGAGGTCATCACTTGCATATGCTCCATCGGTGACCAGGGTTCGATGTTCCGGGGTTTTGGTCTCGGTTTCAAGATGTTCATCAAGAAAGTCCGTGTCACTGTGGTTGTTCTGCTCAAACTGATAGTCTGTTACTATCGAACCGTTCTCACCAACATCTTCGGTCACATTTGCAGCATAACCACGGTTCGGTTTTCCTGCCTTTTCCCTGAAGGTCGCTTCCGGATCGGCAGGGTTCTGAAGGACGTTTGAATCCATACCGCCATCTTCTTTTGTTCTTAATCGGAGGCTACCATCAGCGTTACGTATCGTCTGTTCCCTGATGACCCGTATCAGGAGCTGGTATTGGTTTACTTCATCGAAACTGCCTTCGCATGATCTTAAAAGGTTGTCAGCATCATTCAGTATTACTTGTATACGGTTGTCTTCCGGCTCGCTCTTTTTATGATAAATGACTGCATTCATGTCATTTGGATCATAATAATGCTCAAGCCCTCGAAGCTTATCATCATAACCGTTTTTATGAAGATAGATGACGAAGTTTGAAAGGCAGGTATAGAGCAGTTCCAGACGGCTGAGTCGTTTAATGTTGGAGGCGATCATCATGGAATCCATTCGCTGTATCTGTCCGCTGATGTTCATAAGCTTTGCCATTTCAGATGAAAGTTCATTTACACATTCGTGGATAAGATCTACACCATGTTCTGTCTCGTATGTGAGGCAGCGGTTACGGAATCTTTTGAGTGTGGTATCGGACATCGGCTGCTCTTTAAAGCTTGTAGTGTGGAGTGCTGTCTGATACCGGACATCAAACAGGATGGATTCAAAAATCTCATCATCTGTCTGGTTCCGTAACTCCTTTAGTATCAGAGCACCTACAGTTACATTCACCGGTGTGTTGGGACGTGATGCCTTATCGCTGTATAATACCGAGAACTTCTCCTCATCTATCAACGGAAAGATATGATCAGCGAATTGAGTGGCCCATGACCGATCGAGCATTTTCTTTTCGCGTTCGGTCAACCCCCACAAAGCATCATCGAAAGTCATCTGCTGAGCATCATTTTTAACGAATGACATAGATAGTATCCTCACTAAGATTTGATACCTCTATTATACCATGCAATACAGTATTTGTCTGGGTTTTATGAAGTTATCAATGTACTAAACAAGGGTACCTTTTGACCCTTTAATCATATTATATATATGAATTGAGCCGGCCGTTGACATGGACCGGTGGAATGAACTCCGGAGTGAAGAATACCTTAAGGAACAGCAGGTGATTATGGAAGCGGTATAAAAGGACAAGTCGCAGAAACTATGGCTTGTTCTTTTTTGTACAGAATCTTTACTTACTCACGTCTATTTCTTTTTTTATGATACCGACAGGCGGATTCGGTGTTTTGCTGTTTTGGCGTGTCTCCTGCATGTGTCCCGGAAAAAAATCGACACGCGGAAATGAAACAATTAAATATTTGATTCCTAGACTCGCCTCATCATTGTCGGCCATTTACAATTAAGTAATGACAAGCAGGCGGAATTGTGTTATTCTTTCCGTAAAGGTAGGCAGATATTTCATATTTATAACTATTTCAGGTTATCTCATACGTTTCTTTAGCGTTTCAGGAATTCTTGCTTATACCAATACATTTACAATATAGGCAGGGATTTCAGATAATATTATTCACTCGGTTCCTGTCTTGAAAAAGGAGGGAAAAATATGAGTGAAAGTATTTATAAGAAGAGTTATGAGGAGTTAGGCTTTACTGATTATTTCATGTTTGGCAAGGTGATGGAGGATCCTAAGCTGTGCCACGACGTTCTCGAATGCCTGCTGCAGATGCCGGTAGGTGAGATAGTCGATAATCAGCGTGAGAAGGAATTCCGCCATACCAGGGACGGAAAGTATGTACGTCTTGATATCTTCAGCAGATCGGATAAGGGTGTAAGCTATGATACCGAGATGGAAAACCTCAATGGTAAAAGCATCGAATGGCACGCATATCCGAGAAGATGCAGGTATTATCAGGCAAACATGGATATCAACTTTCTTAATGCAGGAGAACCGTATGCGGATCTGCCTGAAAGCAATGTGATCTTTATTTGCACATTCGATCCGTTTGGGCTGGGATTAAGTCAGTATACTTTCAGGGAACGTTGTGATGAGAAGAACTCCCTTCTGCTCGGGGATGGGACAGCTAAGTATTTCTTTAACTGTACGTATAAAGGTGGAGAGATTCCGGAGGCTATCAGAATGTTATATGATTATATAGAGACCGGGGCAGCCGGTGATGAACTTACGAAGAAGATTGAGACAGCAGTTGACATGGGCCGGAAGAATGAACTCTGGCGCGGAGAATACCTTAAGGAACAGCAGGTGATCATGGAAGCGGTCCGGGCCGAAAGGGATAATACCGAAGCGGAACGCAAGAGGGCTGATAAGGCAGAAAAACGGGCTGAAGAGGGACGCAGGAGGGCTGATGAAGCCGAAAAACGGGCTGAAAATGCAGAGGCGCGAATCAAGGAACTTGAGGCCTTGCTGGCAGCGAAGTGATTTACAATAGTTTATTTTATGATATGAAAGAACAAGTTGCAGAAACTGTGACTTGTTTTTTTGTATAAAATCTTTTCTTACTCACTTCTATTTCTTTTTTTCATGATATCGACACGCCGAACCGGAGTTTTTTGATTTGGCGTGTCCCCTACAAGTAACCCGGAAATAATTCGACACGCGGATATGGAGGTTTGCTGTTTTGGCGTGTCTTCTTCAAGTTCCCCTGAAAAATACATGTATGGATTTAAGTTTCAGCGTTCGGAAAAGTAAACGTTTCCGAACGCTGTTTTCGACCAACCGGCTGTGCAAGCAAAACTACAGAGCAAGATATATAGCACTTGAGTGGTATTATGGCTGAAGTATATGACAAGATAATAATATTATTAATTTGAAAAGGAACGGAATTACTTCATGAATACTGTAATCATGGCCGGAGGGTTTGGTACAAGGATATCAGAGCTATTTCCCGACGTACCAAAGCCTTTAATACCAATTAAGAAT
The DNA here is from genome assembly GCA_017450065.1 of Lachnospiraceae bacterium. Classification (GTDB taxonomy): domain Bacteria; phylum Bacillota; class Clostridia; order Lachnospirales; family Lachnospiraceae; genus UBA2868. The sequence goes on from JAFSYI010000015.1 coordinate 8,524, forward strand.
GCAAGCGGAATAGAAAAACCGGTGCTTCAGTGGGAAATCGAGAGCCTTAGAGATCAAGGGTTTAAAGATATAATCCTTACGGTTTCTTATATGTCCGAACAAATCAGAGATTACTTTGGTGACGGTTCAAAGTTTGGAGTAAAGATTGATTATTTCGTGGAAGAAATTCCGCTGGGCAATGCCGGGGCTTTGTTTAAGATCCGTAAGAAATTGGGTAACGAACCATTTCTGCTCTTAAATGCTGATTCTGTATTTGAAACAGATTTTAAGCGTATGGTTAAATTCCATCAAACTCATAATGCCCTTGTTACCATCTTTACTCACCCCAATTCACATCCATATGATAGCGGAATTGTAATTATGGAGAAAGATAAAAGTGTTAACGAATGGCTCACCAAAGAAGATAGGAGACCTCAGTGGTACAAGAATCGTGTTAATGCAGGACTACATGTTATGGATCCCGACGTTCTGGATATGACAGATATTGATCCAACCCTTATTGGTACTAAGGATACAAAAACAGGTAAGAGTATCAAAGTAGATCTGGACAGACAGGTGCTAAAGCCACTCTGCGGAACCGGGAGAATGTTTGCCTACGATAGTCCAGAGTATGTTAAGGATATGGGTACGCCCGAGAGATATGAGGCTGTTTCAAGAGATTTCAGGAACGGTATTGTCAGCAGAAAGAATCTTAAAAACAAGCAGCGTGCAATCTTTTTGGACAGGGATGGAGTCATAAATAAATATGTAGGGTTTTTGCGTAGGATTGATGATTTTGAACTGTTAGACGGTGCTGCTGATGCAATTAAACAGATCAACAAATCCGGTTATCTCGCTGTAGTGGTAACAAATCAGCCTGTGATCGCAAGAGGTGAGATTACAGTTGATGAATTGGAAGAAATCCATAATAAGATGGAGACCCTCTTGGGTGCACAAGGAGCATATATAGATGCCTTATACTATTGCCCTCATCATCCGGATAAAGGGTTTGAGGGAGAAGTGGAAGAACTGAAGATCAACTGTGATTGCCGGAAACCGAAGCCGGGGATGCTCCTCGCTGCCGCAGCTGATTTCAACATCGATCTAAGCAACTCATGGATGATCGGTGACGGGAAGAACGATGTCGACTGTGGACAAGCGGCCGGGTGCAGGACTGTGTTTATAGGAGAAGCTAGTGACGGATGTGAGCCTGATATGACGGCTGAGAACCTGCTTGCAGCTGTGGAGGAGATCCTTGGTAAGTAATCTGGTGTTGGATGATCACAGTGTGTTCAATAAGAATGTTTGGATGTGGTGGGCAGATAAGTAACCAAGAGCTGCGGCTACGCCGTTGACCACATGGGGGCAATAAATAATTAATGGTAGCGCTACCGCTGAAAGCGTGTTCAGTAATTATTGTTTTATGGACAGTGCTTGGATTGTTGGTCTCATAGCTTTTTGGTGGTGCTGTGATTGTAATTCATGATGAGCTTTGATACCGAAAACACGACGAAGGAAACAGAGAATAGAGAAGCATGGGTTTCTATCATGGATTATCTGCAATCATAGGAGACTTGAGAGGATTTTTGGGAGATGTTGATTCGATAAAATACTAGTATGAGTGTCTTACTCTGATAGATGGACACGTGAAAGAAGATATTTAACGGTATGAGACGCAGTATGGGCTGTAGAAAGAGGAAATGATGTTAGAAGATAGGGTCCAGAAGCATCTAGACTTATTGATAGAGCGGTATCCATCAATATCCGTATGTGCTGAGGATATTGAAAAAGCATACAGAATACTTGAAGAGTGCTATGAGGGTGATCATAAACTTCTAATTGCCGGTAATGGCGGATCTGCGGCAGATAGTGAGCATATTGCTGGCGAGCTGATGAAGCGTTTTGAAACGGCACGTCCGGTTCCACCTGAGTTTAGCCAAAAGCTGAGAGAGATTGATCCTGAGCTTGGGGAAGGACTGGCTAAGAACCTTGAGCGTGGCCTTGTAGCGATACCTCTCGTGGCGCATGAAGCTCTGACCACGGCATATATCAATGATGTGGATGGCTTAGGGGTATTTGCTCAACAATTATATGGTTTCGGACGTCCGGGCGATGTGTTCTTGGGGATTTCAACTTCCGGTAATAGCAAGAATGTGATGTGTGCTTCTGTGGTTGCCAGGGCATTGGGCATAAAGATTATCGGTCTAACCGGGAAGAACGGAGGCGAACTTGCAACTGTAGCTGATGTAGCAATACGAGTTCCGGAGACGAGCACATATAAAATCCAGGAGCTTCATCTCCCAGTGTATCATGCCTTGTGCTTGATGCTTGAAGATAGATTCTTCGGTGCCGCTGAGTGAGTATTACAGGAGACAATTTGGATACGTATCTTCTTGTATATCACTGCACGTGTTTGATACTTTCGAGGGTAATCTTAAGAAAATATTTGAAGACAGAGGCTTGATTTTGAGCAATAAACGAATTGCGTGGGCTGATTGGGTAAAAGGAATATTGACGATAGTCATTGCTCATGTGACTCAGTATTTTTCAGGGGCTGATATGTACTTGAATAAGGTGCTTACCAGTTATCATGTCCCTATTTTTTTCGTCTGGGGGGAAGTAAGCGCAGGTTTACTATCTCAGAAATATAACTCTGACAGACAGTCCTTTTATACCAAACGATTTAAAAGATACATAATTCCCTATGTGCTTTTTTCGTTGTTTAATTCGGCACTTAAACTCGGTGTGTTGTTGGTTACTCATAAGGTGACTTCAGAGGCATTACATAGTGAATTAGTAGAATTATTCATAACTGGGAATGGAACGGTATGGTTCCTTCCGACTCTATTTCTTGCAGAAATAATCTTCTTCGAGATGTGGGGACACCAATTACTGAGATATTGTTTCCATGTGCAATATGCCAATCATTGCAGTTATTAATCTATGGTTTCCTATTCTTAAGGGAGAAATAAAGACGAAAAATGAGTGATAGTAAGTGGGATATATTAAAAACAAAAGAACTGATTTCAAACAGGTATATATCACTATATAAAGATAAAGTTAGATTGCCTGATGGAATGATTGTAGAGGACTTTTATCGTGTTACAGTACCAAATTCATCTGCGATTGTCGCACTTACAGATGAGATGAACATAGTTCTTATAAGACAATACAGATATTGTTACGGAAAAGAACTAATAGAATTGCCATCAGGTGTACTTGAAGATAATGAATACGATCCTCTTGATGTCGCCCGCAGAGAATTGTTGGAGGAAACAGGGTATTCTTCTGAAAACTGGACTTATCTTGGTGCAACAATTGAGAATGCGGCAAAAATGACGAATTATGCACATATGTTTATGGCTACAGGATGTGTAAAAAAAAGAAAGCAAGAGCTGGATGTGACAGAAAATATTGATGTAGTAGTAATTCCATTTGAAGAAGCAATAGCTAAGGTCATGAAAGGTGAGATTATGTGTAGCGGGCCAGCATACGCTATTCTTAAAGCAGAAAGACTGTTGAAAGAAAGAAATAGCGAGAATCAAAGCTGGCATAATTGATTCTGTGAATACATATAACGGAAGGAATGCAAGATGACAAATAATGTCAAACAACGAAATGTTCTCGTTATGGGTGGAAGTGGTTTTTTAGGCTCTCAGCTCGTAAGAAGATTACAAGGGTTAGAGGAGTATCAAGTATTTGCACCTTCTCATAAAGAACTTGATGCATGTGAATATTCACAGATCGTGAATTTCATCAAAAATAATCAGATTGATATAGTAATTCATGCAGTGGCAAATCATGCCGGTATAGGCACCGGAGTGAATCAAGAACTATATTTCCTTGAGTCTAATCTTCTGATGAATTCAAATCTAGTAAAAGCATCTTATGAGAGTGGTATTGAAAAATTTATCACATTTGGGACATCATGCTGTTATAACAATCCTGAACAGGTAGTGTTCACAGAAGAAGATTATTGGAAGAATAAATCAGAGATTTCTTACGGAACTTGCAAGAGAGTTATGCTTGAACAGCTTCAGTTACAAAATGCAATGAATTGGGTATATCTCGTTCCACCTAACTTGTATGGGCCTGGAGATCACTTTGGCGAGAAACACACACATTTTGTTCCTGCAACATACAAGAAATTCGATGATGCAATTAAGGAAAATACTGGTTTCATCACTGTATGGGGTGACGGCTCTCAAATGAGAGATTTTCTGTTTGTGGAAGATTTGATAGATATAATCCTCAAGTCTATAGAGTCTGAGATTCTTGACAGACAGGTTATGAACATTGCCACAATGAAGGATTCTAGTGTTAAGGAAGTTGTAACACTAATAAGGGAAACTTTGGGTTATATGGATATTGAAATTAAGTGGGACACATCTAAACCTACAGGGGTTGGAAGAAAAGTGCTGGATAACTCAAAGTTTTTGAGCTTAATTCCGGACTTCAAGTTTACTAATATTAATTTTGGAATTGAAACCATATCAAAATGGCATTTGAATGGGGATTCATATGAAGGACTACTATAAATAATATGAATTTAGTAATACATACAAAATGTGATTAGAAGGGGAAATAGAAAATGATCATTACTAAGACACCCTTTAGGATGTCATTTTTCGGCGGCGGTACTGATATTAAGAATTTTTTTTGCGAACATGGAGGAGCGGTTATTTCTACGACATTTAACAAATATTGCTATGTCAATGTTAGGCACTTACCCCAGTTCTTTGATTACAGAAATAGAGTGACATATTCAAAAATCGAACTCACAAAAAATAGTGATGATATTGAGCATCCTGCTGTAAGAGAGGCAATGAAAATGCTTGATATGCATGAGTTATCAGTAGCCTATGATGCTGACTTGCCTGCACGGACAGGGTTGGGTACAAGTTCTTCTTTCGCTGTTGGGATGATTCAGGCATTTTATGCTTTAAAAGGAAAATATGTTGATAAAAAAAATTTAGCTATTGATGCAATTCGTCTTGAACGAGATTTATGCCATGAAGATGGAGGATGGCAAGATCAGATAGCAGCGGCTTATGGAGGAATGAATAGAATAGAATTTTGTGGAAACGGTTTTGAAGTGCATCCAATTATCATTCATCCCGATAGAAAAGAAGCGCTGAACGATAACCTGATGATGTTCTTTACTGGTTTTTCACGTTTCTCGGCCGAAATCCAAACTAATACTAAAAATCATATTAAAGATAAGACAATGCAATTGTTAGAAATGAAATCCCTTGTTGATAGAGCTGAAGAGGTATTGGAAGATAAATATTCTGATTTGAACGAATTTGGCAGATTATTAGATTATACTTGGAAATTGAAGCAGCAAACAGGGGATAGAATATCTACTAGTTCCATTGATGAAATGTATCAAAAAGCGATAGACGCAGGAGCTATAGGTGGGAAGTTGCTAGGAGCAGGCGGTGGTGGATTTTTACTGTTTTATGTTGAGCGTGACAAGCAAGACAGTGTTAAAAAGGCAATGCAGAACTTACTAGAAATTCCTTTCAAATTTGAAAGCACTGGTTCTGAAATCATTTATTATTCACCTGAACAATATCCGCCGGTTGAACAATAATATAAAAGCGGAGGACTTTGAGTTATGAGCAAAGCACTAATAACTGGTATTACAGGAATGGTAGGATCACATCTCGCAGACTTCCTGCTTGAGAATACAGATTGGAATGTATATGGCGTCTGCCGTTGGCGTAGTCCCCTTGATAATGTTTCCCATCTGTTGGATCGGGTCAACAAAAAGGATCGAGTGTTCTTCGAGTATGCGGATCTTAATGATGAGATGAGCCTTATTACGGTTGTGAACAGGATTAAGCCGGACTACGTGTTCCATCTTGCTGCACAGTCTTATCCACAGACTAGTTTTATTGCGCCAATTGATACATTGAACACGAATATTCTTGGAACAGCTCGTTTATTGGAAGCATTCCGACTCGCAATGGAAGAGAATAAGGATTACAAGCCTGTCATACATGTATGCGCAAGTTCAGAGGTCTTCGGACGTATCCCAGCAGAGAAGAAGCCCGAGACAGGTATTCATGAAGAGTGTCAGTTCCACCCGGCAAGTCCATATGCAATAAGCAAGACGGGTACAGACTTGCTTGGACGATACTATGCAGAAGCATACGGTATGACCGTGATGACCACTCGTATGTTTACGCACACAGGTCCGCGTCGTGGCGATGTGTTCCATGAGTCCACATTCGCTAAGCAGCTCGCAATGATCGAGGCAGGCATGATTGAGCCTAAGGTCATGGTCGGAAACTTGAAGAGTCTTAGAACATACGCAGATGTTCGAGATGCTGTAAGAGCCTACTATATGCTCGTAACCGTCAATCCGATTCCTGGTGAGTACTACAACATCGGAGGCAGCTATACATGTGAGGTTGGCGATACATTGAACACACTGATCAGCTATAGCACCATGAAGGATAAGATTGAAATTGTTACAGATCCTGAACGTCTGCGGCCGATTGATGCAGACCTGCAGGTACCTGATTGCAGGAAGTTTAAGACACACACAGGGTGGGAGCCGAAAATCAGCTTCGAGACAACGATGCATGATCTTCTGGATTATTGGCGTGCAAGAGTTAATAAAGGCGAAACATTTCTAACCAGATAATAGAAGTTGAAAGTGTGGAGGATAGAAACCATGTTGATTAAAATGATTAAACCGGATTTTGTGTTTGAAAATGAAGCCGGTAGTTTGAAACAGCTGGTTCATGATGGATGGAAACAGGTAAATGTCATTACATCTGTTGCAGGTGCAATTCGGGGAAATCATTATCACAAATTCAATGAAGAGGGTTTCTATATTATCCAAGGTTCTTTCAAGTTGATTGTATGGAAAGAAGATGAGAAAGAAGAGTACATAATCAAAGCGGGAAACATGTTCCTTGTTTATCCATATGTCTTCCATACCTTTGAATACATTGAGGATACTGTGTTGGTCTCCATGTATAGCAAGGGTGTTGAATTATCAGAAACTGAAAAAGATATATGGACGGAATAAATATGGGAATAGGAGTAGGCACTATTATGGATACAAAGGATATGCGTTTTCTAAATACACATATTAGCAATCTAAATATGGATGAGGTGAAAGAATTCATCGATGAACGGGTAAATTCTAGAATCCCTGCGCATATTGTCTCACTAAATGTGGATCAGGTTGTAAAAATTGAAAAGAATAAAGAATTCGCCAAAATAGTTAAAGATGCAGAACTTGTAATAACAGACGGAACTCCGCTCATTTGGATTTCAAAAATTAGAAAAACACCTATACATACAAAAATAGACGGACCACGCTTAGGCGAGGAGAGCATAAAGCATGCAGCAAAAAGAGGCTACAGTGTTTTCCTTCTTGGTGCAAAGGATGGTGTGGCTGTTAAGGCAGCCAAGGAACTAGTGAGAAAGTATAAAGAACTAAAAATCGCTGGAACATATTCACCCCCATTTGGATTTGAAAAAAACGAAGAAGAAATTGAGCATATAAATAACTTGCTGAGAGAGAGTAAAGCTGACATTCTAATTGTTGGATTGAGTGCTCCAAAGCAGGAAATTTTTGTTTATAACAACATGATTAATTACCAAATCCCAATATCAATTTCATTAGGTGCAGCTATTGATTTCTATGCCGGAAACATAAAGAGAGCTCCGGAGTGGGTTAACAAATGCGGTCTTGAATGGCTTTATAGGTTTTTTAAAGAGCCGAAACGACTGTTTAGAAGATATTTTGTTGATGACATTAAAATATTCAAAATAGTCAGAAAATATAAGGCTGATTAGGAGAGAAAAGATGGAAGGAATGACTCCATTACGCAAAGTTCAATTGATGGAACTGGATATTTTCAACGAGATTGTAAGAATATGTGATAAATACATGCTTACATATTATATTTCGGGTGGGACATATCTTGGAGCAGTGAGACACAAAGGATTTATTCCGTGGGATGATGATATGGACGTAGCAATACCGCGTAGCGATTACAAGAAGTTTCTAAAGATTGCACCAAAAGAGTTACAGAAAGATTTATATCTGGTACATTATTCCGTTTGCAAAACAAATCTTCAACATGCTCAGATATGCAACCGCACTAAACATCTCCGTGAAAAGAATTCCATGGTAGAAAAAGTGGTGGACGTATTTGTAGATATATTCCCACTTGATGGAATTCCAAGCGGAGGACTTAAGCAGAAGCTCCATAAAGCAGGGCTTCTTTATTATCGGATGATGTATGTCTATTCAGTATTTGATGAGTATGTTTCAATCAATAAACCAAACAGACCACTACATGAAAAGATTCTTCTGGTAATTGGAAAAACAGGTATTCCACAGAAGGTACTGAACAGAGAGAAGCGGATCAGGAAGTTCGATAACTTTGTCGCAAAATATGATTTTTATAAATCTGACTATGTGCTCAATTTTTCTGGTAGATATAAGTTTAAGAGTATTTTCGACCGGAAGAAGGTTTATGCCGATGGACGTATGTATGAGTTTGAAGGTGAGATGTTTAACGGTCCGTATGACTATGACTTCTATCTCAAACAGATATATGGGGATTACATGAAGCTGCCACCTGAGGATCAGAGGAACTGGCACGAATCGGAAGTGATTGAGGACTGATTATATGAAAAAATATACGATAGGATTCACACAGGGGACATACGATATGTTCCATATAGGTCATCTTAATCTTATCAATCATGCCAAGGAATACTGTGATTACCTGATAGTAGGTGTTAACGCTGATGCACTTGTTCAGCAGTATAAACATAAAACACCCGTGATAAAAGAGACTGAAAGAGCCGAAATTGTAAGGAATCTAAAAGCAGTTGACGAATGCGTTATCACCACTACACTGGATAAACTTGTGGCCTGGGATCAATATCACTTCAATGCTATTTTTATCGGTGATGATTGGAAGGGTAATCCCAGATGGGAACAGACAAAACTTGATCTTGCAAAAAAAGATGTAGATCTGGTTTTCCTGCCCCACACCGCAGGAGTCAGCTCGACTGGATTGAGGAATGTTGAAGGAAATAAGGTTGAAGAATAAGCATAAACGCATTTCTTATTTACAATTATTCCAAATTTCTAATGATGATCATAACATCAGTTCATAAGCATTTTACCAGAATTGTGAGGAGATAGCTGATTCAACGGTGATAATAATGAAATCTTATTTAAACAAATTCATAGGTTTAATATACACCTTCTTTTTAAGCAGAAACAAAAACAGAAGGGAAATAAATAATGATAAATATTTGCTTATCATATGTGGGCACATGGGAAATGCCATATTGATAATAGACGGTTTGATGGAGCTCATAAACTATTGCAGAGACACAGGAAAGGAGTTATCGATAGTCTGTGATCCATATATGTGGAAGACACTTAATAATCTTCAGGAATTAAAAGATGTAAATTATCTCGAAAATGTTCTTGCAGATAATGCCAGATTTTTTATTGGGAATTTAACAAGAATGCATAAACTTGTAAAAGGATTGGAGTATGAAAAAATAATAACGTCATTACCAATCAATAATGTCGACCACTTCCTTGCTATTACAATCCCATGCAAAGAGAACTGGTGTATAAAGGATGATATTGAACGCATAAGAAGTATGCGCACGATAGGTTTTGGGTTTATCGAAAAGTGCTATTCAAATATGGTAGTTTCCAACGTCGATATGCACGAAACTCAGAGATATAAGAAACTGTTTATGAGCGTCGGGGTTAATGACTATCAGACTTCTATACATGACTTAAGAGGCACTTTAAGAACACAAAACAGTAAATATATACCATCGAACAAATATATTACAATTGCGTTGGATTCGATGAATCCAAACAGAAAATGGAGATTAGAAAAATACTCCTTACTAATAGAAAAATTGTTGCAGAAATATTCTTATGACATAGTCTTGACAGGAACAAACGTTAACGAAATTGAATTCGAAAAATGCATCAAAGTAAAATTTAGTAATAACGAAAGAGTTATTGATCTTGTCGGGAAAACCAAGTTTTATGAGTGGCTTTATATTTTAAGTAAGGCTGAGTTTCATATTGGTGTCGACAGCGGTTCGATCCATTTCGCAACATCAAGCGGCGCACAAGCTTACTGTATTACCGGAGTATGGGATGGACATCGTGTTTTCCCTTATCATTGCGATACGTTACCGGAAGGATTACATGAACCCATTTGCATTTACAGAACTGATCTGGATTATGAAAAGCTACCTTGTTATGCATGCAAAGTTAGAGGAACAGAGTTTGGCACACTCAATAAGGCTTGTAAGAAAGCATGTAAAAAGGGCTACCCTTGTGAATGTCTTGAGAACATTACTGTTGATGACGTTATTGAATGCTTGGATGCTAACTATAGATAATTCCGGTTATTACGGAATATACGTATGAGGATAAAATGCAACGGAGTAGATTAAACAAATATGTACTCTATTTTATCATAATATTTCCTTTGGTTATCCCAGAGGGATTGGCTACTTTGTCAAGTACAGCATATAGTTTTATCTTTAGATATGGACGGTTCACGTCTTTTGCAATAATTTCTCTGCTGTATTTTTTTAAGTTAAAGAGTAGAAAAAGAACAGTGCCCGTACAATTAAAATATATGATTCTACTAGCAGTATATTGCTTGCTCATTACTTTACTCCATGGACTCCGAAGTTCTGATTGGCTATCAGTGTTCTGGCCATGTTTATTTGCTGGAATTATTGTTGATTATGGCCGAAAAGATATAAATCTTCTAATAGAAACGCTTTTATTAGTGTTAGAGTTTTGGATTTACATTAATCTTATTTTTATGCTTCTATATCCCAATGGCATGTATGTCAATACAACTGTAGGATACACAAAAAACTGGGTATTAGGTTATAAAAGTTCATTTCAATATATAATTTATCCAGCTGTCATTTTAGGTTGGCTCAAAAGTTCATATGGAGGCAGAAAAGCAAGGTTTTGGATATTACTCACAACAAGTATTACCGAAGCCTTAATAAGCAAAAATGCAATGCTTATTGTCGCCCTCATACTTGTACTCATATGTTATCTTTTTAGGTTAACAGAGAATACAAAAATCATGAATCCGATAGTGTATTCTATTGGATTATTGGTTGTGAATATATTGTTTATATTCAGCTTAACTTCATTATTAAACACTAAGTTAGGATTGTTTTTCATTGATTATTACGGAAAAAGTACAACCTTAGGAGGCCGAGCATCATACATATGGCCAATCACAATAAAAAAAATATTACAGAATCCCTTATTTGGCTACGGAGTAAGGTCATCAGCCGAAAGAAGAATGTTGTACATGAATCGCCCTGCTGCAATCCACGCTCATAATCAATTACTTGAAATGCTGTTTATAGGAGGTATTGTCTTTGTTCTTATTTATACCGTCTTTTTCATAAGAATGTACAAAGAGACAAAAGATTGTGCCGGCAAACAATCCACCAAAATAATATTGTTCGGTTTGTTTGTATTCTTCTGCATGATGTCCGTTGAAATTTTCATAAGATATACCGGATTTGCAGTTTGGATATTAATATTTCTTGCCTTTGTTTCCAACGAAATCGATGTGAAATATGAAAGCAGATTATATCAAACAAAGAATTTGGGAAAGTATCCTAGAATAAAGTTTAAACACATGTAAATTAAGTATTTGCTATATAGAAGAGGTTGTAAATGGCAGTTAGGTTATCTAACAGAGACTATTTGTGGAGCTACATAGGCGTTTTTCTTTCACTGTTTGCTAATATCATTATGGTTCCATTTATTATGTATTATCTGGATGGAGATCATTATGGACTTTGGGGTGTATTTCAAAGTCTGGCAGGAATAACCGTTCTATTTGACTTCGGTTTCACGACTACTTTTGGAAGAAATATCAATTATTGTTGGAACGGGGCAGAAAGGCTAGAGAAAACAGGAGTAATTTATTCAAAAACGCCGGAGCCGAACTTCTACCTGATGAAAAAAACTATGGTAGCATGTCAACGTGTCTTTCTCCTGATTTCCGGCACAGCTCTTCTACTCATGTTATCAATAGGTACTGCTTATATAGCACATATTTCAAAACCGATTGGAACTTTAGAGCCGCTTATTGCTTGGATAATTTATGCTATAGCTATATTTTTAAATCTATATTTCGGATATTACGGTTCTTTCCTCAGAGGAGTTGGTTCCATTGCAGATTTCAATAAAGCCATAGTTTTTTCAAAAGCAGCACAAATTGTGGTAACAATACTTTTTCTATGGTTAGGTTTTGGTTTGATCGGTACAGGTGTAGCTTATCTTACATATGGTACTTTATATAGGCTTATTGCCAAGAAAAGGTTCTATAAGTACAAAGGAATAGGTGAAGGACTAAAGAAAATAACTATACAAATCCCAGGTACAGAGATTAAAGATATGTTCTTGACTGTGTGGTACAATGCATGGAGAGAAGGCCTTGTATCACTATCAAACTATCTTTCAAATCAGGCTTGCACAATTATCGTTTCATTATACATGCCCTTAACACAAACAGGGGCTTATTCTTTAGGTGTTCAGCTTTGTACAGCTGTCGCGCAGGTAGCTGGTGCTATGTATAGATCAAACCAACCGGTTCTTCAATCAGCATATATCAGCAATGATAAAAAGGCACAAAAGCGTACAATGTCGTTGATTGTCTTTTCATTTACATCTTTGGATATGCTTGGAATGCTTACGGTAACGATCATAGGTCTTCCGATTCTCAGACTAATCCGTCCGGAAAGTGTTATTGCACCTACAGTTCTACTGGCACTTGGATTCTACCATTTTATTTTAAATTTCAGAAACTGCTATACATCTTATTTTTCGTGCACAAATCGTATCCCATATGTGAAGGCATTCATTATCTCCTCTGTTACATGCATTATTTTGGCATATTTATCTATGGGAGAACTTGAAATGGGCATCTGGGGAATTATAGCCTCACAGTTGATCAGTCAATTGATGTACAACGCATGGGTATGGACTTTCAAAGCACACAAAGAGTTGAATCTTTCAGCATACGAAACTGTCTATATGGGTTATGAAGAAATGATGAAGGTTGTTAGAAGTTTTCTTCACAAAGGGAGGATTAATAATGCTTGATCATAAAAATATACTTGTGATAGGCGATGTAATGCTTGACATTTATTACACTGGTGAGGTTAACAGAATTTCTCCGGAAGCTCCGGTCCCAGTATTTAAGAAATTAAACGAGAGATGCGTTTTAGGTGGTGCCTCAAATGTTGTCGCTAACCTTGCAGCTGCCGGGCAAAAAGCTTCTGTTCTTGCAATGATCGGAAAAGATCGCGATGGAGATAGAATCAGAGAACTCTTCAAAGAAATTGGAGTAAACAATTCTTTGTTAGCCACATGGAATCGTCCTACAATAACCAAAACCCGATTCCTGGCAGAAAATAATCAACAAGTTCTTCGACTGGATATCGAAGACAATCAGCCTATAACAAATGATGAAGCCACATCTCTTCTCCAACAACTTAATAGTGTGATCGATCAGTTTGACCTTATTCTAATATCAGATTATATAAAGGGCTTACTTACTTATGAGTTCACTCAAGGTATAATCAACATTGCTCGTGAACATGGCAAAAAGGTTTTGGTAGATGTTAAGGATGCAAGATTCGAAAAATATAAAGGAGCATGGTTATTAAAACCGAACAAGAAAGAACTGCATGATCTTACTAAAATGCCGGTTTCAACTGATGATGAGCTTATCTCAGCAGCCAGATATCTTCTTCAGAAATCAGAATGTAGCTACATTTTGACCACTTGTGGATCAAAAGGCATGGTGCTTGTAGGCCCAGATATCGTCTATCATCTCGATACAGTCGGAAAGTCTGTTTATGATGTCACAGGTGCAGGAGATACTACAATTGCCTATCTGACAGCTGCACTGGCAAGTGGTATTAATATTCAGGACGCTATGAATATTGCCAATCACGCCGCCGGTATCCAAGTAGGGAAAGTCGGAACATCTGCAGTTTATCTACATGAAGTTGAAGAAGCTATGACTTCAAAAAGCAGCTACAGAAAGCAAAAGATATTTAGACTAAACGAAAGAAATGACTTGAAAAAGCTGATCGCAGAATGGAAACACAATGGAGAAACCATAGTCACAACAAATGGCTGTTTTGATATTATTCATCGCGGGCATATATCGCTTCTTGAGGAAGCTAAATCTTATGGAGATCATTTGATTGTCATGATCAATACAGACAAGTCCGTAAAAAGATTAAAGGGGGCTGGCAGGCCAATTAATACTGAAGAAGACAGAGCAATGGTTATTGCTGCTCTTGACTGCGTTGATGCTGTGGCTTTATTTGATCCGCTATCAGATAACAAAACAATTCCCGATGAGGATATTGCCGGGATGAGCTTTGAATTGAAAAAGACTGCTTTGGAAGCTCCAATGGCACTCCTTAAACTGATTGCACCTGATATTCATGCTAAAGGTGGCGATTACTCTGTAGATCAGGTTCCGGAAGCAATATATGCCAAGGAATACAGAGCAGTCCCGTTCATTCATGGTTACTCTACAACTCGAACAATAGAAAAGAGCAGACAAATGTAAATTGAATAAGGCGATACTTAATAATATGGTATAGCTGTTAGAAATGAGGAAGATTAAGATGGAAGCAAAAAAACTAATAATTCAACGGTTTCAGGACAGCATCGCATTGAAAGAACAAAATATCAAAGATGATGCTCTTGTTTCTACTATTGTTAAAATCGCCGAAGAAATTATTGAAGTTATTAAGAACGGAAACAAGCTTATACTATGTGGAAATGGCGGTTCGGCATCTGATGCTCTCCATTTCGCCGGAGAGATTGTCGGACGCTTTCAAAAGGAACGCTCTGCATGGGCTGCCGTTGTGTTGAATGCTGATGTAACAACAATGACTGCAATCGCAAATGATTATGGATATGATGAAGTGTTTGCAAGACAGGCAGAAGGTCTCACAAAATCAGGCGATCTTTTTATCGGAATCAGTACAAGCGGTAACTCGGAAAATGTTCTCAGAGCAGTTAAGGTCGCAAAAGGAAAAGGCGCAAAAACCGCAGCATTACTAGGAAAAGATGGTGGAAAAATCTCCAATGAAGTAGATTATCCGGTCATTGTGCGGTGTAATATTACAGCAAGAGTTCAGGAAAGTCATATCAACATAATTCACAGCATATGTGAGATAGTTGAGGATGCATTGTCGCAATGAATCATTGCCGGTAGTGTAAAACAGAATATGAAAACTGAGAACCATCATAAGAAATCAACCGCAAGCAGTACCCCTTATGATATATATGGAGCATAATAAATGATAGAAAAATTAAGGAAATATCTTTTACTATTAAACGGAGTATTACATCAAAAAAAAGCAAAGAAATCAGAGAGTATTCTGATATTGTTCAGTGCTGCATTTGGAGATGCCATACTCTTTCAGGACTGTATGCGTGAATTAGTGTATAAATACCCATATGAAGGAAAAAAACGTTTAAGGATATTATGCCGACAAAGTGTTAAAGACTTTTACATAAACTCACTTGGATTCTCCGAAAGGTATTTTTGTAAATGCACGTATACAAAGAATCTTAAAGATATTAAAAACGCAATAAAAGAACTAGGCAGTGAATCTTATAAATCAATTTATGCTAAAGATGGTGCATTGGAAACTTGTGTGATTGTCTCAAACTTAAGGGCATCAAAAGTAATCAGAGTAACGTCCGAAGTTGAAATGAACAGTAGAAATCCAGTTAATCGCTACTTGGTAAATAAGTGTTTTACAGATACAACTATAGTGCCTATGGATACATGGGAATTAAACAGACATGCTATATTGCTTAACAGATATGAGAACATTCAAGTCAATCCTGTTGTGTCGAATATGAAATCTGTTCTTAATCTTCATCCATATTTTGACAACAATAAAATGTATGTAGTTATTAGTACGGATTCTTCTGCTGTATACAGAACATGGAATGCAGAAAAGATTTCTGAAATTATTCATTTTATTACAGAGACATATGATTATGATGTAGTACTTTGCGGTACTAATGAATACACTGTTATGGATACATCTAATAGACTGATCAATCTTACCGGAAAGACATCATTCAGTGAATGGTTTAGTATAATACAGTTTTCAAAATTGGTTATAGGAGTTGATTCAGCAGCTATTCATGTTGCTCTTTCCTTAGGAACCCCAGCAGTTGTTCTCAGAGGATACTACGAGGGTAAAAAATACTTCCCCTACCCGGTCGAAGCATGCAATGGCAATATTTGTAAATGCGTAACATCCAAAGCTGAATACAACTGCTATCTATGTTTACAGCGAAAAAATATAATTAAGAAAAAAAATCCAATATGTTATTCACAGTGCTATAAAAAGAAAGGAATTATGAGCTGCTTAAATAATATTAACGTTGGTCAAGTTAAAGATGCAATAAGAGAAATACTCTAAATAACAAGTAATCATCAAATCGATGACTACTTCTAAATACGTTATTGATACGAAAATGAATAATACACAAGATTGATATAGGTAACCAAATAACTATGTTAACAGATTTTAATAAAGCGATTTTTTTAGATAGAGACGGAACAATAAATGTAGAAAAAAATTATCTCTATAAAGTCAGTGACTATGAATTTCTGCCCGGAGTTATAGATGCCCTAAGAATTGCGCAGGATGCAGAATATAAATTGATTATTATTACAAACCAAAGCGGAATAGCAAAAGGATACTATACTTTGGCAGAATTCAACTATTTAAATGATTGGATGTTGGATTCTCTGGAAACTCAGGGTATACACATCAACAAAGTATATTATTGTCCCCATCATCCGGATGCAAAAATCCCGGAGTTTAGAGTAGATTGCGACTGCAGAAAGCCTAAATTGGGTTTGTACAATAAGGCAATAGAAGAGTTTCACCTTGATCTTAATGAGTGCTATGCTATCGGAGATAAGATCAGAGATTGCAGTATATGTGCAACAACGAACTGCCATGGCTTTTTAATTGCACAAAATGAAAAAAAAGAAATTATAAACGATGTTAAGAACGGACAGTATCGGAATGTAAAATATGCAACAAACTTAAAACAGGCTATTTTGATGATAATGGATAGAAAATCGAAAAATATTCAATCAAGTATTCATAGCATGAACGAAAACTACAACTAAAATTCAGTGCTTTTTGATAAACTTACCTTGGTAAAACCATGATACAGCAAGCAAAAAGCCGTAGGATGAAACATCCTACGGCTTTTTGTTTAGTAAAACATATCTTTAATTAACTTCTGGAACAAAAACCAAAATTACACTTGCATTATCACCAAAGGATACCTTCCAATACCTTATATGGGCAGCATCACTCGTAACTATATCAAATACTTTTGACTTAACTTCAAGTACGTTGCCATTAATTGTAAAATATTGGTCAGGATTTGCATATGGATAATAGCTATTACCATTTGAACTAAAAGTAATATCTTTAATTCCTTCAGTCGTAGTACCGGGATCAAATGTTAATGTTACACCTGTTTCTCCATATTGATTAACACCAAATACAGGTTCAGCTGCAAATTCGGGTGACACATCAACTCCATCGACCTTAGCAAGCTTCGGTGCAATAACTTCCGGCTCCGGTATCTCCTTCGAAAAACTCCAAGTGAAGTCAAGTGCGGGAACCTTTAAATCAGCCGGAACTGTTTGGTTATAGGATGCAACTCCTCTGAACCAGAATGCTACTGTCTGGAAAGGCTCATCACGATCTTCTTTCATTGCATACCTATAGGCTTTTGCTCCTGCATCCCATATGGTCTTATAGTTATTGGGGTTTCCTGCTACTACCTGTGTAAATGCTGCAGCCGCATCTGCATTTGCTGAGCTTGCATCGGCTTCATCACCCTCACTTGCTGCGTCCGTTACAACCTTGAATGGAATTTCGGTAGGATTTGAATACTGTTCCTCTTCAGAAGCATCAGTTTGTTCCTCGCCTAAAGCTACGTTGAGACCCATGTACATTCCTACTTCATCACTGTATGAGGCTTCATCTGACTCATCATTGACAAGGTAATAGGTGTCTAAGTGATTTCTGAAAGCAGTTACCCCGGCTTCGTATTTGGCTGTTTCGGCTGCTTCATAAGCATTTTCTGCTGCAATTAAAGCCGCCTGAACCAAATCTGTTGCAACTACTGCATTACCTGTGCTTTCCGTTTTAAATTGTTTAGTTTTAAACGTTGCGGTTTGCGCTATTCCATTTAAGGTCTCCGCAAAGTCATTATCACGAACAAAATGAGTGGCAAATGTCCAGATATCATCGGAAACGTATCCTTCTTCACCTTCCTGCTTATCTTCATTTAATGCATTTCGACGACTATTCCAAGCATTCGTGACTGCATCTACTGATTTGTACTCAGTCAACACGTCCGTGGCCTTCTTATCACTTAAGGTAGGAGCATCCTGAGCAGCGGGATCTTCTTCCAGATATGCGAACTTCTCGCCGCCTTTTAAAGTAGCCTGAACCGTAAGAGCAAGATCCTCGGTACCTATGTTTATTGCTTCGTACTTCACGCTCTTGTTGTCAAATGTGTTGAGACTCTCTACAGGGTCCTTACCGAAATCATCGGCTGTATACTTTGCCGTATCATTTATAAAGTATATACCGTTCTTCAGAGCATCTTGGGTAATATTCTCTAATGTGGCATATTTCTTTGCTTCTGTTCTCTTAACCAGACGCTGGGGATCGAAACCAAAGTCAAAGAGACCCGGCTCGCCGCGCTTGATATTCAGATTAGGGGTTGTGGGAACAATTACGTTCGCATAACTTTCGTTAATGCCCACTCCGCTCTCCAGCCAGCCCTGACCTTTCACATGATATGCATTGTCATAAGGCCCGTATTCGCTGTCCCAGTTCACAAATTCCGGTTCATTGGCATAATCCTCATATCCTTCTAAAATAACCGGCTCCGGATCATTGGCAAATACGCTTGTCGACATACCCAATGTCATCGTTGCAACCAAACCGATTGCGATAATTTTCTTAGCTTTCATTCATCTTCCTCCTTGAACATTATTGGTTGTTTTGTTTATAATGACCACGCCGTACTGCTGTTCAGTGTTGACGCGATATTACCTGTGTTCTGTTTTTAAGCTCATTTACTGCTCATTTTGATGTCTGTTGAACCATCACTGGCGATCATCCACAAACTTATAAATACAGGTGGAAGTTGTTCCTGCAAAGTTCACTTTCAGATATTTGGCACTTCCCATGATGTAGTCAAAGAATGCTTCATTTATTGTTAATTCTTTTCCTTCGATAGCGAAGTACTGACTGTCAATCGCACTCCAGGTCTCGGCATCCGATGTATCAGCGCATTCAACAGAAGTTACATTCGTATTAAATGCCAAAACAATCTTACCATCTACACATGAATCCACAGTAAACTGCTGCGGGATCTCTGTAACAGCCTCTGAATTAACTGACACAAGCTTCGGAGCTTCAGGTATCGTCTGTGAGAAGCTCCATGTAAAGTCAAGAGCGGGAACTGCCAGTTCATCAGGGATCATATCATTCTCTGTTGCGATCCCTCTGAACCAGAAAGCTACAGTCTTGAAAGGCTCGGTACGGGCTCCTTCTCCTTCTGAAGGCTTCATGGCGTATCTGTAGGTCTTACTTCCTGTATCCCATATAATTGCATAGTTATCGGGATTTCCTTCTACCACTTGAGTAAATGTTGCTGAAGCATCAATCTTGATTGCATTGTTTTCCTCCGGTACTTCGCCGTCACCTGCTGTGTCCTCTACAGCCTTGAAAGGAGTTTCTACAGATGCCGAATACTCGCCGTTCTCCACTCCCGTTGCTACATTCAGACCCATGTACATGCCTACTGCATCCTCATTGACCGGTGCCGATGCGTCAGCATCAACCTTAGTTGTCCATTCATTAAACTGCCCTTTAAAATACAGAACAGCAGTGTCTTCTTCAGCATTAAAATCTAAATCCGAAACGTCATCAAGTACTGAATTTATCAGGCTCGCTCCGGTCGCATCCTCAAACTGCGGTTTGACAAATGTACAGCTTAAAAATTCCTTTATCTGTTTCTTTTGATCATCTGAAAAGCAAACGTCCAATGAATCAGCATCTTTTATTGCATTTCCAAAGGCTACTTCATTTTTATTAGCATCTTGGTCCTGTGCTTCTTTCCATGTGCTTCCGACAGCACCGTTATAAAGATCCATGAACCAATCCAAAGCAGCTACCGGTGCTTCCGCTGGTGCCTTCTCAAGGTACGTGAAGCTGTTTCCGCCCGACAGACTTGCTTTGATTGTGAGTGCCAGAGGAACGGTACCTATGTTGGTGGCAGTATACCTGACACTCTTGTTGTCGTATTTATTAAGTTCCTCCTCTCCTTCCGGGGGATTTACAAAATACACACCTTTGTTAAGAGCATCATTAGTGAATGTATTCTTGTCCTTATACTTTGCCGCTTCTGTTCTCTTGACCAGTCGCTGCGGATCGAAGCCGAAATCAAACAGCCCCGGTTCACCGCGCTTTAGATCCACGGCAGGTGTTGTAGGCACTATGACATTTGCATAGCTTTCATTAATGCCTGTTCCTCCTTCCAGCCAGCCCTGCCCTTTTGCATTATATGCGTTGTCATAGGGTCCGAACTCGCTGTCCCAGTTCTCAAAGCCCGGTTCATTGTCGTAATTATCAAATTCCGTTGTTGCGAGTACGCTCGTTGACATACCCAAGGTCATTGTCGCAACAAGACCTATTGCAATGATCTTCTTAGCCTTCATTCATTCTCCTCCTTGAAGCATTTTGTTGGCAGCTATATAATAATCACGCCAAAGATCACATCCTAAGATATAAATGCCGGCGTGTTACTATCTTATCCGTACCGAGCCCGACTCTGCCGATACGTGAATCGTATAACCGGCAGACCCGGGAAGCCTGCATGTAAAACTGCAGTTAATGCTTGTGAATATTACTGTCATTTCTCCACGATTATATTCAAGGTTACCCTGAGAGTGCTTAAAGTTTCCTGCTTATCATCCACGAGATGATAGATCATAACGCACTCATGAGTGCCCGCATCCAGCTTTTTGTCAAGTTTAATGTTATTTATGTCCTTACCTACGGGTATGATGGGAGACTTATATAAGACCTGTGATTCATCTTCTGCCAACACAACATCGAAGTAGACATCATTCGTGTTCATATCACTGTTAGCAACATATGAATCTTCCGATTCGGCGTCCCCTGTCTTGTAATGCCACTCTGTGTTCATCCTTACATTGTAATAACCGGGCTCCACATATTCGCGATTGCCCATTTCTTCCAACACTTCATCGGCATTATCTTCGGTTATCAGGGTACTTCTCTTCTCCGGTTCCTCAGGGGTCTGCGCCGGTGTATCCTTCTTTCCTCTTAACGCCATTACTATTATTACTGCTGCCAATATGGCAATGACCGCTCCCATGATGATGAGTACAGTTTTAGTCTTCTTAGTCACTGCTATGCCCCTCCGGTTATTTCACACATACTGGATCATTCTGCAATTATGACCATATATATTGTGCATTAATGTCCTTTTCTTATGCAATATTGTGTATTTGTATTATGCAACAATATGACATTTATTGCAAGAACTTTTTACTTTTTTTATGTCTCAGTCTCGATAATACGTGATTTTAGCGTATTTATGTGATAAGATTTATTTAGGCGTTTTTTCATTTTGAGATATATCAAGTTGCAAATTACAGATTATATAAATGTATTGTCACGTTTTGCATAAATGTCCAAATTTTGATTGTTGCATTCGCAATAAAATGTTATACTGAATAATACGAAGTATTTTGAGGATTCGTCATAATGGGAGGGTTTGATATGAACAGAAAAACCATTTGCAGGATATTAGTTTCTTCTCTTCTTCTGACGGGTGTTTTCGGGATTAACGGGTATGCTTATCAGGGTGAGCTGTATGTGGATACGTTAGAGACGGTGCCTGCAGGTGATGAAGATGTTCTGACGGAGAAAGGAAATCCGGGAAATGGAAATATAGAAGATAATGGTATGATCATATATGATGCAGTCGAACCTGTTGAATATGTTAATGGGACAGCTGATACTAATAGTGACGGAACGACCCGGAATGGCGATGGAAACGATGAGCAGGTTCCCGGGAGTGCCGCTACCGAATTACAGGAGGTGACGGGGGCTTCTTCACTGGCCGGCGAAGGTGAAGTAAATATATACTCCGGTAATATAATTGACATGGTCCTGCCCGTCATTCCCGAGAAGGCATATGATTTCGTCATGGATCCGCAGGATATATTAAGCAGATACAGTAACTCCAGAGAAGATTACAGCAAATCCAGTATATATTTCACCAGTCACACGGGTGGTGTCCTTCACAGATCAACGTCTGACGCCGCTCTGGCGATCAACAGGAGTACCGTTCCTGTACTGCTTTCTGTGACTCTGGAAGTGGATAATCCTTATGACTGGCCTGTCAGATTCACTGATAAGGGCTCCGTTGAGAATGATAATGAGATGAACGTCACCTTCGAGCTTGTTCCGGTAAGCTTCCATAAGTCGGAGGGTAACGCAGATGATGTTATATTGGCTGAGGGAACTGCGAGTGATCCCGGAAGTGCTTCCGGGACCGGTTCTGATAACGTTTCTGACGGTGATACTGCTTCCGGCAGTGATACCGCTTTGGGCAGTGATACCGCTTTGGGCAGTGATACCGCTTCGAATATAATAAAAGATAATGTTGTGGAAGATCTTGAAAGCCCGTTCGGAAATAAGGATATAACGGAGATCGAAGGTCACAGGATAAGCATTGATGAGAACGGCAGGGCCGAGCTTCAGATGTTTATTCCTGCGGATATTGGTAATTTCGAGAAATATGGGGATGGCTACATCTTAAAGGAGAATGCTGATTTCACATCATATGGATGGGTAGTTGAGGGTGCATGCAATACGAAGGCTGACTGGTCGGATATCATCAGGAAAGGGAAATCCAAAGAGAATATAAATGTACACATCACCTATCAGATGAGGGCATTGACCGAAGAAGAGGCCGCCGTGATGGGTGATGAGGTGGTTATCCGGTAATCCTCGTGAAACACAATCACAGAGCTCTTGGTACCGCAAACCATTGAATGGATAAGGTATGCTGTTTTCAATGTACAAGGCTTTGGATGACAGCAACCTTATCTCATAAGAGTGGTTAATGCCCGGAAAAAAAACTAAACACAGGGACGGCATTGAAACCGTCCCTGTGTATTCTTTTGCTGCGTATATTACATGGCTCCTTCGCCACCCAAAACAACTACTACTGTCTTGAACAGTATCTTTACATCGAGTGCAAATGACCAGTTGGTTATATACTCTGTATCCAGCTTAACCACCTGTTCGAAGTCTGTGATCTCGCTTCTTCCGCTCACCTGCCACAGGCCTGTAATACCCGGCTTACATGCCAGCCTTGCCCTGTGATGGAACTCGTATTTCTCCCATTCATCTACTGTCGGAGGTCTCGTTCCGACAAGACTCATCTGACCGGCCAGAACATTAAAGAACTGTGGGAATTCATCAAGGCTTGTCTTTCTTATGAATTCACCTATTCCGGTCTTCCTGGTTCCGTCCGGAAGTTCCTTATTACCGATTATCCGGGGATCGAAGTCAAGCTTGAACATCATGCCGTCCTTGACACGGTTCTTATCCATCAGCTCCTTCTTCCTCTCATCCGCATCCATATACATGGAGCGCAGCTTGAATATCTTGAACTTCTTTCCGTTAAGTCCTATCCTCTCCTGTCTGTACAGTATGGGGCCCGGACTCTCCTTCTTAATCATGGGACCGACGATCACCATTATAATGAGAGTTATAACCGAGCCTATCAAAGCCCCTATTATATCGAAAGATCTCTTAACGAAGTTCTGCATGGGAGTTGCGGAATTGATCGATGATGTCAATACCGTCATCCCGGCTATCTTCTCGACAAACTGCTTGTTAAGACCCTCTCCGATCGCAGGTACGAGGTAGTGAACCGGTACCGCCATCGTGATACAGTCTTCCACCAGCTTCGCCGTCTTCCTGTCATCTATCGAACCGTCAATGAATACATCATCGACCCATCTCTTTGCTATATATCCGGAAGCGTCCTCCAGGGATGCCACCACAGGTACACCCTCTATTTCCTTGATATCAGTCTTCTTATCTATTATCACACCCGCTATGAAGAATCTGCCCACGTTGCTGTTTAACAGCCTCTCAAGCGTCTTTCTTGCGGATGTTGAATGAAGGACCACTACCATTACCCGCTTCTTACTGCCGACGAAGAAAACATTCCGGAGTACAGCCTTCCATATAAGCCTCATGATATAGGTTATTATCATATACAGTCCATAACCTATGACTATAAGCATTCGGGAATAATCATCACCGAGCTTCGTTACGAAAACATATACCGCTGTAAGTCCGAACACTATGGATGCATGTCTTATTACCGAAGTAATCTCTTCAATATAGCCTCTCTTCATAACGTTATGCATAGCGTCAAACAATATGAGCGATGCAAAATCAATGAGCACGAGCCACAGAGAAAGATTAACATATATGGATCTTGTATAAGGCACGGTTCCGTGTCTGATCAAAGAAGCGCAGATATAGGCTATCTGAAGGGCTATCTCATCCACTATGAAGAAATCAACGTGCTTAAGCCAGTCCTGTTTATATCTCTTGTACATTTTTCCTCACAACTCAAAGCACATACAGAACCCTCATTATTCCATATGTATCAATAGTGTTTTATATCTATTACAAATGCATAGGTTGCTATTTTAACTATTCGCATGCAAAACTTGTTATTATAGTAACCTCTATAAACGCAATAGTCAAGAAGAAGCCTCACAGACTGCATATGTGCCTTCGTAATTTAAGTATCAGTCCCGGCGGTACCGAAAGAGCGTCCATTCCCATATCTATAAAGGTCTCGGTCAGGCTCATGTCAGAAGCCAGCTCACCGCATATCGTTACCTTGATGCCGGCCTTATGCGCATTTGCGATCGTCATCTCTATCATCTTCATGACAGCTCTGTGATGTGGTGTATAGAACGGAGCCAGGCTGCTGTTAAGCCTGTCTATCGCAAGTGTATACTGCATGAGATCATTAGTACCTATACTGAAGAAATCAGCCATTTCTGCCAGTTCATCCGAAATAAGAGCAGCAGCAGGTGTTTCTATCATGATGCCCTGCTTGACCTTACGGTACGGCTTACCTTCTCTTCCAAGCTCTTCCTCAGCCTCCGCCACTATCTCCCTGATCCTTACAAGCTCATTTGTCGAAGTGATCATGGGAAACATCATGGCAGCTTCCCCGTACATTGCAGCCCGCAGTATGGCTTTTATCTGGGGAATAAATATGCTTTTATCCGTAAGACATAGCCTGATGGCTCTCATTCCAAGCGCCGGATTATCCTCATGTACCTGCCCGTATGCCTTCAGCTTCTTATCAGCACCAAGGTCAAACGTTCTGAACACTACCGGTTTCCCTTTGACCGCTTCCACTATTTCCTTATATGCTTTGAAATGATCCTCCTCGGACGGAAGATTATCACGGTCTGTAAAGATGAACTCAGTCCTTGTAAGTCCTATCGCATCACAGTCATTCTCCTCTGCCTTCACTGCGTCGGACGGCATTCCGATATTGGCAAACAGCTCAATGCTCCTTCCGTCTTGCGTCTGAGTCTTCTTTCCTATATATTCGCGAAGGCGTGATCTTTCATTTATCCCTTCATCTATTAAATGCCGGTAATGACCTACCGTTTCATCATCAGGATGTATTATGACTTTGCCGTCATTCCCGTCTATAACGGCTTCACAGCCTGACTGAGCAGCCGGCAGACCAACACCCAGTACTACCGGGATCCCAAGGCTCTTAGCAAGGATAACGACATGCGAATATGCCGATCCCTCCCTCATAACAATTCCCTTGATCCTGCTTTCGTCTGCCTGAACGAGCTCGGAAGGACTTATGTATCCCGCGGCCAGTATGACCGGCTCACTGAATTCCGGTCCGTTATTCTGATCCGCATCGGAGAGCAGACGTATCAGCTTATTGGACACATCCTTAATATCCACTGCCTTGGCTTTAAGCACTTCATCATCGGTGGATGTAAAGAAATCATAATAGTGCCGGCTGGCATCACTTACCGCCCATTCCGCATTCTTTCTCTCATCCAGGATATTGGTTTTTATCAGGGAAAGATAATCCTCATCCTGAAGCATCATGGACTGCGCCGTGAAGATATCGGCATTCTTTGAACCTGCGAGTTCCCTCGTCATGTTATAGACCGATTCAAGACTCTTTATTGTGGAAATACGCGCATTTTCAAACCTTAGATATTCTGCTTCGGCATCCTGTACGGTTTTCCTTGGAGCATGATACGGGTCACGTTTATATATGTACAGCTTACCAACTGCATAACCGGGAGATCCGCTTCTCCCTTTTCTTATGATAATATCATCCATATATTGATCCCTATTTCAGCTCGCTCTTTATTATTTCCACAGCCCTGTCCAGCTGATTGTCTTTTCCTTCTTTCACGTATGCATCAACATCCAGCTCCAGCTCTTCGTCAGGATCTATTCCCACCTCGTGAATGCTGATCCCGTTCGGAGTATAATAATATGCTATCGTAACCTTGACGCCTGTCCCGTCACCAAGCGGAAGTATCCGCTGCACTATTCCCTTGCCGAAGGTTTTGGTCCCAAGAATCGTACCTATTCCGTAATCCTTCACAGCGCCTGTCAATATTTCTGCCGCACTGGCACTGTTCCCGTTAACCAGAAGGACTAAAGGACCGTCATAGAAAGTCTCACCCGATGAGGTGTATTCGTCTTTATCTCCGTCCTTCTCCTCTGTGTATACTATCAGTCCCTCCGGAAGAAGCTCATCCGCTATTTCAACGCAGGTCTGAACGCTTCCGCCCGGGTTATCTCTAAGGTCAAGGATGAGTCCTCTCATCTCTTCTCTTTTCAGCTCATTAAATGCCTTAAGGAACTGATTATAAGTAATATCGTCGAATTCGGATATCTGGATATATCCGATGCTGTCATCGAGCATCCTGGAATCAACGGTCATTGATTCAACGCTGGCCCTTACTATGTCAAACCGGATAACTCCGTCACGTCCCTCACGTTTGACACCTATCTTTACCTTGGTCCCGGCTTTTCCTCTTATTTTCGCCACGGTTATATTAAGGTCGTCACCTTCAACATTCTCTTCATCAACCTCTACGATTATATCTCCTGCAAGGATACCTGCTTTTTCGGCGGGCGAATCGGGAATGGGGCGCGTTACCGTTACGACCATTGTCTCGGGATCCTGCGACAGATATGCTCCGATCCCTTCAAAGACTCCCTCTGAGTCCTCCGTCATTTCACTGTATTCCTTTTCGGTATAATAAACGGAATAGGGATCTCCGAGGCTGTCAAGCAGACCCTTATACAGCCCGTCCTGCATTTCCTCCTTGGAATACTCATTCAGGTAGTATTTCTCAACTATGGACTGAAGGGTTTCGATCTTGTTCTCTGCCTGAGCATCTATGATCGATTCCGATGGCTTCCCGTAAAATGCGCTGTAATTAAAGCTTCCGGAGCCAAGCATAAAAAGACCCATTACCGCTACCGCAATAACGAATACGATCAGCATGATCACAAAAGTTATGACAAAGCCCTGAAGCCTGCCTTTGTTTATTAAACGTTTCTCTGAATTATCCATTTCTGTTTCCTTAATAATTAATTAATTATCGAATCCACCGCTTCGTGGTTCCCTTTATGATCTATTTAAGGTATTTCCAGGGGCTTACGTAGTTACCGTTCAGCCTTACCCCGAAGTGAAGGTGCGGTCCGGTGCTTCGTCCCGTTGATCCGACTGCCGCTATCTTCTGGCCCTTGCTGACAGCCGCACCCGTTGAGACGTACAGCTTGGATGCATGCATGTAAATGGTTAACAGACCGTCACCATGATCTATCATCAGATAGTTACCCATGGTCGATGAATAGCCTGCCCCGACTACATCACCGTCATAAGCTGCAAGGATGGGAGAACCGGACGGAGCCGCCAAGTCGATACCGTTATGGAACTTCTCCACTCCCAGTGTGGGATGCATTCTCATTCCGTAATCATCAGATATCCTTGTGTAATTGGGACAAGGGAACTTAAACATTCCGCCGTCGTAACGCCTTCTGTTTGCTTCCTCAAGACGCTTGCGTTCCTCGGCAATACGGGCCTCGAGTACTTTTATTATCTCTTCCTGTGCCGCTATCTCGGCTTCGTATTCCTTAACCGCCGCTTCTTTATTGTTAATATCCGCCTCATAAACGGATATCTGATTTTCCTTGGTTTTTATAAGCTCCTCAAGGGATCCCTTCTCTGTTTCAAGATCCTGCCTCGCCTCTTCGAGCTCTACCTCCTCCTGCTCAAGCTGTTCCTTGATATTGGCAATAAGGTTCTGGGTTGCCACAAACTTATCGAGCATCTTCTTGTCATATTCCGACATCTTGGTTATATAATCCGCACGGTTCAGGAAGTCAACAAAGGATGAAGAATTGATAAGCATTTCTATATTCGAGGTCTTTCCCTTTTCATAGACGAACTGGATCCTCTTTCTCATGAGACCGTATTGCTGCTGGCTGTCCCATATTGCTTCGCTCAGCTTCTCACGGGTCTCATCTATTTCCTTCTGCTTATCCTCGATCGCTTCCTCAAGCACCTGGATATTATCTTCTATCACAGAAAGATCCTCGTCCAGCTTAACTATATATGACTTTAACTCTCCCTTGGCGCTCTCAAGGTCGGCTATCATCTGCTTGACATCGGTAAGACCTTTCTTAAGCTGTGCCTTACTGCTCTCAGCGTTCTTCTTTTCCGCCTCACTCTGTTTTATAAGATCGTTTGTAAGCTTTGCTCCACGCACAAATAACGGCATCTCTGCCGTTAATGCGATCACCGTCACAAATGCGATTACCCTCTTTACGCATTTACTGTTTCTCATGTAATTTCCCCTTATTTCAGACGACCGACAATATATAGAATCCTGAATTTCCGATGAGTTCGCTTTTCTTTAATTATCCGGCTTCCCCAATCCGGATATCTTTAGCAGATCAAACGAATATTCTTCTGCACCGGGTCACATGATCGAAATGATTATGCCTGTGTTGTCCATTACACCCTCAAATGTCTCTTAACAGATATAAAGCTTCCGAAAAAGCCCAGACCCACACCCAATACCATTGCCACAGGGATCAATACCGAAAAGATTTCCCTCGGCGACTGGAACTGAAGAAGATCGTTCAGGATAACAAAATGATCTTCTGCATATCCTGTTATGTAATTATACATGTAATATACGGCGGCAAGTGGTATACCTGCTCCTATAAGTCCCAGAAGAACTCCCTCTATAAGGAAAGGGAATCTTACCACGAAATTGGTCGCCCCGATAAGCTTCATAATACCGATCTCTTCACGACGTACCGCTATACCCATCGAGACCGTATTGCTTATGAGGAAGAGAGATACCGCAAGCAGTATGCCGATAATTCCGAGCGACACATAGCTTAACATCTTATTGAACTGGGTAAGTATGTTGGCGGTAACGTCGGAATGGTTGATCTCACGCACTCCGTCCACCGTCTCGAGCCAGGCTACCAGCTCCGGCTGTTTGGATACATCCTTAAGATAGATCTCATAGTTCTCGCTTCCTTCAAGAGGATTATCACCCTCATATCCGTCAGCATACTCTCCGAGATAGTCTACCTTGAAGGATTCCCAGGCATCACTGGCGGATACATATTCAACCGAAGCGACCTCGCTTCTTCCGCGTATCATCTCTCCGATCTGCTGTATCTGGCCTTCCGAAATATCCTCATTGAAGAACACCGTAACCGCAACATTCGTCTCGGCCTTTGCTATACTGTACTGGACATTCACTACCAGAGAATAAAATACTCCAAACAGAAATATACATGCCGCTATTGTGGCTATTGTAGCCAGTGAGAACAGCTTATTGCGGAAAATATTCTTAAATCCCTGTTTAAAAGTAAAAACAAAAGTACTAATCTTCATCTATATACTCACCCTTTTCCTCGTCGCTTACTATAACGCCTTTCTTGACCGTTATAACGCGCTTACGCATCGCATTAACGATCTCACGGTTATGAGTAACTACCACAACCGTTGTTCCCCTCCGGTTTATTTCCTCCAGAAGCTTCATGATCTCCCATGAATTCCTGGGGTCGAGATTACCCGTAGGCTCATCGGCAAGAAGGATCGGCGGGTTGTTAACAAGTGCCCTTGCAAGAGCAACCCTCTGCTGTTCACCACCGGACAGCTGCCTTATCTTACTCTTATATTTCTCGGGAAGTCCTACCAGAGAAAGCATGGCCGGAACGTTCTTCTTGATCTTCTTGGTCGGAACCTCTATAACACGCTGCGCAAAGGCAACGTTCTCATACACGTTACGATCCTTAAGCAGGCAGAAATCCTGGAATACACATCCTATGTTTCTTCTGTATTTAGGTATCTTGCGCTGTGTCAGCCTGGCCAGATCACAGTTATTTACGATTATCCTGCCTGTACTGGGCTTAAGCTCTCTTAACAGAAGCTTGATCATCGTCGATTTACCGGAACCGGAATCGCCGACTATAAATACGAATTCACCCTTTTCAATCTCCAATGACACATCATTAAGCGCAGGTATTCCGTCATTGGTATAGCTTTTACTCACGTGCTCAAGCGTGATCATGGCAATATCGTCATAATTTTCATTTTTTCTTGATGAAGCCATTATTAATTTCTCCCCTCTTAATTTACTCACCTGTATATGTATTATATCTTTGCAAGTATGCCTCCTGCTTTTCAGCTCCGCAGGATACGTTCTTTCTTTGCAAGAACGCCTCCTTCTTTTCTGCTCCGCAGGATACGTTCTTTCTTTGCAAGAACGCCTCCTTCTTTTCTGCTCCGCAGGATACGTTCTTTCTTTGCAAGAACGCCTCCTTCCATTCGTAATCATGTCTGCTCGCTACGCTCACATACTCATCGCACTTCGTGCTGGATTACTCATGTCGGACGCGATTCCTGCTTCGCAGGAATTATATGTATATATAAACCGTCTCTTACGTGCAAGCACGACGATCCGGATTATATATACATATTTCTTGCAAATCGCAATCTTAAAAATCAAAGTCCTCCATGTATTTCATGTATTTTACGACCATCAGGGCGATCTTGAAGGTTATTGCATCCTCAAAGACACGCAGGTCCAGATTGGTGGTCTTCTGAAGCTTGTCAAGCCTGTAAACCAGTGTGTTTCTGTGTATGTACAGCTGGCGGCTGGTCTCGGATACGTTAAGACTGTTCTCGAAGAACTTGTTTATCGTGGTTATGGTCTCCTCATCGAAATCATCCGGTGACTTGCCGTCAAATATTTCCTTGATGAACATCTTGCAAAGAGGGATCGGCAGCTGGTATATAAGCCGTCCTATGCCCAGTTCACTGTATGCGATGACATATCTGTCATCAAAGAATATCTTACCCACGTCAAGAGCCATACGCGCTTCCTTATATGAGCGGCTGACTTCCCTTATCTCCTTTACTATCGTACCGTAGGATACATGAAGATTCCTAAAGCCCTTCTGTTCAAACAGCTCATAGATCTGATGCGCTGCCTTCGCCACCTCATCATATCCTTCGTTCTGTCCCATTTCGCGGATGATGATGATATTATCTTCATCAACTGCGGTGATAAAGTCATTGGTGCGTCCCGAGAACAGCATCTTTACCGCTTCAAGGGAATTATTCTCCTTATCGTTCACCGACTCCGCCACGATCGCTACCCTTCTTACATCCGTTTCTATTCTCAGCTTCTGCGATCTGTTATATATATCAACCAGAAGAAGGTTGTCAAGCAGCAGGTTCTTGATAAAGTTATCCTTATCGTATCTTTCCTTATAGGCTATCTGCAGGTTCTGTATCTGAAAAGCGGCAATCTTGCCGATCGTATATGCATTCTCCGAGCTTCCCTGGACAACGATTATATATTCAAGCTGCTGGTCATCATACACCTTGAAAAACTGATGTCCCTGTATTTCCTGACTCTCTGCCGGAGATTCCGTGAAATTTGCGGCAGCCTCGCGGAAGTCCCCCGGCTCCCTGAAGGTCGCAGCCAATATCTTTCCATCTGTATCTATTACCCCCAGCTCCGTCTTGGTGATATTCTTCAGTCCATCTACTGTCGATTGTAAGATTTGGTTAGATATCATATTCCTTCTCCTTTGGAAAAGCATAAGTCATACTATACACCCACATTGTATATAATAATACAAGTACCGGAAAAAATAAAGAAAAAAAGTTTTCATTTTTGTTACATTTTACTATATATTGAAAAACTCCGATGAAAAGTATACAATTTATAGTATGGAGCGCAAAACAGACAGCGCCAATACCCTTCGAAAAGGATCCCCATATGAAACTCTCATTCATGCGAAACAACAATACGGATACCCCCTCACCGGAAGTTATTAAGACAGACAGAGCGTCCGACATCACCGCCTATATCCTCGTGATCATCTGCGGTGCGATTTTTATTTCGCTTACCTTCAATAACAACATCTGGCTGGACGAGGCCTTCACAGCCTCTCTTGTAAATACGGACATGGCCGGTGTTATCAAGCGTTCAATGGCCGATACCCTGCCTCCGCTGTATAACATACTGCTCAAGCTCAGCACCGATATCTTCGGGTACAGGATTCCCGTCATGAAGATAACGAGCGCCGTTCCCATGATACTGACCATGCTGCTCGGAGCCACCGTGGTACGCAGGCGTTTCGGGTATCTTACATCATATATTTTTATAATAGCCATAACCTTCATGCCCAATATGTTCTTCTACGGCGTGGAGATAAGGATGTACAGTCTGGGGTTCATGTTTGCTACCGCATCCGGGATCTGTGCATACGAAGTGGTATGTTCTCCGTCACGGAAGAACTGGTGCATCTTCACTGCCGTAAGCGTGCTTGCCGGGTATTCACATCATTTTGCCTTTGTAACTGTCGGGTTTGTGTATCTTTATCTTCTGTTATACTGTTTCTTCAACAGGATGGTCAGGTCCTTCATCAAATGTCTGGCGGCCACCTTCATACTCTATTTTCCCTGTATGCTGGTCACCCTCAAACAGTTAAAGAGCGTAAGCGGCTATTTCTCGATGCCCGAGGTTACATCTTCGGTATTTATCAAATACTGCAGATATCCGTTTACAGTCGGCTTTACTCCGTTAAGCATACTTCTTCTCACTGTAACCTTCTTCCTTTTTTTAAGGCGTCTGTTCAGGAGCCCCAAGAATACGGAAGATATGTTTTCGCTATACTGCTTCCTTATATATTATGGCGTTCTTCTTTTCGGAACCATAATAAGCAGGATCATGACTGCCAATATCTTTGTTGACCGCTATCTCTTTTTCGCACTCGGTCTGATATGGCTTTTCTTTGCAATAGAGACAGGAAAGCTGACAGAGGCATCGAAGGAAGCAGAAGCCGGCGGCCGCTTCAACGGGGTATTGACCTTCCTTATCATATTGCTTGAACTGTCGGTGGGCGTTGTCACGTATACAAATGCACTGAAGAGCGAATACGCGCCCGGAGCAGATGAGGTTATAGCCTTTCTTGGGGAAAACGTCAGCAATGGGGATTCCCTGTATACTCTTGAAGAATACGAGGAGCTGGCTTACTGCCTGACCTTCTACGACGACCGCCTTACCAACTACGAATCCCTTGAAAACGCGATACATGCTGCCGGCAGCGGTACTGTGTGGGTTGCTGTTATGCACGGATATGAAACGGCGGATAAGAACCGGCTGCCTGACGGCAACGAAGGTTACGAGGCATATATAGATGAGATAGAGAATAAGGGCTACAGCCTGGAAAGCATGGGACAGTTCAGCTTCGACAGGTATATGTTCAGGCTGTACAGGTTAACCGGATCAAAGTGACTTACCGCTGTGTTCCGCAAAACACCCGGGGAATCGGGATCGGTACATGCTTCCGTTACTCTGACCAATTTCAGCCGGTGACTTTTGTGCATATTTTTATGGATATTTTTTATTTTGGTCTGTCACATACACATCTCAATATGATATAATATTATCAGCTATAGGCATCATGATAAATTATATCGTGTTAAGTTTCCGAAGCAACAAATGGAGGTGAAGCTATGGAGATTACACCAATGATAGATATTCCGTCATTATCGATGGCAATGTCACAGAACAAGGTTATGAGTGATGTAGGGGTTGCAATGCTTGATATGTCGCTTGATAACTTCTCGGAAGCAGGGGATACAATGGCCAAACTGATGGAGCAGTCCGTAAATCCTGCTGTCGGTGGAAACATTGATGTTTCCGTATGATCAGGGATGACTACATGGAAAACATTGAGAGAATCCTGTCCAGGAAGAATATGATGAATATGCACAGTGCGATTGCGATATAGCCCGAAGGGGTGAGCAGTCGCACTTTTCCGTTTGTGTTATTTT
Organism: Lachnospiraceae bacterium; assembly: GCA_017450065.1. GTDB lineage: Bacteria > Bacillota > Clostridia > Lachnospirales > Lachnospiraceae > UBA2868. Next base: position 43,193 of record JAFSYI010000015.1, read on the forward strand.
CACCGGTTCCGTTATTTCCGTTGCCGTAGCTGTCTCCGGTGCTTTCTGTGTCTTCACCGATCCCGTTATTTTCGTTGCCGCAGCCGTCTCCGGTGCTTTCTGTGTCTTTACCGGCTCCGTTATATCTGTTGTCGTCGCTGTTGTCAATGTCCCCGGTATACCGGGTATCTTCTCCGGCATTGCCGGACTTATTCCTGTAGAATATGGAAACAAATTCCTCCCATCTTCCCTCATGCCTGCATATAGCTATAAATACTCCGAATGCAAGCGCCGATGAGATCAGCGATGCGACCAGCAGGAAGCCTGTCATTGCGAGCTTCTGATCGGTCGTCACATCCTCATTTATAAGCTCGAACATATTCTTTCCCATCTCACTGTATACCTTTTCCATTACCAGTAAGAGGATCACATTCCACGTATTTATTACCGCATGAGCTGTTATCGATGCCCATATGCTTCCGGTCCCTTCCACCAGCATGCAGAAGACTACTCCGAGTACCAGCGCATATGACATCTGATTAAGGTTAAGATGCATAAGCCCGAAATATACAGAGCTAAGTACAGCACCCGCAAGCACGGCGCCGGAACGTCTGAAGCCTCCGAATATTATTCCCCTGAAAGCAAATTCTTCACAGAAGGGGCCGAATATCCCTACCATAAATACAGTCAGTGCGGCCGGCATACCCACGAATGCCGCAGACATTTCAACAGCGGTATTGGTGGTAAACAGCTGCGAAACAACATTGATAAGGCTTATGAGCGGCATTGTAAGAAATGTGAACAGGATGACCATAAACACGGTTCCCGTCTTAAGCCGTCTGAACCTCAGCCACTCAAACACATTATCATTACCGGAAATTATGAAAATAAAAGAAGGAACCAGCAGCAGCAGCTGTGTCATCAGCAGCGCCATAAAGGTCCCTATCTCTACCCCACCCATGGCAAGTACCGAAATGGCGACCGATGCCATGAAGTGCACAATTATCAAACATAAGAAAAAACCGTTAACTCTTTTATTATAATAAAGTCTCTGAAGCTGTTCCATTCAGAATTCTTTCCTTTTATGCATTAACCATAAAATTAACAAGCTTATCGATATCCTCGGGCTCGTAAGCTACTATCTCAAGCTCATCTATGGTTCCGTCAGAAAAAATGTTTGCAAGTGATACATACTGTGAAAGCTTGCTCTTGAGGTTCAGGCGGTCGCCCTCTCCCGTAACCAGCTCTACCTTACCCTTGCAGGAATCCACTACGCCGAAAAACTTCTCAATGTCATTAATCTTTGTTACCTTCATATCTTAACTCCTTTCTGTTACCGATCATATGCCTTCAGGCCAGGGCTATTGCTTCCATCTCCATAAGGACATCCTTCGGAAGCCTTGCAACCTCTACACAGCTCCTTGCGGGATAACTGCCTTCTTCGAAGAATTCCGCATATATCGCATTGATCTTTGCAAAATCATTCATATCCTTTATGAAAACAGTAGTCTTTATAACCTTGTCCATACTGCTTCCGGATGCTTCAAGCAATGATCTTACATTTGTAAGAACCTGCCTTGCCTGAGCCTCAACACCCTCAACGATCTCTCCGGTCTGAGGTACTACAGGTATCATACCCGAAGTATAAATGATATCTCCGGCTTTAACTGCCTGTGAATAAGGTCCGATCGCTGCCGGTGCCTTATCTGTGCTTATGATCTTTTTTTCCATGATTTTCACCTGTTTTTCGGTTATTCTTATGCATTAGGTTATTTTATAACACTTTTTTATCGCTTTGTAAATAGTTAATTTATTTTCCTTATGACGGTGTCGGTTATCTCTATGCGCCGTTCCTTATACAATCTGCCCACCGCTCGCTTGAATTCGTTCTTGCTCATGCCGAATTCGCGTCTTATGGTTTCGGGCGATGCCTTGTCGTTAAACGGAAGCACACCGTCGAAGGCTTCTATTACTTTCATTACCCTTTCGGCGTCTTCATCCATCTGCATGTAAGCCTTTTTCCTGATACTTAGCGTAAGCTTTCCGTCATCCTCAACCCTGGATATCCTTGCCTTAACCTTCTGCCCCACCTTAAGCTCACCGTATAATTCCTTCTTCGGGATAAGCGCCGAATACTCGTCATCCACGGCCACAAAGGCTCCGAAGTTATCGCTTATAAGATAGACACGCCCTTCCACTTCGTCATCCTTCTTATAATTATGATCGGTATTCAGATAATCATAGACATTCATTGTAAGGCAGAGCCTTGAACTCTTGTCAATATACAGCGCCGCAAGGCACTCGTCTCCCGGGCGGAGCCTGCATGTCTGCTGTTTGAACGGGAGCAGCAGATCCTTCTCAAGTCCCCAGTCGACAAAGGCACCTATCTTCGATACCTCCCTGACCTTAAGCACTGCCGCTTCCCCAAGCCTGATAAGCGGTCTGTTGACCGTTGCTATGGGCCTGTCCTTACTGTCCTTATATATAAATACCTCTATCTCGCTTCCTACGTGCGTACCGGGCGGCACCTGTTTTATTGGAAGAAGGATACGCTCATCTGAGCTCCTTCCCGCTGCCCCGGCTGCCGGAAGCTCTGTGGTATCTGCAAGATATGCGCCGTGATCGGCCATTTTTACGACTGTAAGCCGTTGTGTTTCTCCTAATTTAAACATATATTCCGTTCTTATCCGGATTTATATCCGGTACATCTTTCATCGTTACAGCCTCAAATGACAGTCCCGTTATCTTTCTGTTTCCGCATTGTACTTATTTACCAGATTGTGGATCCTCTCAAACGGATTGAGCAGATCCGATATCGAAGTATCGTGGTTCAGCGTATCAATGATGTATGCAATGTACTTACTCATATCGCAGCTTATGTAGTAAGGCTTCTCAAGCAGCTCCGGCATCTGATATACAAGATTGGTGGTAAGTACCTTGTCGATGATGCCCTGACTGTACGCCTCGTCAAATTCCTCAAGGCCCTTGGTGAACAGACCGAAGGTCGCGGCTATGAATATCCTGTTTGCCTTGCGCTTCTTAAGCTGTCTTGCAACGTCAAGAACGCTCTCTCCCGAGGAGATCATATCGTCGACAACCAGTACATCCTTTCCTTCCACCGAGGAACCCAGAAATTCATGGCTGACAATGGGATTACGTCCGTCCACTATCCTCGTATAGTCGCGCCTCTTATAGAACATTCCCATATCAAGTCCCAGCATATTGGAAAGATAGATGGCACGCTCCATACCGCCCTCATCGGGACTGATCATCATCATGTGTTCCGAATCTATCTTAAGATCCTTTACGGTTCCGAGAAGTCCCTTAACGAACTGGTATGCCGGGCGCACGGTCTCGAAGCCTGACAGAGGTATGGCATTCTGTACCCTCGGATCGTGAGCGTCGAAGGTTATGATATTGTCAACGCCCATCCTTACCATTTCCTGAAGAGCCAGAGCGCAGTCAAGGGATTCCCTTGCGCTTCTCTTATGCTGGCGGCTCTCATAAAGGAACGGCATGATCACCGTGATCCTTCTTGCCTTGCCGCCCACAGCCGCTATTATCCTCTTAAGATCCTGATAATGGTCATCGGGCGACATATGATTCTCCTGGCCGCAGAGCTTATAGGTCAGGCTGTAATTGGTTATATCGACCAGTATATACAGGTCTGTTCCGCGGACCGATTCATTTATCACGCCCTTGGCTTCTCCGGTCCCGAAGCGGTTGATCTGTGCATCTAAAATATATGAGTCCCTCTGGTATCCCGCAAACGGAAGGGAATCCTTATGCTCGTTCTCCCTCTCCGTTCTCCACTTTACCAGATACTTGTCGATCTTATGTCCAAGATCGATACATCCCTCAAGCGGTATCATCCTGAGAGATCCTACTGGTATTGATTCAAGGTTTCTTTTTTCTTCTCGGTTAGGCATATGTCCTCACTTTCTGCTGGAAGCTCTCTTAATCTTGATCCTCAGATCCTTAATACCTGGTTTGATCATCCTGTATTTACCATATATCCTTGAGAAGGTCCTCTCCGAATAACGTTCGGATATCTCCTCGATGGACAGGTTTGTCGATATTATGGTTGCCTTATTCCGGTTGTCGCGCTCATTGATGATAAGGAAGAGCTGGCTTAAAACAAATGAGTTCGGCATTTCCGTTCCCAGATCGTCGATTATCAGCAGATCGCAGTCAAAGATATCCTCATGGACACGGCCGATATCCTCGCTGACTTCTCCCGACCTGAACGCATACTTTGCAAGTGTATCAAACAGCTGGAAGGCTGTAAAGTATATAACGGAATACCCCTGTTTGAGCAGCTCGTTGGCAATGCAGTTGGTAAGAAAGGTCTTTCCCACTCCCACATCTCCGTAGAACAGCAGGTTCTCATATCCTTTGCCAAAATCACGCACATACGCTCTGCAGCTGTCTATTATCCTCTCCATGCCCGGAAGCTCGGTATCATCATAGTAATCATATGTAAGCGTGTCAAAATTCTCTCTTTCAAGAACCTTGTCGATATTGGACTGGGCATAAAGATGACGGATGATCGCCTGCTTAAGGCAGCTGCATCTCTTCCCGTCAATATATCCGGTATCCTTACACTCGGAACAGCTGTATACGGGTTCAAGATAATCCTCCCTGTATCCCGCATCAAGCAGCAGCTGTCTCTTCCTTGCGGTTATCTCTTTAAGCCTGTCTCTTAACGCACTTAAGGCACCTGTATCTCCGTCGATCAGCCTCTTCCCCAGTTCCAGGGATATGGCCGGTATCGAAGAATCGAGTGCCTCATATTCCGGTATATTCTTATACACCTCGTTCTTTCTTTCCGTTACGAGGTGTCTTGCTCTATTCTGTTTTTCTTCATAGGTACGCATTATTTCATCGTACTGGGCATTGGAAATAGACATACATCGCCGCTCCTACCATGAATACCTTCCGCCCCGATTATACACTACTATCCCTGATTTCTCAATGCATCTTTTTCCAGTTCCGCATAGTCATACTTCCTCTGCGTAAAACCGTTGAAGCCTCCCTGCTTTTTAACGCTTGTCTTTACAGGATGCTTTTCCGTCTCCCTGGCATGCTTTGCGTCAAGAAGTTCAACATCCTTAAGTTCATATGCTCCCGCGTTTTTCCAGCTGAGAAGAATGCTGTCGGCATACTCAAAGCTCGCACTGTGTATCGTCATTATCGTCTTTTCGCAGGCCTTTCGGATAAGCCCGATCGTGAATCCGTATATCCTCTGCCACTTGAAAACATAAGAGATCTCCGGCTCGATCGGATTCCTTCCGGTTATCCCGAAAGCCCTTAACACCTCATATACCTCAGGAGGAACATTTCCTGTCCTGAGCTTCGCCTGCTCTACTGTTTCGATTCCTGTTTCCGCCCAGTTCTTTGCTACCGACTCGATATATTTGATGTTTTTCTTCTTATTATTTGCACAGTATTCGATCAGATATTCTATAAGCTCGGTCTTAAACCCGTAGGATTCATACATAAACAGGAAGGTTGATATCTCATCCTGCCTTAATGTCTTTCCCAGATATTCCTCGGCCACAAACAGAAGCTCGCCCACACCGGGTTCAGCCTTAAACCGTATCAGCTCCTCAGGCGTATACTGTCTCTTATTGGAAAAATCAACCACCTGGATATTTCCTCCGATCCCGGATCCGTTTCCCGTCATATCCTCTTCTGCCGGATCGTTTTCCACGGCTCCTGACATATGAGCGGAACCGTTTCTGCCTTGATCCGCATCTGCCGGAATACCGTCATCAGCCGTTTCACGGATCAGCCCGGCATAAACGCTTCCGTCCGTCTCCCTTATATCCATCAGCCGGATACCGGTAATACCACCGTACGAATTAAAGCTCAGCGAAACCACCCGCTTCGAATCCCAGTACTTAAGCGCACGCATTACATCCTTCTCGGTATAATTAAAACGGTCGGCCATATCATCAACACTGATCATAAGGTCTGAATTAATACACCTGAGCAAATATAAATATATTTTTATCTGAGCATCATTGGCTTCACACATATAACGATCGATGAAGCTGTTGCTCACTATCGTCACGTCTGAAGAATAATCCCTGCACAGAGTAATTCTGCCCATCAACCACACCTGCCACTAATTATTCCCCTTACTAACTCCCTCAGTAATAGGGATTATAGCACAGAAAGATGCCCCATGGAACAAAATCTTATCATCCGAAAATCCGTTCAGCAAAGGGTCCCGGCGCTGTGGATAAATATTAAAAACCGTATGTATTTTATTATGGAAGCCCCGATGTCCCCCAAAACAGACCGACCATTCGATGGGCGGTAACTTATTACGTAAACCTAAAAATCCACAGCCGGATTAGGGATAATTCCCCTGCTCAGGCTGTGGATATTGTGGACAATTATTTTCCGAGCAGTTCCTCACCGATTTTTACTACATCTCCGGCTCCCATAGTTATCAACAGGTCCCCGCTCATACAATTTTCTACCAGAAATTCTTCTATCTCTTTGAATGTGGAAAAGCTGTACGCATCGCATCCTTTTTTTCTCAGCTCCCTGCATAAAAGCTCTGAACTCATTCCCAGTGTGTCCTTCTCTCTCGCAGCATATATGGGAGCCAGCACTACCATATCCGCAAGGGAAAGGGCATCCGCAAATTCATCAAAAAACGCCCTGGTCCTTGTGTAGGTATGCGGCTGGAATACGCATACGATATTCTCATGCGGATAGTTCTTCGCAGCCCTTAGAGTGGCTCTTATCTCGGTGGGATGATGCGCGTAATCATCTATGATCGTAATGTCTCCTAGCTTCCCTTTATACTGAAACCTTCGGTCGGTTCCCTTAAAGTCAAGAAAGGCTCCCGCTATCGTATCAGATCCTATACCAAGATGTTCAGCGAGCGCTATTGCGGCAAGAGCGTTACCGATATTATGCTCTCCGGGAACAAGAAGCCTTATCCTTATGTCTTCGTCCGCTGCCGGTGCTTTATCCCGCGCAGCCGTTAAGTCCTTACTCCTTACAATCTTAAATGACGCGCAGCCCTTATTATCATATTCAATATCCGACGCCGAATAATCCGCGCCGTTTCCGCCCGCATTTCCCGGAGAAACGGTTATCACCCTGCACTTAAGCCCCTCCGTGATCTCCGTATATTTATCAATATCCGAACTGATCACCAGCACTCCGTCTTCCGGAATAAGTCCGGCAAATCTCCTAAACGAAGACCTTATATCGTTTATATCCTTAAAGAAATCCAGATGATCCTCTTCTATATTAAGTATGATGCCGGCGGTGGGATTAAAGCTTAAGAAGCTGTTCGTATATTCGCAGGCTTCCGTAACAAAATACTCCGACGCACCGATCCTTATATTTCCGCCGATCTCCTTAAGCATGCCGCCCACCGAAACCGTCGGATCAAGCCCCGCCTTCATAAGTATATCGGTTACCATGGATGTCGTGGTCGTCTTACCGTGTGTTCCCGAAACGGCAACGGCAACCCCGTAATTCTTCATGATCTGGCCAAGCAGCTCCGCCCGGGTAAGCATGGGGATATTGCGTCTCTTTACCTCCATGAATTCCTCATTGTCTTCTCTTATGGCTGCCGTATAAACAACAAGGTCAATGCCGTCCTTTATATTATCTGCGCACTGTCCGTAATATACGGTTACGCCCTTTCCTTCAAGCACCCTCGTAAGCTCCGACGGCTCTCTGTCTGAGCCCGATACCTTAAATCCGCGGTCAAGCAGGATTTCCGCCAGACCGCTCATGCTTATACCGCCTATTCCGATAAAATGAACACTCACCGGATTACTGTAATCGATCGTATACATTTCTGATTTCCTTTACAATGACTTATTCTTTGCTGTTTATACGCTTGCGGAATTAAGATATTTTACCTGTTCCTCAGTCAGAACATCTATATGCTTGCCGAGGAAAGCAAGCTTCCTTACTGCAACGTCATTATCCACTTCCCTCGGAACATCGATGATCATCTTATCAAGCTGACCCTCATGCTCTACAAGATACTTGGCCGACAGTGCCTGAATGGCAAATGACATATCCATGATCTCAGCGGGATGTCCGTCGCCTGCTGCCAGATTAACGAGACGTCCCTCGGCAAGTATGTATACCCACTGTCCCGTAGGGAGCTTATATCCCATGATATTCTTCCGCATCTCTCTTGTTTCAACAGCATTGGCCTTAAGCCATGCCATATCTATCTCGCAGTCAAAATGACCTGCGTTACACATGATGGCCCCGTCCTTGACTACCGCAAAATCCTCTTTATCGATGACCTTTTCACAGCCTGTTACCGTAATGAAGAAATCTCCTGTCTTTGCGGCCTCATTCATCGGCATTACTTCGAATCCGTCCATTACGGCTTCTATGGCCTTAACCGGATCGACCTCGGTCACTATAACCTTGGCGCCGAGACCCTTGGCGCGCATGGCCACGCCCTTGCCGCACCATCCGTAACCCGCAACGACGACATTCTTACCGGCAACTATAAGATTGGTGGTCCTGTTGATGCCGTCCCACACCGACTGGCCGGTACCGTATCTGTTATCAAAGAAATGCTTGCAGTCCGCGTTGTTTACAAGCACCATGGGGAACTTAAGAGTTCCCTCCCTGTCCATCGCAAGCAGACGGAGTATACCCGTGGTAGTCTCTTCACAGCCGCCGATAACTCCCGGTATAAGATGTGTAAGCCCGGTATGCATCATATGTACCAGATCTCCGCCGTCATCAATGATGATATTGGGACCCTGTTCAAGCACGGCTCTTATATGCGCATTATATTCCTCCGGCGTTGCATCATACCACGCATGAACCTCCAGTCCTGCCTTAACCAGCGCGGCAGCCACATCATCCTGTGTAGAGAGCGGGTTCGACCCGGTAACGTACATATCCGCTCCTCCTGCCTTAAGCACAAGACAGAGGTATGCCGTCTTGGCTTCAAGATGGACCGACAGCGCTATCTTCTTGCCTGCAAAGGGCTTAGTCTCACTGAACTCCTTCTCAAGGGTTCTTAACAGATCGCAGTTCCTCTTAACCCATTCAATCTTTCTCTCACCTGACTCCGCCAGATTAATATCCCTTATCTCACTGCCCATTTGTATCCTCCTTATTATGGCCGGTAACCATGCGGTTACTGTGATTATTTCGTTCCCGGACAAGAGCACCCATCTGCCGGGAACTTATAAACAGTTGCATTATGTAACCAATATATGTGCTGTTCTGAATAGTTAGTTCATTTTCTTCTTAGTATAAAATGAAGCTCCGACGAGAATTCGCTCTCATCAAGGACAAGCTGCAGCTTATCCATAAGCGGAGTGAATTTCTCGGCAAACATATCCGCGAATTCTTCGTTGCCGTTCTTTCTCATTGATACGCTTATGAAGCGGTACAGATCATTGATGTCGGATCCGAAGCGCCATTCATAAGCTACCTCAAAGCCTATTGACTCTGCCATTACCCTTATGGATTCATCCGTAAAAAGATGTGTATGCGTTCCTCCCATATGCCGGTTATAGCAGTCCTGAAACGCTGTTTCAAATGCACACGAAAACGAGAACATTGGCACGGAAGCATACAGATATTTAATATTCTTATTGTCTCTTACCGCATTAAGGTTATCCTTAAGGTGGATAAGATGCTCAAGCACGCCTATGGCGGATATGACGTTGGCGTCTGTATTCCTTATATAAGACGATGAATCCGTAAGCCCCACACATTTAAGATACTTCGCCCCTTCTCCGCCTTGCTCTGTTCCGGCTGCAGAAGCTCCATTACTCCCTGTTGCTTCATCAGTACCGGATCCGTCCATACCCATCATCAGATTTCCGAATTCAACCTCGGTATCCGATACCTCGATCCCCGTCGAGCTTATACCGAAGCTGTGAAGGGCAGCCACAAAATAGCCGCAGCCTGCGCCGATATCCAGATCCCTGATCTCTGAAATCCCGTCCTTTTTAAGACTGTCTATAAGGAACTGCGCCTTGGGAACATATATCATGTTCATCCTGCGGTCATAGCTTTCCTTATCCTTCATGCTGTAATTCTTCGAATAGTCATCTTCAACATAGACCTTGGACGCAAAATCATCTGTGTCTTCATGCGCGCTGTTAAGATGACCGCATTCCGGACATACTATATAATCTATGCCGTGCGAACGAACGATACAGTCACCGTGTCCTTTCTCTTCTCCCGCCGGACCGGCTTTACTCTGTTCACATGCCTTCGTATCTGTCCGGTCATTCCTCGCATCTGCAGGATATCCAAGAGGGCTTCCGCATATCTTGCAGACCGTCCTTAAGGGCTGTCCGTTTAATATATCTGCCATCCCGTCGGCCATTTTAAGCATTCCGTCATTATTATTGAAAAAGTTCTGCTTCAGCGAATTAAGATCGCCGAAGGATTTGCCGTATTTCTTTTCTGTCATCAGTTACCTCATCATCATCTGTAACATCAGGTGTAATTAATAACATGAGCTGCAATCAGCGTCATGTGCCGTAACAGCAACGTAGCCGCAATCAGCATCATGAGCCGTAATCAGCAAACAACGTCCGCGCCGTTTACCGGCACGGACGTTCTTATCTTAAATATTAGTATTTCATGGCCTCTTCTTCACCGTTCACAACAGCAAGACCACCCTGTGCAAGAGCAAGCAGCTCATCCTCTCCCGGATATACCGTGAACGGAGCTATCCACTCACAGCGCTTCTTAAGCTCGGCAACCACATATTTATCATATGCGATACCGCCGGTAACTACTATCCTGTCGACCTTACCGTCAAGAACGGTTGCCATTGCTCCGATATTCTTTGATACCTGCATGATAAAGGCATCCCTTACTTCTGCGGCATGGGTATCACCATCCTGAACCATCTTCTCTACATCTCTTAGATCGTTCGTTCCGCAGTATGCGTTGAATCCGCCGTCTCCGACAAGCTTCTTATACACCTCTGCTTCCGTATACTTGCCCGAGAAGCACATCTTAACAAGATCACCTACGGGAACCGCACCTGCTCTCTCGGGTGAGAAAGCACCGTCTCCGTCAAGAGCGTTGAATATATCGATAACCTTACCGTTCTTATGAGGACCTACCGATACGCCGCCGCCCATATGAACGACGATAAGATTAAGATCCTTGTATGCCTTCCCTGCTTCCCTGGCATATCTCTTGGCTACAGCCTTCTGGTTGAGCGCATGGAAAATAGATTTCCTCGGAAGCTCGGGAACTCCTGAATACCTCGAAATGGGCATAAGCTCATCAACGACAACGGGATCTACGATAAATGAGGGAACTCCCACTTCATCGCCTATCTCACGCGCAAGGATACCGCCGAGATTGGACGCATGCTGTCCCGAAACACCGACCTTAAGATCCTCTATAAGAGCATCTGATGTTTCATAGGTTCCTCCGGGTATGGGCTTAAGCATGCCGCCGCGGCCTACCACGAAGTCGAGTGACTTTATGTCGAAATCCTTCTTCTTAAGGAAGTTCGTGATTATTTCCTTACGGAAATCCTTCTGATCCACTATCGAAGCGAACTGTGCTATCTCCTCAGTGGTGTGACGCAGTGTTTCATCAAATAATAAGTTCTCATCCTCGAATACGCCGATCTTTGTCGATGTCGATCCGGGATTGATTATAAGGCTTTTCTTTCCCATGTTTTCTCCTTTTCAGTATCTGTCTGTTTTATTAACCTTAACCTGATATATACTTCCGGTCATGGAAATATCTGACTCACTTATCCGTTCTTTCTTATTTCTTCTTCGACAGCTCTTCCGCAACGATAGCGGCAAGTGCGATCGAATTAACCTTGGTCTCGAACGAATCGGAACGCGAGGTCAGCACTACCGGAGCCTTGGTTCCCGTAAGGATACATCCGTTCTTAACTTCCGGAACCATATGGACTATAGCCTTGTAGGTAAGATTACCTGAATGGATGTCAGGGAACAGAAGCACATCGGCATCTCCTGCAACCTTACGTCCGGTAGCACCCTTCTCTTCTGCCGCTTCCTTATAAAGTGCGATATCAAACGAAAGAGGGCCGTCTACGATGCAGTCCTTTATCTCACCTTCTTCGTTAAGTCTTGTAAGCTCTGCCGCTTCCACCGTGCAGGGCATCTTCTCATTTACCGTCTCAAGCGCTGCAAGAGGAGCAACCTTGGGCATGTTTACGCCGCAGGCCCTGGCTACTTCCACCGTATAATCTATGATGCATTTCTTATCCTCAAGCGTAGGATACGGCATGAAAGCCACGTCTGTCAGGAACAGGAGCCTGTCAAAGCCGGGGATTTCAAAAACCGCAACATGGGACAGCGGCTTGCCTGTACGAAGTCCCACTTCCTTATTGAGTACGCTTCTTAAGAATGTGGCTGTCGGAAGCAGTCCCTTCATATACATATCAGCCTCACCGTCATGTACCAGCTTAACCGCCTTAAGTGAAGCCTCGGTAACATCCTTCTCATCGATGATCGTATAATCATCCATATTCATCCCGAGCTCTCCGCCTATCTTCCTTATCTCATCCTCATCACCGACAAGGATGGCATCTGCGATGTCTCTTTCCTTTGCAGCCTTGATGGCCTCCAGAACCGCCTGATCCTGTGCTACTGCGACCGCTACCTTTTTCCTGCTGATGGAAGACAGGTTTGCCGTCAGTTCCTTGAAATTCTTTGCCATTTCTTCATCCTTCTTTCCTTTACTTTATATCTACCGAAATCATTCCGGATCGATCCTAAAACCCGTTCTCTTCAAACCACTTAAGGCCCTCTGCCTCGGTTATGAAGTACTTATTGACAGTCTCGGGCGAATTGGACATCTGTTTATGCCTTGACGACTGCACGGATACCTCATAGGAATTACCCTCTATATAGGCGATGAGCTTACATCCTGCCTTGGCAAGAGTCTCATGAAGCTTCACATACTGTCCGCTTCCCTTGGGGCTGACCTGCTGAAGCTCTTCAATAAAAGCCATATAGGCGAAGCCCTTCTCGTCATGCCAGTCTTCCGTAAGCTCTACAATGGTTTCATACAGCCACTCGATCTCGTGCGCATGCGCAACTCCGCGGCCCTTGGAATAAACTATCCTTCTGCTTTCATCAGTCCATACTCTAAAGCTCTCTTTTTCCTTCTCCATACTCTGTCTCCGTCTCAATATGATTATTAACGTAGTACCTTTGAAAATATTCAGAACAGGCTCAAAATACTTCGTATTTTTCGCTTTATTGGATTCATCCAGCATGTATACTAAATTCGAAAATACCTCATTAAGTATACATGCATGGCTCACACTAAGCTCGAAAAAGTCTACACTTCGTTTCGGTCGGTGCTGAGCAAACATCCCCCGGATGTTTAGCACCCTCGCTAA
>JAFSYI010000016.1 GCA_017450065.1 Lachnospiraceae bacterium
CTGGACTTATTCGATGAATGCTTGCCCGAGTGTACATGGCTGAAAACGCAGGCGTAGCGGGCTACGTCGAGGCTTTCAGATATGTGCAATCGGGTTAAGCAGGCGAGAATACGGTCCAGGTATTTAAGAATCGTTATACTACAGTAAACGAAATAAATAATTTCGTTACATAATCAGAGAAGCAAAAGATAAGAATAAGACGACGATCGTGAAAAGGAATTACCGGATGGAGATAAGAAATACATTCCGTCATGGCATGATAAAGATAAAGCTAAAGCTTGTTGTGGTTATAATATGCATCTGCCTGATCCCGGGATCGCTTTCGGGATGCCGCCTGGCTGAACAGATCGAGGAGACCGTCAGTATTCTGATGGACGGGGAGCTCGATGACGATCATGATCCTGTGGCGACAAACATAGGAAATACAGATGAGAAGGTTATTGATGTAGATCCATTGCCCAGGGTTGATATAGAACCTGAGGTTGAGGAACAGGTTATCGTGATCGATGACGGTCAGGATGTGGAACCGGCCGATGCGGTGGATGAATACGGCGAGCAGCAGAAATCGACCGATGCGATAGCGGACATATCACTTGATGAAATGCTTAAGGCCGAGCGTTATTACGCATATCATACGCTTAAGGATGAGGAAAAGAAGATATATAAGCTTATATACAGTTCGCTCAGCGGCTTCGAGGGAAGGACTCCGATGCCTACCAGGGATCCGAAGGTTATCGACAATGTATTTTCCTGCGTCCTTGCGGACAATCCGGAGCTGTTCTATATCCGGGGTTACAATCTTATCAGATACGAACGGGGAGGGATCATAGAGAAGCTGTATCTGACCGGTCTGTTCACGATGACCAAAGAGGATGCGGCGGTCCATAAGAAAAAGGCTGACGAATATGTCGACAGATGTCTTGCACAGGCGCCTCAGGGAACAGACGATTATGAGAAGATAAAATACCTTTACGAGTATATAGTCAGGAATACCGAATATGATCTCGAGGCCGAGAACGGACAGAACTTCCTCAGCGTATTCGAAAACGGCAGGAGCGTGTGTCAGGGATATGCCTGTGCAATGCAGTATATGATGAATAAGCTCGGCCTTTTCTGCATAGTGGTGCGGGGTGTCACTAACAATAATGAGAATCATGCATGGAATCTGGTGAAATCGGATGGCGATTACTACTATGTGGACGTTACCTGGGGGGACAGCTCCTTTGATGTAAAGGCTGACAGATGGATGGCTTCCCTTCCGCAGCTTCCGGAGGTGAGCTATGAGTATCTGTGTGTCACTACAGCGGATATAGAGGCAACTCACAGGCTTGAGAATTATTTTGCCGTTCCTGAATGTACCGCCAGAAAGGATTATTATTACATAAGGGAAGGGAATTATTTTGAGTCGGTGGATGACAGCCAGCTTCACGCCGTGTTTGACAGGGCGTATGATCGCGGGGATCCGATAGTCACGATCAAATGCTCGAATCCCGCGGTCTATTCGGAGATGACACAGTATCTCACAGGTGAAAGCAGGGTATTTGATTACCTGAGAGGTTCGAAGAACGTCAACTACGTGACCTTGGACGGTTTCAATGAGATGATCTTCTATCTGTGAGTTCTTCTTTCATTTTTTTGCAGGATTTGATATACTGTAAATGATGGCCGGATGAACCGTACCTAAGATACTGAGGCTTTAAAAGAAGCGGTATCGTTAAATGAACGGTTACCGGTATTATATCGGAATACAGGAAATGTCGGGAAGGGACGGATATATAAATGGATACTGAAAACTTAAGGATTAAGGATGTCGATTCATATGGGGAAGTTCGTATTGCGGATGATGTGGTCGGAAATATCGCCGGTATAGCAGCCACGGAAATAGACGGTGTTGCAGCTACTGTGGGCAACATGACCAAGGAGCTTATGAGCAGACTGGGAATACATAACCGTTCCAAAGGGGTCAGGGTGGTAATTGACGGAAACATGGTCACGGTGGATCTTGCTCTTGTAATGAAATACGGATATAACATTCCCATCACCAGCAAACAGGTACAGGAGAGAGTTAAGACGGCGATCGAGAATATGACGGGCCTTACAGTTTCCAATGTGGCAATAAGGATCGTCGGGATAGAGTTAAGTGAGGAAGAGGCCTAATGACCAGAAGTGAAATAAGGGAACACATCTTCAAGCTGGTATTCAGACGTGAATTCAACAGTGCGGATGAAATGCCGGGTCAGCTTAAGATATATTTTGAAGATACCTACAAGGAAGACACGGACAGTGATACTCCGGAGGATGACGACAGGCTGTGCCTTTTCAGGGAAGATGAAGAAGCTTACATAAAGACTAAATATGAAAGTATCGCATCGATGATCGATGAACTGGATGTCATCATAAACAGGTATTCAAGAGGCTGGGATACGAAGCGTATGGGCAAGGTGGATCTTGCGATCCTTCGTCTTGCCGTATATGAGATCAGATATGATGACGATATTCCGGTGGGCGTTGCGATAGACGAGGCAGTGGAGCTTGCCAAAAAATACGGCCAGGATGAATCGGCCTCATTTGTAAACGGTATACTGGCCGGGATAGCGAAGGATGATGCCGGCAAATAAAACAAAAAACACCTACTCGGTAGGACAGATCAATTCATATATCAAGAACATGTTCGCGCAGGATTACATGTTGCGCTCCGTTTATGTCAGAGGAGAGGTATCAAATGTTAAGTACCACTCCTCGGGTCACATTTATTTCACCATGAAGGATAAGGCAGGTACGCTTGCATGTGTAATGTTTGCGGGAAACAGGGGAGGACTCAGGTTCAATCTTCGTGAAGGACAGCAGATAATAACATTTGGAAGCATAGATGTATACGAACGCGACGGAAAATATCAGATGTATGCCCGCGAAATTGTCCCTGACGGTGAAGGAAGGCTGTATGAACGCTTCGAACAGCTGAAAAGGGAGCTTGAAGAGATGGGCATGTTTGATGCCCGTTACAAGAAACCCATTCCGGCATATATAAATACACTCGGCGTTGTGACAGCTCCGACAGGTGCTGCGATCCGGGATATAATAAATATTACAAAGAGACGTAATCCCCATGTAAATATCATCCTCTATCCTGCCAAGGTCCAGGGAGACGGCGCGGTGCAGAGCATAGTAAGCGGTATCAATGCTCTTCAGACGGCGGGAGTGGATGTTATGATCGTCGGAAGAGGCGGTGGGTCCATCGAAGATCTGTGGGCCTTCAATGAAGAGGCTGTGGCCAGAGCGATCTTTGACAGTGAGGTTCCCGTTATTTCTGCCGTGGGTCATGAGACGGACACTACAATAGCCGATTATGCAGCGGATCTCAGGGCACCGACTCCGTCGGCCGGAGCCGAGCTTGCGGTATATGACTATGAAGCGGTGGTAAATGCATTTGAAACACTTAAAGATGAACTTAAGGGAGCTTTACTGGACAACATAGAGAAAAAGAGAAACCGTTATGAAAAACAGAAGCTTAAGCTTATTAATTTAAGCCCTTCCCACAGACTGAGAGAACAGCGGATGAGGCTTATACGGTCAGAGGAACGGATAAGAGAGCTTATCCGTACGGGATTGGACCGGACAGAGGATCAGCTTGATCTGAGGACAGAGAAGCTAAAGAACCTGATGCATACGGTCCTCGCTGAAAAGAGACATTTATTGGACATAAAGATAGAAAAAATGGATGCCCTGTCACCGCTTAAGAGATTAAGCAGCGGTTATGTGTTTGCAGAGACTCCTGACGGATCGCCGCTCACAAGCATAGAGCGGATAAACAGGGGCGATGAGATCAGGCTCAGCCTGAAGGATGGCAGAGCAGGGGCGGTCATAACGGAGATAGAGAAGAAATGACAGGCGGACCGTCATAAGGAAGAGGTACACGGTATGAAGAAAGAAGAAATGGAATCGCTTACGCTTGAGGAAGCGTTTGATGTAATAGACAAAACACTTGAAGAGATGTCAGGAGAGACACCGCTCGAAAGATCCTTTGAGCTTTACAGGGAAGGAATGGAGCTTATCAGATTCTGCGATGAAAAGCTTAAAGGAGTGGAAGGACAGATAAAGATAATGGAAGGAGATGAGCTTAATGAATTTCAATGAGGAATTAAGAGACCGTGTGAGATTTGCCGAGGAGATGGTCATAAAAAACGGAGTCATGGAAGAAGAAGGTTATCAGAAAACTGTATTTTCCGCGATGAACTACAGCCTTCTGTCCGGTGGTAAACGTCTTCGACCGGTAATGATGAGGGAAGCAAGCATACTGTTCGGAGAAGAGCATCCTTCACTGGGAGCGTTCATGGCAGCGCTTGAGATGATACATACATATTCACTGGTACATGATGATCTTCCCGCGATGGACAATGATGAGTACCGTCGCGGCAAGAAGACAACCCATGTCGTATATGGAGAGAACATGGCCATACTTACGGGCGACGCTCTTCTGAACATGGCTTATGAAGCTGCCGCGCAGTCATTTGACTTATGCGGTGACGATCCCGTGCTTCTCAAAAGAGCGGTCACGGCACTTAAGATACTGTCAAAAAAAGCCGGAATATTCGGCATGGTCGGCGGTCAGGTATATGATGTTGAGGCCGAGGATAAGGATATTAAGCTTACAGAGGACAGTCTTCTGTTTATATTCAGGCTAAAGACAGGAGCGCTCATACAGGCAGCCCTTATGATAGGAGCGGTCCTCGGAGGTGCAGGTGATGATGAGATCAGGATAATGGAGCAGGTGGGTGAAGCAGTGGGTATAGCCTTCCAGATACAGGATGACATTCTTGATGTGACCGGCAATCCCAAGATACTTGGCAAGCCCGTAGGCTCAGATAAGAAGAATCACAAGACCACCTATGTAACGATAAAGGGGCTTGAGACCGCTGCTGCCGATGTGGCTGCATATTCGCGCGATGCGATAGAGCAGCTGCATAAGCTTGATAAGAGAAATGAATTTCTGGAGGAGCTTATCCGGTTCCTCATCAACCGGGACAGATAACCGGATCTAATAACCTGCTAACGATAAAACGGATAAAGGATCAGACTGTGATACTTGATAGAATTAAGAGACCTAACGACATAAAGAATATCCCCTCCGATGAATATGATGATCTTGCGCAGGAGATAAGAGAGTTCCTTATAAACAAGATAAGCGTTACGGGCGGGCATCTCGGATCCAACCTCGGAGCTGTGGAGCTTACAATGGCGCTGCATCTTGTTTCCGACCTTCCGAAGGATAAGATCATATGGGATGTAGGTCATCAGTCATATACCCATAAGCTGCTAACCGGAAGACAGGCGGGCTTTGAAACACTGAGGAAATACGGTGGAATGAGCGGCTTTCCGAAACGTAAGGAAAGCCTTTGTGACAGCTTTGATACGGGTCACTCTTCAACGTCGGTATCGGCGGGCCTGGGTCTTGTGAAGGCAAGGGATCTTAACGGAGAGGATTTTGCCGTATATGCGGTCATAGGAGACGGGGCGCTTACCGGAGGCATGGCCTATGAGGCGCTTAATAATGCGGCAAGGCTTGACACCAATTATGTGATAATACTGAATGACAACAACATGTCTATAGCGGAGAATGTCGGCGGAATGTCGAAATATCTTCGTAAGATAAGGACGGCAGAGGCATACAAGGATTTCAAGATAGGCCTTGAGAATACATTAAATAAGATCCGCGGCGGAGAACAGCTCGTTGACACCCTGAAGCGTTATAAGAGCGGAGTAAAGCAACTGGTAGTTCCCGGAATGTTCTTTGAGGATATGGGCATCACCTATCTGGGTCCCGTGGACGGACACGATATAAAGGCGATGGTCAGGATGTTAAGGGAGGCGCGTAAGCTTCCGAAATGCGTACTTGTACATGTGATCACAAAGAAGGGCAAGGGCTATCTGCCGGCCGAACGTCATCCGGCAAGATTCCACGGCGCAGAGCCCTTTGAGATAGCGACGGGGCTTCCGGTAAAGAAAAGAAAAAAGGCCAATTATACGGATATTTTCTCGACGGTTATGTGTAAGATGGGAGCAAGGAACGACAAGGTGGTGGCAGTTACAGCCGCAATGCCCGACGGAACAGGCTTAAAGCGGTTCAGCAACATGTATCATGACCGTTTCTTTGATGTGGGGATTGCTGAAGAGCATGCGGTTACTTTCGCTGCGGGACTGGCAGCAGGAGGACTCAGGCCGATAGTTGCGGTGTATTCTTCATTCCTTCAGAGGGCATATGACCAGATACTCCACGATGTCTGTATTCAGAACCTGCCGGTTGTATTTGCGATAGACAGGGCAGGACTGGTGGGAGCGGACGGCGAGACGCATCAGGGAATATTTGATATTTCATATCTGTCTTCCATACCGAACATGACCATTATGGCGCCAAAAAACAAGTGGGAGCTTTCCGACATGCTTAAGTTCGCCGTGAAGTTTGATTCGCCGATAGCCATACGTTACCCAAGAGGCGAGGCTTATGACGGTCTTGAGGAATTCCGTGCCCCGGTAAGTTTCGGGAAATGCGAAGTCATATATGAGGAAAACGATATTGCACTGTTTGCCCTGGGCAGCATGGTAAGGTCGGCTGAGGAGGTACGTACCGAACTGAAGGACAGGGGATATCCATGCAGCCTTGTCAATGCACGCTTTGCCAAGCCCGTTGATGAGGATGTTATACGCGAAATGTGTGAAGGCCACTCCCTTATAGTGACCATGGAGGAGAATGTGCAGAGCGGCGGATACGGCGAGAAGGTCAGGGATTATATCTTCGAGCATAAGCTGGACTGCGATGTGCTTATAATAGCTCTTCCGGACGATTATATAGAGCACGGGAATGTTGATCTGCTTAAGAAGGAGGTGGGTATCGACACGGAGACCATAGTTAAGCGGATCATAACACAGTACATAAGCTGGGGAAACAAGCACAGGAAGGACACCAAGGTACATGAGTTTGCGGTTCCGAAGAGTCTGATGCAGGAAGAGACGGTATGAAACAGCGTTTGGATGTTATACTGATAAATCAGGGCTATGCAACTTCAAGAGAGAAGGCCAGGGCAATAATAATGTCAGGCAATGTCTTTGTAAGGGGGCAGCGGGAGGACAAGGCGGGATCGACCTTCGAAGAAGAGGGGATCGACCTTTTGGTAAAGGGCAATCCTCTTAAGTATGTCAGCAGGGGAGGGCTTAAGCTTGAGAAGGCACTTGCCGAATTCCCGATAGAGCTTAAGGATAAGGTGTGCATGGATATCGGAGCATCTACCGGAGGCTTTACGGACTGCATGCTTCAGAACGGAGCTGCCAGGATATATTCCGTTGATGTGGGTCACGGACAGCTTGACTGGAAGCTCAGAAACGATGAGCGTGTCATATGTATGGAGAAGACGAACTTCAGATATATGAAGCCGGGTGATATAGATGAAAAGCTTGATTTTGCCTCCTGTGATGTATCCTTTATCTCACTTGATAAGATACTTCCTCCGGCATATGAACTTCTTAAGGAAGGGGCCGGGATGGTCTGTCTTATCAAGCCGCAGTTCGAGGCAGGCCGCGAGAAGGTCGGGAAGAAGGGCGTTGTAAGAGATAAGTCCGTGCATGAGGAAGTGATACTCAGGGTTCTTAAGCTTGCGGAGGAAACAGGCTTCTCTGTTTGCGGACTTACATACTCACCTGTCAGAGGCCCTGAGGGGAATATAGAATATTTGGTTTACATAAAGAAGATAAGAAGTGAAGGTAATGATATAATCTCTGATTCTGTCACGGATACAGTTGATGAGGCACACGAAAGGTTGACATAAATTGAACAATTATCTTGTGGTATCGAATAAAGAAAAGGATGCCGACAACAAGGTCGGTGATATGATACAGAAATATCTTAAGAAGAACGGCTGTAGCTGTGCCTGTGTTTCGGTCACCTATGACAATGTACATAAGGAACAGCTTGATTCCCTTGTGGATGAAGGAGCGGAGTGCGTGATCGTGCTTGGCGGTGACGGTACCCTTATACAGGTGGCCGGCGCGCTGTCGGGGAAGGATGTCCCGCTGCTTGGCATTAATATGGGAAGGCTCGGATATCTTGCGGAAGTGGAGAGAGACCAGATCATACCTACGCTTGACCGCCTGATAGAGGGCAGATATGAGATCGAGGAGCGTATGATGCTAAGCTCTGAAACAGCAGGTGTGAGAAAGGATGCTCTTAATGATATAGTAATAACAAGGTATGGAGCCCTTCATGTGGTAAGGTACAGGGTATATGTTAACGACCGTTTCCTTACAACATACGAAGCCGACGGAATAATAGTATCAACACCTACCGGATCTACGGGCTACAGCCTTTCGGCGGGTGGTCCGATAGTGGAGCCCTCTGCAAGCATCATACTGATAACGCCCATTTGTCCGCATACCCTTAATACAAGAGCTGTGGTACTGCCGGCAGAGGATGAGATAAGGATAGAAATATGCGACAGTAAATACGGTAATGAATATGAAGCCTGCGTATCCTGTGACGGATCGGCGGCCATAAATCTTACAGCCGGAGATCTGGTTGACATAAAAAAAGCGCCGGGTGTTACCAAGTTTATAAAGATGAGTAAGGAAGGCTTCCTGGAAGTGCTTGGAAGGAAGCTGAGAGCGATGTAAGTATCCGCCATAAGTGGATACCGGCCGGAGGACTGAAACAGGATATATGAGCAGCGACAGACGTACGAAGATACTTGAAATAATAAGCAATGAGATAATACAGACACAGGATGAGCTGGCGGACCGCCTGAACAGTGAAGGCTATGCGGTAACGCAGGCGACTGTGTCAAGAGACATAAAGCAGCTTAACCTCATAAAGGTGCCCGCCGGTGACGGAAGACAGCGTTATGCGAAGCATCCGGAGGCAAGGGATGAGATAGATGAAAAATACGTAAATGTGCTGCGCACCGGATTTAAGTCCATGGATATGGCGCAGAACATCCTTGTTATAAAGACGATATCGGGAATGGCCATGGCCGTTGCCGCTTCGATAGATGCTCTTGATTTTCCGCAGATAGTCGGGAGCATAGCAGGTGATGATACGGTGATGTGCGCGGTAAGGACTGTGGATGATACCTATAAGGTAATGAACCGGATCGAGAGACTGCTGTAGGGATAAAGATCATGTGTTAACCCGTACTGCATATGATTTTTTATAAGAAAGGACAGATATTTTAAATGCTTTTAAATCTGCATGTTAAGAACATTGCGCTGATCGATGATGTGGAGATCGACTTCGGACAGGGGCTCAACATCCTGACAGGTGAGACGGGAGCCGGGAAATCACTCATTATCGATTCGGTGAATTTCGCGCTGGGAAAGAGGATGCCCAGGGATGTGATCAGGGAGGATGCGGAATATGCTCTGTGTGAGCTGATATTCAGCGTTGACTCCGATGATGTAAGGCAGAAGCTTGAGGAGCTTCAGATACCGCTTGAGGATGATCAGGTGGTGATGCAGCGTAAGCTGATGAAGGGCAGGAATGTCATAAGGATCAACGGTGAGACCGCATCCGCAGCAGCCCTGAAGGAACTTTCGTCCGTGCTTATAGATATCCACGGACAGCATGAGCATCAGTCGCTTCTGTATACATCCAAGCATAAAGAGATACTTGACAGCTACTGTGGTGAAGAGCTTCTGTCATTGCTTTCACAGACTAAGGAAAAGTATCATGAATACTCACAGGTCCAAAAGGAGCTTAAGGAAGCCCGGTCGTCCGACAGGGATATGGACAAGGAGACGGCACTTGCTCAGTTTGAGGTTGATGAGATAAGGAATGCCGCAGTCAAAGAAGGCGAAGCTGAGACGCTTGAAGCCGAATACCGTAAGCTGTCCAATGCCAGAAGGATAGCAGAAGCGGTAGAGGGTGCGCATATGTTTACCGGATATGAAGGGGAAGCAGCTGCCGGAGCTCAGGTGGGACGTGCGCTTTCAAGACTCAGAGCAGTGTCTGAGTATGACACGGGACTGGAAGGACTTATATCCGAGCTTACCGATATTGACAGCCTGCTTAATGATTTCAACAGATCGATCGCTGCCTATGAGAGTGAGCTGGATACGTCTCCTGAGAGCTTTGCCGCGGTCGAGGAACGTCTTAATACCGTAAATCACATAAGGACAAGATACGGGGATACGGTAGAGGAGATAAACGCTTATCTTAATAAGCAGGAGGAGCTTCTTATTAAATATTCCGATTATGAGGCGTATCTTGCAGGGCTTGAGAAGCAGCATGATAAGCTCAGGGAGGAACTTCTTTTGCTTTGTTCCCGTATATCGGAAATAAGGAGCAGGGAGGCAGCGGTCCTGGCTAAGGCTCTTAAGGACGCTCTTGTGGATCTTAATTTCCTTGATGTGCAGTTTGAGATAGCTGTCGAGGGAGATGAGGAGCATCCCGGAGCAGACGGTTATGATACGGTTGAATTCCTGATAAGTACCAACCCGGGACAGAAGGTAAGACCGCTTAAGGATGTCGCATCAGGTGGTGAGCTTTCAAGGATAATGCTTGCGCTTAAGTCGGTGCTTGCGGAAAAGGACAGCGTCGGAACTCTGATCTTCGATGAGATAGATACCGGAATAAGCGGCAGAACGGCTCAGAAGGTTTCAGAGAAGCTTAAGCAGCTTGCGGGAAGACATCAGGTCATCTGTATTACCCATCTCCCGCAGATAGCCGCCATGGCCGATGACCATTTCGAGATAAGGAAATCGGTACATGGGACAACCACGAAGACGGATGTGCTCACTCTTGATGAGGAAGCATCTGTTAACGAGCTTGCACGGATGATGGGCGGTGCCGAGATCACGGAAAGCGTTCTTGCCAGTGCGAAAGAGATGAAAAAGCTTGCAAAAGAAATAATATAGTGTTATTATTACGTATTGAGTTAACAAAAATGTAAAATTTGAAAAAAAGAGTTGTGATTTCACCTGATTTTGGTTCGTTTAATAGGAATGTATAAATGAAAAAATGGATGTTTTTGCTTTTTATACCGATAGTAGTTGCGATCGTCGGTGCCGGTTGGTATGTAGTTGCCAATGCCACTCCCGGAGATACGCTTGTTCTTGCGGATTATTTCGAGGAGAGCTTTGACGGATACAATAATCTCGGCAAGGTCAGGATGGTACGCAAGGATGATATGCTTTTTGATGAAGTGGATGCCATCAGGCTCGCTCAGAAGGAATCACTCATAACCAACAAGGCAGTTGAGAATGATGAATATCTTCAGTTCGCGGCAGGTATCGCAGCCATGATCGATAAGAGCGAGGGACTTAAGAACGGAGACAGGTTTACAGTGTCATATCTTTATGACAAGGATCTTGCAAAGCGGCTTCGTATAAACGTTGATGACACAGAGAGCGTACATACGGTTGAAGGCCTTACGGATGCGACTGCCCTTACAGCAGACGATCTGTTTAAGGATCTGTCGGTTGAATTCTCCGGCGTATCACCCAATGTGGAGCTTACGATCAATAATAACAGTACCAATCCCCTGATACAGACTCTTGTATTTAAGCCTGAGGAGTATAAGGAGTATTACACTGCAGGTGAGACAGTAAGAATAAGATGCTATTTTAATGAGAATGAGCGTCTTAGTGATTTCTACTATATAACTACTCCCGCAGAGGAATGCTTCAGGGATTATGCGGTTAGCGGAACCGACAGATATGTTGATTCACTCAGTCAGATTCCCGATGAGGTGATAAAGGAAGCGATACAGGCAGGCAAGAGAGCTTTTGTAGACGCTAATGAATACGGTGTAAGGATATTCTGCGAAGCACATCTGGTTCCGGTTTATATCAATCAGCAGGCGACCTTCAGATATCTTGAACCCTCTCTTATAGCTGCGTATTTTAAGGCAGTCAATCCGGAAGAGGCAGGGAAGCTTGGCAATGATTACAATGAGCTTGATCTTATCTATAAGGTTTCGATCACACAGGCAGACGGAGTTACATGCAGCTGTGAGGCAGTGGTAAGGTTTAATGATATCGTATTAAACAGTGACGGTTCCCTTACATACGATTTCTCCGATCCGTCAATAATGTCTGCTTCCTACAGCAACTCTGCGATACATAAGAATGTAGTTACCAAATATGAAGATACCTACAGCATCGAGAAGCTTGATATAAGCAGGTATTGATAAATGCCCGGCAAGGGCAGTCAGATATTTACAGGACTTACAGGACCGGCCGGTACAGGCCGGTTTTTTACTGTCAGAGAATATATGAACACGGAGGTCCTTATTCTTTTAGGAACAGGTTATATTAAGGCAGGTTAAGGGGGATCGAATGGGAACGTACGAATATGAATACAGTGACAGGATAAGCTTCAGCAGGTGCGATATAAACAACCGTCTGTCGATCACATCGCTTATTGATGCGTTTCAGGATGCTTCAATATTCCAGTCGGAGGATGCGGGAGTGGGTATGGAAATGCTCAGATCGCACTCTCTCCTATGGGTGCTTAATTACTGGGAGATAGAGGTAGAACGTCTGCCCGGGCTGTGCGACAGGGTTACGGTGGGAACCTATCCATATGGTTTTAAAAGCTTTATGGGGTACCGTAATTTCTACCTTAAGGATGAGGAAGGGAATTACATTGTGAAAGCCAATACCACATGGTCGATGGTAAATACGGACAGGATGACACCGGCAGTGGCTCCGGATTTCATCACAGGAGCATACCGGATCGGGGAAAAGCTGGAGATGACCTACAGCCCAAGGAAGATACAGCTCCCCCCGGATGATGAGTGTGAGAAGGAAGTGATGGACGAACGGACGGTTATGCTTCATCATCTGGATGCCAACATGCACGTGAACAACTGCCGGTATATTAATTTTGCATTGTCTGCAATAGACAGTCTGGACGGCAGAGGAAGAGAAGAGATCTGCGGACTGCGGGCGGATTACAGACTTCAGGCTCATCTTAATGATAAGATTTTTCCTGTTGTGTATGAGCAGGATAAAGTATGTACGGTTGCACTGAACAATGCGGATGGTAAACCGTATTCGGTGGTGTCTGTGACATATAAGTGACCGTTTTTTTTAAACTTGATGTTTTTTACAGAAATTTGTAGCAATTCAGTCATATATTTGGTACAATTAACGGAAAGGATTTTAAGAACTGGAGGAAGCCTATGAAGAAAATATTATTTGTAGCATCTGAATGTGTTCCTTTCATAAAGACGGGAGGTCTGGCCGATGTTGTGGGCTCACTTCCGCAGTGTCTTGACAAGCAGTATTTCGATTGCCGTGTGGTTATTCCCAAGTATATGTGCATACCTCAGGAATATCGTGACCAGATGGAATATGTCGGACATTTCTACATGGATATGGACAATAAGACCCTGTATGTCGGCATCATGAAGATGGAGTATCAGGGCATAACCTATTACTTTGTTGACAATGAGCATTATTTCTCCGGCCCCAAGCCCTATGGCGATCTGCTGTGGGATATCGAGAAGTTCTGCTTCTTCTGTAAGGCTTCACTGTCGATACTTCCGGTTGTGGGTTTCCAGCCGGATATCGTTCACTGCCATGACTGGCAGACAGGACTTATTCCCGTATATCTTAAGGAACGTTTCCATGAGGGTGAGTTCTATCGCAATATGAAGTCGGTAATGACCATTCACAACCTTAAGTTCCAGGGTAAATGGGATGTTAAGACGATCAAGGCCTATTCCGGACTGCCGGATTACTATTTTACGCCGGATAAGCTTGAGGCATACAAGGATGCTAACATGCTTAAGGGAGGTATAGTATTTGCCGATGCTATCACTACCGTAAGCGAGACCTATGCGGAAGAGATAAAGATGCCGTTCTACGGCGAGGGCCTTGACGGTCTTCTTAAATCAAGAGAGAACAGCCTTCGCGGTATCGTGAACGGAATCGATTATACGGATTACAATCCGACAACCGACAGATTTATACCGTTTAAATATGATGCCCGTGATTTCCGCAAGGAGAAGGTTAAGAATAAACGCGCGCTTCAGGAGGAGCTGGGACTTGATAAGGATGACAGGAAGTTCATGCTGGGAATCGTAAGCCGCCTTACGGATCAGAAGGGATTTGATCTTATAGCGTATGTTATGGATGAGCTGTGTCAGATGGATGACATACAGGTGGTCATCCTCGGCACGGGTGAGGAACGCTATGAGAATATGTTCAGGCATTTCGACTGGAAATACGGCAATAAGGTTTCGGCCAACATCTATTATTCGGAAGGTCTATCCCATAAGATCTACGCTGCTTCGGATGCTTTCCTCATGCCGTCGCTGTTTGAGCCCTGCGGACTGTCGCAGATCATGGCTCTTCGATACGGAACCATTCCGATCGTTCGTGAGACCGGCGGACTTAAGGATACGGTTGAACCTTATAATCAGTATGAGAGTACGGGAACCGGTTTCTCATTTCTTAACTATAATGCTCATGAGATGCTGGGAACGATTCGCTATGCATATGATGTATTCGTAAACCACAGACGTGAATGGAACAAGATGATAGACCGTGCAATGGCTGCCGACTTCAGCTGGCATGTGAGTGCACTCAAGTATCAGGAAATGTATGACTGGTTGATAGGTTGATAAGCTGAGTCAGCGCAGCCCACGAAACAAATATTACCCCGGGAATGCTTGCATTCCAAGGGGTATTTTTGTTTCGTGGGATATGTTGCGAAGCAACAGGCCACGAGATGCAGCGAAGCGGAATCGAGGGGGCGCTGACGAAAAGCAACTTTCTATTTTTTCGATTTTTGATGTCAAAATACCATGAATTGAATATGTCCGATCAGGGAGTATTAGATGAGTTGAATCTGGAGAGGTCTACTTATTACAGGAGAAAGAAGGAGGCGATCCTTTTGTGTGGGATCCTGTTATGGGATGAAGTGTGGGATAAGAGATTTGCTTAGCAAGTACAGTTAATCACTGCACAATGGAATATTCCGGAAGTATGAAAGAGCAAATGACAGGTGATGTTGTTTGCCTTTTCCGGTATGTGCGTCTGTATAAATCCGGGGAGATTTGTTATACTAAATCGAAGTTACTTGCGGGTAGGATAAGATTAGCTGTGGGTTGATTATCTTCAGTTTTATAGACGATGACAATCGGAATTTGTATTTTTTAAATGGATGCGCCCGAGGAAAAAATACCCATTAAATCAGGAAAGCAGAAGAATAGTAGGTAAAAATGCATGCGACTTTAAGTGAAAATACCTACTAAATCAGGAAAACAAAAAAATAGTAGGTAAAAATGCATGCGACTTTAAGTGAAAATACCTACTAAATCAGGAAAGCAAAAGAATAGTAGGTAAAAATAGATGCGACTTTAAGTGAAAATACCTACTAAATCAGGAAA
>JAFSYI010000001.1 GCA_017450065.1 Lachnospiraceae bacterium
GGACCTTTAGCTCAGTTGGTTAGAGCAACCGGCTCATAACCGGTCGGTCCGGGGTTCAAGTCCCTGAAGGTCCACTAATCAGGCCCAGTGGCTCAGTTGGTTAGAGCGCCGCCCTGTCACGGCGGAGGTCGTCGGTTCGAGTCCGATCTGGGTCGTTACATGTTAAGATATTTCGATATTATTTGGTTGAAAAACATATTGAATATCAAGCATGTGATGTGTTATAATCATTCAAGTAAATAACATTAAACGGGGTCTTAGCTCAGCTGGGAGAGCATCTGCCTTACAAGCAGAGGGTCATAGGTTCGAGCCCTATAGGCCCCATTTTATTCCCTGAATAAATTAAAGGGAATATAAAAGAGCCTCAGTGGCGGAACTGGCAGACGCACAGGACTTAAAATCCTGCGAGGGTTAAACTTCGTACCGGTTCGATTCCGGTCTGAGGCAGAAGACAGTATCTGTTTATTTATGATAGATACTGTCTTTTTATGTCTTAATATTGTTGAATTCAATAGAGCATATTATAATATTAATCGGCACACAGATGTTGTACGAAATGAGAGTATAGAATTCCAAAACAGCGAAAAATGCTCAGTATTTTGAGCCTTTCTTAACAGTTACAATATGAAAACAGATCACAGGAGGTCTTGATTTTATGGATCAATGGACTGAGAATGATCTCTTTGGTACAACGGGCAAAATAAGACAAAACCGATATGAGGAGCTGGGACTTCCGCTCGGAGGCTGCTCACTCGGAAGCCTGATCTCGGATGGATTTGAGAACTGTCTGTTGCATCCTTATAAGCTGTTTCCGTGTATGATGATACTGGTTGCACTGATGCTTGCATGTAACCTTGTGGCGGATGGTCTTAAGGATGCCTTTGATTACGGGGCAGGGAAGGCATAGCAGTTTTACGTGACAGAACCGAAAGTTTCATATAAGATATATATTACAGGAGGGAAACAGATGGCAAAGAAAAAAACCGGAGATCTTATAAAAGATGCAAGGACCAAAGCAGGTCTGACACAGGAGGCTCTGTCTAAGAAAGTTACCGGTGTGACGGCAGCTGACATAAGCAAAGCTGAAAGAGGCGAACTGCAGCTGACTCAGGCACAGCTTAAGGAAATCGCCAAAGCAACAGGTGTAACCCAGAAATCCTTACTGGATTCTGTTTCTTCATCAAATGCAAAGACATCATCTGCAAAAACATCATCGGCAGGGAAGGCGGAAGTATCCGGAACAGGCAAAAAAACCTCATCGGGTAAGACTTCTTCAACGGATCTGAAATTAACCGAGACTGAGAAAAAACTTATTAAACTGTACAGGGCAGCCGATGCCCAGGCGAAGAAGGAAGCAATGGCTGTTCTTGAGGAGAAGAAGTCGGATCTTGGGAACATGGTGTCGTCATTGCTTAACAATAAGGCTGTTAAGGATGTTGTATCCGGGTTATTGAAATCATAGGGGTTATGTAAAGACAATACGAAAGATAATACGAAAAAGCAATAAGTAAAAGCAATTGGAAAAGACAATAATAAAAGAAACGGAAAAACATAAAAATATAAAGAAACGGATAAGGAACCGGAAAGTAAATAGAAAAGGAGTAGTATATGCAGCAGCTGGAGAAGGAATTTCATATAAGATGTGTTAAAGGTGATGTGGGAAGATATGTTATCCTGGTCGGAGACCCGGGACGCTGTGAATCGGTAGCTGCATTGTTTGATGATGCGAAGCAGGTGGCATACAACAGGGAATTTAATATTTATACAGGATATCTTGATGGAGAGAAGGTAAGTGTGTGCTCTACCGGTATCGGAGGCCCTTCAACAGCCATTGCGGTAGAGGAACTGCATCATGTGGGCGCAGATACTTTTATAAGATGCGGTACCTGCGGCGGTATAGATGTAAATGTGCAGTCAGGTGATGTTGTAATAGCAACGGGTGCCATAAGATATGAGCATACCTCGATGGAATATGCTCCGATAGAGTATCCTGCCGTAGCGGATTATGAGATAGTTAACTGCCTTAAAGAAGCGGCAGACGAGGCCGGTAAGACAGCTCATGTCGGTGTGGTTCAGTGTAAGGACAGCTTCTACGGGCAGCATTCACCGGACAGTATGCCGGTTGCCGATGAATTGCTGAATAAATGGGAAGCATGGAAACGTCTGGGTGTAAAGGCTTCGGAGATGGAATCGGCAGCACTCTTTGTCATTGCGGATGCGAGAGGATGCAGGGCGGGATCGTGCTTTCATGTTATCTGGAATCAGGAGCGTGAGAAAGCGGGCATGGATCAGAAAATGAGTGAGGATACATCCGCGGCTGTCAGGATAGCTGTAGAGGGCATGCGCAAGATAATAAAGAAGGACAGGATCAGATAATGAATATAAAGAGAATAAGAGAATAAGGAATAATAAGAAATATAAAAAGAGTCTTCTGTTGTTAAGAATGGTAATAAGCATTACGTATGGTTAAATGGCCAAAGTATCGATTGTGATACTTGCAAGATGGAATATATTGAGTATAATATTGAGACAGTGTTCTTATTGCGTAGATGTATGGATATGATTTAACATGCAGCCTAAAACATTTTCACAGGAAAGGAAGAATATTATGACAATAATAGTTACAGGCGGTGCAGGCTTTATAGGAAGCAATTTTGTGTTCCACATGCTGGATAAGTATCCTGATTACAGGATAATATGTCTCGACTGCCTGACTTATGCGGGCAATCTGTCAACACT
Organism: Lachnospiraceae bacterium; assembly: GCA_017450065.1. Taxonomy (GTDB): domain Bacteria; phylum Bacillota; class Clostridia; order Lachnospirales; family Lachnospiraceae; genus UBA2868. The sequence goes on from JAFSYI010000001.1 coordinate 2,740, forward strand.
TGAGCCGGTTATGGACAATCCCAATTTCCGTTTTGTTAAGGAAAGTATAACAGACAGGGATGCTGTGTATAAGCTCTTCGAGGAAGAGAAGCCGGACATGGTGGTTAATTTCGCGGCTGAAAGTCACGTAGACCGTTCCATAGAAAATCCACAGGTATTCCTTGATACAAATATAATAGGTACTTCGGTGCTTATGGATGCCTGCAGAAAGTATGGTATCAAGCGTTATCATCAGGTATCAACAGACGAGGTATACGGAGATCTTCCGCTTGACCGTCCGGACCTGTTCTTTACTGAGGAGACACCGATCCATACCAGCAGCCCCTACAGCTCATCCAAGGCAGGCGCTGATCTTTTGGTTCTTGCTTATCACAGAACCTACGGTCTGCCGGTGACAATAAGCAGATGCTCAAACAACTACGGACCGTATCATTTTCCGGAGAAGCTTATTCCGCTTATGATAATCAATGCGCTTAATGATAAGCCGCTCCCTGTTTACGGCGAAGGCGTTAATGTAAGAGACTGGCTGTACGTCGAGGATCATTGCAAGGCTATCGATCTTGTTATACATAAGGGAACCGTTGGTGAAGTGTATAACATCGGCGGACATAATGAAATGAAGAATATTGACATAGTTAAGCTTATATGTAAGGAGCTTGGTAAGCCGGAGAGTCTCATTACCTATGTTACAGACCGTAAGGGACATGATATGCGCTATGCGATCGATCCGACGAAGATACATAACGAGCTTGGCTGGCTTCCCGAGACGAAGTTCGCTGACGGAATCAAGAAGACTATTCGCTGGTATCTTGATAACGAATCATGGTGGGCACCTATCGTTTCGGGTGAGTACCAGAATTATTATGAGAAGATGTATGCTAACCGTTAAAATGCATCAGGTCATTGATCACTTCACATATAACTGCTTAAGCTTCCGATAGACAGCTTCGGCAACTTTTTTATAGGAGTCCACCGTCAGGTGGACTCCATCATATTCATATTCCACACAAGGCATAATGTCAAGATACCGGTCACCGTATCTGTTGGACAGTCTGCTGTTTATCCCGACATATGCATCAGGATCCATATCCCCTCTGTTTGTTGTTCCAAGTATAAGATATTTATCAATCTCGTGAACGCTGATGAATCTGTCAGTCTGCTCGATAACACTGTCAACATTGCCGGGGGATTCACGGAAATCATTGGAGCCCACCCAGAAAACATATATGTAACCGGGATCTGTAAGGCCGTCATACTCTGTATAGGCCCACAGAATATCGGAAGTATTGTAACCGTAGAAGCCGGCACCCCAGACCTTCCACCCGGATATGTCGCCAAGCACACGCCAGGGAGCCTGTGGATTGTTTTTGTTAAAATTATTATCTCCCAGGGATCCCTGTGTCAGTGAGTCTCCGATCCATACGACTCCGAAGAAATCCTCAGGTACTTTTGGAACATCACCTGAATCCACGCCGGCTTCTGATTCTGTGCCGCTACCCGTTTCTTCTGTACTATATGCATCAGCATCTGTACAGGACAGATTATCTCTGTCCGGATTATAAGTATATTGTTCATCCTGACTGTCATCTACTGCATCTGAAACTGGATCGGAAGTGTCTTTGTCGGAATCGGAAGGAGCGTTATCTGACTGCTCCGGGTTGTAAGTAATAGTCTCCGGGCTGTCAGTAGTGACCACCGGGTTGTCAGTAATGATCTCCGGGCTGTCAGTGATGATCTGATCTGTATCGGAAGATGCCGGAGGAGCTTCGGAACAACCCGATAACGCGATCCGGCATATGGCCGGCAGAATTATCAGTAGAACTGCAGAGAAGACAGCCGTAACGGTTGATTTTTTCATATAAATCCTTTCTTCTACGCTGAAATTCGGTAATCGTACAGGACCAGGCTCTGTTGAAAGCAGAGACGTGTCATACAAAAAGATTATATGATCTTGCTTATGGATATGCAAGGCTTACAGGTTTATACGAAGGCTGCACGATTGGCAGGAATATGCAAAATAAAGCAAGATTTGTAAGGTAATGCGGAATTTTACAAAGTTTTAAGGTAAAAACTATTTATTTGAGAATCAATGCATGGTATACTTAAACGGAGTGTAGGATTTGGGGAATCATTGAATGCGTAGGGGATCAGGGGAAAGATGACAAGACAAGAGCAGCAGCAATATTTGAACAAGGGCTTCACCAAAGACCAGGTGGAGGAGATAAAGCTCGGCCTTGAAGAGGGGCTGGACATAGAGATTTATGAGGATAAGGACTTCTTTGCATTACAGATGAAGGAAATCAGGCTGGGACTTATGAGCGAGGTACCGGTAGAAATATATGCAAGGAAGGACTTTGACTGGTTCCAGATGGAGGAGATAAGGCTGGGACTGGAGGATAAACTGAATGTAAGGCTGTATGCGTATCCCAAGGTATCCTTCGATACCATGAGACAGCTGCGGCTTGCGCTTAAAGAAGGAATAAACCTGTCCAAATATTTAAGTCTTCCGGCAGGGACGCTGAGAGAGCTTCGCAAATCTATCAAATCCGGTGTGAATATCGCTCCGTTCATCGAAGAGGGGTATGACGAGGAACAGCTGGAGCAGATTCGGATCTGTCTTGAGAAGAAGATCAACATTAAACAATATATAAATAATGAGCTGCGTGGCAGTTCAATTGAACAGATACGTCTGGGACTTGAGAAGGGACTGGATGTCAAACACTATGCAAGCCTTGATTATGAATGGCGGCAGATGCGCGAGATACGAAGGGGAATGGAGCATCAGGTGAATTATTCAGCCTATCTGAATCCCCTGTATGACTGGCAGCAGATGCGTGAGATACGTATGGGTCTTGAAGACGGACTGGAAGTATCAAGGTATTCAAGCCTCATGTATCCGGCTACCGATATGGCGGTCAAAAGAGCATATTTGGCGGCCGGTATCGTAGATGAGAAACCACAGGCCGTAGGCGAGGGTAAGGCAGTCGCCTTTAATAATTTTGAAATAAAGGTTACGCCTGATCAGATGACAGCCTATTTCCAGCTTACAGGACGAAGGACCGGCGTAACACGAAGCGTTATCCGGAATGCGCTTGAGGAAAGAGGTATAGTCAAGGGAATCAATGAAGAAGTAATAAACATGATCCTGACCGACAAGGCGGGAAATCAGCCGCAGGTGATAGCCCGGGGTAAGAAATCCGAGCCCGGGGCAGACGGCTATTATGAATACTTCTTCAGGACAGATCTTAAGCGTGAGCCCAAGGTGCTGGAGGACGGAAGCCTTGATTATAAGAATATAGAATGGTTCGAACAGGTAAAGCGTGGTCAGAAGCTGGCTTACTATCATCCTGCTGAGCTTGGACCGGTAGGTTATACGGTATTCGGGCAGGATTTTCCGCCTATAAGAGGCAAGGAGCAGAGCATACTGACCGGCAAGGGCTTCTACGTAGAGCAGGATAAGAGAACCTACGTGGCCAATGTGGACGGGATTGTGGATCTAAACGGCTCCGTGCTTACCGTATCCAATCTTCTTATTCTTGGAGAAGTAACTGCATATATGGGTGATACGCGTTTTGACGGAAATATCCACGTGACCGGAGATGTCGGAAACGGCTGTACCATTATTGCCAAGGAGGATCTTCTTGTTGACGGATTTGTAGAAGGGGCAACTCTTGAAGCCGGTGGAAATATTACCTTACGCAAGGGCTGTAATGCACAGGGCAAGGGTATGATCAAGGCCGGCGGGAACATAGAGGGAAGCTTCTTCGAGAATGTGAATGTTAAGGCCGGTGGAGATATCAAGGTAAGTTATATCCTTAAGAGTGAGGTGGAATGTAACGGTAAGCTGGAGACCTCGGGAAGATACGGTTCGCTTCTTGGGGGTTATATCTATGCCGAAAATGCCATTATCACCAATGAGGTGGGTAATGAAACCGGTGTTAAGACGATGCTTAAGGTCGGCGTTAACAATGACACAATAAAGAAACAGATAATAATCACCAATCAGATAAAGAAGCTTAAGATGGAACTCGAGGCGATGAATACAGCTTATAAGGAGCTTGAGGCCTTATATCCGCCCGAGGTAAGGGCGAGCGTTGAGATGTTTGCCAAGATCGACAATGCCAGGATAGTTAAGAATGAAAGCATAAAGAAGTTAGAGGATGAACTTCAGATAGTAAATGACAAGATCGAACAGTCCAAGAATGCCAGGGTAACAATGAGAGGTAATGTATATGAGGGTACTGTAGTTGAGGTTAACGGCAAGAAGTGGGTGGCCACCAGACGGCAGGTGGGAGTCAGTCTGCTGGATGATGAGAACGGAGTTAAGATGTTAAGCATTTAGGGGGACACTATGGAAAAGATACTGATTGCGGATCATGAATGGGAAAATGTAAATGAGTTGGAATCAATACTGAAGGGTACCTATGAGATTGAGACGGCGTACGACATTGATTCTGTAGTGGAAATACTCGAATCGCAGGGTAAGGAGATTGCAACGGTACTGTACCGTTTCTCCATGAATGACATGGATGGATACGGTTTCCTGCAGATTCTTGACAAGATGGGACTTCTCTCGAAGATGCCTGTGCTTTTTATAAATGAAAGAGGTGCGGCTGAGCTGGAACACGGCTCCATAAAGATGGGCGTGTATGATTTTGTGCATAAGCCGTTCGTGGCGGAGGTCGTAAAAAGGAGGGTCAGCAACCTGACTACTCTGTTTGTATTTAAGCGTGGCCTTGAACAGAAGGTGGAGTCGCAGAGCGTTACAATGAACAAACAGTTCAAGCTGCTTAAGATGCAGCAGGCGGCTCTTGCCAAGAGCAAGCAGAACATTGTGGATATTCTGGCGACCGTTGTTGAGTGCCGCAGTCTGGAGAGCGGCGACCATATTAACCGTATTAAAGGTTACACGGAGATCATTGCAAACAGGATGCTTAAGGATTACCCCGAGACAGGGCTTACAGAGGAGATGGTGAGCGTAATAGTGTCAGCATCGGCACTGCATGATATAGGCAAGATCGCCATTCCCGACTCGATTCTAAATAAGCCCGGTAAGCTTACCAAGGATGAATTCGAATTCCAGAAAAGTCACACCATAAGAGGAGCAGATATCGTCAATAACATAAGCGGAATCTGGGATGAGGATTATGCGAGGATCTGTTACGAGATATGCCGGTATCATCATGAAAGATATGACGGGAGAGGATATCCTGACGGGATCAAGGGCGACGCCATTCCGATTTCGGCGCAGTGCGAGTCTGTAGCGGACGTATATGATGCTCTTGTTACCGAGAGTGTATACAGGGCTGCTTATTCAACGGAAGAAGCCTTCAATATGATCATAAGAGGCGAGGCAGGTGTATTTTCACCAAGACTTTTGGAGGCTTTCCGCAAGTCAAGGGAGGAATTTGAAGCCTTCTTTGAAAAACACGGAGGCTGAACGGATTTATTATTTGCAGTCACGATCTGCAGCCGGGATCACAGTAAGGAATTGCAGAATTGATCGCAACAATACCACCAAAGACATGAGAAGGGAAATTACAGCATGGCGGACGGATTAGAGAAGTTTATCAAATTCGGTAACGAAGATGATATTCAGCATATTTTGGGCAATAGCAAGGAACGGGAGAAGGAAAGGCCTGCCAACCCACGGGAGGATTTTGATGCGGATGACGGGTTGGTAACTCCGGAGATAGGTCCGTCAAAAGACCTTTCGGGCAAGCCGGTAGTGGTCGTTATAGATGATGATTATCAGACGCTTGATATAATGAAGATATATCTCTCGAGGGATTATGAATGTGCAGTCTTCTCAGATCCCAAGGAAGCGATATTTTACATGAATACACATCTGCCGGATATGATCTTTCTTGACAGTTATATGACGGTTATGACGCCCAAGAAGATAATATCCATAGTAAGGTCATATAAGGAAATGGCTGAGGTTCCTATATATTATATGGTCTATAAGGAAGAGGAGGATGTGTTCGTCACCAAGGATCTTCCCGGCATAGAGGGCATAATAACCAGACCGATTGCCCGCGGCGATCTTCAGAAGATCCTTGATAAGGAGAAGCTGAGAGATTATGTATCGGCATGAAAGTAAACATTCATAGCCTTATAACACATAAAGGAGGTTTGAAAGATGAAGTTCTACAGATTGGAAGATCAGATAGTTATAAGTGATAAGGCACTTAGTGTTGGGACGGAACTTATTCCGAATACAACAGATGCCGCCGGAGAGAAGCATGTGCCGGTAATTTCCGTGGTTGACGATGTTGTGACCGTGAAAGTCGGTTCAGTGGAGCATCCAAGCCTGGATGCACATTATATTGAATGGATCGTGCTTGTTACGGCCAACGGATTCCAGATTCATTATCTTAAGCCGGGAATGAAGCCGGAGGCAGTGTTTAAGGTGAATGAAGCTCCCGTGGCTGCTTACGAGTATTGTAATCTTCATGGCTTATGGAAAGCGGATGTGTAAAGATACATGACTTCTTAAAATACGGTCGGAATCTCTCATTGAGTATGTAACAATTCAACATAAGGAAAACATCCCCGCAATCATCAAAGGATGCGGGGTTTGTTTTGCTTTACGGGTACGGGACACCGGATACCTGTTCTGTTTTGTCACAATTGTCATTCTCATGGCTAAAAATCAAAGAAAGGAACCTCAAATAGGGTCCAAAATCAATTGTTTTAGCCAGCTGTCGGCGATAGGTTATGATTTGACAATAGCCTTAAAACTGCTATAATAAAGATACAAAGGAGCTACCGGAAGACGGTTAGCCCAATATGTCCGTTATAAAGAATAACCGCCACAGTGTGCTAAGCTATTGGCGGTTATTCTTTTTACTTATATATATTCCAACAGAAACACCTGCTGAAAAAATCGTAATGATTGCAGCAACAGTAGCTAAAGCATTCATTAACACAAGCAACCCTCCCTTCATGATATTCCTTTTCAGGTTTCTATGATAAACGGAGGGTTCAGTCCCTCCGGGTGGAGGGCTAACCGCCTATAAATTGGAGCTCCTGATCTCTTAAACGGATTGAGAACAAGCTTGTGTTCAAGCGGAACTGTGTTTTTCAATAAACTCAGATTCTCACACTCGTCTAATAAAACAGGATTTTGAGATAAAATTGCACAATAAAGAAGTACTTTTCTGTATATTTTCCGTTCTTTATGGATTCGGTTCCTTATGAATACTATATCAAACTTATCTCTAAATAACATCTTCCAAATTGAATTTTAGCGATGTATAGCAGGTAGCTCAATTAAGCGGCTTTTTCAGAAATCAAACAAAAGTAACATCAATATAATCCTTGAAAATCAAAATCTTTGACCTGAAAACATATAGTATGATAGTATGTCAGAGTGGCTTTATTTACTCCTTATGGGGAATGGTAAAAATAAATGAATAACGAAATTCAGGATAGAGAGTATCCAAACGGAATAAGTAAAATAATTAGTATTATACTTGCTATTATGTCTTGTTCGCTTGCCATAGCTGTTTTTTCGGGGATAATGCGGCTTGGCAGGTACTCAGATAATGTATCTTCGAATGTACCATCGAAATTTCAGGTGTTTGTGTATTCGCTGCAGCACAAGCATGAATCATGCGAACAGATTGGTATGGTCAGAATACAGGCAGATGAAAGAAAAAGAGAGCCGGCAAGGGAGATCTATACATATAAGTCAAAGAAAAGGGATATGTTATTTCATATCATTAGTACACTTGATAATGTATGGGTATGGGGTGGACCAACTTCATTCTATAGGCAAAGAATATATGATGATTTTGAGATATCCGAAGGTAATCAAATGTCGGATGAACTGTGGATTCAGTATGTATATAATCGTGATTATAACTCAATAGTTTTAAAAATCCCTGTAGCCGATAAAGATGAAGTGAATGATTATATCAGTGATAAATACGGGGTCAGACTGAGGGAAAAGGTTTATTTGGATCATTGTCCTTCTTTAACATTTAAGGATATGTGTGGAGATGAGGCAAAATCTGATTATATTAGAAAATTAAGTAGTTCAACTGCAGCAGTCTATGTTTCCGATGTTCATGTTGCATCGGAGAAAAATAAATATGCACCATATATTTGGTATGATGAAATATCAATCAGTGATAAAGATATTACATTGCAAGCTGAAATGAGGGATTACAAAGACACCAAAGAAGGAGATGAAGCGTATTATGTAGGTATAGTTTTCATATCAGTTGATGATGAAAGCAGGAAACTGGCTGGTGAATTCAAATGATTTGGATTTCTCATAAATGTTTTAGGCATTGCAGGATTTAGTCTTGAATACATCGCTTCTTAAGAGACAACGATTTGTTTCTTGTTATGTATCCTGCTGACTTGGGATATGAAATTACTGTACAACCATACAAATGGCGAGGATATGCAGGCAACTTTCACTAGCAGGCGCAGTATTATTGGGAACTACCTGAGTAATAGTTGGCTGGACGGAAGGCATAGCTAAAGGAACGATAGCGGGCAAAACCTGTTCGATAGCTTCTTCCTTAAGCAGCCGTTTCCAATAGAAATATTTGTATGCGGACAGGTTGTTCTGCTTACACCATTCCATGACAGTAAGGCCACTGGCTTTCTGGTCGCAAAGCGTGAGATCCATTCATTAAGTTTAGCTTGGTGGAGCAAAGATTTTAATGACATGAGATACCTCCTTCTGATGATAACCGGTTGATCCTGATCAATCCGGATAGTGTTATGAAACGGAGATATTATATCAGAAACGTAGTATCATTAACAGGTACTGATTATTGAGGACTTACGGCAGAATCAAGAGAACAACCAACAGTATTTATACAGAGAAAAATAGTTAATGCAAGATAAATGTTTTTTTTGCTTTCATCTTGCATCCTCCGTATCTTAAAGATATGGTAATTGCATTATTGTTACGCATTTACATCTATGGTTTTCATGTTTTAATCTATGTTTCATCAAGAGTAACTTCGATTTTTTTTATCGGTTCATCTTTTAACTCTTTGTATGCATAAGAATTCAGAACATATTCTCTGAGATCATCATCACCTATCTCATGCCATTCGCATTCTCTTAAGTTCTCATTTTTTTCCCCTAATTCATATGTTATCTTAAGCTGCATATGGTAGTATTCATCGTGTTTTGTCGGAGTCTGGCGTACAAGAGAAAAATAATACGGAAAGAGGGTATCATGCTCTTCATAACGTCCAACCTCATATAGAAGCATCTCTTCTTCATTATATTTTGCTTCAGAAACCACATCAAAAAAGATATCAACTGCCTGTTCAAGCGTAGTATCCGGCAGTATCCTTTTATCCAGTTTTTTGGTTAATCTCTTCTGAGTATCGATAACTCGTTTTGGTACTTCCTTTGCCGGAGCAGGGTTTAGCAGGTCATATTGTTCCCTGATCTTATATCTGTTTTTTTGAACAATGAGTTTTAAATAATAAAGGTCATCTTTAAGGATCGTACATGATGATGATCCGTCGAAGACGATATGATGAACTTTTAAATCCAGTGGCAGGGCCAAATCAAACGGAGACGCATTACCATATCCACCAAAGTTGCGTATGAACCTCAGGATTTCTGCAACATTTCCATTCATGTATCTGTAGTATGTGAACCCATGGTTTTCTTCACCACATGTAATGCATCGTGCACGCTTACTGTATCTTATATCATCATTATACTCAAATACTTCTACATCATACATTCTGTCAAGTTTATCCGGATAAGAGCATTCCATGTATCCACGCAATTTCATGTCTTTATCAAAATACAGATATATATGTTTTGCAGAACAGCGGTAGCCCATTTTGTCACTATCAATACTGTTCCGAAATTCACTTCCGATTCTTTCGCCATACTTATCATTGTCGATGAGTTCTGAAATAAATGGATACTCAGAGAGTTTATTTATATCAGAAACGCAGTACTTATCATATCTTTTAAGATCATCAAGAAGGCTGCCATCATGATTGATGGATGAATAGTATTCAAGTATGAGTTCTGTCAGGTTTTCAGGTGTAATATTAAAGATTTTTTCTGTAGTTTTCATTATAAGTGTACCTTAAAATATCATTTATGTTGCTTTCTCGTAGGGATCTTTGCAAATTCCATATAAGTCCCTGTCTATCCAGATATGCATATTGTCAGCAATTTTCATGATCAACCGATTGATATTTCAGCAGTTACAATTAAGATTTCCAGTTTGCAAACGGATAGGAAGCATGTTTATTTTTGTATTCACATAACAGCTTGTGTTCCAAATCCCTGCAGTCTTCATCTTCTTTGCATTCCTGAATACGAACGATAAGTTTTTCGTTATTTTCCAACTGCCATATTGCACGACCTCCATCATGTGGGAACAGATTTGGAATATTGTATCGGTATCCTACATACTGTTCAATACGTCTGTGAAGATCTTTCGCCTTGCCTATATATACAACATTGCTCCTATAGGGAAGGGATTTACCATAATGCAGGAGCTTGCGTGACAGTTTTTCCACATCAAAGGTAGAAGGCTCTCCTTTGGAAGTCAGTTTAAATCCGTCTGTATCTTCCTTTACCCGTAAAACAAAATTATCCGGGACGAGGACAAAGTAAACACCGCTTGTTGAAGGTATGTTGTCAAGTGCTCCATTATGTAATTCTTCAAAAGTATAGTCTTTCATGGAATATCCTTTTTTGATTACTGAAATTAGCTGTCCATATCTTATGGTATATTCATTTTACCCTATTATATTGCCTTTTACCATCCCGTGCGTATTATCTTCAGCTCTTCATGATAATTTATGATAGTCAGAGCTTTATCCGGATCTGGTCAGATGCAGCTTCCATAAAAGACAGTAAAATAAAATACTTCACGTTCTGTCCTGTTAGTGTATTTACGGACATGATATCATTCATAAAAAAGAAAGAGTAAAGGAGACTATCATGGATCCAATTGAGATAAATAAAGGTGTAGGTAAAAGGATCTCTGTCCTTAGAAGATATAAAGGTTATTCTCAGGAATATATTTCTGAGGTACTTGGAATGTCGGAACGGGAGTACCGGCGTTTAAAGCGTGGTGGAGCACATTGGTACCAGGTACTGTTCGCAGAGTAAAAAACAAATTCATTGGTTATTTATTGTGTACTAAGCAAAAAGAAGGAACCGGTCTTTGGCCGGTTCCTCCGAGGAAGGTTTTATGAAAAAGATTTACCGAACGCCTATTTTTCACTGTTAGGTGTGCTTGTTTAATAAGGATACCCATAAGGATACCCGAGAGGCCCTGTCTCATCGAGAGGTCCTGTTTCATTGAGAGATCCTGTCTTGCGAGGCGGATCACATGTTCCAATAGATCCTGTTCCGCCATTAACCATTTCTATCTCATCCATATTAAGTTTATTCATTTCCATTGTGTTCTTCATTATAACACACCTTCTTTCTTTTTATCTATACTTGAACTGTACCTGCCGCATCTTCTGAAATGATACCGGAGATCCTTTCTTATATCCGCGTGTTTGCTGTAGCGGTACTGTTTTCTTTTGATGGTATGATCATATCATACAGAAAGTCATAAAAGCGTCACATCCGGTTTCTTATCAAAAAATATGCTATACTGCTTTCGATGGAATCATAGCTAAGCTGGGAGAGCGTTCGATTGACATGTCTAATTCACCCATAACTATTTATCCTTTCAACAAAGAAATATTTATGAGCCTTTATATAATGCGCCTTTGAATTGGTATCCTAAACCGTAAGCTTTGGGAAAGTATTAGATAATGTTTTTTCTCAAATACTAAGTCTTCTGTTATTACATGCCTTTGAGGGACATTTGAGGGACATGCATAATTACAAGAAATAAAAACCCCGGAAAGCCGCATGAAATGGGCATTCCGGGATATCATGTAACAGGGGATGAGAGAATCGAATACACGTCATTTTCTCTAAGATCCCGTAAATACGGGCATTACAGGACATTTACTTTGAGAGCCTTTGAGTGCTTGAAAAATTGAAAGGAGATATGCCGGGATAGCAGCCTAAAAAAGCATTGACGAGGAAGAATACTATGAAGTAGAATCAAAAACAACAGGATCTAACATGCCTGTCGCTGAAGAATATCTTATTTGAGTCTTTTAAAGAAAGAGAGCGGGTATCAATGATAAAGATGATTATAAAGATGAATGATGATAAGATTGAAGTAGAAAATAAATATACGCTTGAACGTATATATTCCGGTCTTGACCGTATTTTTGCAGGTTATGGATATGACAGGGAAGTGATCGATGGAAACCTGGAGTATAAGGGTAACTGTGACCCGAGTGACTTTGGAAAGTTCGGTCGGATTTATAATGGCCTGAGAAAACAGACTTGGTTTGTTGATAATGTTGACACATGGCTGCTCTGCAACAGTGATGACGTTGATGATCCGGAGGATTTCAGTGTGGAGGATCTGCTTCATTATGATGGCAGCAGGGTAAAGGTGAGTGCATAGTAGTGGAGAGAAGATATTATAAAGCGATAAACTTTGATCTGGATACAAGATTGTTGAACCAGTACCATCCAACAAAGGATTACCATAATGCCTATTATGATATGAGGAAGTTCTTTAAGCACCATGGTTTCTATCATAAGCAGGGATCCGGCTATGTATCACAACAGAAAATTAGTTCACAAGATATATACCTTTTAATAGATGCGCTGTATGAGGAGAACGATTGGATAGCATATTGCGTTAAGGAATTTGACGTAACCAATATCGGAACACAATATGAATTGGCAGCAGATATTCGTGCTAATCTGGATAAAGACGAGTTTGCAATATAATATAAACAGCCGGAGTTAAACATAACTCCGGCTGTTACTTTATGTGGAGATTAATGCTGAATCTATTTCTGGTATCCATTGGTAGCAATTGGGAGGCATAAAGATGCGAAAAAACTGATTGTGGATTATCTGGACCAATACAGATCAGAAAATCCTGAGTTTAAGGCTGACATAGAGGAAATCGAAAATATAGTTTCTGGCATAAATGCCTGTAAGGATGCAAGGATAACTGTAACGACACATGCCATGCTCTGCAACATCCCTGATGAAGTACTTCATACATACGATGCTGTGATCGTGGATGAGGATATACTGTATCTTCAGCTTCTGTCAAATATTAAGTCTGTAAGCAAGACTGCCCTTGAAAGGCTCAGCACAGGTAAGAGTACTGTATATGCCAAAATTGCAGATACCATGCTCAAGGCAAAAGAGGAAGAGTATTATACGCTGTCGCCTGTATGCAATTTTCATCCAAGGTATAACACAGGGATGAAGAGGAAAGAAGATTATGGCGATGACTTCAGTGATGACGATGAGGCAGATATGGATGATGGCGGGAATGTTATCGATCTATACAGAGCAGGAGCATATGTTTTGCATGATGGTATATATCAATGCCTGTATATTACAGACCTTCCTCGGGTAAAATATATTGTGTTGTCAGCAACTTTAAATGCTGAAGTCTATGCCGCATATTTTAAGGATAGAAAGATAGTTGAGTATGAGCAGGTTCTTTGTAAATATACGGGAGAATTAATACAGTATACTTATCATTCACTTTGGAGAGACGATCTTGCAAAGAAGCAGTGTATATATGATTTTATAAGTGATATGACCAATAAAAAGGATATAATAAAAATCAGTTTCAAATCTGAAGACGAGAAGCATAGGATGAACAGCAGGAATATTCATTATGGCAACGCTATAGGCATAAACGATTTTGCTGGGAAGGATATTGCTGTCATAGGCACGCCCTATAAACATCCAATTGCACATCTGCTGCCATGCTGTTACCTGTATGGAGCCCCAATAGTTAACCGTGATAAAAAACCTGTTTGGAGAAGGGTGGAATATGAAGGGGACAGTTTCATGTTGAATTCGTTCAAGGAAGAGAAGCTTCAACAGTATCTTGTTTATTCTCTGGAATCTGAGCTTGAACAATGCATTGAAAGGGCTCGACTTTTAAGGTTTGGATGCAAGGTATATCTGTTTGCAGCATATCCTTGTCAGCAGGCAAAGATCATAACTGAGGATTATCTATTTGGCTATTATAGGGAGACTCAGGAATGTGATCAAGACATAGATGCTTCATATCACTATGAAAAGGAGAGAAGATCAGGCAGATTATGTGCCTGATCTTTTCAATATATTGAAGCTGTAATTATTCGAGCCTTTGAAATTTTTTCTGTAAATATGGAACTTCTATGACAATTTAGATTTTTGATGGATGTAGTCAGATTGGCTACATCGTTTTCTGAATATACATTATATCTTAAATGTAAGTCAAGATATATTTGGATTTTTGATGACACTATTGTATTATTTTGCTGTAAAGAATTTTACAAATCGGGATTTGTATTTTTTAAATGGATGCGCCCGAGGAAAAAATACCTACTAAATCAGGAAAGCAAAAGAATAGTAGGTAAAAATGCATGCGACTTTAAGGGAAAATACCTACTAAATCAGGAAAACAAAAGAATAGTAGGTAAAAATGGATGCGCCCCTAGAAAAAAATACCCACTATATCAGGAAAGATGGAATTTGGTAGGTAAATTCTTATAGGAGATGTCAGGGATACGTTGTAAGATATCCAGGAAGATAAAAGAGCTCACCTTTAATCGTGTGAGCTCTAAGCATTTACCATACCTGACGGAGCAGGGATGTCCGGAGCTTAACATCCTCTTCTGCGAGAACGATGTTCATTCTTATGGAAATCTTCCGGGTCTTAAATTCACCAGAACAAGGACAATTGGTGCCGGGGATGACTTGTGTGATTTCAAGATGGAGCTCATGTGAAGCAGGATTGCCGTAAGACAAAACATAAATGCAATAATGATTGGGTTATATCGACTTGGTAGCATGAATGCTACACTTAATAACGGAAAGTGAGAATAATATGATAAATGCTAAAGTTAAGAAATTTCTAGATAATAACGGGCTGGGTGACAGACTTACAGAACATTCTGAAACAATAGATACTGTTGAACATGCCGCACA
>JAFSYI010000002.1 GCA_017450065.1 Lachnospiraceae bacterium
AATGACGTTAATCCCACTACTCGGTAGCAATGGGCGTCTGTTTGTTTAATTGCATCAACTATACTTAAGATACCAGAAGTTGTCAACGATCTTATCTTCCGGTATGACGCGCTATCTCATCACTCCTTACAATGTTCTCTTGTTCTGCCTGAGCGCTGCCATTCTGTTAAGGTCACCATGCTTTATCTCATAATCTAGCGCCTCTACGATCTGATCCTTACGCTTTAAGAAATCAGGACCTGTCAGGTTCCTGCCCGATACCGTATGATGCGTGATAAACGAACAGTCACATTCAAGATTCTCGACGAAAAGCTTCAGTTCCTCCAGCATCTCCTTTTCTGACAGTGGAGCAAATTCGCCCCTCTTGGCTTCCTCCAGAAGCGGAGTGCCGGGGAATAAGGTCAGACCTCCCGTTCCTACAAGCATCGGCTTACACTGACTGAATATCTTTGCTGAGTTTATGGCATGTTCACGGCTATGAGACTTTCCTGCAACTCCGTTTAAAAACGTCATCCAGTAATCTATTCCGGCTTCTTCAAGCTTATGACACTGCTCCAAGATATCCTCCGCATGATAGCCTTTGTTTATCCTATCAAGTGTCCAGTCATCTCCGCTCTCAACACCCAGGGATATTTCCCTCATGCCCAGTTCCTTAAGCATTTTTAGTTCTTCCACTGTTTTGTTCTTAAGGTCGGACACTCTTCCTGCCAGATAGATGTATTCCATCTTGGGCAGGTATTTATGTATCATCTCAAATATCGGTGCCAGCTTATCACAGGTAAGAACCAAAGGATTTGCCGAAAGGATCTGTATTGTCTTTGCATCCGGATCACTTTCTGCCAGTTCCATTAAGTCCTCCTCGATCCACTCCTTGGGTGACATCCTGAAGGGGACATCCTTATACATGGTGCAGAACTTGCATTTGTTATGGGTACAACCCTGCGTGATCTCTAAAAGCGGCCATGTGGGCCAGTAGAGGTTTCTGTATACAGTTCCTGTAAAGTGCATCAATTATCATCTCCGTTTCTTATAATTCAAATACAAAATCTTCAATAGGTCTTCTCTTATAGTGCCAGGCATTTGCTTTTGCCTTTTCATTCGGATAACCAAGCCCCAGCATCATCACCGGGATCATATGATCGGGAAGGCCATAGGTATCAACTACTGTCTTTGAATCAAATCCCCTGATCCATATGGTATGCACACCAAGCTCCTCTGCCTCATACATCATGGTCGTCGCCGCAATGCTGGCATCCTGCTCACCGGAGTTGTAATTCCTGTAGTACTGATCTCCCGGATTTGTCCATACCTCCCTGGCATCGTAGCAGACCAGGATCATCAGAGGAACATTATAGTGAAAGTGCGTTACCGTCTTCAGCTTTTCAAGTCCTTCTTTGCTTCTGATCAGGTAAAACTTCTGCGGCTGATAATTACATGCCGTTGGGACGATCCTTCCTGCTTCCAGTATCTTGTCCAGTTTCTCCTGTTCCACCGGTTTTGGATCAAAAAATCTCTCAGAGTATCGGTTCTTGGCAAGTTCAAAAAAACCCATGTCAAACGCCTCCATTTCTATGATCTTGCTCACATATGAGCTTTTAGCTCCTGTTCTATGTGTATACATTTCCGGATCTGTCCCAAACTGCTGATACAGTTGCTCGGCATCATCCGGACGGTATCTTCGGAGCACAATGTGCTCCGTCTGCAATTCAACCGTGCCATGCGGGACAATTACTTCGATTGATTCAATCTGAGAATAGCAGATAAGAATGTCCTCAATAAAAATGCCATCCTCATCCATTCCCCATTCACATTCCAGAAGATCAACGCCTCCGTATCTTGCACGGCCTGAGTAAACATTCCCGTGTGTATCCCGGATACGGACATATTTTCCATCATATTCTGTCAGATTCAAGATTCCCTCCATAATATTCCGGTAGAATAAGCATTTATGTAAATACTGATATTTTTCTCTCTCCAATTTCAAGAACATATACATCGGATTCAAAAGTAGCACTCCCATCGTTCTTTGAATATGATGAACTATGATCATAATAGAACTGACTACCCAAACAACTCTTCAGAAGTTATGATAGACTGTATATTTCCGGAGTAAGGTGTCTCCTTCACTTCATATGTTGTTATCAGTGTCGAATGGATTGCATACTTTGTTTTCGTTGCAATCCTTAAATCAGATATTCTTCGTCGCATAGCTTTATCAAAAGACAAATTGGGAGAATAATCAGATTCACAGTATTTCATCTCACATACATTTATAATTTGATCTTTCCTTACAATCAAAAGATCAATCTGAGAGCCTTGAAGACCTTTTTCGCTGTCCGCCTCGCACCTCCATGAATTCACATCTGTTTGAACCCCTGATATTCCCAAAGCTCTTTTTATTTGCGGAATATGTTCTAAGCATACTCTCTCAAACGCTACTCCACTCCAGGCATTCACTTCGCTCGAATTGCTTGCGCTTTTCCAGTAGTTCTCATCATATTTGTTTGATTTCAAAAATCTGTTATAAAATAAGGTATAATTATCTATCAGCTGATATAGCGTATTCTTTCTTTCTGCGCCAAATGGAATATATTTCCTTATAAATCCACAATTCTCCAGTTCTCTGAGTTTCTTTGTTAACTCGCCAGAGCTGGGAATTCTAGTCTTTTTGCATATTTCATCTCGGGAAATTCCCTTGCCTACACTACAAAGGGCTTCAATAATTCTAATATACTGTTCCGGCTTATTGAATAAAGCGCGATAAAGATTATTATATTCATCTTTTAGCGGAGCACCCTCTTTAAAGAAAAGATCATCAATATTTTGCGGAAGGCTCTTTCCTTTTTTTAAAAGGCTCCAATAAAACGGCACACCTCCAAGGATCATATAACACTCCACTATCTGGTGTCGGTTGAATTTTATGTTCTTGGACGCTAAATAATCTTCGCATTCTCTTAATGTGAATGGTCTAAGATTTATTCTGACAGTAATTCTGTTATGCAGCCCACCTTTTGCATTAACGATATTATCCATCATCCAGTATGTTGCAGATGCGCATACAACAAGAATCACATCCTTTTCCTTACGAGCCGTTACCCAACCATTCCAAAAACTTTCGAGTGCAGAGATCAGTTCGCTTCCCTTGGTATCCATCCATGATAATTCGTCTATAAATATTACTTTTTTCTTATCCTTGGATTTTTTTATTATTTCCTTTAAACAGTCAAATGCTTCATACCATGTTGAAAGCTCTTTATCCGGTTTGAACCCCGCTTCTGCAAGCGATTTCGAAAACTCCTCAAGTTGCGTTTTCTTTCTGGCAGACTTTATTATTGAATCTGTGCTAATTCCCGTATGTTGAAATGTAAACTTATAATCAAAACTTTCTCTTACCAAGAATGTTTTTCCAACACGGCGTCTTCCGAAAACAGCGACAAATTGAGACTCGTCCTCTTTCAAAAGTGACTTTAATAACTTTTTTTCTTCTATTCTTCCAACCATATTTCCCTCATCTTTTCCAAATCTTGTATAAATTATAGGATTTGGAAGTTTTCAACGACATGATTCTATAATAACAAAACCTGTTTGTCAAATATAAAAACTTCCAAATCTATGAATTTTTTTAAGATTTGGAAGTTTTTATCTCTTCTCTTATTTAAACAGGTCATCAAAAAATAATTGTC
This sequence comes from Lachnospiraceae bacterium, assembly GCA_017450065.1. Taxonomy (GTDB): domain Bacteria; phylum Bacillota; class Clostridia; order Lachnospirales; family Lachnospiraceae; genus UBA2868. Next base: position 3,684 of record JAFSYI010000002.1, read on the forward strand.
TTGACAAACACACCGCTGTATTCATTCTTCTTAAGTCCGTACGATGTTATCAGCGTACTATATACCGTCATTGCTTTTCATTAATTTTTGTGAAATTCGGTAGTTTCACCAAAGGCTCGCACAGCTTGATTTTACAGGCTATTGAAGTTTTTCTCAAACCCGGAATATTCTTTTATATTCTCAGTTTTCAATTATCTGCTTAAGCGATTGCTCGACACTGACCGTGATATCCTTTACAAGACCTATTGATGCCGCTGCCTCTTCGGAAGAATCAACAAGATTCATGGCCCGGGCGTTTACCCTGTCTACTATCTCATTCAGGCTTCCTGCTTTTTCGATCAGATTGTCGACGGTCTCCTTGATATCCTTGTTATTCTTATTACTGTCGTCAGCCGTTGTCTTGGAATCCTCTGCAAGCTTTTTGATCTCTTCCGCAACAACCGCAAAGCCGCGTCCAGCCTCACCTGCACGGGCAGCTTCGATCGAGGCATTCAGGGCAAGGAGGTTGGTCTGTGAAGAAATCGCGATGACATCGGTATTGTTGGCTTCAAGCTTACCCAGATACCCTTCTATCGTATTAAGCACATCCTTAAGCTCTGTTGCGAAGCTTTCAACCTCAGCCATCTCATCGGAAATGCATGTGGTCTGCTGCGCAGTATCGGTACTTGTCTCTTCGATCCGTTCTATCGAATCGGTAAGTGTTCTGAAGTTCTCACTTATCTCATCTGCCAGTGATAACTTCTTCTCCCTCATTTCATCCTGTGTCTTCTGTATTTCTTCCGTAAGCGCGACTGCTTTGTCTTTCTCCTCATATGCGCGGTCCTTAATATAATGAACACAGTTATGGATATGATTGAAGCCGTTAAAGATTGCCACAGCCATGTCGTGACATGAATCATATCCGCAGCAGCCGCAGTCTATACTGCGCTTCTCATCTGTATCCTTTTTAAGCTTCGCAAATATGCTGTTAAGCTCAGCCTCACCCGGAATCCTGTACTTGCACTGCGCGCTTCTGTCGGTATACTTTCTCAGGAAATCATTCAGATTAAGGTTGGCGAACTGTTTATTAAGTGCTTCAAGTCTCTTCCTTGGTGACAGATCCCTTCCCCATGCCGATTTCTTCGATCCGTTCTTACTGTCGGCCTTGATACGCTGGATCGCCATAAAGACATCCTCGTTCAGATTGGCCCGCATATCGGTGCCCGGACCGTAGAGGCACCCATTCGTACAGTTAAGCGCATCGACAAAAAGATACGGTGTTCTTCCCGCTCTCAGTATATCCTTATTTCTCCTGAGATACTCGTACATATGATGCTCTCCTTCCATCTGACGTACAAGAGCATCCTCGCCGAGCAGCCAGTATACATTTTCCTTAAGACCTCCGGGCATTGGATATATAGAGCCGAGACCATATTCTATTTCATCCTTATAAGGAGCCGCATCCTTCACGGGATGCTCCTTAAGATATTTAACAAGATGCGAAAACGTCAGGTTATACGAAACATACCCCCTGTTATTGGGATCATCTATTTCATTCTTCTTGGCAATACACGGCGAAATAAAGGCAAGCCTGTCATTGACCTTCAAATATTTCTTCACATAAATGGCTGCACACATCATAGGAGACTGGACCGGCATAAGCTTTGGAATAAGCTCGGGTGTATAACGCTCTATGTAACCTACGACAGCAGGACAGGGCTGGGATATACCTCCATAAAAATTATTCTCTGTTATATACTTGATATAACCCCATGTGGTAATATCGGCACCAAAGGAAACACTTATGAATCTGTTAACACCAAGTTTTTTCAGCATTCCGAGGATCCTTTCATATTCCCTGGGATAATTCGCCAGAAAAGCAGGTGCGATCAGAACTGATATTCTCTCTCCTTTGCCAAGGTCATTAAAGAAATCATCCGTATCATCCACATATTCCCTGGCATTATGTTCGCAGACATCCAGGCATGCCCCGCAGGCTATACACCTATCAGGATCAACATCGATAATATTGCCTCTGCCTCTTTCAACAGCCACATTGGCACCCATACTGCTGCATGCCCTTATGCATTTGTTACAGCCGATACAATTGTCATTTGTTTTAACAAGGCTCATTATCAAACCCCCATTTCTTTACATTTATAATTTTTTGTTTTACCTTTTTCAAGCTAAAAGATGATCAAAAATCTTAAATATGCACGGTATACAGTTTATTTATGCTGAACATTTAACGTATAGCCGAGGATAGCTCCGATAACTCCACCCAGAATATGGGACATATTTGAAATATCATCCGTAACCGTTATACCTTCTATCACCTGCTGCCCTATGTAAATAACAGCCACAAGCACAAATGTCAGCGGGATCTCCCCGTTTTTAAATCCTGTAAATGAAGCAAGTACTATAAAAGCAAAAACAATACCGCTTGCCCCGCAAAGGGCAACCGAGGGAAAGAAGATGTAGTTTACCAGTGCTGTGGAAAATGCCGTTATGGCGATGATCTGCAGCAAAGTCCCGGCTCCGTATTTTTCTTCAAGCATTGGACCAAGCAGTAAAAGATAGGATGCATTACCGATAAAATGCGCCCATCCGCTATGTCCCAGTACATATGTAAAAAATCTTATATATGTCATGGGATTCTTAAGCGAAGAATGATATGTCATAAAAAGGAGTCTGGTTATTCTTCCGCCGGATATTACTCCTGTTAAGGTGACCGCAAAGCATGCGATCACAAATCCCAACACGATCGGTGAATTAAAAGTTATTATAGGTCTTTTCTTCATAACCCATGCCTCTATACATTCATGACAAGCCTACAGCTTAATACCTATCTGTTTCAGCTCATACAGAGTCCTTGCGACCGGAAATCCAACAACATTATTATACTCACCCTTTATTTCCCTGATATATCTCGCGAATCCACCCTGTATCGCATAAGCGCCTGCCTTGTCCATCGGCTCTCCCGAATCAACATATGCTTCTATTTCCTTATCTTCTATATCATAAACAGATACATCCGTACACGAAACAAAGGAAAGACGCTTATCTTTAGTCAGAACAGTTACGCCTGTATAAACCTGATGAACATGTCCGGAGAGGTTCCTCAGCATACGCAACGCATCATCTCTGTCCCGGGGTTTACCATATATCTCATCTCCGTAGGCAACAACCGTATCTGCACCGATAACCAGAATATCCTCTTTTTTTCCTGTGCATGCGCCGTCCGCTTCGCAGATTTTGTTCCATACATCCTCCGCTTTGGCCACTGACAGTTCGGAGACCACTTCCGAGGGAAGGGTTTTCGTTATAACCTCTTCGCAGTCGCTGACGACCACCTCATATCCTATTCCGGCCTGACTGAGTATTTCTCTTCTTCTCGGAGAAGCCGAGCCCAAGATAACCCTCATTTTCCGTTACATTCCTCCGTTGGCATATGCCGCAACATTTACCGCCGCATTGGCTCCAACCATATTAAGTCCCTGCTGGTTGTAATGAACCGTATCATTCAGATAAATATTCATAGCCGGTGAATGAAGCAGCTGTGAGCCGAGCGTAAACAGATTATTGCTGTTGCACAGATCCACCTGAGCCTTCACAACTTCATCATAAGAAAACACTCCGTTTGAAGCGTAACCGGGGGTTATGATAAACACCTGTTCCAGACCGTTGGCAAACAGCGGCTGAAATGCAGCGATCAGGTTATTCTTATAATCCGTCTGAGAGATCCCTTTAACGGCATCCGATTCACCCTGAAGGAAAACAAGGAACTTACGCCTTACCTTATAATTGTTTTTTTCGAGATAAGCTTTGGTCTTTACCAAACGTGATACCATATCAGCCTTCGTTGCGGAACTGGCCCAATAGGACGAATCGGTACCGCCATGTGTTGCACACACGCCAACAACCGGTACTCCTGTTTTCGAAAAATATGTATTAACAAAAGAAGAGACAAGTGTTCCGTTCTGGTAGGACGGTACATCGCTTACGTATCCTCCTTCGTATCTTCCAAACGGTTCCGTGATCGGATACAGCGCGTTCGGGGCGTTGGCCGGTCTGTACTCAAAGCCCTGTCCTATTGGCACCACCGGCGCCAGGGCAGCATTTCCACCGTTACCGGACATATTGCTCTGACCTGCAAAAATGATGATATCGACGGTAACCTGTGCTGCATTTACTTTCGTATTTCCGGTCTGCCCATCCGTCATTACAGGGATCTGTGGAAGTAAAGGCGCGGTATTTACTTTGGGAAGCTTGAAGTCCGGTACCGCAGGCAGAGGCTGTATCGCTCCCTGCTCCATTGCCGAAACGCTTTTTCCCATCATCAAAGTGAGCATCAACGCCGAAAACACACCCACAACAAACGTTCTTTTTATCATTCCCCTTATGATCATACTTTCATTCCTTCCTTAACCTAATATTCTGTCATTATTCCCACATCTGTTCCGAACCGGTAACAGGGATCATTCCCCATCGATCACATCCATAAGCTCAACCGGTCTGTTCACCGCAGCATAACACGCATCCACCTTTCCGAATCCGTAAGCGGCATGAATGAATTCAACTCCCGCCTTCTCTGACGAATCCGCATCCCCCTGGATGTCTCCTATATAGACCGGCCTTTTAAGCCCATGCTTATCAACTATCAGTTTAATATTGTCAGCCTTCAGCAGATCGTTATCTCCAAGGCACACGTGATCCGTTATTACATCGCCGATCCCCGTTTTGTCAATAAACAGTTCAATATATCCTGCCTGGCAGTTGCTGACGATAAATATCTTATGGTTCTTTGCAAGTTCTCGGATAGTTTCAAGTATCTCCGGATACAGCCTTCCGGCATCCCTTTCCAGATATTCATGTTCATGCTTATAGCACAAAGGTGCGAAAGCATCCTGCTCCTCCTGAGGAACACCCGGCAAAATCGCATTTATTATTTCATTCATGGGCAACCCAAACAGACCCTTAAGCTGTTCCGCCGTCACCCTTGCCTCATATCCGGCCTCCTCAAGCGCCTGATTCCATGCCTTCTCAACCACAGGCGTGGAATCCCACAGGGTACCGTCAACATCAAAAATTATTCCGTCAAACATATTATATTCTTTCCTTATCCATTATTTTCCTGTCGGGAATCCGGAATAACCCTTTTTACGTTTTTCCTTTCATCATCCGGAAGTTCATTTCCCGGGAAGTTCTGGAGTCCAGTAATTCTGCTGATAAATATCAGTAAAACGATACATTACCTTAACCTTGTTCTTACCCACATCGACATTTGCGATCTCATCATCGCCTGTAAGGATCATCGGATCGCCAAGATAGTAGGTATCCTTGTACTCACCGTCATAGGTATAATAATCACAGATGAATTCTACCTTGTCTCCCTTGCTTATCCCGCCAAGACTCTTTGCAACTGTCTCTGTCTCACCGTCAGTATACACGCTTCTCGCACCTGCGATGTATCCATACGGATTCTCATTGTCAAACACGAGAATAAGCTCCACTCTCTCTCCGTTAAGTATGGCCGGGACATAACCGGTTATCGTATAGGCGTCGCCTTCCTCCACTGTATCAAGATGGTAATATGCCACAGGCTGTTTGTTTATCGCAATCCAGGTATTGTCATAATCTCCTATCAGATTACCCTTGTCATCAAGATTAAAGACATTATCAAGTCCCAGATTTATATAGCCTTTACCGTCATCAAAGAATACATTAAGCTCGCAGTCCTCCACCAGGTCCCACTGATCCTCATGAAGACTGACCACATACTCACCAAGGCTGTTTTTAGTCCATACAAGACCTTCCGGATCAAAATAATTCTCAGATATATATTCTGCCGTATCCTCTGTACTGAGTGATCTTCCTCCAAGGAAGCTCAGCATTGCGCTGTCAAATCCGTATGCTCCCGCATCCGAAGACCCGGACAGCATGCTTCCGAGCATCTGGGAGATCAGATCGGCGCTTCCTCCCGATGCAGGCTGCGCGCTTCCACCGCCCACAAGCGAACCAAACAGAGACGGCATGGGTGTTGAGGCGCCGCCGGCCGATATCTGGCCGCTCACTTCAAGGCCTGCGAATTCCTGGATACACTTGGAATACTCCGAATCCATTCCTATCTGCTTGTATGTTGCTATTGCGTTCTTAACATTTCCTGCCTTCTTGTAAGGGAAGTATATAGACAGTCCGTTGGCGTTATTCATGCATGCTGCCGTTCTGTTATACTTAACAGCAGCCCGCAAAGCCTTTGCAAGGTCATTACCCTCTTTGGTTCCCATGTTGGTGCACAGATGAACAAGATCCACCTGATCTATTTTGGAGCTCTGCGCGAACTCTCTTGTATTATATCTTGCGTTTGATACCTGTTTATATTCCTTCTTCTGTATGAGTTCATTAGTCGATCTGGCGAAATCCGTAAGTTCTGACGGCACTGTTGCCTTAAGCTCAGCCAGATCAACTACCGACAGCGTAGTCTTCTGTCCCCTGCATTTCTGATCACACACATCCACAAAGTCATCAACTATGCGTCTTCCTATATCAACAGTGGACATGCCGGTATTACGTGATAATTCGGTGAGCCAGTTGGTATAGTACCAGCCGACACCCGGTTCCGTCTCTTCGGATGCGATCAGATAATCCCCGTACTGTTCGAGCATAAGGGCATTCTCTACCGTAGCCATAAGGCATGCGTCAAAGCCTATGAAATCGAACTTGACCCCGCCATCCTTAAGAGCTGTATTTATTCCTCCAAGAGTCATGGAACCGCTCATGGGATTCTTCTCATCATATCCGTATCCGCTCAGCGAACCGCCGCCGTGATCCCAGAATATGATCTCATTTCTGTCGGCAGGATAATTCTTGGCACAATACTTAATAAATGAAGAAAGTGTAGCCGGCTTCGTCATTACCTCCGGTCCAAGGTCTGCCTCCAGACGCTCCAGCTTACCGTCTCTGACTCTGTATATCTGATTAGTCCTGCTGCTTATTATGTTATTGTTCCATCTTGAACAGCCGCCGGTATATACAATGAGATTTATCTTATCTGACAGATTAGCCCTCGTCATTTCCGTGATATCGTTGGTTCCCATCCCGTGCTTGCTCTCAAGATCCGTACCGCACATATAGACCATGATCGTAACGGTATCATCCCCGTTACCCTTGATGGTCGTGAATTTTTCGCGGACCGGTACCGCTGCTGCGCTTTCATTCTCTGTATCCGTTCCTGATGTTTCCTCTGTTCCTTCTGATTGCGAAGAATCATCATTCGCTGCTCCGGCTGCCTGAGCATCACTGTTACTGTTTGTCGAACTATTATCTGCCTGTGCACTCTGTGATATCTGGTCATTCTGCTGCGGAACATATTCATTCAGGCTGTCGGATGAACCTCCGAACAGGCCCTTCCCACCGCCGAACAGAAGAATAAGAATGACAACCACAAGGCTAAGCTTACCTCCGCCTGTTCTAAGGAAATTATTACCTCCGCCACCGGAACCGCTTCCATGGCCTCCCGTTCCCTCAGGGCCGGCTCCCACCGGACCTGTTCCCAGGCCATCGCCTCTCTTATGTATATCTTTTCCTCCGTCAACAACCTTCTTCTCACGGCTTCTTGGTCTGTTGTTGTCCATATCTCTTTCCTTTCCTGATCGCACACACCCGGTTTCAGCCCACCCGGTCCTTATCTGTTAAGAAATTGTATCTGTCCGGTTCTTATCTTTTCGGAATTATACCCATTGATCCTTATCTGCCCGGAATTACATCCATCCGGTTCTTATCTGTAATGAAGTGCATATATTCCGGTTAAATAAATATCTGCATTCGTTTTAGTATACTCGCTTTAATCCATTTTGTCCATATTACCTTACTTTTTCGCCCTCTATATATGTGTGTTATGACGGCCTTTTATACGGAATGTGATTTTCCAATTCAGGTTTATCAGTATTTCTATCGTAATTACAGGGATTTACGAGATCCGCAAACCTTGCACATGCGGAAATAATCCTATACAATGTACAATATGATAACAGAAGGCAATACCGGTGCCGAAGGAGAGTATGCATGAACACAGCATCCCTGCAATGCAACGTTTGCCCGCATGCATGTATGCTCCCACCGGGAGCAACCGGAAGATGCCGGGCAAGAAAGAATTATACAGGTAAAGAGATCACTTCCGATACCCCGGGTATGCCGTGGATCCGGGATGCCTGCCACAGGCATCCGGTATCAGGGATTTTTCCTTCAAATTACGGAATCGTTACTTCTCTGGCGCTTGACCCGATCGAGAAGAAGCCTCTTAAACTCTTCTGTCCCGGCAGTTATATACTGTCAGCCGGAAGCTTCGGATGCAATCTGGGCTGCCCGTTCTGTCAGAATCATTCTATTTCAACAAGTGACGGTTCTGAGTTTGTGTCAGAAGATAACCGTCTGACACCGGAAGAGCTTGTAAGAATAGCAGTTGATACAAAAAGCAGAGGGAATATCGGGATAGCTTTTACGTATAATGAGCCGCTTGTAGGCTATGAATATGTACTGGATACCGCAAGGCTGGCACATGAGCAGTCTCTTAAGACTGTTCTTGTTACGGCAGGCTGCATTAACAAACCTGTCGCCAAACAGGTACTTCCTTATATAGACGCACTGAACATCGACCTTAAAAGCTTCAGAAATGACGTATACAGAAATATATTGGGAGGCGATCTTGATACGGTAAGATCGTTTATAGAAACGGCCTGTACCATGTGTCATGTAGAACTTACCACCCTGATCGTTCCGGGAATGAACGATACAGAAGAAGAAATGACGCAAATATGTGATTATATAACCTCGCTTCCGAACGGAGCGGACATACCGCTTCATATAAGCCGTTTCTTCCCAAGGCACAGAATGACAGACAGACCGCCGACTGATGTTTCAACAATACTTAACCTGCACAGGCTTGCATCAGCACGGCTTAAGCATGTATTTACGGGAAATATGTAACTATTCAGATGTTAAGAGGAGAACATATATGAAACTTCTTTTTATCAGGCACGGTGATCCTGATTACGAAACTGATTCCCTTACGGAGAAGGGCATTCGCGAGGCTTCGCTTCTTGCGAAACGGATTGCAGACACACATATAGACGAATGCTTTGTTTCGCCGCTCGGACGGGCGAAGCTTACCGCCGGACCCTGCCTTGAAGCGCTTAATATGGAAGCAGTCACTTACGACTGGCTCAGGGAATTTGACCCTCGTATAGATCGTCCGGATTCGCCGGACCGCCCTCGCATAACCTGGGACTGGCTTCCGCAGGACTGGACAACACGTGAACACTTTTTTAAATATAATGAATGGTGGGATGACGATATACTTAAGGCTGCCGATGTTAAGAAGCATGCACTCGAAGTATATGAAGGGCTTGACAGACTCCTTGCATCACACGGTTATGAACGCGATGAGCATTATTACCGGGCTGTCCGTCCAAACAGTGATACTCTCGCCTTCTTCTGCCATTTTGGGGTTACTACACTGATGCTTGGTCATCTTATCGGAGCCTCACCAATGGTACTTTGGCATGGGATGATATCAGCTCCCACCTCTGTTACAACAGTATATACTGAAGAAAGGCGTCCCGGTATAGCATCCTTCAGGATAACGTCCTTTGGAGATATTTCACATCTCTATATTGCCGGTGAACCCCCGGCATTCTCCGGCAGGTTCCGCGAATGTTACTCAAACGAAGATGAGAGAAAGGACTGATGGTAATATTCCTCCAACAGCCTTATCATGTATCCTGTGTCATAGGTTCCGCCGGTTTCATAACATGAATGCATGGCCAGCTGAGGAAGTCCTATATCCACACATGGAATCGATACATGCCGCACGGATATATTGCCAAGGGTCGAACCTCCCGCTATATCCGGCCTGTTGCTGTATGTCTGAAGCGGTACACCTGCTTTTCTTGCCAGTCTTTTTAATCTTGCATATGAATACGCATCTGTTGTATACTTTTGTGCCGCATTGAACTTAACCACCACTCCGCCGTTAAGATACGGTCTGTCGGATTCATCGGCATACTCAGGATGATTCGGATGAACAGCATGCGCATTGTCCGCAGATATCATGAAACTGTTGGCAAGCAGCTTAAGCAGTACACAGTTTACATCAATACCCGTGGCTTTACCCTCACATCCGTTGTTGTTACAGACATCCTCTTCTATATTGTCACCTGTTTTTTTACTAACATCATTATTTACAAGTACATCCGTTATCCTGTACAGCACATCATGAAGGAAATCAGAATCTGCTCCCTGTCTGGTCCCGCTCCCCACTTCTTCATTGTCGAAGACACAGCATACCGGGATTCCACAGCCATTATTTAATGCTCCCGTTACACTCTCCGTATTTGATACATGACCGCTTCTGATAAAGCCCTGTATCATAGAATAAGCGCACTGCAGATCATCAAGAGCTCTGGATGCAATAAGTTCATTATCAGCTCCAAGAAAAGTTCCGCCGACTCTCGGATACAGAAATAAATCCATACTAAGTATCGAATCCGCATCTACACCTGTGCTCTCTGCTATTATCCCTGTCAGTGAATCCTTACATATGATACCTTCCGCTTTAGTCAGCCCCATTAACGGCTGCATATCAGAACGCATGCTGTACTTGCAGTTTTCATTTATATCACGGTTCATATGTATTGCCACATTGGGAATAATAAAAAGATTCCTGTCAATATTGACAAGTCTTTCCGAAAGCCTTCCATCCTCATCCGTAAATATCCTTCCTGCTATAGACAACGGCCTGTCAAGCCACGAAGCCATTATCATTCCTCCATACTTTTCCACATTCAGTTTTCTGTAATGCTTATCAACCGATATTTCCCCATCCTGTTTCACCTTAAATGACGGTGAATCCGAATGTGCGGCTGCGATCAGAAAGCCACCGTTTTCCACTGATTTCATTGTTTCCGGTATTCTGAATGCGATAATGGAGGACGAATTTCTTATAACATAATATCCCTTTCCGGGTTCAAGTTCCCAGTCCTCATTCTCCTTAAGCTCCTTATATCCTCTCAATTCTTTTTTTATATTATTGATCACATGGTAACAGGACGGACTGTTATCTATGAAACTTATAAGGCTTTCCGCGTCTTCTCTGAATCGCTGCTCTAATATGTTTTCTTCCATTTGAAATTCTCCATTCTTAAACGAGATCATTCTATAGTAAACGAAATAAATAATTTCGTTTACTATACCAAATTGATGCACACGATTGCGATAGGATGGGCATCTTCGATGCCTCGCAATCGGCGCAAAGTGAACGAATTAAATTCGTTCACTATAAATCATGGCAAACAGACACCTGGCTGTTTATGGTTACTTCCAGATCAGTTCCTTTTCTTCTTCGAGCAGGATCACAAGCTCATACAGACCGGCATACAAAATGCGTGCATTCATGATACCTCCTGATCTTATCCGACAGGGATATCCATTCATCATCGGATAATCCGAGCTTTGCTGCCTGTACGGCACTGTACGGTCCCACTGACAGTATTATGAGAGAATCCTTGAAGTTTCTCCTGTTACTGTATCTTATGTAAATATTGCAAAAAACCTCATACATAGTCAAGAACTTTTTCATAACAGAACCATTTTATCACTCACCGCTTTACATAATTCAGGACATTTTAAAGGCTCCCGGAGAAATCTCCCGGAGCCTTGATCTTACTGTATAAATTGTCCGTATTATTTCTTTATAAGGAGTGACTGTCCCGTCATTTCCGCAGGCTGCGGCATATCCATAATCTCGAGAAGTGTCGGTGCTATGTCACAGAGCCTTCCGCCCTCGCGGAGCGTATATGCAGGATCGTAATTATATAATATGAACGGTACCTGATTGGTGGTGTGGGCAGTATGCGGTTCGCCTGTCTCATAATTGATCATCTGCTCGGCATTTCCGTGATCTGCGCAGATAAAGAGAACTCCGTCCATCTGTTTGACAGCATCTACTGCAGCGCCAACGCACTGGTCTACCCTTTCAACAGCCTTGATGGCCGCCTCAAGTACGCCTGTGTGTCCAACCATGTCCGGATTTGCGAAGTTGATGATGATCACATCATACTCACCTGAAGTGATGGCTGCGTCAAGCTTCTCTGATACCTCGGGTGCACTCATCTCAGGCTTAAGATCATATGTCGCAACGGCAGGTGAATTAACGAGTGTGCGGTCCTCGCCCTTATTGGGCTCTTCGAGTCCACCGTTGAAGAAGAAAGTCACGTGAGCATATTTCTCAGTCTCGGCTATACGAAGCTGCTTAAGACCGTTGTTCGCAAGATACTCGCCGAGAGTATTTACTATCTCCTCCTTCTTGAAGGCAACATATTTATTGGGGATCGTCTCGTCGTAATCCTTGAAGCAGACATATGTAAGAGGCATGAAACCATTCGCTCTCTTAAGGTGTGCTATTGTCTTCGTATCCGAAGGATCACCACCCTGAGCCTTGATGTCATCATCGGTAAAGCAGAAGGCCTTGGTTATCTCCCTTGCCCTGTCGGGACGGAAATTGAAGAATATTACGGAATCGTTAGGCTTTACAAGTGAAAGCGGCTTACCGTCATCATCCGTTATCACGGTCGGAACAACGAACTCATCGGTCACGTCCTTATCGTAGGATTCCTGCATGGCCTGTATGGGATCGGTTGCCTTTATCCCCTCTCCGAGTACCAGAGAGTCATACGCAAGCTGGATCCTGTCCCAGTTATTATCCCTGTCCATCGCATAGTAACGGCCCGACAAAGAAGCGACCTTACCTACTCCTATCTTCTTCATCTCATCAATAAGCTCGGCGAGATAATCCTTGCCGGATGCCGGAGGCGTATCTCTTCCGTCAAAGAACGGATGCACATATACATCCTCGAAATTCTCCTTCTTACACATCTCAAGCAGAGCGTACAGATGGGTATTGTGACTGTGTACACCGCCATCCGAAAGAAGTCCCCACAGATGCAGGTCCGAATGATTCTCCTTACAGTTATTGATCGCACGCAGGAGCTCTTCGTTCTTAAAGAACACTCCGTCCTGAATGTACTTAGTGATCAGTGTGAGATCCTGATAAATGATCCTTCCCGATCCGATATTCATATGACCAACCTCAGAATTACCCATCTGCCCGTCCGGAAGTCCTACCGCAAGACCTGAAGCGTTACCTCTCTGAAAAGGGCACTCGGCCATAAGCTTATCCATTACAGGCGTATTCGCCATATAAATTGCATTTGCTTCATGGTTGTCGGAAATACCGTACCCATCAAGCACCATTAAAACTACAGGTTTCTGTCTCATCTTTACCTCCTATGTTTTTAAGCCGCCCCACTTCGTAAACGGCTGTTTACCGGAACCATCTTAAACCATTACCTTTTGAGGTGTTGACGGTTCCTACTTATCGCTACTGACGAAAGCCTGTCCGTTATATTCATACCCTGCGGCCATGAGCTTATCTTTGATCTCATCCGCATCAAAACCTTCGTTTGCGGCCATATCCTCAAAATCTTCGTATTTATCACGAAGCCCCAGATTAACATAACTGACAAGCATATTCGGATCTTTAGGTATCATAACTTAAAACCTCCGTCCGCTAAACTCACAAAAATCATTGTAACACAAAAACGCCAAAAAACAAGAGAAAACGCTTTTATAAACTGATACCTCTTGGAATACAATACCATCATCGCCATAAGACTTATCACGAATACGCAAAGTGTGTACATACACATCCCGCTGACTTCGAGCGTCCTTCCGAACATATTGTCCTTGAACGTAAATATGTCCCTGATCAAGCCTATAAAGGCTCCTTCATCGATCCCACCGATGTTTCTGTCGATATTCTCAAGAGTTCCGTTTAACATAGCATTCCAGAGCAGTATCGTATCATGGCTTGCCGGAAAAATGTTGCAGACGTTCTGTACCCTGTCTGAAAACTGCGGGATCGGTATATAAGCTCCGATAACAAATCCCGGTACGGCAGAGAGTATCCGAAGAATGCTCCGCACGCGGATGGTGTTTTGAAAAACGGCATGAGCATCATGAACAATGCCGTAGTAAACACTATAGAGCAATCAGCACATTCTGTAAAGTAACGAAGCTGATTATAGCAGGTATTCCTCGATATATGCCTTCATCACAGACGTGTCCAAAGGTTTATCAGCAGTCTCATGTAAAATGATAAGTTTTTTGCCGATAAGATATCCGTTTTTTTCATAGATTGATATCTTACTCATATTGTTCCTATAGTAAGATTCCTCACCCATCATTCCGAGGTGTTCTATAATCTTCTCTTCAAACGTTACTGTGTTAAGAACCACAAAATCCGGGCGTCTGGTAACTATTCTGTTTCCATCCATTAGTCGAAGTGGATACTCATATTTATATGGTATATTATATCTGTTCAGTGAATCTGCAATTATCTTCTCTGATTTTGACCTTACCCGCTCACCTTTTTCCGTTAGTATCTGCCCCTTAACATCGTCGTCATTTATTGTCCAAAGATCATAAGGTTCATTCTGCCACTTCTCGATATAATCTTCTCTTGACAAAATGATCGGTTCAATAAGACATTTTCTTGCCGGATGAAGTTTCTGATATAACGACTCGGGGCGACAGTAATCATATTTCATAAGTTTCTACAGTTGTTTTAATTTCTTTTCCTTATCACGTACAAGCGTTAGCATTTCTATATAATAATCATAATTTGCCATCTCCTCGATTGTCTGTCTGCGATCTTTTCCCAGATACAGCTTATCCGCATAATACTGAAAACTATTTCCTTTTGTAACGCATCGAAGTTTTCCTTTAGGAAACATCTTGTCTCTTCCGTTTCTTTTTCCCTTTAATCTCTCCTCCAGCTCCTTTTCCAATTCATTCATTTTCCTTATCTCTTCGTCAATCTCATTTTTTATCAGTTTTGTGTTCATAATCCTCCTTTTCATTAACATGTATTTTACTATGAGCAGATAAATTTACCTACTAATCCGCCAGTTCTTCTGTTTAGTAGGCCTTTTTCCCCTATGATGCTGGCTTTTTTACCTACTAATTCGACCATTCTTCCGTTTAGTAGGTATTTCACCCCAGGGAGATAGGCTTTTTTACCTACTAATCCGACCATTCTTCTGTTTAGTAGGCATTTCACCTCAGGGAGACAGGCTTTTTTACCTACTAATTTGATAGACCTCTCGTTTAGTAGGCATTTTATCCCTGGAATGCTGGCTTTTTTACCTACTAATCAGACCATTCTTCTGTTTAGTAGGCATTTCACCCCTAGGATGCTGGCTTTTTTACCTACTAATTCGACCAATCTTCCGTTTAGTAGGTATTTCACCCTAGGGAGACAGGCTTTTTTACCTACTAATTTGACAGTGCTTCTGTTTAGTAGGTATTTCACCCTAGGGAGACAGGTTTTTTACCTACTAAATTTGACATTTCTTAGTCTGGTGGGTATTTCCGGAATTAATTCCAAATATAAACTGTTTAAATCATATTAGATCTGTACAGATCTGATCAAATAAGTTAAATGATTTGATTTCCGTTACTTTATTACGATAAGGGATTAAGAAACAATTGTCAAGAGAAAAGATATCTTCCTCGGGGGACTTCCTCAGGGCTCTTCCTCGGGGGGCTTCCTCGTGCGCGGGCATTTGTTAAATGCCCGCTTGCTCACAAAAACAGGGACTTGCAAGTAAACTTGCAGTCCCTGTTTTTGTTCGCCTTACAGCGCTTATAACATATCTCATTGTCCTAAAGGACTATATTCGCATCGCTTTCGTGATTATTCGATGATCGAAGCAACACGGCCTGAACCAACTGTACGTCCACCCTCACGATTGTCCGGAGCTGTAATCGTGATTGCATGTCGTGAAAAATAGGCCTTTCTATTTTTGCTGTGAACATAAAATGATTATATTTATATGGTTTTCTGATTTTTTAGAATCAAAATAGAAGCAGTCAAACCAAAACCTTTCTTTCTGATGCTGTACTTCCCGAACAAATGATTTGACTTTCACTTTCAACAAATAATATTCCAGAATTGAGTTTGTTAGACAATGTCCCCGTATTTATTTCTGTTCGTATAGGATAATTACGTTCACTATCCAAATTGCATTTCTTGTATAATCCAATAATTTCCGGCATCTTAACTGTGTTCATAATCACACCCCCCTCAATGAAGATATCATAGCCTTCTGATTCTGATTCTCAATAATCTTTATAGTGGCTGTAGTATCCATAGTAATCATGTAAGCGTGGTGTAAAGATAGGACCTTATCCTGTAGGTCATTATCATCTTCCAACATTACCACTTTCAGGCCAATATCCCTACAAAACTCTGCATTCAAATGTCTTCCATGAATCTTAAGATCATCGTGCTCATTAAGCTTTGATACTATCTCATCAATTGCCTTCTTATCCTCTTCCTTATCTTTATCGAACATACATGTTCCAAGCCATTCCCTAACCAATTCATCAGATAATGTTATTGCATCTATTGCAGTTTTCATAAATGCAGCAGGATATTGTTGAAGTTTAATAGCCCAATACTGAGCATTTTGAGGATTCTTAGCCAAATCATCCTTAGCTTCCTCAAATTCTTTCTTGATATTATATGCGGGAATACCATTAAATTGCGGATCAATCGGTCCAAGGCTTGATTCCTTACCTAAGAGTATTTCTTTTGCAGCACAAGCTATCATTGTTCCTGCAGACATGGCCATATGCGGCACAATAACGCGTATATCGAAAGAAAACTTATTCCTCAAATAGCTAACTATTGACTCTGCCGCAGCAGGAGAACCACCTGGTGTATGTAAAATAAGATCAAGTCCCTTGGAACAATCCATTCCATGAACACAGTTCATGAATCCCGTCATATCTGCATCGCATATCTCAGTATTGTTTGCCTGCGGATGTTTTAACCATGATGAATAGTAAGCAATTACATTTCTTCCTGTATAATCAGATAGTTCTGCAAGATACTTCCTTCTAATATAATCTTGCTGTGTCTGCGTCTCACTTATTTCCTTTAATACTTCACTCCAACCCGCCAATTTAATCCCTCCATAGATTTTCATTATTTTATCATAAACTTCATAGTAAAACAATAATCCCAAAATCTATCAATTTAATTATCATTCAGAAAAATCCTTCTGAAAAATATATTTTTTATTATCTTTCTCAATCAGAAATCTTTACACAAAATTAAAGATTTCTGAATTTAAATATAAACAAAAATAAAGTCAGTATAAAATTAGCAATTTATACTTTGTATTACTTCTCTGCTTAAAAAAATACCACGTTCTACACGCGCTTTACGACTGTTTGTTCCAGTATAAATATAAGAGTAGAAATTTGCATATTTATTTGTGTTTACATTGTTATTCTTATTCTTCTCCACTTCTATTTCGATTTTCTTCAATTGCTTACTTAAAACGGATGAATTCTTCTTCAGCTTTTCAAATACTTTATATATCTCTATAAAAAGCGAAAAATAACAAGATTTTCTCATCCAAAGAGAGTCATTTTTCAGATCCAGTTTATTTATAAACGCAAAAACTTCAATTATTCTTTTCTTTACAATATTCTTATTTGGATAATACTCATTGTACTCTGCTACATACTTTTCAATATACTTATCACCCACAAAATAGCCATCTTCTTGTATAGTTGACATTATAAGTAACACAAACAACAAATCATCCATTCTGCTAATTTGTGAATCACTAAAAAATGGAAGCTTTGCAATACTTACTTCTTCCAAAATCTCTTTTGCCGTTGCTATAAATTCTCCATCATATATTGCGTTATGTAATTCTATTGAATTCAATGCATATTGTGTAGAATTAATTCGTTTAAATACTTCTTTTATTTTATCTGGAGTAATATCCCCTAAATCTCTAACCAAAAATGTATAGTTAAGAAAATCTTCTTTCTCATCTTTATCAAGTTCTTTATACTTCTTAACAATATTACCAAAAACTTTGGAATCATTTGATTCTTCTATATATTCGATAATTGTGTGCAACCTTTGCTGCCCATCAACCACCACCTCTTCTGATTCTATTGTGTCTATATCTATGCCTCTTTGAGCCACATATATCTCCGGAACAGGATATCCTTTTAAAACTGTGTCTATAAATTTCTCCTTATGTTTACTACTCCATACAAACCTTCTTTGAAAATCCGGTTGTAAAATCAAATTTTTCCTTTTAATATCTTTGTACAAAGCAGATATTTTTTTATTACTAGGCGAAGTAATAAGCTGTTTACTCATTTGTCATCTCCTTCTCAATTCTTAATATTTTTTTGTATTCTGTCAAACTATTTACTGTATAATATTCCAAATAATCATAGTTTTTATAAACACCACCACTAACTTTGTAATTACCCACTTCACTTTTATCATATGATATTGACTTAAAAAACTCAAACCACCCCGTTTTTATATCAATTCCATTGATTTTTGCAGGCAATAAATCTGGTCTCATCCAACCTTTTGCCATATATTTTAAAAACTTAATGTACTCTGCATACTCGTTTTGTACCAATAATTCTCTAGAACGTTCGATATCATATTGAAATTTTCTAATATATTTTAAATATCTATCATATAATTCTTCACTTACAATAGCTACATCAATATCTGAATCATAACTAAATTCTGTCCCCTTCAAATAACTAAACCCAAGTTTTCCCGAACCAACAATATAGACTTGATAATAATCAATTGAAAAATGTTTGCTAATTCTATTTCTAAAGTCAAAAAAATCTTCTTCTCGTAGTTCAAATACATAAGGTATGCCGTGAATTATATATTTTCTTGCGAAGTCTAAAATTTCATCTTTACCCTCACACATTAATAATGTCTCATCAAATTTATCTTTTATCATTTCACACCCTTGCATCCTGGATTCTCGGATTAACATGACGAGGTAGGCAACGCCACACCGAGAGTTTCATATATTTCAGCCTGCTTGACTAAAAGCTCTCCGATCCTGAGCTTATGGCTTTCGTCCTCGAAGCATTCAAGGACATCGAGCTTATCAAGCAGCTGCTGCATAGTGTAACTTTTATATAAATTTGTTTCCTTCATCTTGTGATCAAGATGGGAAATAAGGATAAGAGCAACAAACTCGGTAAATATCTTGCCATCGAGATTTTTCTCAGATTTAGCAAGGAGACGTCTCATATTTAGCCGATCCTTGATGTTGCTGAAGGCTTTTTCTACAATGTCCTTCATCCTGTATAGGTGTAATGCTGTAAAAGCATCCATCTTCTCGTTGGTGATAAGAGCAAAATAGCCGAGATAGCGACGGGCTGCTTTGATCTCATCTTCTTTGTAGAAGACCTGCCTGCCACGTACCGGTGTATCTTTTACTTCGAAGAACTGAGCGTAAGCCTTTTTGTGTTCTTCTATAA
>JAFSYI010000017.1 GCA_017450065.1 Lachnospiraceae bacterium
CAAAATACTTCGTATTTTTCGCTGCTTTGGATTCATCCAGCATGTATACTAAATTCGAAAATACCTCATTAAGTATACATGCATGGCTCACACTAAGCTCGAAAAAACCTCGCTAAGTGTTCTGCTCAAATACATAAATTTGTAAAATATGTTGTTTACATGCCCTAAAGGACTAGCTTCGCGTCGCAGCATGACACATTATATTTTAAAATTTATGTGCTGTTCTGAATAATTATCATTATATCATTATAATAGACAAGTGGGTAGAAAGAGCTTAAAACCGGATAACCGGTGAAGTCCGTATATCTACATCTGTCAGATGGTTGACATTGACCGGCATCTTATGTAATGTATTTAAGCATGGGAATGATAAGCAGGCTGGTGCCCTATGTGATCTTTCTGGTGATCGTCAATCTGATGTGGTCCGATGAACTGAAAGAATTCATATCGGTATGGAAGCTTGTTCCTGATATTCTGCTGACCTGTATCCTGACTTCATGTATATTCATAATTTATACGGCAGTCAGCATAAAAGTGAGCCCTTATACCTTCAGCTGGGCATTCCCAAGGAAGCAATGGCTATCGCCCTTGCCGTGGATGTTATAGCAGACTTCATTGTAACGGCCTTTGAAATGCTTGTGCTGCCAATGACTCTTATACAGATTTCTGCAAAGCCGGGAATGATCGACAGAGACATATTAAGAAGAATATCAAAGAACTGAATATTCTTACAACCTTATGAATATATATAGTGAACGAATTTAATTCGTTCACTTTGCGCCGATTGCGAGGCATCGAAGATGCCCATCCTATCGCAATCGTGTGCATCAATTTGGTATAGTAAACGTACTATAGCTTAAATGGGAGGATACAGATGGAAGCTTTAACAGGAAAGATACGCGCGGTCTGTACCAGTGAGAAACGGGGTACGGAGAAAAGAGAGGTCGGATCGGCAGTATTTATTGAAGGTGAAGGAATAGAGGGTGATGCACATGCCGGCAAATGGCACAGACAGGTAAGCCTGCTGTCGGGCGGCAGGATAGATGAGTTCAACGAAAAGGGAGCAAATGTTGAAAATGGTGCCTTCGGAGAGAATCTTATTGTTGACGGGGTTGACTGCGTGAAGCTTCCGGTGGGAAGTGTTATCAGCATTGGTGAAGGGGATGATCAGGTTCGCCTGCGCGTGACGCAGAGGGGAAAGGAATGCCATACTCACTGCAATATCTATAAGAGGATGGGAGAATGTATCATGCCTCATCAGGGGGTATTTACGGAGGTGCTTAAGGGTGGTACGGTCAGAAAGGGAGATGCATTTACGGTTTCATATCCTGATATAAACAGACCGTTTCAGGCTGCTGTCGTCATACTGAGCGATAAGGCATCTTCCGGACAGCGTGAGGATCTGAGCGGTCCGAAAGCGAGGGAAATTCTTGAGGGGAATGGTTACGAGGTTATAGAGACGGTTGTGATCCCGGATGATCCGGCACGCATTAAAACAGAGCTTATCCGCCTCAGTGACGGACGCGAAGCGGATCTTATAATTACAAGCGGCGGAACCGGTTTCTCGTCAAGGGACAGGACTCCGGAAGCCACGATGGAGATAGCGGAGCGAAATGCACCGGGTATATCGGAATACATGCGCATGAGGTCAATGGAGTTAACAGACAGGGCAATGCTCACACGCGGCGTATCGGTGATACGTGGGAATACTCTTATAGTTAATCTTCCGGGAAGCCCCAAAGCGGTGGGAGAGTGCCTTGGATTCATACTCGGTGGGCTTGAACACGGACTGAGGGTGCTTCGAGGCAATGCATCGGAATGCGCACGTATCTGATCTTTCCGCCGTGCGATCTCCGGTCCTTTTTCATCGTGGGATGTAGCACAAAAGAAATTATTCTGAAACAAGTATAGTTAAGCAGGTTTAACAAATGCTTTTGAAAGGACGCGTACCTTATGTTTTATTTGATAGATGAAACACTTGAAGAGGTGAAGCGGGAAGAGCTTGGAAATACCGGTAAGCAGTATGTGGCGGTTCTTTCTTCCGATGAGTGGAAACGTGACCGGGACAGCTTCGACCTGGGAATCGATATGGAACCGGATATTTCCGAGATATACACGACGAAGGCCGAGGTGAATTACGATTCACTGACAGGCACATTCTCTGTTCCGGACAGGAATGATCTCTCGGTTCCGGACCAAAAATTTGCATTCGCACTGGATGAGAAGGGTATTGTTTTTATTGATGACGGCAACTGCGCACAGGAGCTGATCAACAGTATTAAGGGGACCAAAAAGTGGAAATTTCCAAGCCTTGAGAGATTCATATATGATTTTCTGGATCAGATAGTCAAGGACGATCTGAGACTTATGGAGAAATATGAACGTGAGCTTGATTCCATTGAGAAAACCATCATGGAAAGCGACGATACATTCCCATCCGTCAGGCTTAATGAGATCAGAAGCGATATACGTGATCTCAGGATACATTACGAACAGCTTATGGATCTGGGGCAGGAGCTTGAGGAGAATGAAAATAATTTCTTTAAGCAGGAGAATATAAGATATTTCAGGCTGTTTTTGAACCGTATGGCAAGGCTCCATGATACATCAACATCTTTGAGGGATTACACGATGCAGCTCCGCGATCAGTATAAGGCGCATCTTGATATAAAGCAGAACCGTATAATGACGGTACTTACTGTTGTTACAACGATTTTTATGCCGCTTACACTGATCGTAGGCTGGTATGGTATGAATTTCAGACATATGCCGGAGCTGGAATGGAGATGGGGGTATCCGGTAATTATAGTCGCAAGTATCCTTATTGTAATAGGCAGTCTTGTGTTCTTTAAAAAGAAGAAATGGTTATGATGAACATATATCTTAAACGGGAGGATACCGATGGAAGCCGTAACAGGAAAGATACGCGCGATCCCCGGGGAAATATCATTCGTCGTAAAGCTGGTAGTTTAATTCATCAAGCTCTGCATGGAAGAATTCCGGCCAGCTGTACTGGTTCATATAGTCGCCGATATACTGGTATTTTGATTCTTTTTTCTTATCCAGCCATTCATAAAGGTCACATTCGATGCGGCCGGGAACTATGGACATGCTTCCGCGCTGCTTTTGGATAATACCCTCAAGTTTGTACTTTTTCAGGGTGTTCTGAAGATCCTGGCGAAGATTCCTGAGGTATGAAAGCTTCTTTTCGGGATCGCCGTCATCCTCCCACATGGAAGCTATTATCTCGCCGTTGGTTGTCTGGGCGCCGCGGTTATTTACAAGGATCGCCACCATTTCTTTGGTACGGCTGTATTTAAAGGTTATCGGCGTTCCGTCGATAAAGATTTCGAAATCACCGAAGGTCTGTATAAATATCCTGCCTTTTGTAGCTGCTGCTCCCGAGTATCTTAAGTCAGACAGTTCATATTGCAGATCTTTATTGGCAACAGGTTTTACCAGGTAGCCGCTTACATGGATCTTTACAGCATCGTAAGCGTGCTCCCTGTTATCCGCAAGCAGTATGATGTTGATGAAGGGATTCATTTCCTTAAGATATGTTCCGAGGATGTATCCCGAGAGCTCCGGCATATCATGATCCAGAAAGGCCATGTCCGGCACCCCGTCTTCTCTTGCGGAAGCGAGAGAGGACATAGAGTCACCAAAGCTGCTTATATTCGCATCTGGATACTCGCCCATAAGAAAGTCCTTAAGCTTTTTGGTTTCTTTTTTATCTGAACTGACCACATATATATTCAAATGGCGCCTCCTTCCGGACGGTTGCCCACTGAGTGGGTTTTCTGATTACGTCTTTCCTCGATTGTCATATGAAGGGGATCGGCTTCACCGACTACAAGCGTCTCACCGTCATTGACTGCAGCATCCCTTAGCGGACCGGCCTTAAGATCAGAGATAACCAGTGCTGCGAATCTGTCGTAATTGTCTTCATCTATTATCGGAAAATGATACTTCATCCTGTACCAGTGTTCCGGATCGTATCCGACGCTCCCGACATAGAGCCGGTCGGCGGTATCGATAACGTTATCAACATCGGCTTTTTTGCCGGGTGTTGCTCCTATATCCTCACAGAATAATACCGCGTATGCCCGAAGTATCCTGTCCCTTACGGTTTCTTCTTCGCCGTTTTTTTCTGTTTTGCCGGTCGGGCTGTCCATGACCTTATAATAGTACTCCTGTGACGCGGCATCATTATCAAAATTCACTATGGCATCGTATAATGCCCGGTTAATCATATCGGTTGTCATCATTACCTCCCGGTTTGTCATTCATATATGTCTACAGTATATTACACAAAGTACCGTAGCGCCATAACGAATTAATTTTTCCGTGGCTCTTATAATGTCATATAAAAAATGAAGAAGCGTGACAAAAATTCATTGAATCTTTTTTGTGTCACGCTTTTTGATACGGGTTATACAGTATAATAATTTTGGGTGATTACGCATTCTGGCGATGAATACTATCATAACAATACACATTTTTAATGGAGGGAACGACATGTTTTGTGATCAGTGTGGGACACAGATACCTGAAAATTGCAAGTTCTGTCCGACTTGCGGAGCAAAGGTGGACGTGGGAGATATGACAGGGGCTCCGGATGCCGGGCAGGCTCAGCAGCAGGGAGGATATACCAACCCGCCGCAGCAGGGCTATGGACAGATACCACAGGGTCAGCCGCCGGTGCAGCCGGGACCGGTTTCCGGACCGCAGGGATTTAACCGGGGGCAGCCGTATCCGGGGCAGGGCCCTTATCCGCAAATGATGCCGGGACAGACGGGACCGGGACAGGTGAGCGCAAAGAAGAAGGGTTCACCTGTGTTCATAATAATTCTTGTGGTTGTTGTGCTTGTTATCGGAGGAATAATTGCCGGTATCTTTGTGCTTAAGAATAAAGTTAAGGACAAGATGGATGAACTGGGCATTACGGGTATCATTGACGATACGCAGGACATGATAAACGGAATGACCGGAAATTATAATTCAAACATTAAGATCCCCGATGGCGCAGTACCGGTCGCTGATGCCAATCTTCTGAGTCTTGTGGGTAAATACGAGGGTGAATTCCGGTGTACCGCATTGGAGGGAATGGAGAATATCCCGGGAGCTCCTGCGGATGAGGTTAAGGCAAAAGTTGATGAAGCACTTTCCAAGCCGGTTGAGTGCACCCTTGAGATTGAGGATAACGGAGAATGGGCGCTTGATATCATGCTTCTCGGTGAATTAGATATTGATTCCCGTGATGTAAAGTATGATGAGCCGAAAACACCGGCAGAGGAGTCGGCGCATCTTATAGGCCTTGTAAACGGCGGTGCATACAATATAGATATTGAACAGAGCGATGAGGTAGACATCGAAGAATTAGGTGAGGGAGAGGCTACAGGTAGATTCGTGCATACGGGTGTTTATTGCGAAAAGGGCGGCAAAAATCTGATTGCGGGCTTTATGTCGCAGTCAATGGATCTGAACGGGATCACCGTAAAGATAGAGGGTAATTTCACGGTTGAAAAGATCACCGGTGACTATGTTCCGGAGGGTGGCGAGGAAACGTCGGGAGAGATAAACGGGGAAAAAGATCGTGAGGACAGCGACAGAGACACAGAAGAGAGTGCTGCATTAGAGGAAGATACAGAAGAAAATGATGATACAGATAGTAACGAAGCCCGAAATGAAACTGAAAAAGAACGGGATACAGATAGTGCAGGCAGAGACAAATCTTTAGGAGATCCATCACAGACTGCGGTAAGAGGCGGAGAGTGGGAGCAACTCGAATCGGGTGAATTCCTATACTATGATAAGAACAATAAACAGCTGACATCACAGTGGGCAGAGGATGAAGGCGGGTACTATTATCTTGGGCCGGATGGCTGTCTTGTATATAACAACTATTCCCATGACGGCTACTGGGCAGATAAGAACGGCTGCTGGGATCCGTCTGTCCCCAAGGTGGATACGCAGGTGGATATCCTTAACAATACCTATGTGGGGGCTTTATGGACACTTGATGTGTACATGAATGATTCAAAATCCGGAACAGCCAAGTGGTGGTATACGAATACCTTCGGCGGAGGCGAACCGAAGAAGTATGACTTTACCATAAAGCAGTTGGGTCCCAGCTCGTATGCCGCTTATTCGGATATAAATGATAATGAGATCTATCTCATTTCCGTTGTGGATGACGGATGGAGCATTATCGTATCATGCGACGGCTCAACGGATACATTGAAGATACAGTAGACCCAGGTGTGACTTTTTGCTGTTTGCTTTTTATGAAGAAAGGAAATAAGAAAATATGAAACGCAGGATTTTTCTTTCGATCATAGCGGTAATACTGATCATGTGCAGTCTGAGTGGCTGCAAAGATAAGAAAAATAAAGAAAGCGCCGATGATGGCTCATCGACTCAGAATACCGGCGGGGATTCCGATACCTCAGGAGCTTTTGGATACGGTATGGCCGATCCCGGCAAGATATATGAAGCGGGACAATGTATCCAGCTTGGAGGTTCACCACTGTTTATTGTCATAGAAAACGGGAACGACTGGCTGGATTCATCCAAAGGGCTTGGCTCTGATGAGAAATTCATCAGTGTGCCGATAAGATATCTCGATTATGAGGGGTCCGGAGATTCCTTGCCGGAGCCTTCGCACTTTTACATTACGCAGGCAACGGACGAAAACGAAAATGATCTGATCTCAGACGGCAGGCTTCAGGCTGTGACTGATATGTCTGATTCGGATATAGAATCAAATGCGGAAACATATTATGGATCTTCCGTGGCGTTTGTTCCCAATAACGGAGAATCAATGGATGTCTGGGCATTGTTCAAAGTACCGGAAGATACGCGGGAATGCGTGGTTGAGGTATTCTTAAACGATGATTTCAGGGGCCCGCATTCGGCCGGATACAGGATAAAGATCGAAGAAGACGAAAACTACGGCACTTTTGAAGGGAAAAGTGCAGAAGAACTGTCGAAGATGCTTAGTACCAGCGAGAAGCCGACGCTTGATGATTTTGCATGGTTTACCGGTGCTATAAGGGAATATGAAGAATATTATCCGTTCCAATACAGAGATGCAGATTATAAGGCGGACAATTATCTCGGTGGCTGGAAGGCATATATGCTCCATGATCCGGAAAATGAAAAGGGAGAATTTGAAGCCCATCTTGCCAATATAACGATAGATGATTTTGAAGAGGAAGAGGGTGAAGACCGGGAACAGGGCTGGTTTGATATAAGAGTTAAGTGGTATTTAGGCTTTGATGCAAAGGGAAATGTCATCGACGAAAGTGACAGGGAAGATCTTGTGATAAAACGATCGTATTTCACATGGAACCGAATGAACAATGAGGAAGGTGACGGGTATCCGGATGTATCATTTGCCCCTTCGTATGGAGTTCATACGGCATTCGGCAGAGGTCCTATGGATATGGACAGTAAATTCCAGTATTTACTGCTTGTCGTAAGGCCTGACGGAACGGCTCTTAATGTTAATAACGAACCACTTGAGTTCATGCCGGGATCAAAGACGGTAAGGGTTCCCGAAAGCATGGCAGCCAATATAAAGTCATCGGGTGAAGGAAGAAATAATGATGGCGATGTATCGGAAGATGGGGATGAAGATAATAACAGTAAGCCGCATTTCGGACCTGCAGCAGCGGCAAGGGAGAAGGAAAAAAACGGCGGCGAAGATAATGCCGAAGATGAAGACGATGATTCGTTTGAGGGAAGGGGTCCCGCTCAGTACGGCCGCGAGAGAGATGAATGGAGCAACAGTTATCACGAACCTACTGAGGATGATTACATAAACTGGGATACGAGCGGTGACGAGAAATATTATTCAGGTAAGAAGGGTTATGTTATATCGGGTTCGGATACCGAGCTTTTGAGCAAGGACAGCCTTAAGAAGTTATCGGATGAAGATCTTCGGCTTGCGATAAACGAGATATATGCCAGGCACGGGCGAAAATTCAAGTCTGCCGATCTTCAGAAATTCTTTGACAATAAGTCATGGTATACACCGAAATATGAGCCCGACGAGTTCGATAAGAAGCAAAACGAGATACTTAACGATATTGAAAAGAAAAACCTTAAGATACTTACTGAGATAAGGAGCGAAAGAGGGAAGAACTGATGGCCGGGTTTTGTAAGCATTGCGGTGCACAGCTGTCCGATAATGCGAAGTTCTGCAAGAACTGTGGACAGGCTGTGACTGCACCAGCATCAAATGGTACACAGACTGTATATCAGACACCTGTTCAGAATGTGCAGATGTCTGTAAATGGCGTATGTCCTAATTGCGGAAGTCAGATACGTCCGGGAGCTAAGTTCTGCCGTGTGTGCGGCTTCCGTTTTGACACTTCTTTTGCTCAAAAAGGTGCAATGTATCCTCGGATGAATACCGGAATGTCAGGACAGGTGAAACAGAAGGATCCGTATAAAGCTCTGAGAGTGATCCTGGTGATCGCATGTATTTCGTTTATCGTTGCAGGAATATTGACGATACCGGGGCGGATAAGCTCTGTAAGATCAGGAGCTTCATTATCGGATGCCGGGTCGATCACTATTGAAAGCAGCGGAAAACTTACTGATGCACAGAAAGCCGAATATGCACGTATAGACGCAGGAACAGATACGGAAGAGACAGAGGGGGAGATCGAGAGAGCGGAGGAACCATATGTTCATGATGGTTACTCGTGGTATACGGGCGACGGTAAAGGATGGCTCGGCGAGAATGAAAAGGAGGAGACGGAGAATGAATAGAACCGGAAAGCATTCTTTTCCAACCGTACTTCTTGTGTTTACCCTTGTTCTTGCCCTTTTGTTTACAGGGTTCTCATGGCCGGGTTTTCTTCTGCCGATCTTTCGATCCGAAGGCAGTGGGATACCCAAATCCGATAAGACGGGTCTTTCATTTACCGAAGGAAAAAGCAAGGCGTTTTCCGTTCAGCCTGTAGAGGGAGTAACGATATCGGCTGAGGAAAATGCTCTTGATAAGAAGCGTGATTTTAAGATGGATGAGGTCAGTCCGGAAAAGTATAGGGAACTGGCCGATTCATATTCGGACATATTCGCGGAACCGGTTTCTCTCATGAAGGTATGGGAGCTTGATGCAGGGCTTTCCGATGACGAAATGCTGCCGGGGAATTACCGTATAGATGTCGATCTTAAGGCCCTCGGTATAGATGAAGAACTGTATGATGATATGAGGCTTTATCGTATAGATGATAAAGGTAACTGGTATGAATACAGTACCGGCGGTACCGGTAGCGTGCTGAGCGCGGAAGCCAACCAGAACAGCATCCTGGCACTTGTATTTTGCGGAATCGTCGGCTTGGGGGCCGTGTTTAAAGGTATAGATCTGGGGATAGAATACAGCACGGGTGCATACATAAGGTCATCAGGTGTCAACAAATACACCATGAACATAGACGGCAAGAACCGTTTCAGGCTGATAATAGATACTAAAGCGGTTAAAAAGCTTCTTTTTGATGAGAGCAAAAAGGGAAAGCAGGTATACGATAAAGCCGGCGATACGGCTATCCGCCGGGCATTGAAGGAAGCGATAAAGGAAAGCGACATTCCAAAGGAAGAGAAGGAATATGCCATTTATTCGATGAGCGAGCTCGAGTCGGTGAAAGATATCGGGGCTACGGTAAAGGAGATATTTGATGTTTATTTAAATGAGGACGGCAAAAGGATCGAAGCCGTTAAGAACGCTGCCATTAAAAAGCTTGAGAAATATTATAAAGAGGAGCTTGAAAAGGATCCGGCTATGAGGGCTCACATGCAGAGTGTCGATGATCTTGCCTTAGACAAACGGTATCTTGAAGATCTTAAAGACAACATGAAACAGGTTGAAAAGGTCTGTGGATATTTGGAAAAATCATATTTCTTCCTGAAGGATGTAGCCAAGGTCAAGATGCCTGATTACGTCATGGATATACATCTTACTGATGAAAAGGGAAGTGATGCCGGCCAGGTGCAGCCGCTTTTGCTTGGCAACCCGTATATGATCCTGTTTCTTACTTCGGTGTCTGACGATGATCAGAAGGAATATGACGATCTTCTCCTTACAATGACGCATGAGTTGTTCCATGCATGTCAGAGGATGTATGTAAGCTGGATGAAATGTAATCTTGGTTTTGATGAGACTCAGGCGATGATGCTTGAATGGGATGCTTTTGATTATTTTTACGATAACGGCACGATCAAAACGGAAACGGGGCATCTTGAGAATCTCAAAGCGATAGAAAATTTCGCGGTCCCCCTTGATGATTATATAACCAAATATCCCGAGGGAGAAATAGGAGAAAGTGCAGGAAGCAGAAAAAGCCTGGTGGCTTATCCCAGAGCTCCGTTTTTAAGATATCTGCGGGGAGACAGTATAGAAGATGATCCTTCGTATGACAAAGTGCTCAGTGATTATAAGAGTTTCTGGACTTCGCCGTCTATGACCGATCTGCTAAAAAAAGCATTTTTGAAGGATGAGGAATCGCTGACGGAATCCTTTTATGATTTTGCGGTTTCGTATCAGACGCAATTTCTGGACGGAGCATCAAAACATCCCGTATTTGGTCCGGTGGTTGATGTATCCAAAAAACCTAATGCAGATATAAAACTGCTTAATAAGAGCTATACCATAAGAGTCAGGAGGATCAAGGCCGGAAAGAAGAGTGAAGCATACAGACAATATGCGGTGATATTAAAGAAGAATGATGATTTTGACAGGATGATGTCGGATTTTAAGATAGTTCCGATGAATCTGGAAGAAGAGAAGGATTATGTTGAATGGGAGAACGGTCTGTTCATCCTTCCAAGGGATTATCCGAACAATAAGGTCTTTATTGCAGCAAACCTAATGGAGGTTGACGGTGGTACAGCTAAGAAAACTGAAGGCTGGTTTTCTGATGCATACAGCGGATATAAGGTATGCTTTCTTGAACCGCCCGAGGCGGAAACGGATTTAAGCGGAAGCAAGCTTATCATCCGGCCGATGAAGCCTGATGAGAACAAGAAGGATTTCATTGACAGCGTTGTTGTTACCGCAACCCTCGGTAATGAAAGGATATTGTTCGAACAGATTCTTTACAAGGACTGGAACAAGCCCGCAGAGCTCGAGTTAAAGGTCGGTAACAGGGAACTGTCAGAGGATGAGCTTTCGGAGGTAAAATATGATATCCGTGAGTGTGTAACAGGAACATTCGATAAATCGGGTGAGGGGACATGTCTTGGACCGGAGGCGATTATAAAAACAAAAGAGATAAACATAGCGGGAACATGGGATGCCGATATAATCTTCAGTTTCGGATCCAAGGCGCTTGATCCGGCTGTTGATCTCTATAATAAGGCAGTTGACCAATACGGTGATATGTATGGTCTTGACAGTATTTCGGGACTGAGTGATCTGGGTAACATGTATAAAGGCATGCAGCAGGATCAGCAATCCAAGGCAACGCTTATCATAAAGCCGAAGGATATATTTGGCAAGGATTATGAAGCTACCTTTAAGTATACTACCGGAGCTCCGGATGAAACTTACGACGGTATCTTTGATGCTTCCACCATGAAGCTTACACTTAAACCCCGTGATAAGAATGTCACCGATTCAAGGGGAAATTCCTATAACCTGGGCCAGTATGGCCTGCAGGCAGATGTAAATCTACAGATAAAAGCGCAGAAGGATGATTCCGGAAAGAGTGTGCTCACATTTACCGGAGAAAGCGCAAACGACCCGAACAATAATATAGTAAGTTATTCCTTGACAATGACCGGAACCAAGGTTTCGGATAAATATGAATGATCCGGGTATATACAGGATGATCTGTCAGGATAGGAGAAAAGATCGGAGGGAACAGTATGTTTTGTGAACAGTGCGGGGCTTTGGTGCCTGATGGAATGAGGTTCTGCGATCAGTGCGGTGCGCCGGTATCAGATGGTGAGGCGCAGAACATGGCGTCTGAAGCAGGGCAATACAATATGCAACCCGGGCCTGTTAATAATATCCCGCCCATGCAACAGGGGATGTATCATCATGGTACGCCGCCTATGCAGCAGGGGATGGTTCCGCAAGGAGGAATGCAGCCGCAGGGTGCTTATAATACACAGAAAAAGTCACCGTTAGTTCCTGTAATGATCGCAGTTGTTGCGGTCTTGGTATTGGGACTGGGAGGCTTTGGTGTATATAAGAATATCGATAAGATAAAAGAACTGACATCTAAGATAAAAAAGGAAGAGCCGGTCACAGAAGAACCGCCCGTGGAAGAGCCTGTGGAAGAAAAACCACCTGTTGAGGAACCACCGGAGGAAAAAGCACCTGTAAAGGAAGAAACCGGGGAAGAAACGGAGACTGAGGAGATTGAAAAGGAATCTCCCGGGGGATCTGATGAGGAAGACTCGGAAGACGTCGGATCCGGGAAAACAAAGGATGAACGTGAAACAAGGGACACTCCGGCCAAAGATGCCATAACCGGCGGTAAATGGGCGCGGAACGGAAGCGGTGGTCATATATATAACCTTAACGGAGAAATGCAGAAGAAATGCTGGGTAGAGATCAAGGGTGAATACTATTATGTGGATGCAAGCGGATACCGTATGAGTGATAACTGGTCACATGACGGTTTTTATGTAGGTGAGGAAGGCCTGTGGGATGAGAGCGTTGACAGGAGGATGGATGATCCTGAGCCGCTTGCAGAAATAAGTTATGTTAACCAAGTGTATAAGGATAATACGGGTGAATGCAAAAGTGTGGTATTTGACGGTAAGAAAGGAACTGCGGCACTTGAGTATCAGTGGGATGATGTGATCTATGACGTAACTTCCATGGGGTACGGAACCTATATACTTACGGACTCAAGCGGTATGCTCGATCCCATGGATGTTGTCCATACTCTTGTGATGTCCGTATCCGAAGATCAGAGTAAGGTCATGATATCGGAATACGGATATACGACAGTTCTTGAAGCGGACGGGAACTACAATTCAAACGGACCCGGTAAAACAGCGGAAAATGGTTCGGACTCCAAGGGCTCGGGCTCCGGAAATATCACCATAACGGATATAGTTGAAATGGCAAAAACAAAAAGCGGAGCGCCCAATGCCGAGCTTGACAGCGTGGATCAGGACGGTACTCTCAATATCCGCCTGTACGGCAACGGCACACAGGATACATGGGACTGGTATTATATCGACCCGAAAACACTTAAGGGTACGAATATCACGGGGAATGTGATCGACTTAAACAAATAATTACCCGATAGCATACCATTCAAAGGAAGAATGGATGGCGTATCTTGAAGGCGATCCGAATGATGGCAGCGGTGACTGCTATGTATTTGACAATGATGATGGTGCGCTGCTTGGGATGACTCCGTTTGCAAATTAAGAAAGCAGAGGAAAAATGTTTAAGGGTGCTTAAGAGAGCAGGCAATCGTATGCATACTCTAAAGAGTGGTAAGGAGGGAGATAAGATGGTATGTAAAAACTGCGGGAATGAAACAGCCGACGGAAGCAGATTCTGCAGCGTATGCGGTGCTCAGATCACCGGACAGGATGCAGATGGGGCATCAAAGCAGCAAACGATCGGAACAGGGGATCTGGAGGAGCTTTCGGGACAGTATGTCACACCCAATATAGTCAAATGCGAGGATGGCTTCTACCGCTGGTATTATGATTATAATATGCTCAAAAACCCTACGATCCTGTTTACCGTATTTAAGGTGTTGGGACTTACCTTTGGCATAGTGTGGCTGTTTTTTTCGATAGTGACGCTTGCCGGAGGAGACGGTATTGAGGGTTTCCTTGGCGGTTTAAAGGTATTTGGGATCCTTTTTGCGGTATTCCTTGTGATCGGATCGATATCCTATCTTATCGTGGCCGCCATGTACGGCGGAAGCTATATGGTACTGTTTGAGATGAATGATAAACAGGTTAAGCATATACAGATGCCCGGGCAGTTTAAGAAGGCAGAGGCACTGGGATGGCTTAATGTGTTTGTGGGTATTGCATCGGGAAGACCCACACAGGTGGGACAGGGTTTGCTTGTGGCGAGTAAGCAGTCAACTACTTCGGTTTTTGAAAGTGTATCATCTGTGAAGGTACGCCGAAGACGCAATACGGTTCATGTAAATCAATCATTGGAAAAAAATCAGGTATATGCCTATCCGGAGGATTTTGATTTTGTTGAGCAGTTCATAGTTTCACATTGTGTTAATGCTAAAGTGAAGTGAAGGAGGAACCATAATGTTTTGTCCTAATTGCGGTACAGATCTGGGGAATGGAGCAAGGTTTTGCAATAACTGCGGATTTAATCTAAGTCAGGGGGCAGCTAAAGGTCCTGCTCCTAACGGAGGGCAGGTAAGACAGGAATGGATAAACGGTAATATGCGCTCACAGCCTGTAAGATCTTCAGGCAAGGGCGGATATACTGCCCTGTGGATAATACTTGGTCTTATATTGGTGCTGTTGATAGCGGGAGGTATTGCTTTCAGGCTTTTTGTAGGACGTGACCTGGGCGGTTCTCAAGGTAAAGATCATGGCAGATCAAAGATAAGTAAGCAGGTAATATGGGAGAAGGATGGTCTTAGTGTTAGCGCCACAGGATCTTATTCGGAAGAAGGAATGGGAGAATTATATGGTGGCTACAGGATGGAAGATGGTATAGAACTATCGATAGATAACGGCACCGATAAGGATCTTATCATAAATTGTGTTTCTCTTGCGGTTAATGGCGCGGCTGTTCAGTGCATGCTCGATGCACACGTGCCGGCAGGACAGAAGGATAAGGCAGCACTAAAGATGGATAATTACAGTCTGTATAACATGCAGCTTGATACACTGGGAACAGTTACGGCAGAACTGTCCGCAAAGGATGCGGGTACGGGAAAGGAACTGTATAATTCCGGTGTTATAAGTATTAAGGCAAATAATGATGCCTCGGTTCCGGATTACAGATATGGGGGTGCCACAGATCTGTTCGAAGAAGACGGTATATCCGTAAGCACTATGGGGTACAGTGAAGTGCCGGGACTTGCGGTGAATTATGCTGTAATGTACCACGTAAAAAATAATTCGGTCCGTTCAGTAAGGCTTGATCTTGAAAATATGAAACTTAACGGCCGTTCTTTTGAATATAAGGGAAGCGGAGTATTCCAGGCCGGTACAAAGGGGATGTGTTATGTTTCCGTTCCTTTTGATGATCTGAATGAGATAGAAAAAAGCGAAGGGAATTTCTTCCCCGTAACCGATATAACCGGTATCTGTAATATAAGAGATGCAAATACCGGAGAACTTATCGTCAGTGTTCCTTACAGTTATAAGAAATGATTCGTTGGGGTAATGTATGAAAATTTCACGGCCATAACCTCTTCTTCGGGTGATGGTGAGACCTTTGATGCTCCGGGCAGGAGACTGCTTGAAGGAAGTTTTTCGGATGGAGAAAAAGACGGAGAGAAGATATATCTTACCTATGGAGTGATGGACGGCTTTTCCGGTAATGTCCGTATGTACAATATATATGAGTACACATATACAGTTGGACCGGTAACCGAGTGGGTAAATAACCCGCCAATGCCGTGACAAAAATTCATTGATTCTTTTTTGTCACGCATTGTTTTGATATATGTAAGTTTTAAAATAAAATCAGGTCACCTGATTTATGACATGTATGGAGCATGTAAGCTGCATACGGAATAAGTATAAAGACCATAGTGAAAGGGCTGACAAAGTATGGAACATTATAAGAATCTGTTGAGTGCATTGGGCGGAGCAATGCCTGTGTGTATGGTATGGTTACTTGCCGGTACAGAAGAGGATTATTTCAATGCCAGGGATATTTTTGCGTTTGCATTATCCGAAGGCGGAGAAGAAGAGAAATTGGACGAAGGGCAGTTCTATGTGGTTTCCGAAGAAGGAGCCATCGGACTGGCTGTAGATTACGAATACCAGACGCGATGGATCTTTATACCTGTAGAAAATGAAGATGTATTGGAAAGAGAATGGGCGCGTTTGCGTGAAGAGATTATTTATGACAGAGAACATAAGGATGACGAGCCCCGGGAAGAGTATGCTGATATGCCACAGGAACAGGTGCTGACACCGCCGCCTATGGTGTCACAGGCTCGGCAGAATATGCCGCCACAGCCACAGGTGCCGGCACCGCCGCCAATGATGTCACAGCCTCAGCAGAATATGCAACCGCAGGGGCAGCCGATACCGCCTCAGGGGAAGAGTCGGTTCTGTATGCAGTGTGGCTTCCGGTTAAATGCAAATTCCAAATTCTGTCCGAAGTGCGGTACTCCGGTACAGAGATAGTGAAGGTAACGGTTTCAGGTTTTTGAAAGGTGCCGGAGGATATATATGAATCAGAACGGACAATACGGAAACGGACAGTATAACCCGGGAAATCAGGGAATGCCATACCAAAATCCGGGATATCAGAACCAACAGTATAATACAAATAATTCACAAACGGGTCAGGAGGCTGGTCCGGATCCAAGATATCAGGAACCCACATTTGATCAGTATTGTGCAGACCCGACTGCGCCCAGATCATTTCGGGCACTTGTGTCTTCCGCGGTAAAGGCAAGAGTTTCGGGGTATATAAAGAGTATTCCGAAGATGCTGCTTATGACGGTTCCGTTTACTGTAATTACATTTGTGTTTAACGTGTTTTTCTGGTCAGTGCTTAACGATACCATGTGGGCGGGAAACGGTACATGGGGAAGAATATCGTTTATGCCATACCTGATCGGAGGTGCAGTATACTCAGGTTCAAGGTATAAAGGCGTTACACCTTTTGAAATTGCCGGACTTACAACAACGGGAAAGATAGTTGCGCCGCTGACATTTGCGTTAAGTCTCCTGTTTTCCAGACTTGTTATGAGAAAGAAACAGGGCGGAAATGCAGCGATATCTAAGGATTTTGCAAGCGTAAAAAACCTAAGGGATCATTACGAAAAGGCTCTGGGTGTGTTTTCGACTCCGAAGGCTGCCAAAACCAATAAACCGGCAGCCGCGAATATGCAATATGATCAAGGTGATCCAAATGCGGCATATAATGCGGCAATCAATAATGCAGTCAGCAATGCAAAGGTTATGGCGGCCACAAACGGGTACGTAGACCTTTCCAATCTCAGTAATAATATATATATGCGTATAGGACTGTGCTGTGCTGTCTTATTCGGGTTCATAATAAGAAATCCGTTTGCGGTTCCGGTGTTTGCCCTGCTGTTGTATTTTTCATTCGGCCAGGGGGGCCAGAGCGATATAGGGCAGTCGTTTTTCAGGATACGCTCGGCTGACGGAAAACTGTATGACGGAAGGAAACAGATGGCGCCAAGGTATTCCGAAGGAATGCTCATTATGTATTATATGTCGATAGGTCTGTTCATGTATACGGCGGTCAATGTGGTCCTCTGGTTTTTGTTCAATTACAATTATTATATGCGATTTCTTGTAAGCGCTGCTCTTATTGCGGCTGTATTTAAGTTCGGAGGCAGTTCAAAGAAAAAGATCGCAGGGACGATATCGAGTGTTCTTTTCATAGTTGGAGGTTTTTCTCTGTACTGTTGCGTAAAAGTATTTGCGGATGACAACGGATGGTCGGAGTCCGGTAAGAATCTTAAAGGTCTTATACATAATAACGGGTTTCCCAAGGCTGCATGGAGTTCATTTCTGCCGGGACTGTTTTGGAGTATAGGAATCCTTCTTGGCTGGCCGTTGGATCTTCCGTTTTTATCGCTTGATCCCGGCTTAGTACCGCCGCAGCCGCCGGTTCCGCCCGTTCCCGTGAATCCTTATGATTTTGAAGGAAGACCTCAAGGCTGGAGACTGAATGATGAAGGTGATGTCAGCTTTACGGATCCTGTAACCGGTAAACCCGTGAAATACGGCCTTACCGGTTATGACGAAAACGGCAAGGGTATATATATAGGTGAGAATGGCTCATATTATGATCAGGATGAACTCATTAACAACTATAATAATGCGCTCGACCATCAGGAATACTTCCAGGATGCTTATAAAACGCAGCAGAAAAATGTTGCCGAACAGCAGGCGATGAACCATGCCCAGTGGGAAAAGGAACGCCAGACGGGCGAGACTGAGACATCCAGGCTTTATAAGGAGGATCAGCAAAGACTTAAGCATGAGGAATATAAAGAGAAGTTATATGAAAAATACGGTACTACAGACGAAAAAGAGATAAAAAAGAAGATCAAACAGGAGCAGATCAAAAATGGAGTAGAATATGATAAGCAGATGGCAAAGGACGCTGTTCTCAGGGAGATGGAGGACTATGCCAGGAAGGCTGAAACAGTTTCCGATGTAACGATAAATGTTTTGGGAGAGTATACCGGACCTCTCGGCAAAACGATCAAAGAAGTTTATAATTTCACTAAGCCGGGATTAACAACCTTCGCCACATCGCTTGCGGAAGGTAAGGATGCATTGGATGTGTTCCGGGATGTTTCGCTGACTGTTGCGAACAGTGCATTTGACTATGCCAAGGGTAATTCAAAGGGTGTACAGCAGTTTCTATTGACACTCGCGCAGCCTGCATTGGTTAAAGGGACACAGGCATATATAGAAGGAAAGGACGGACTGGATATCGCAGAGGCTATTACGCGGGGTGTCACGGACAGCGCATTGGATTATATTAAAGATAATGCAAAGGGTCCGGCGAAATATCTTACAGGGTTGAGTACAGATTCCATAAAGGCAGGTCTGGATGCCTACAGTAAGGGTGAGAATGTCGGTGACGCGATGGCTAAGAACATAACTGAAAACCTGGTAAACAAAACCATAGATATGGGACTTGATTATGTCGGAGATAAAGTTACCAACTATGCAAATGACAAGCTCACCGGAAATCTGCAGAAGGAAATAAATGGTATAAACAAATACAGGTCTCAGATAGGTATCGGTGACAAGAATTCATTTAAGATGAATATGCATTTACAGAATCTTGCAAATGACCGTATGAAAACGATAAAGAACTTAAAGGATGGAACAAGTATCATAAGGGATCTGTCAAAGGAAGGTTATAAGAAATACCTGGAAAGCACGGGTAATGTCGGAGATGTCGGAGATATGGTCGTATCCGCGAGGCAGACAGAAAGAAACAATCTGTTCAATACAGGGCAGAAACTGGGGATGGATTACCGCAATAAGACAGGATACAGGAAGAAATTTTAAAGACTGGAGGGTATAGAATTGACGCAAGGAAGTCATACAGGAAAAATTATGGCAGCGGGGATGGTTTTGGCGCTTCTTGCCGGCTGTGCAGGTTCGGCAGGAAACGGAGCGGCTGCTTCTGCCATGGAAGAAGCATCAGGAAATGCTAAGGGTTCCGGTGAGGTGAATATTTACACTGCAGTCGATCAGGTGCATTCTGAGAAGATATTTGAGCAGTTTGAAAAGGATACGGGAATAAAGGTCAATCCCGTATACGATCTTGAAGCCAATAAAACAACGGGACTTACGAATAAGATAATTTCGGAGAAGGAGCACCCCGTTTGTGATGTGTTCTGGAAC
>JAFSYI010000018.1 GCA_017450065.1 Lachnospiraceae bacterium
ATTCCTTGTCAGAAAGCTTGATGGAAAGCTCATGCTGAAGCTTCTGATCCTCTGCCTTGTTATACAGGCTGTTGATATGATGCCGCTTATAAAGGAGAGACATCAAAGATATGCTGTATCGGACTATGATTATAAAGGTCTGCTTGACGGGATGGAGGAGCTGGATGCGGTCATATCAAGGTATGATCACATAGTAATGGATCTTCAGGACGGTGAGGTTGATCAGTATCTTACATATTATGCGTATCTTAATGGAATGACGACGAATTACTTTTATTATGCAAGACCTGTGGACAATAAGGTGCAGAATACTCTGGAGGCGCTTAGAAATGACATGAAATACGGCAGATACGATGAAACGCTGCTGTATGTTTTGGGAGAAGATGAGGTGTCAGAGTACAGGGATTTTGACCTTAACTTTTATGAGATCAAGGGCAGATATCTCGCAAGCCACGTGCCGATAGAGGGATTGAAAGAAAAGTAAAAGGACAAACACCAGAAGGCATTTGTCCCCGCCAATACATTCAGAATAGATGCACCGATCCTTATACTGTGTAAGGATCAAGAACCTTCAGAACGTCATCGATATTATCCTCAGCGTGGATATTAAGGTCGATGGGCTTTGAAAGATCCAGACTGAAGATACCCATTATAGATTTTGCATCGATGACATATCTGCCTGATACAAGATCAAAATCATAATCGAACTTCGTGATGTCATTAACAAATGACTTTACTTTGTCGATAGAATTCAGTGAGATCTGTACTGTTTTCATTTGAAATCCTCCTTAGACAATAGCCTCTCATTCATAATCATCTTGTGTAAGTTTCGTTACACGGGTATTATGATAAAGTCGCATTTTGTAATTGTCAATGATAAAAGATAACGAAAAAATACAACTTTTATGGGTAAAACGGTCGCTTTTCACAATCTTGGCTGCAAGGTAAATGCTTACGAAACGGACATAATGATGAAGGAACTGGCAGAAAAGGGCTTTGTCATTGTGCCGTTTGACCAAAAAGCGGACATTTATATAGTAAATACCTGTTCAGTGACGAATATCGCGGACAGAAAGTCGAGACAGATGCTCCACAGGGCAAAGGCGGCAAATCCCGAGGCTGTTATTGTGGCGGCAGGGTGTTACGTAAATACCCGGGGAGAAGAGGAAATAAAGGCAGAGGATGCGGATCTCTGTATAATAAATGAGCAGAAAAAAGATATTGCAGGTATTCTGGAGCAGTACTTAAAAGAAAATGGGTACGATAAGGATGATACGCAGGATATCTGCGATCGGGAACGGATTCAGGGGACACATACCAGATGCTTTATAAAGGTACAGGATGGCTGCGACCAGTTTTGTTCTTATTGTATAATACCATATGCCAGGGGCAGGATAAGATCGAAGCCTGTGGCGGAGATCATGGAAGAAGTCAGGGAATATACCCGAAAAGGCTACAGGGAGTTCATACCGACGGGCATACATATATCTTCCTATGGAAAGGACAGGCCGGGGGATAAAGAGGATCTTGCGGAGCTTATCCGCCATATGGCAGGAGAAGACGGAGTAAGGAGGATAAGGCTCAGCTCCCTGGAGCCCCGCACCATAACGGAGGAATTTGTCCGGATGCTTAAGGGGACAGATAAGCTTTGTCCTCACTTTCACTTAAGCCTGCAGTCCGGATCGGACTCTGTGCTAAAAAGGATGAACCGTCACTATACAACTGAG
This sequence comes from Lachnospiraceae bacterium, assembly GCA_017450065.1. Taxonomy (GTDB): domain Bacteria; phylum Bacillota; class Clostridia; order Lachnospirales; family Lachnospiraceae; genus UBA2868. Next base: position 1,728 of record JAFSYI010000018.1, read on the forward strand.
GAATATATGCAGGCGGTAAGTCTTCTAAGACAGTATTTCACGGATCCCGCGATAACTACCGATATAATCACCGGCTTTCCCGGGGAAACCGATGAAGAATTTGAAGAGACAGTGTCCTTTGTTAAAAAAGTCGGATTCTACGAAACCCATGTGTTCAAGTATTCGAGGCGAAAGGGAACAAATGCGGACAGGATGGAGGGACAGCTGCCGGACAGGGTGAAGCAGGAAAGATCCGGGGTTCTTCTTGAGCTTAATAAAGAAAGAAAGCGGGCGTTTGAGGATCTCTATACGGGAAAAGACCGCAGAGTGGAGGTTCTTTTTGAGGATACGGAAGAGATCGGGGGAAGGGTCTTACGGACAGGATATACAAGAGAATATATAAAGGTTTATACCGATGACCGGGGCTGCAAAGAAGGAGATATCGCAGAAGGGTTCATCAAAAGACAGGGAAATATCATGGTTTATGAGACGCAAATGATAGCGTCTCATAAATCCGGCTTCGCCGGACAGGTTTCTTCGAAACCTGCCAAAGTCCGGTATTGAAACACTTGATGTGTTTCAATACCTATAGTATTTGGAGCATAAGAATGGAATGTTATCTTGATAATTCAGCAACGACAAGGGTTGATCCTGAGGTTGCGGAGCTAATGAATAAGATCATGCTGGAGGATTACGGCAATCCGGCAAGTCTTCACAGCAAGGGGTTTGAAGCGGAAAAACATATAAA
>JAFSYI010000019.1 GCA_017450065.1 Lachnospiraceae bacterium
ACTGTCCAAGAGACTTCGGTCAACTCAAGGATAGCAAAGAACCGATGGAAAACCGAGACTATAGAGCGCGATAGGCTGTTTCTGCGTAAACTTGGAGTTATCAAGTAGTTTAGTGACTATAATTCGGATTTTAGGATATATGGAATTATAGTCAATAGTAGATGCGTTCACCTGAAGAATCAATGAAGAATTGACCCACTCAAACCTCCTGTTTATCAGTGGTTCGGGGCTTGGACAAATTTAAACCATTGTTCGAAAAGAGGTGCTACCAAATGTGCCAGTAGGTATAGCTGATACCACCAGCCCCCTTTCTTACTGTATTTGCGGCATGGTTCTCAATTCAAGTCCCATCCTCCGCACTTGATTTTTGAGACGTTTCACAGAGTGCTGTGAAACGTCTTTTCTTCGCTTATTTTCTTGGTTTCTTGAACATTTGCACGTCGAAGTATTCGGTCAAGGATATCTTGGAAGTGTTCCTGTTCCGACGCTCATTGTGATAGCAATGCTTGTTCCATACTGGCTGGTGATGAATAAAAGAGGACGGAGTTAACGGTTCCGTTTTGGAATAAAAGAGGGATGATTACAAAATGGTTAAAAGCTGTTATTTAGGCGGAATGACGCCAAACGGTTTGCCCGTGACCTTTGCTCTTGAAGAAGAATTGTCCGTGGAGGGATTCCTGAGGGAAGTTGCTGTTCGGATTAAGGTTCACGATTAGGCTTTACTGTCATTATCTTCGAATATGGTCTTATCAAGGTTACCGTCTGCAACTGCCTGATCTACCCATAGCTGTAATGTATCCACAGATAAGGCTATCTTATCAAGGGTTTTCTTGATCGAAACAAAGTCGGATAGTTCATCATCCGTTACCCTGCCGTCCTCAATGATCTCGAGCAGCCGGTCTTTCTCGCGGGTGATCTTGTTGAGGGAATTAAGGGTTTCTATGGCAATCTGAGCAAGATCCTTTACCTTAAGTTCAGGAACATATTTCTGCCCGATAGGGCATTCATTGGCACAATAATAATTGCATAACTTGGGAGCTTTGTAGCATTCGGCAAGTGCCATCACATCATCAGGCTGAACGTTAACCTTGGCGTTTTCAATCTTCTCTATTCGCTCCGGAGATATAAAGCCGATAAGCTCGCTGGCCTTCTCTCTGGTGAGCTTAAGTTCCTCTCTTGTAGTCTGGTATATTGATTTGTTTTCCTTTGTCGATGCACGTCCCATTATACTGATCCCTCCGTCGTTCTAATTAAATATCCTTATTATGATCTGCTTTATACTACTTTACAGTATATACTGCGGGCGTGAGAAGTCAAATATGTAAGCATCTGAACAGTTATATTTAAATCCCATATGAAAAGCATCGATTGTTGCATATAATTATACACTTCTGTATAATCAGTTCATAAGAGCCGGCTATGTACAGGGCATGGCTTGATGGTAAGGAAGAAGAGGGAATGCAGATGAAATATTATATGCCGGTCAGGGTTTATGATGAGAAAAACTGTGTGTGCAGTCATGCGGAAGATATTTCCGCACTGGGGAAGAGAGCGCTTATTGTAACCGGGAAGCAGTCTGCCGTACTGAACGGTTCTCTTGATGATGTCACAGATGTTTTGCGGCACAACGGTACCGATTATCGGATATTTTCGGAGGTTGAGGAGAATCCGTCAACAGAGACCGTGTTCGCGGCAAGGGACAGATTCATTCCGGAGAATATAGATTTCGTGATAGGCATAGGAGGAGGCTCTCCCATGGATGCAGCCAAGGCGATAGCACTTGCGCTTAAGCATCCAGAAGCGGATCTTGAATATTTGTATGATAAGTCAGCCGATCCCTCAGCACTGCCTGTTGTCTGTATACCCACTACCTGCGGAACCGGTTCCGAGGTGACGGGTGTATCCGTACTCACACGTCATGATAAGAAAACCAAGATATCAATGGTCCACAGGGTTTACCCGGTACTTGCTTTAATTGATGGTAAATATCTTAAGTCCGCACCGCATACACTTATTGTAAACAGTGCGGTGGATGCTCTGTCTCATTTATATGAGAGTGTACTGAATGCCAAGGCAGATGATTATGTCAGGATGACGGCGCAGGCCGGTCTTAAGCTCTGGGCCGGCTGTAAAGATGTGCTTACCGGTGATAAGCAGGCGGATGAACGGGATCATGAGAAGCTTATGAGAGCATCCACGTTTGCGGGTATGTCGATAGCGGGCAGCGGGACTTCGCTTCCGCATGCTTTAAGTTATATACTGACCTATGATCTGGGTATGGAACATGGGAAGGCAGTCGGATATTTTCTGCCCGGTTTTCTGGACGCCGCACCTGCGGATGAGAGGGATGAACTGCTTTTTATGTCCGGCTTTGGTGGTATTGATGATTTTATCTCTTTTACTGACAGGGTACTGGGTAAGCAGGATATTGCACGGACTGAGCTTGATAAGACATTTAATGCCGTTGTATCCAACCGGGCCAAAATGAGATCGGCATCATTCGAAGTGGATGAGACAATACTTAAAAGGATCGTTTATTTTAAATAAAGGAATGGAGAATAACAATGAATTTCCTGATGAAGTATAAGCATTATTTCTTCCCTGAAGTATCTGAACAGGCGGAAAAGGATATGGATAAGGAGGCAGTAAAGAACATATATTATGTATGTTTTGCAATTGCGGTACTCGAAAGCCTTTCGCTTGTCTGTTTTGTAATATCGAAAAGAAGTATAGACGCGGCTTCATATGTCAGCATCAGGGGCGTTGCCTTCTGCATTGCAGCCTGTGTTGTAGGACATATGGCAGCGAGGATAATGCTGGAAAGAGAGTATTTAAGCCATACAGCCATAGTGATATTTGAGGTGGTATATTATATTTCATTCTCGGTGTGGGGCATAGTTATATCCTACAGGCATTATTCATACGGAGAGCAGATGCTTACGTTTTTTACGGTCCAGCTTCTGATGGTGTGTTTCATTCTGCTGCATCCCATAATATCAACCGTTCTTATGGCCACCGCATACATTTCGCTGTATGTGGCAGCTTATTCATTTGACACCGCTGCCAGGATACATCCCATTAATTACCTTTTGTTTATGATGGTTTCGATAGTCGGTATGATTGTAAGATATCACCTGCAGCTAAGGACATCACAACGACAGGTATCACTTGAGGAAGGCAATATAGAGCTGGGTCTTATGACCAGGCTTGACGGCCTTACGGGAATATATAACAGGAGAGCCCTTGATGAAGATATAGACATTCTGCTGGGAAAGAGTATTAAGGCATTTATGATCGACATCAATTATTTTAAGGAGATAAATGACAATCACGGACATCTTATCGGTGACGATATATTAAGGGAGACAGGTGAAAGGCTTAAGCGTTTATACCCGGAGTGCAGGTATTATCGTTACGGTGGTGATGAATTTCTGGTGATATGTGAAAATGAAGACGTAGACGTATTTTCCGGGGATACATATTCTTTCAGATGGCCGGACCGCAATACTACCATTGAAGTCATGCTGAGTATAGGAAGAGCCGTGGGGAAGCCGGAAGATAAAGAGGGATTTTTTGCTCTTATAACAGCTGCGGACGGCATGCTTTATAAGACAAAGGTAAGAACTCATGATCCGAATAACGGGGGTCATGAACGAAGAGCACGCCGGGAATAGATAACTGCATGGGAAGACAGGTAGTGTAAAGCAGATTATGAAATGGAAAAAACGCATGAGATAACTGATTTATGAAAAAGATATTTGCCGGGCTCACTGCCTGGATGAACAACCTGACAATATACAGAAAGCTTATATTTTTCTATGCATTTTGCGTTATCCTGCCACTTGTCGTGACGGATGGCATCATTATTCAGATAATGAACCGCAACGAGAGACAGAGACAGGAGTATGAGCTTAACAACATCGCTGAGGTTGTCGGAAACAATATTACAAATCTGTATAACGATATTCTCGAAACAACGAACGCTATATATCTGGATCGTACCGTAAACGATTTTATAAGCAGGGAATACGAAAGACCATATGATTACTACTCGGCCAACTACAGGCTCTTAAGACAGTCGCTGGCCGGGAGTATATTCAACAATTCCGACTACGGCGTTACCATCTATACGGATAATCCCACGATAGCGGGGTACCGGGGACTGTTCTCAGGTTTCTATCCCCCAATTCCCGGCACGTAAAATAATTAAATAGTAAGCATGCCGTAGGGAGTCTGGATCAGATCCGGGCTCCCTTTCTGCCTGCATCTGTTTCTTTTTGAGTGATTTGCGAATGGACGTCTCTGTGTTTTTGATATATAATGACAAATGGTGGAGCCGGAGAACCGTCCCATGGTTCAGAGATCTGTCCACAGGTTCAAGGCTCGGGAAAGGAAGGTGATAATATGGCAAGTGGGAAAAGCGGTGGATTATTTGAGAACCGAAAGCTTGAAAGGCTGTATGCGGAATATGACATGAATGATGTCATAGACAGGCAGAAGTATAACATGATAATGGGCGGCATCGTAGCATATGGACTTATTATAAATCTTATCTTATGCAAGGCTGTCCCGCATGTATATGAATATATCAATCCGCTGTTGTTTTTGCTGATTTATTTTGCTCTGGTCATCATGGGAACAATAATGTCGGCAAGATCGGGTAATCCCGTGATAAGCTTCATCGGTTATAACATGGTGGTTGTTCCCTGCGGGCTCGTCGTATCGATGACTGTTGAGGCATACGGTGGAGTGGACAGCGCGATAGTAGGTCAGGCATTCACATATACCTTGTGCATAACGGGAATAATGATAGCGGCAAGCATGCTGATGCCGGCTGTTTTTGAGACGATAGGCAGGTATCTGTTCGTTGGCCTTATCGCCGTACTCATAGGTTCAGTGGTGGGAATATTTATAAACGGTGTATTTAATGTAATGTCATGGGTGGGAGCACTCCTGTTCAGCCTGTATATAGGTTATGATTTCTACAGGGCGCAGCAGTACACGCCTACGCTTGATAACGCTGTTGACTGTGCACTGGATATTTACCTTGATATAATCAACCTGTTCTTAAGGCTGCTCAGTATACTCGGAAGAAGGAGCAGGGACTGAGACCTACAATAATCCGAGAAAGGCAGCAAGATTTCCGCGCTTTCCGCCGGTGGCGCGGTGCGAGAACAGATAATCGGGATTATGGCAGGTACATATACCGGGAAGCTCGATGTTCTCTTCGGGAACACCGGCTTCAAGCATTATGAGGCGGTTGGCGGCTCTCAGATCAAGCAGATATTTGCCGTTTCCCTTATCTCTTAAAAATGTATGATCGCCTATGGTATCCCCGGCGGACAAGAGGCAGCCGGGGAATTCTTTTGTGAATTCATCCGCCACGTCTTCGCTTATCTCATAACAGTCCATGCAAATGCAGGGGCCTATGCCGCAAACAAGATCATGAGGTTCTGTACCGAAATGCTCGCGCATTGCGTTGACAGTTGCTTTTCCCATGCGGTTTACGGTTCCGCGCCATCCCGAATGCGACAGACCGACGGCTTTCCTGACGGGGTCGACAAAGAAGAGCGGGACACAGTCCGCATACAGGGTCACCAGTACAATTCCGGGTGTATCGGTTATAAGACCGTCAATATCGGAATATTCAAGGGGACGGGTTATCCCACAGCCCTTGTCGCTGTCTGTTACAAGCCGTACATTAACGGTATGTGTCTGATGCGAGAGCACAAAGCATGATGAGTCACAGTCAAGGACCTTAGCCATACGTCTGTAATTTTCATCGACATTTTCTTTTATGTCGCCACGGGTATAGCCCAGATTCATTGTCGAATATATCCCTTCACTGACACCGCCTCTGCGGGTCGAGAAGGCGTGCCGGATCCCTTCTATGCGGCTGAGATTGTTAAAAGTCAGATATTCCACACCGTTTTTTATGTTTTTGTTCATTTGATGATCCCCCGATTTGTCATAATGGGTACCGCTTGCGGTGTGCATTCGTTATCACGAATGTCATAAGGCTACGGATTCCTTATGACGGTCCTCAACGTTCATAATCTGCTTTACACTAACATATATCTTAACAGGTACCGCCTGATTCTGATATAATGGATTATACCCAAAGAACATGGATAATTTCAACAGATTAACTTTGTGAAAGTAAAAAAACAGGTACTGCCGCGAATAGTTACAGAATGTGATAAAAACGTCTTGACGCGTGAAAGATTGTGTGCTATTCTATCAAAGCAAGCGCTGAGAGGCGTTTTTATTTTTGGCATATTTATGCTGTCAACTTATTTAACACGCGGAGGTAGATATAATGCGTACTAGAATAACACTTGCCTGCACAGAGTGCAAAAACCGTAACTATGATACAACCAAGGATAAGAAGACACATCCTGACAGAATGGAAACCAAGAAGTACTGCAGGTTCTGCAAGAGACATACGATGCATAAGGAGACCAAATAGGCCGGCTTTGATACCGCAGTGATTTCGGCAGGTAATGAAGGAGAAGCTATGGGAGATACAAATACTAACGCAGTTGAGAAGGCAGCGAAGAAGAGCGGAAGCTGGTTCAAGGGACTGAAGGCAGAGTATAAGAAGGTTATATGGCCGAACAAGGATGAGGTTACCAGACAGACTATAGCGGTTGTTGCAGTATCGCTTGTGGTTGGTGTTATCATTGCCATCCTTGACATGGGTCTTCAGTATGGTATTGATTTTATCATTAACCTTTGAGAATCGTTGTTCAGTGATAGGAGAACAGGTATGTCAGATGCAAACAGTACAGAAGCCAACTGGTACGTTGTCCATACTTATTCGGGATATGAGAATAAGGTAAAGGCAAATATTGAAAAGGCTATAGAAAACAGGCACCTGGAAGAGGAAATCCTTGAAGTCAGGGTTCCGATGCAGGATGTTACCGAGATGAAGAACGGGGTAAGGAAGACCTCGGCCAAGAAGATGTTTCCGGGTTATGTACTTATCAACATGATAATGAATGATGTTACATGGTACGTGGTCAGAAATACCCGGGGTGTTACGGGCTTTGTGGGTCCGGGAAGCAAGCCGGTTCCACTGTCTGAGTCTGAGATGAAGCCACTGGGCATCAAGACAGAGAATGTATTCATTGATTTTGTCGAAGGCGACACCGTTGCTGTTGTTGCCGGAGTATGGAAGGATACAGTCGGAGTGGTCCAGAGGATGGATATGGGTAAGCAGACGGCTACGATCAATGTAGAACTGTTCGGACGCGAGACACCCGTTGAGATAAGCTTCGCTGAAATAAGCAAGCAGAGATGATTGTATTTATAAAGAAGTTCGTTACATTAATATAGATCGCTTAACAGCGGCTCCTTAACGAACTGTGGGAGGGAAATGGTTCCCGCCACGACCACATTATTTAGGAGGAAAGAAAATGGCAAAGAAGGTAGAAGGCTATATTAAGCTGCAGATTCCTGCCGGCAAGGCAACTCCGGCACCTCCGGTTGGTCCTGCTCTGGGTCAGCACGGTGTAAACATTGTTGAGTTTACAAAGCAGTTTAATGCAAGGACAGCAGACAAGGGTGATCTTATTATTCCCGTTGTCATCACAGTTTACGCAGACAGAAGCTTCAGCTTCATAACAAAGACTCCGCCTGCGGCAGTACTTATCAAGAAGGCATGCAACATCAAATCGGGTTCAGGCGTTCCCAATAAGCAGAAGGTTGCCACACTGAGCAAGGCAAAGCTTCAGGAGATCGCAGAGACCAAGATGCCCGATCTTAATGCAGCTTCTCTGGAAGCAGCAATGAGCATGATAGCAGGTACCGCCAGAAGTATGGGCGTTACGGTTGAAGAATAGGATACGTCATGGGTATGCCATTGTTTGAAGGATGCCCTATGACCGGCGTGTGATGATTAAAGGATAAGGAGATTACTTATATGAAACACGGAAAGAAGTACCAGGAAGCATCTAAGCAGATCGAGCGCGCAACCGTTTACGAGCCTGCCGATGCCATCGCACTGGTTAAGAAGACAGCTACAGCTAAGTTTGATGAGACAATTGAGTGCCATATCCGTACAGGCTGTGACGGACGTCATGCAGATCAGCAGATCCGTGGTGCCGTAGTACTGCCGAACGGAACAGGGCGTGTTACAAGAGTTCTTGTATTTGCAAAGGGAGATAAGCTTGCGGAGGCAGAGGCAGCCGGAGCTGATTTCGTAGGCGGGGACGAGCTGATCCCCAAGATTCAGAACGAAGGATGGCTTGATTTTGATGTTGTTGTTGCAACACCTGATATGATGGGCGTTGTAGGTCGTCTGGGTAAGGTTCTCGGACCTAAGGGACTCATGCCCAACCCCAAGGCCGGAACTGTTACAATGGATGTTACCAAGGCAGTTAACGATATCAAGGCAGGTAAGATTGAGTACCGTCTTGACAAGACCAATATCATACATGTTCCTCTCGGAAAGGCTTCTTTCAGCGAGGAAAAGCTTCAGGAGAATTTCAACACTCTTATGGAAGCTATTGTTAAGGCAAGACCGAGTGCGCTTAAGGGTCAGTATTTAAGAAGTATAGTACTTGCTTCAACGATGGGACCGGGCGTAAAGGTTTCAACAGCTAAGTTCTAAGATTCTATTAGGATTATTTGTTCATATGTGTTATAATAAACGGGATATGCGGACGCATATCCCGTTTTGCTGTTCATACGGAAAAGATGGGGATTCGGAGAGTATAGATGAAATGTGTAAGACGATATGCTGTGAAGGCAGCTGAAACGGCCTGCATAGTCATGCTTATGATATCCGTTCAGGGATGCGGAGCAGTTTCCGATGCTGTGGAGAAGGCCGCCGGTCTTGTCACGCAGGGGACAGAAGAGGGAAAGACAGCGGGTATTGTGATCACCAAAGGGGACAAAGCGACTGATGAGGGGCAGGATGCCCCTGTTATTGTTCTTAATACGGATGACGATCCCGTGATAACGGCAGGGAACAACGTAGGAAACGAAGCACAGGAACAGGCTGAGACAGAGGTCGGCGGAGGGACCGGGCAATACGGTCTGCCGGAGGAAGATATATGGGATGACAGCAGCAAGGTTTACTCAATGAAAGCAGCGGTAAGTGAAGAGACCTCACTTGCATTCATAGGTGATATCTGTTTTCATGATGCCTATTCCAATATGGCTGCTTTAAGGGAGCGTGCGGGAGGTATATATGACTGTATACTTCCGGAGGTTATGGAAGGACTTAAGGCTGCTGATATCCTTATGGCAAACAATGAATTCCCGTACAGTGACAGAGGTACTCCGACTGCCGGAAAGCAGTATGCATTCAGAGCAAAGCCGTCAAACGTAAACCTGCTGCATGAAATGGGAGTGGATATCGTATCGCTTGCAAACAATCATGCATATGATCATGGACCTGATGCACTGTGCGATACAATTGATATTCTTACCGAAGCCAGGATTCCCTTTGTGGGCGCAGGAAAGAATATTGATGAAGCGGTCAGGCCCGTTTATATAAGGATAAACGGAAAGACGATCGCATATACGGCAGCCACTCAGATAGAGAGACAGTCTAATCCTGATACGAAGGAGGCGACTGCGGATTCGCCGGGAGTGTTAAGGACGCTTGATCCGACAAGATATCTTAAGGTTATAGAAGAAGCGGACGCAAACAGTGATTTTTGCGTTGCATATGTACACTGGGGAAGCGAGAACACTGATCTGGTTGAAAAGAGTCAGAAGGATCTGGCAAAGAAATATGTGGCAGCGGGGGCAGATCTTATTATAGGCGATCATTCACACTGTCTGCAGGGACTTGATTATGTGGATGGGATTCCGGTTATTTACAGTCTTGGTAATTTCTGGTTTAATTCAAAGACTGTAGACACAGGTTATCTGCGGGTTGTACTTGATGAGAAATTCGTTATAAAGACGGTGCAGTTTGTTCCGTGTGTACAGGAAGGCTGCAGGACAAGGAAGGCAGAAGGCGATAAGAAGAATGAGATACTTTCCTATCTTCAGGGAATATCGGATTATGCATCAATAGATGAAGAAGGATTTATTACGGTATCTGATACAAATCATAACAGGCAGAACGGGCAGAATACGTCGCCGTCACGTAAGAAGGAAGAACCGGCGGCTGATGCCGTTCAGACGGATCCGGCCACAGTAATGCCGGAGGGACCGGTACTCTGATCCTATACGTGGAAATAAACGATTATTTGAGGTTTGGTATGGAATTGGGCGTGTTACTAAGTAGAAATTATGCTTTTGTATTTACGATGGTGCTCCTTGCATTTACCGTTTTATCAAATACGAGGATGGAACGCTCCATAAGAAAGAGATTCATTCAGTTCATATGCATGTGTGTAGTGCAGGCGGTTATCGAACAGGCCGAGGTGCACTACGGGGAATGGGATCATGCCAATGTACAGCGTCTTCTGCTTTCGACGGCCGGGTATATTTTAAGAACTGCGCTTGTTTATATAATAATCCTTATAATGCTGAGGCTTGAAAGCAGGAAGGTAAGGATGCTGCTGTGTATCCCGTGGATCGTTTTCAGCCTGCTCATGCTCGTTAATCTTAAAACGGGAGCAGTATATTCGTATGGTGAGAACAATGAACTCGAGCAGGGCCCGCTGTTTGGAATTACGATACTTGTTCTTGTATTTTATCTGACAGTGATAGTATGGTACAGCTTTGCGGAAGGCGCCAGGAGAGCGTCCGCCGGGATAGATGAGGGCGGATCGGAACGTAACACGATCCTTATAAGCTTTGGATTTATAATTCTTAATGTTATAGCACTCAATACCGTAAGATCATACGAAAACAATTCCCTGATAGCAATGGCGTTGTCTGCACTTGCTTATGGCATATATTTCAAATCCCAGACACAGGTTGAAGAAAACGAACTCCTGAAAAATACAGAAACAAGAACCGGACTTCTTAACGAAGGGGCCTTGGTAAGACGCATAAATGAGATGAAGTCACGCAATGCGATGAGTGATTATGCTGTTGTATATTTTGACCTTTCAAGATTCGGACTCATCAATGATCAGTACGGCACGGAGGTCGGCGACAAGGCTCTTGTAGAGTATGCATCTCTCCTTGCGTCGATCGTCAGGAAGGATGAGGTTCTTGCGAGACAGGGAAGTGACAAGTTCATTGCGGTCATACATCAGAAAAATCTGGATCTGTTCCTTAAGCAGCTCAGCGGTCTTCCGGTAAGAGTCGAGAATAATGACCGATCCTATGATATAAGCATTGCAGCCATCGGCGGCGTGTATCTGATGGAGGAAGATGCGGATATTTCGGGCGAAGAAGCCGTTTCAAATGCATATATGGCTCTGAACTACGGAAAGAGTGTAACAAAGAAGAGCATTACCTACCTTACGGATGAACTGAAGAGCAGGCTCAAGGATCAGAAGCAGTTTGAAATGGATATCCCGATCGCGATGCAGAACGAGGAATTCATACCTTATTACCAGCCCAAGGTTGACAGTTCAACGGGAATGCTTTGCGGAGCTGAGGCGCTTGTGAGGTGGCTTCATGAAGGAAACCTGATCTCGCCCGGAAGGTTCATACCGGTAATGGAAACCAATGACATGATGTGCGATCTTGACTTTTACATGCTGCGCCATGTATGCTCGGATATTTCCTCGTGGATAGAGCATGGGCTGGTTCCGCCTACGATTTCGGTCAACTTCTCCAGAAGGAATCTTTCCAACAGCAGGCTGGCCGAAGATATTGACGCTGTGGTAAGCGAGTATCATGTTCCGAAGAAAATGATAGAAATAGAGATAACTGAAACCATTGATGAATTCCCGATCAGCGTACTTAACAGCTTCGTGGAGGATCTTCACAGATTGGGATACAGGGTAGCGGTAGATGATTTCGGAAGCGGAAGCTCGTCTCTGAGTCTTTTGCGTGAGGTAACCTTTGATACACTGAAGATAGATAAGGGCTTTGTGGACCGTGCATATGAGAAGGATCTTACGATCCTTGCTTACATGATAAGGCTTGCCAAAGCACTTAAGGTTGAAGTCCTTGCCGAGGGCGTGGAACAGAGAGAACAGGTGGATACGCTTGCAACTCTCGGCTGTTATATAATTCAGGGCTATTATTTTGACAAGCCGATCCCGAAGGAGGAATTTGAGAAACGTCTTAAGGACAGGAGGTATGATAAATGAGCAGACTTCTTGTTATAAGAAATATAATAAACAGGCTGATGATAGGACTTGCGGCTGTTTTTATCCTTCTTCTCATCTTTTTTGTTACGCATATTGTGCGTGTGAACAGATACAATAACGAGGACAGGAGGATAACCGATGAATCGACGGTGACAGAGGTTACGGTCGATATCCATAAGAGGGCACTGGCCACAGATGCATGGGAGAAAAATGATGCTTTTGAAAATGTTATTTTAAAGGCCAGGATTTATGAAGCGGTTATTGTCAATAATTCAAAGAGTGTGATGCCGGACTGGAAGCTCCGGATAAATATCAAGGAAGACTGCTACATTAACAATGCATGGTGCGGAAACGTAGAGATCCACCAGCTGAATGTAAAGGGTGAGAAGGAGCAGACGCTGGATCTCAGGAATACGGATGCTTCGGATGTTACGCTCGATCATATCGTTGCGGGGCAGGATCTGCTGATCCCTCTTAAGCGTGGGGATTATCTGATCTATCACCCGAATACCACTCAGGCTGAAGCTGAAATTCCTGTTAATTCGACAGATGAATTTTCGGGTCAGGTTAATATCGGCTTTATATTCTACGGATTGACGGACGAAATAGATTTTTCGGATTACGTGTTCGACTACCATATTCATAAATCGTATTTTTCCGGAACTACCGGAAGAATTTATATGGTACTTATTCCGTGCTGGGCAGCATTGCTTATTCTTTTCGGAGCTGTATCATGGATGATACTGTGGTTCGAGGGAAGACTGTTCAGACAGGATGAGCTGGTTAATGAATCAATGGCACTGTGCGCCAACATGGCTGATTCCAAGGACTATGCGTATACCGGACATTCGGAACGTGTGGCAAAATATTCAAGGATGATAGCCGAACAGATGGGTATGGATAAGAAAGACTGCGACAACGTGTATTATGCAGCGCTTCTTCATAACGCCGGATATAATATGCTTCCGCCTGATCTGCTCAGAAAGACAACGAAGCTGTCGGGGGATGAGTTCAAGCTGATGCAGACCCATACCGTCAGGGGAGCCGAACTGGTTAAGGGCATGAGAGCTGTTCCTCATGCCGAGGATGCTGCCAGATATCATCATGAACGTTATGACGGAAAGGGGTATCCTGAGGGAAAGAAAGGTAATGACATCCCGCTTGTTGCCAGGATAATAAGCGTTGCGGATGCTTTTGATTCGATGAATCATGACAGATCCTACAGAAAGAAATATACAAGAGAGCATATAAGGGAGGAACTGATCAGCAATAACGGTACTCAGTTCGATCCTCTGGTTGTGAGCATTTTCCTTGAAGTTCTTGAAGATATCGAGGATTGATCAGATGTCAGAAGATAAAACGATCGGTAAGAAGAAACCATATTTTTTATATATTGTAACGGGTATATTTCTTAACTGCGCATTTCGCGTTATATCCGTAAAACTGGGCTTCCCGGCGTTGCTTGATTCGCTTGGGACTGTTTTTGCGGCTTATTATGGCGGAATAGTGTCCGGCGTGATCTGCGCATCTGTTTCGGGCGCTCTGTGCGTGGCAACGAGCCCGGCCGATATCTATTACATTGTTCCGGGAGTTGCGGTTGCGGCAGCTTCCGGTTTCCTTTCGGCAAAATCGCATTTTATGAAGCGGCTTCTCGATGCAATGAATGCAACACTTATACTCTGCGTAGTGAAGACGGTATTCCTGAGTGCGATAAATATAGCGCTTTTTGAAGGGAAGACAGGTTTTTATTATCCGGATGCGATCATAGATTATCTCGATCTGTTTAATATACCGTGGGTAATAAGGTGTGCGGTTGCCTCTTTGTATATCTGCTTTGTCGATATGTTTTTTGCGGTAAATGTTTTGTTTTTTGCAACGAAACAGGCGAAATATATAAAGAAAAAGAGAAGGGCGGCAGAACTGAAAAAAGCTCTTGGAAAGAAGATCTCTCTTGTGCTTCTGCCCGCGCTTCTGTTTATACCGGCCACAAAGGTGAATGCCGCATCAAATGTCAATTTCGTTCAGAGGCTGTATAACGGCGAGAACGGGATGGTTGGAAGCTGTGCCAATGATGTTGAGCAGACGAGTGACGGAACCATGTGGATCGGAACCTATGGCGGTCTGTACAGGTTTGACGGAAAAGAGTTCGTCCGTATTGAAAATATAGACAGCGTCAGAAGTATACAGTCGTTATATGTTGACAATGATGACAGACTGTGGGTCGGAAGTGACGGGTCTGGCGTTACGGTAATGATGCCCAATATGACCTGTCTGGTATATGACTCTTCGATGGGATTGCCTGCAGGTACCGTCAAGGAGGTTGTTCAGGGAAGTGATGGATTATTCTATATAGGAACTACAGGCGGTCTGGCAATAGTCAGCTTTGACGGAGAAAGGTTCCGCATAAGGGGTATCCGCGGCGATGTAGGAAGCGTGGAGGATATGGCCCTGGGTGCGTCGGGAGAGATCGCCGTACTTAATACACTTGGGGATGTGTATATATTCCGTGACAGAAGTCTGGCAATAGAGATCAATTATGATGATATCAAGG
Source organism: Lachnospiraceae bacterium (assembly GCA_017450065.1). Classification (GTDB taxonomy): domain Bacteria; phylum Bacillota; class Clostridia; order Lachnospirales; family Lachnospiraceae; genus UBA2868. The sequence continues at coordinate 14,728 of JAFSYI010000019.1, forward strand.
CTACCTGTGTCAATTATGATACGGGTGGCTATCTGTATGTCGGAACCGATTCGGAGTATGTCTATAAGTACCGTTTGGGGATGAAGGACTACCTTCTTGCGGATGTATTGATAGCAAGAGGACTGAATAATATAAACGATATATATTTCGATGATACGGGACATATTTTTCTGGCAAGCGATACGGGTATCGGATATTCGGATCAAAAAGGCAATTCCAATATCATAAGCAATGAAGATTTTGACAATTCGGTTGAGAAGATTTTTTCGGATTATCAGGGAAACCTGTGGTTTACATCATCCAGATGCGGCCTGCTTGCACTCAACCGGTCCAGTTTTACGGATCTTTTCAGCGTCTGTAATGTCAGGAATGCCGTTGTCAACGTTGTTGTGGAGTGGTCCGGACTGGAATATGTCGGAACAGATGACGGCTTAAGAGCTCTGGATCCGGACAGGTGTGTAAGTATTAACAATGAAGCTACAAGGGAGTTTGACGGCGTAAGGGTAAGAAGCATGACTGTTGACGAGGATGGAAATCTTCTTATAGCGGCAGTCGGGAAGCCTTTGATGAAGCTTGAAAAGAAGAATGGCCTGTCGAGGTACTTCAGGAGAGAGGAAGATGAGACAGAGGCCGGACGCAAGATAAGAGTGGTAAAACAGCTGACGAACGGAACTGTTATAACGCTTGGTGACGATGGGATCTGTTTTATTGAAAACGGCAGGGTCAGGTATAAGATGAAGAAATCGGAGGAACTCGGGAACGCGGTACTTCTGAATGCCGAGGAACTGCCTGACGGAACGCTTCTTGTCGGAACCGACGGAGACGGTATAGCTGTTATCAGGAATCGTAAGATATGCAGGTATATCACGGAGAGGGATGGCCTGTCTTCGGGAGTTATCATGAGAATAGTGGATGACAGGAGGGGGCTTGGGACCTTTGTCCTTACCGGAAGCGGCATGTGCTACCTCGAAGGTGATTACAAGAAGGATGTAATTTCGGTACGGGAACTGACAGAACCGCCCTATTACAATAATTACGATCTGTATCAGAGAATGAACGGTGACATTTTCATAACAGGCGGAGCAGGGGTGTATGTCATAGATTATGACGAGCTGTTAAGCAACGAACGGGAGGCAACCTGTAAGCTTTTGGACATCAAGTCGGGACTTCCGGGAAGTCTTACCAGCAACTCATGGAATCATGTTGTCAATGACAGGTATATCTATCTTTGCGGAAATATGGGTGTATACGGGTTGGATCTTGAAGACTACGAAACCGAGGTCACCGAGTACAAGCCGGGTATCGCCTCTGTTACGCTTGACGGGGTTCCATATAAGATCCCCTCTACAGGAGAGATAGATATTCCCGTAGGAACGCAGAGACTGGAGCTTGATCTTGTTATAAATAATTTTACGGTATACGATCCGTATGTACGATATTACCTGTCGGGTGTTGATGAGGAGAAGATAACGGTTAAATCCAGTGAGCTTGAGACCATTACCTATTATAAGCTGCCTCATGGGAATAATGAGTTCCATATTGAAGTGCTTAATAAGGACGGTATGCTGGTCAAAGAAAAAAAGTATTCCGTCACCAAGGGCAGGGAAACTTATGAGACTGACGGATTTCAGGCATATTTTTACATTATACTGGTGATCATCGTATTATACAGCATTAATTCCGTGATAAACGGAGGAGTGTATGAAATAACCAGGAGACAGAAGCGGGAACATAACAGGGTGGTAAATGCGCTTGAGCGCGAAAAGAAGGAGGCGTTGGAGAGAAGTCTCTATATAGAGGAAGAGGCAAACAGGGCAAAGGCGTCCTTCCTTGATAAGATGGCAAATGAAATACAGAGCCTTGTAAATGCCATCTCCGGTATGAACACAATGATAATGAGGGAAACGGGGGAGCGGGAGATAAAGGAGTATTCCGGGGATATCAATTATGCTCTCAAGAGACTTAAACGCGTGATAGCGGGCGTACTGGGATATGACAACCTTGATGACAGGGAAGATGATTCCGGGTCTGAAGAAAGCTTCCATGCGAAAGATGCCAGAATGCTGGTTGCAGACAGTATAGCGCTTAATCTGAGCGTTGCCGAGAGGCTCCTTAAACGTATACATATAGAGGTTGATACGGCTTTGTCGGGCGTAGAAGTGATCGACAAGGCAATGGTAACGAAATACGATATAATAATGATCGACTCGATGATGCAGGAGATGAGCGGTGAGGAAGTTCTTAAGAAAATAAGGGATGACTGCCTGCTTAATGCCGATGTGCCTGTGATAGTAACGACGACGAGCGCAGTCAGGGGAGCAAGGCAGGAATATTTAAGGCTCGGATTCTCCAACTGTATTGTTAAGCCGATAGATGCGGCAACCCTGGAAGCCATGGTGGAGAGTTATCTTCCGGAAGACAAGATCGTACAGGTTAATGATAAGAAGGAACATATAGTAAGAACCTCCGAAGCAGTGAGCCCCGAGCTTATAGAAGAACTGGAAAAGCTTGACAGGGAGCTGGGGAAAATACTTAACGGAAATAATAAATAAAATAATAAGTTCTTGACTTTTGCCTCCGGCTGTGCTAACCTATGCAAGGTTGTAAAACCATGCCGAAGACAGCAGGTGCCGTAAGGCGTAAGAGTTTCGCCTGCCGAGGAGATAATGAGAGTAGAAGATCATACCCTCTTTCCGTGCTTCGGAAAGAGGGTTTTTACTATCCGCGATCTTATTCGTGGGAGCCTGCCTTCTGTGAGAAAGCAGAGTGATAGTGCAGGATTTCCTCTTTATTCGGTAGACTAAAATATAAGGAGGTAAAGAAATGGCTAAGGTTGAACTTAAGAAACCTATAGTTGAGGAAATAGCCGGGAATGTCAAGGATGCGCAGTCTGTTGTGCTTGTTGATTACCGCGGATTGACTGTTGAACAGGATACACAGCTTCGTAAGCAGTTAAGAGAAGCCGGCATCACCTATAAGGTTTACAAGAACACAATGATGAACTTTGCATTCAAGGGTACTGATCTTGAATCATTGGCACCGCTTCTTGAAGGACCCAGTGCGATCGCTGTATCTAAAGAAGATGCAACTGCTCCTGCAAGAGTACTCGCCAAGTTTGCAAAGACAGCTCCCGCTCTCGAGCTTAAGGGCGGTATAGTGGAAGGCGTATTCTATGACGCTGCCGGAATGGCTGACATAGCCAAGATCCCTTCAAGGGAAGAGCTTCTTTCAAAACTGCTTGGTTCCATCCAGTCACCTATTGCAAACTTTGCACGTGTTATGAATCAGCTGGCTGAGAAGGGCGGAGCATCAGCATGTGAAGCTCCGGCCAGGGAAGAGGCTTCATCAGAGGAAGCCGCTCCCGCAGCAGAAGCCGCTGAGGAAGCAGCACCCGCAGAAACACCGGCTGAATAATACTGTGCCGGCATTAACGGGATACTGAATTCCGTGAACAGATATGAATCAGACAAATTATATTAGGAGGAAAACAAAATGGCTAAGTTATCAACAGCAGAAATCATTGATGCTATTAAAGAGTTAACAGTATTAGAGCTTAACGATCTTGTTAAGGCTTGTGAGGAAGAGTTCGGCGTATCTGCAGCAGCAGGTGTTGTAGTTGCGGCAGCAGCAGATGCAGGCGCAGCAGCAGCTGAGGAGAAGACAGAGTTCGACGTAGAGCTTACAGAGGTTGGTCCTAACAAAGTTAAGGTTATCAAGGTTGTACGTGAAGCTACCGGTCTTGGACTTAAGGAAGCTAAGGATCTTGTTGACGGAGCTCCGAAGATGGTTAAGGAGCAGGCTTCCAAGGAAGAGGCTGATGAGCTTAAGGCTAAGCTTGAGGCTGAAGGTGCCAAGGTTACTCTTAAGTAATATGTAACTATTCAGAACAGCACATATATTTTAAAATATGAACCGTCAAGCTTGCTTGTAAGGGGCATATTTTATAAATATATGTATTTGAGCAGAACACTTAGCGAGGTTTTTTCGAGCTTAGTGTGAGCCATGCATGTATACTTAATGAGGTATTTTCGAATTTAGTATACATGCTGGATGAATCCAAAACAGCGAAAAATGCAAAGCATTTTGAGCATGTACTGAATAGTTAAGAAAAAAATAATATTTATCTTGACTAATACTAAGAGTCTGTGATACTATGGATAATGCGTTATTGTGGAATCACAGGCTCTTTTATTGTGCCCTGAAATCCGGGTTTGCAGGACGAAAGAAGTCGGAAATAACTGATTTTACAATGAACGACTATAAAAAAACGGGGTGAATACGTCAATGGAAAAGAACAGGATACGGCCGGTAAGCGCAGGTAAGAGTTCGCGTATGAGCTATTCCAAACGTAAAGAAGTTTTGGACATGCCCAACCTTATCGAAGTTCAGAAGGATTCCTATCAGTGGTTCCTTGATGAAGGTCTCAGGGAAGTATTTGATGACATTTCTCCGATAACGGACTACAGCGATCATCTTTCTCTTGAGTTTGTTGATTTTGTTTTATGCGAGGATGATGTAAAGTATTCCATCGAAGAGTGCAAGGAGAGAGATGCCACATACGCGGCACCGCTCAAAGTAAAGGTCAGACTGTATAATAAACAGGATGATAAGATCATTGAGCATGAGATATTCATGGGAGATCTTCCTCTGATGACCGAAACCGGAACGTTTGTAATAAACGGTGCGGAACGTGTTATTGTCAGCCAGTTGGTGAGATCGCCGGGTATCTATTATGCGATCAGCCATGATAAATTCGGTAAGAGACTGTTTTCATCGACGGTTATTCCCAACAGGGGTGCATGGTTGGAATACGAAACGGATTCCAATGATGTCTTTTTCGTGCGTGTAGACAGGACGAGGAAGGTTCCCGTAACCGTACTTATCCGTTCTCTCGGTATAGGTACGAATGAAGAGATAATCGATCTGTTCGGTGATGAACCCAAGATCATGGCTTCATTCGGCAAGGATGTGGCGACCAATTACCAGGAAGGCCTTCTGGAACTGTACAGGAAGATCCGTCCCGGTGAACCGCTTACGGTTGAGAGTGCCGAGAGTCTTATCAATGCCATGTTCTTTGACGCAAGAAGATATGACCTTGCCAAGGTAGGACGTTATAAATTTAATAAGAAGCTTTCTTTCAGAAACCGTATCCGTGATCATATTCTGGCGGAGGATGTTGTTGATATCTCAACCGGAGAGATCCTTGCGGAAGCAGGTACCAAGGTAAGCGCTGAATTGGCTGATGCGATCCAGAATGCGGCTGTTCCTTATGTATATATTCAGACTGAGGAAAGAAATGTAAAGGTTCTTTCCAATATGATGGTTGACATAACTAATTTTGTTGACTGTGATCCCAAGGCACTCGGAATTACGGAACTGGTTTATTATCCTGCACTCAGACAGATACTTGATGAGTACTCCGATGATGCGGAGGAGCTTGGCGATGCGATCCAGAGAAGCGTTCATGAGCTTATTCCCAAGCATATCACAAAGGAGGATATAATAGCTTCCATCAACTATAATATCCATCTTGAGTATGGTATCGGAAATGATGATGATATAGATCATCTGGGTAACCGTCGTATAAGAGCTGTCGGCGAGCTGCTTCAGAACCAGTACCGTATAGGTCTTTCAAGACTTGAAAGAGTCGTCCGTGAAAGGATGACCACTCAGGATCTTGAGGGTATATCACCGCAGCAGCTTATCAATATCAAGCCTGTAACGGCTGCCGTGAAGGAGTTCTTCGGTTCATCGCAGCTGTCACAGTTCATGGATCAGAATAATCCTCTCGGTGAGCTTACTCACAAGAGACGTCTTTCGGCTCTTGGTCCGGGCGGTCTTTCAAGAGACCGTGCAGGTTTCGAGGTTCGAGACGTGCATTATTCACACTATGGAAGAATGTGCCCCATAGAGACTCCCGAAGGTCCCAATATCGGTCTTATTAACTCGCTTGCATGCTATGCGAGAATAAACGAGTACGGTTTCGTGGAGGCACCTTACAGAAAGATAGATCACAGTGACCCGGAGAATCCGGTGGTTACGGATGAAGTAGTATATATGACGGCGGATGAAGAGGATAATTATCATGTGGCGCAGGCTAATGAACCACTTGATGAAGAAGGCCATTTCATGAAGAATTCCGTATCCGGCCGTTATAAAGATGAGACCCAGGAATATGATAAGTCCGTTATGGATTATATGGACGTATCGCCCAAAATGGTGTTCTCGGTTGCGACAGCTCTCATACCGTTCCTTGAGAATGATGATGCAAACCGTGCACTTATGGGCTCGAACATGCAGCGTCAGGCCGTACCGCTCCTTATTACAGAGGAGCCGGTTGTCGGTACCGGAATGGAGCCCAAGGCAGCAGTAGACTCGGGTGTATGTGTTATAGCAAAGAAATCCGGTACGGTAGACAGAGCTGTATCGGATGAGATACAGATGACCAATGATGACGGAACAAAGGAAGTATATCATCTGACTAAGTTCATGCGTTCAAACCAGAGCAACTGCTACAATCAGAAGCCCATTGTTGTTAAGGGAGAGCATGTTGAAGCGGGGCAGGTTATTGCAGACGGACCTTCAACCCATAACGGTGAGATGGCTCTCGGAAAGAACCCTCTTATAGCTTTCATGACATGGGAAGGATACAATTACGAGGATGCCGTTCTTCTGAGCGAGAGACTGGTACAGGAGGATGTATACACATCAGTTCATATAGAAGAGCATGAGGCTGAAGCGAGGGATACCAAGCTTGGCCCGGAGGAGATCACCAGAGATGTTCCCGGTGTCGGTGAGGATGCCCTTAAGGATCTTGACGATCGCGGAATTATCAGAATAGGTGCAGAGGTCCGTGCAGGTGACATTCTTGTCGGAAAGGTTACGCCCAAGGGCGAGACCGAGCTTACGGCTGAAGAAAGGCTTCTTCGTGCGATCTTCGGTGAGAAGGCCAGAGAGGTAAGAGATACTTCACTCAAGGTTCCTCACGGTGAATACGGTATTGTTGTAGATGCCAAGATATTTACAAGAGATAACGGTGACGAACTTCCTCCGGGAGTTAATGAGTCCGTTCGTATTTATATAGCTCAGAAGAGAAAGATATCCGTCGGAGACAAGATGGCCGGACGTCATGGTAACAAGGGTGTTGTTTCGCGTGTACTTCCGGTGGAAGATATGCCATACCTTCCCAACGGACGCCCGGTTGACATAGTGCTCAATCCTCTTGGCGTTCCTTCGCGTATGAATATCGGTCAGGTCCTTGAGATACATCTTTCCCTGGCTGCCAAGGCTCTCGGCTTCAATGTGGCGACACCGGTCTTTGACGGTGCGGACGAGGACGATATCCAGGATACACTTGATCTTGCGAATGATTACGTCAATCTTGAATGGGATGAGTTCGAGAAGAAACATAAGGATGAGCTGCTTCCCGAGGTTTTGGAATATCTGTCGGAGAACAGGGATCACAGAGCTCTCTGGAAAGGGGTTCCCATAAGCCGAGACGGTAAGGTAAGGCTTCGTGACGGACGTACCGGAGAATATTTCGACAGCCCGGTAACGATAGGACACATGCATTATCTTAAGCTCCATCATCTTGTTGATGATAAGATACATGCACGTTCAACAGGACCGTATTCACTGGTTACGCAGCAGCCTCTGGGTGGTAAAGCCCAGTTCGGCGGTCAGCGTTTCGGTGAGATGGAAGTGTGGGCTCTTGAGGCATATGGTGCTTCATATACGCTTCAGGAAATCCTTACGGTTAAGTCTGATGATGTGGTCGGACGTGTTAAGACCTATGAGGCTATCATTAAGGGAGAGAATATTCCGGAAGCCGGAATCCCCGAATCGTTTAAGGTACTTCTCCGCGAGCTGCAGTCTCTCGGACTGGATATGCGCGTGCTGCGGGATGACAATACCGAGGTGGAGATCGTTGAATCCTCCGAATATGAGAACACGGATCTTCGCTCAGTGATCGAAGGCGATTCCAGAAATTACAGAAATGATGAGTCTTTTGCCGGAAAAGGTTATACCACTCAGGAATTTGATGAGAATGGGGAGCTTGAGAACGTTGAAGAGGACAGCTATGATGATGACTATTCGGATGACTCGTATGATGACGGAGACGGTGAGTTCTGATCTGTCTGTCATAAATAATGTATAAGCTCCGTATTACCTGATAAAGTTCGTCATAAGGGTACATCTTATGACATGATTTGGAGGATTTAAAATGCCGGATATGAATAAAGAAGGATACCAGCCCATAACCTTTGATGCCATTAAGATTGGACTGGCGTCTCCAGAGAGAATAAGAGAGTGGTCAAGGGGTGAGGTAAAGAAGCCTGAGACGATTAATTACAGAACGCTTAAGCCTGAGAAGGACGGTCTGTTCTGTGAGAAGATATTTGGTCCCAGCAAGGACTGGGAATGTCACTGCGGTAAGTATAAGAAGATACGTTATAAGGGTGTTATCTGTGACAGATGCGGTGTTGAAGTTACCAAGGCAAATGTACGCCGTGAGCGTATGGGACATATCGAACTGGCTGCTCCCGTATCTCATATATGGTATTTCAAGGGTATTCCCAGCCGTATGGGTCTGATACTCGATCTTTCTCCCAGGACATTGGAGAAGGTTCTGTACTTTGCCAATTATATCGTGCTTGATCCGGGTGATACCGAACTTAAGTATAAGCAGGTGCTGTCAGAGAAAGAATACCAGGATGCACGTGCGACACACGGAAGCAAGTTCCGTGTGGGAATGGGTGCTGAGGCTGTAAAAGAGCTGCTTATGGATATAGATCTTGACGGAGAAAGTGTTGAGCTTAAGCAGCAGCTTAAGGAGTCAACCGGACAGAAGCGCGCCAAGATAATAAAGAGGCTCGAAGTCGTTGAGGCATTCAGGGGCTCGGGAAATAAGCCCGAGTGGATGATTATGGATGCAATACCGGTAATCCCGCCCGATCTTCGTCCCATGGTACAGCTTGACGGCGGCAGGTTCGCTACATCGGATCTTAACGATCTGTACAGAAGGATAATAAACAGAAATAACCGTCTTAAGAGACTGCTTGAGCTTGGAGCTCCGGATATTATTGTTCGTAACGAGAAGAGGATGCTTCAGGAGGCAGTTGATGCTCTTATTGATAACGGAAGAAGAGGACGTCCGGTAACAGGCCCCGGTAACAGGGCACTTAAGTCGCTTTCGGATATGCTTAAGGGTAAGTCAGGACGTTTTAGGCAGAACCTCCTCGGAAAACGTGTGGATTATTCCGGACGTTCGGTTATCGTCGTAGGTCCCGAGCTTAAGATATATCAGTGCGGTCTTCCGAAGGAAATGGCTATCGAGCTGTTCAAGCCCTTCGTTATGAAGGAGCTTGTTGCAAACGGTACTTCACATAACATAAAGAACGCCAAGAAGATGGTTGAAAGACTTCGTCCGGAAGTATGGGATGTGCTTGAGGATGTTATCAAAGAACATCCGGTTATGCTTAACCGTGCTCCTACACTTCACAGACTTGGTATACAGGCATTTGAGCCTATTCTTGTAGAGGGTAAGGCTATTAAGCTTCATCCGCTTGTATGTACGGCATATAATGCGGACTTTGACGGTGACCAGATGGCAGTGCATCTTCCTCTTTCCGTAGAGGCGCAGGCAGAATGCCGTTTCCTTCTTCTGTCACCCAACAACCTGCTTAAGCCCTCTGATGGTGGTCCGGTAGCGGTTCCTTCGCAGGATATGGTGCTTGGTATATACTACCTTACCATGGATAAGATGAGAGATCTTTCGAAGGATCCTGATTTTAAGGGTGAGGCAGCTGTAAGCTTTCCCGCAACTGAGGAGGAGGCACAGCAGGTCAAGACTGCTATCAAGGAGCTTAATAACGCAGTAAGCTCCGATGATAAGGCTGCCAAGGCTGAAAGGGAGACAATACGTGACTCCTTCTTAAATGCTGCAAAGGATGCGTATAATAAATATCAGCAGGCTAAGGCAGATGCCGTTAAGGAAGGCAGAAGTCTTGACAGTATAGAAGGTCCCGCTTTGGAGCGTGATACACTTGTCAGGATAAATATCGATCCCGAGCGTGACAGGTGGATAGTCTGCGAGATGGTAGATGTTCTCGGCAGATACTTCAATTCAATGAATCAGGCACTGCTTGCGTATGAGAACAGTGAGATCACACTGCATCAGAGAATAAATGTGCGCCGTGAAGCAGTTCTGTCTGACGGCAGTACTGTAACAGGAGTTATAAATACTACTCTCGGACGTCTCATATTTAATGAGATTCTTCCTCAGGACCTCGGATTTGTAAAGAGAAATGAGGATAATAAGGAGAGCATCCTGGCGCTTGAGGTTGATTTCCACGTAGGAAAGAAACACCTTAAGCAGATCCTTGAGAAGGTTATCAATACCCATGGAGCTACAAGGACCGCGGAAGTGCTCGATTCCATAAAGGCTATGGGATATAAGTATTCGACCAGAGCCGCAATGACCGTTTCAATCTCTGATATGACGGTTCCCGCAAAGAAAGTAGAAATGCTTGCTCAGGCTCAGGAGACCGTTGATAAGATCACAAGGAATTATAAGAGGGGTCTTATTACCGACGAAGAGAGATACAAGGGTGTCATCCAGGCATGGCATGATACGGATGAGGCTCTTACAAAGGTGCTGTTGGACGGACTTGATAAGTACAATAACATCTTCATGATGGCCGATTCCGGTGCCCGTGGAAGTAACCAGCAGATCAAACAGCTGGCAGGTATGCGTGGACTAATGGCTGATACGACAGGACGTACTATAGAGCTTCCCATTAAGTCTAATTTCCGTGAGGGTCTGGACGTTCTGGAGTATTTCATGTCAGCTCATGGTGCACGTAAGGGTCTGTCGGATACAGCTCTTCGTACAGCGGACTCGGGTTATCTTACCCGTCGTCTCGTAGACGTATCCCAGGAGCTTATCATTCGCGAGCGTGACTGCTGTGAGGGAGTGGATGAACTTCCCGGAATGTATGTAAGGGCATTCAAGGACGGCAAGGAGACCATAGAGCAGTTAAAGGACAGGATTCTTGGCCGTTATGCCTGTGAAGATATAAAGAATAAAGACGGAGAGATCCTTGTAAAGAAGAATCATATGATCAATCCCAGACGTGCGGAGCGTGTACTTGAAGAAGGTGTTGATGAAAACGGGGTTCTCTTTGATGCAACCGATGAAAACGGAAAGCTTCTTTCAAAAGGAGTAAAGATCCGTACAATACTTACCTGCCGCTGCCATAACGGAATCTGTGCTAAATGCTACGGTGCAAACATGGCCACAGGTGAGGCTGTCCAGGTCGGTGAGGCTGTAGGTATCATAGCCGCTCAGTCGATCGGTGAGCCCGGTACACAGCTTACAATGCGTACCTTCCATACAGGTGGTGTTGCCGGTGACGATATTACACAGGGTCTTCCCCGTGTTGAGGAGCTGTTTGAAGCAAGAAAGCCCAAGGGACTTGCAATTATATCGGAAATAGCAGGTAAGGCAGTTATCAAGGATACGAAGAAGAAGAAAGAGGTAGTCGTTACCAATGAGGAGACGGGAGAGATTAAAACATATCTCATTCCCTACGGCTCAAGAACGAAGATCACAGACGATCCCGAAGGTCAGATGATAGAGGCCGGTGACGAGCTTACCGACGGTTCGGTTAATCCTCATGATATTCTTAAGATCAAGGGAATAAGAGCCGTTCAGGATTATATGCTCCGCGAGGTTCAGAGAGTATACCGTCTCCAGGGTGTTGAGATCAATGATAAGCATATTGAGGTTATAGTCCGTCAGATGCTTAAGAAGGTAAGGGTAGAGGATAACGGAGATTCCGATTTCCTTCCCGGTACTCTTGTGGATGCTCTTGAACTTGACGATATAAATGCCGCGCTTGAGGCAGAAGGTAAGAAACCGGCAGAGGGTAACCAGATAATGCTTGGTATAACCAAAGCTTCTCTTGCTACGAACTCGTTTATGTCAGCCGCATCCTTCCAGGAGACTACCAAGGTTCTCACAGAAGCAGCAATAAAGGGTAAGGTAGATCCTCTTATCGGTCTTAAAGAGAATGTCATCATAGGTAAGCTTATCCCTGCAGGAACAGGTATGAAGAGATACCGCGATGTGCTTCTTGACACTGCAATAGCTGATGAGTCTGCCCTGATCGAGGAGGAAAACGAAGAAGAGGGTGAAGGCTTTGATGATGAGATCATAGATGATGAATTTGAAGACAGCGAATATGACGATAATGAGCAGGCAGAAGAGTCATATGAGTCAGATGAGACCTTTGATGAGGATGAAGAAGGGGATGAGGAATAATCCTGTGCAATATTAATTAAAAATGTTATCTTAAAAAGTTATAAAAACGGGAGCTTTAAAAGCTCCCGTTTTTAAATCTTCATTAAACTCTATGGAGTAAGCTTGCTTTTATTTGCAAAGTAAAGTTCACGCTCGAGATTCTCGGGATTGGTGGTACTCTTGTATGCGGTATCTTCGGTTATGATACCGTCCCTTACCAGATTTGCCAGGCTCTTGTTCATGAGTATCATGCCTTCTTTTTCGCCGGTCGCGATAAAGTTTTCGATGCTCTGAAGATTCCTTTCACGGATATTATTTCTGATAGCAGGATTTAACTTCATGATCTCGAAAGCCGGAACCCTTTTCTTATCAATGGTTTCCACAAGCTGCTGCGATACAACCATCTGAAGAACCATGGACAGCTGAATATATATCTGATGCTGCTGGTTGGGTGGAAAAGCATCTATTATACGCTCTATCGTATTGGCTGCACCGATGGTGTGAAGGGTTGAAAGAACAAGATGTCCGGTTTCGGCGGCTGTCATAGCTACGCTGATCGTTTCGGGATCACGCATTTCACCAAGGAGAATGACGTCGGGACTTTCTCTCAATGATGCACGCAGAGCGGTAAGATAACTTTCGGTGTCGGATATTATCTCACGCTGGCTTACAATGCTCTTTACGTGATTATGAAGGTATTCGATGGGGTCTTCCAGAGTGATTATGTGAGCTTCACGGTTCCTGTTTATTTTATCTATCATGCAGGCCAGAGTAGTGGATTTGCCGCTCCCTGCAGGACCTGTTATGAGCACCAGCCCTTTTTTGTGTTCGAGAGGGAAGTTGATTATCTCATCCGGAATCATAAGCTTCTCGGGATGCAGATTATCAAAAGCGATAACACGTATGACTGCCGAAAGAGAGCCTCTCTGTTTAAAAGCATTTACACGAAAACGGGCGGCTTCGCGAAGTGTAAATGAGAAATCATCGTCGCCTACGTCCTCCAGGTATTTAAGATCCCTGTTGCCTGCCAGGCCGTATATTTCCGATATCAGGTCGTAGCAGTCTCTTGGTTTAAGTATATCGGCAGAGTCGCCATATGAAACAAGATGTCCATGTACCTTGTAGGTAAGTGCTCGTCCGGCAACGATAAAAATATCCGAGGCTTCGTTCTGTACTATTTCCTTTAATGTGTCCTTGATTGCCATAATCATTTCCTCCGATCTCTGTAATAAGGTGTCATGCGGAACGCATGATTTCTGAATGCATTTCCATGTTTGCATTTAGAAAGTCATAGAATAGCGAATTTCATCAGAAATTCGGTATTCGTACTGGACCAGGCTCTGCTGAAAGCAGAGGCGTGTCATGCGGAACGCATGATTTCTGAATGCATTTCCTTGTTTGCATTCAGAAAGTCATACCCTGGCGTATGCTTACGGTGTTCCAATTCTCTATATTAAAGACCGTATGATCCCTGCTGTCGGGATAATGTGCCTTGAGTGAAACATGAAGTTCCAATGTATCATTTATGGGGACTATATAGTTTAAAAATACGGGATTGTCCTCATTCTGTTCCTCAATGACCGTTATTGAATCATTGTCTGAAAACAGATCCGGAATAGTGCTGTAGAATTCATCCGGATCACTGCAGGTCTTTACATGCTTGCTTAAGAGCCCCTCTATATTGGTCATATACAGCTCAGCCATCCTGTTGGCTTCATAGTATTCCTTTGTTCTTTGTGCAGTCTGCATGCTGAGAGCATAGTCCGATCTTGCAGTTACATAGGTAAGAGCAGAGAAGCATACCATACACAGCAGCATGAAGGATATAAGTACCGAACTAGTTCCGACGTTTACTCCGCCGCGAATCCTTTTTTCCATTCCTGTCCTCTTGATTACTCTTTTATTACTCTTTATCAGCCTGTGCTGAATAGTTACCTGTATCTTTTATATCGAAGCGGTTTCAGTTCCTGGTATAACGATTCTTAAATACCTGGACCGTATTCTCGCCTGCTTAACCCGATTGCACATATCTGAAAGCCTCGACGTAGCCCGCTACGCCTGCGTTTTCAGCCATGTACACTCGGGCAAGCATTCATCGAATAAGTCCAGAT
>JAFSYI010000020.1 GCA_017450065.1 Lachnospiraceae bacterium
CAAAATACTTCGTATTTTTCGCTGCTTTGGATTCATCCAGCATGTATACTAAATTCGAAAATACCTCATTAAGTATACATGCATGGCTCACACTAAGCTCGAAAAAACCTCGCTAAGTGTTCTGCTCAAATACATAAATTTATAAAATATGCCCCTTACAAGCCCTAAAGGACTAGCTTCGCGTCGCAGCTTGACGGTTCATATTTTAAAATTTATGTGCTGTTCTGAATAGTTACAAATAAACTTGGATATGGTATACTACACGGATCATGAATGAAAAAAGACAGGGAATATTGTATTTATGTGCCACTCCGATAGGAAATCTGGCTGATATAACACAGAGGGTTCTTGATACACTTAATGAAGTAGATATAATAGCAGCCGAGGATACAAGAAACAGCATAAAATTATTGAACCATTTCGGGATAAAGACGCCGATGACAAGCTATCATGAGTATAACAGGTTTGATAAGGCCGCCAGTCTCATTGACAAGCTTCGGGAAGGTAAGGATATAGCTCTTATTACAGATGCCGGGACTCCCGGAATATCCGATCCGGGTGAGGTGTTCGTGAGAATGTGCCGTGATGCCGGAATAAGGGTGACCTCGCTGCCGGGTGCCTGTGCGCTTATAACGGCGCTTACGTTGTCGGGTCTGAAAACAAGAAGATTCTGTTTTGAAGGCTTTCTGCCGGCAGATAAGAAAGAACGGCGGGAGATACTTGGCGAGCTGCGGGATGAGACAAGGACCATCATAATATATGAAGCGCCGCACCATTTAAGAAAGACATTGGAAGAATTAAAGGATATTCTTGGAAATCGCGAAACAGCCCTGTGCCGGGAGCTTACCAAGCAGTTTGAGGAAGTGCTTTTCATGCCTCTTTATGAAGCGGTAAGTTATTATCAGATCAATGAGCCGAGAGGTGAATATGTACTTGTGATCGAGGGACGTGACAGGCGGGATATCAAGGAGGAGGAGAAGAGAGAGTGGATTGATATGCCGATTGAAGAGCATATTAAGCTTTATGAAGAAGAAGGACTTGACCGTAAGGAGTGTATGAAGAAGGTGGCCAGGGACCGGGGGATGACTAAAAGAGAAGTGTACAATCTTTTGATAAAGCAGTAAATACCGGAGATTGATCGGCACGGTCAACAGAGGTACAAATAATAACACAAGATATAATAACATATCTGTATGACATGGGACATAAAATAATAACATAAGATATATAATATTTGGAGGATAAATATAAAGATGGAAAAAAAGGGAAACTACTACATCACAACTGCCATAACGTACACATCGGGTAAACCTCATATAGGTAATACTTATGAGGCTGTACTGGCTGACAGTATTGCAAGGTATAAGAGGCAGGAGGGATACGAGGTATTCTTCCAGACAGGAACCGATGAGCATGGTCAGAAGATAGAAGAAAAGGCTGCGGCAAAAGGCGTGACACCGAAAGAGTTCGTTGACGAGGTTGCAGGCGTTGTAAAAGGACTGTGGGACTTGATGGGTACATCCTACGACAGGTTTATCAGAACAACGGATGAGGACCACGAAAAACAGGTACAGAAGATGTTTAAGAAGATGTACGATAAGGGAGATATCTATAAGAGTACCTATGAAGGTCTCTATTGTACTCCCTGTGAGTCATTCTGGACGGAATCTCAGCTTGTGGACGGTAAGTGCCCGGACTGCGGCAGGGAAGTCAAGCCGGCAAAGGAAGAGGCTTATTTCTTTAAGATGAGTAAATATGCCGACAGACTTATAGAGCATATCAACACCCATCCCGAATTTATCCAGCCTGTATCAAGGAAGAATGAGATGATGAACAACTTCCTGCTTCCGGGACTTCAGGACCTGTGTGTATCAAGGACTTCTTTTAAATGGGGAATACCTGTTGATTTCGATGATAAACATGTTGTTTATGTGTGGCTTGATGCTCTTACCAACTATATCACCGGTATCGGATATGACGCTGATGGGAATTATTCGGACAATTATAAGAAGTTCTGGCCTGCGGATCTGCATTTAATAGGTAAGGATATAGTCAGGTTCCATACGATTTACTGGCCTATTTTCCTAATGTCCCTTGATGAGCCGCTGCCAAAGCAGGTATTCGGACATCCATGGCTCTTACAGGGCGGAGAGAAAATGAGTAAGTCAAGGGGCAATGTTATCTATGCGGATGACCTTGTAAGACTGTTCGGAGTAGATGCCACAAGGTATTTCGTGCTTCATGAGATGCCGTATGAGAATGACGGAATAATCACATGGGAGCTTGTTGTTGAAAGGTTTAATTCAGAGCTTGCCAATGTCCTTGGAAATCTTGTTAACCGCACCATTTCCATGAGTAATAAGTACTTTGACGGTTTTGTAAGCACTACGGGAGTTACAGAGCCGGTGGATGATGATCTTAAGGCGGTAGCCAAGGGGTGCAGGGATAAGATAAATGAGAAGATGTCGACTCTCAGGGTAGCCGATGCATTAAGTGAAGTCTTTACGCTCTTTAGAAGGTGTAATAAATATATTGACGAAACCGAGCCATGGGTGCTGGCAAAGTCAGAGGACAAAAAGGACAGGCTTTCAGAGGTAATGTATAACCTTGTTGAATCCATATGTATAGGTGCAAACCTTCTGATTCCATTCATGCCCGAAACCGCACAGAAGATACTCATGATGCTTCACGGGACAGAGAGGGATTATGATCTGCTTGATGAATTCGGACTGACAGCGCCGGGCACACGTGTAACTCAGGAACCTGAAATGCTCTTTGCGCGGCTTGACATAAATGAGATAATGAAAGAGGTTGAGAAGATACGGGAGGCTCAGAGGGCAGAGTATGAGAAGGAGAATGGGATACAGCAGGCAGATGAGCAGTCTGCCAAAGAGGATCCGGCTAAAAAAGGTGAAGATGCGGAGCCTGTAGATATCGAAGCAAAGCCTGAGATAACCTATGATGATTTTGCAAAGCTTCAGTTTCAGGTGGGTGAGATAATCGCCTGCGAGGAGGTTAAGAAGAGTAAGAAGCTTCTGTGCAGCAAGGTTAAGATAGGAAGTCAGGTGCGCCAGATCCTTTCAGGCATCAAGTCAGGTTATAAGCCTGAGGAGATGGTCGGAAAGAAGGTTATGGTACTTGTGAACCTTAAGCCCCGTGAGATCGCGGGAATGATGTCGGAAGGAATGCTTCTTTGTGCAGAGGATTCAGACGGAAATCTGTCACTGATGACGCCTGAAAAGACAATGCCGGCAGGAGCGGAAATCTGCTAGTCAGCTTGGTAACCGGGGAGTATTAAGAAGAATAAGGAGGGATTTAAAATGAAAAAATTTACAGCTGCTTTACTTATTGCCGCAATGACCATCGGTATGACTGTCAGTGCGGCAGCCACCGAAACTATTGTAATCGAGAATAATGTGACCGAACAGAAGACAGAGGAACAGACCAAAGAGCCTGTTGTACAGGCTGCTCCGACGGCTACGCCTACGCCGGAACCTACAGCTGCGCCTACACCGGCTCCTACCGCCGCACCTTCCCCGGATACTACACCGACGCCGACTCCTACGGCAGCCCCCACTCCTACGGCAGGTGCAACGGCAGATACGGCTGTTCAGTCGGATAAGGCGGTAACCGTTACCAGTAATAAGACCTATCTTGCTTTAGGTGCAGATCTTACAGCTTCTCAGAGAAGCACGGTACTTGCCCTTATGGGTATAGCGGAAGCGGATCTTCCAAATTATGATGTGGTATATGTAACCAACGCAGAGGAGCATCAGAGGCTTGATACTTATATAGCTTCTTCTGTAATAGGAACAAAGTCACTTTCATCAGTGGTGGTAAGACCTGCGGACAAGGGACACGGTGTTACGGTTACAACAAAAAACATCAATTACTGTACGGATAATATGTACAGAAATGCACTTATTACCGCGGGAGTGGAAGATGCAGATATAATGGTTGTCGGACCTTCACCCATCTCGGGAACAGCGGCTCTTATCGGAGCGCTTAAGGCTTATGAGAGAATGTCGGGACAGACGGTCAGTGACAAGGCGCTGGATACAGCCCTCAATGAACTGGTAACGACCGGAGAGATCAAGCAGGCAGTTGGTAATGATGCAAAGGCAGAGGAGATAATATCCTACGTTAAGGCACAGATAGCTGCGAATGATCTGAAAACAGAAGAAGAGATCGAGGCAGCGATCCGGCAGGGAATGAAGGATCTGGATGTTCAGCTTAGCGAAGAGGATATTAAGAAAACCGTCAGTCTTATGATGAAGATCAAGAGTATGGGTATTGACTTTAATGTACTGGCCGAGCAGGCTGATGACATTTATGCAAAATACAAGGATAAGATCAATGCGGGTACTTTCAATATTGATGACGTTGATCTTGAGGATCTCGGTCTTGGCAAGATCGTAAAAAATGCAGTAGGGGGCTTCTTTAAAGAGGTAGGAGATACCGTTAAGGAATTCTTCAGCGGTCTGTTCAGCAAGTGGAAATGATAAACCTATGGATAAAAGAACATTTTATGAAATACGGCCGATCTATAAGAATGAATGGGAAGATGCCATGCAGCTTGCATGGGACACCTTCCTGGTTTTCGAAGCTCCTGATTACTCCGTAAAGGGAGTATATAATTTTAAGAGCTTCGTTCGTGACCCGCTTCTTAAGAAAATGTTTACCTATGGCGAGTATATCGCCATAGGTGCATTTCTGGATAACAGGATGGTGGGCATATTGGGTGTACGCAATACAAACCATGTTTCGCTGCTGTTCGTGGATCAGGAGTTTCACCGGCTGGGTATAGCAAGTGCGCTTATGAGAAGATATTTCCGTGATGCAAAACACGATGGAATTACTTATGTGACTGTAAACTCATCGCCTTATGCCGTTGAATTTTATCATAAGATAGGGTTTAAAAATGTCAAGGATGAGATAGAGAAGGACGGAATACGCTTTACGCCTATGAGGAAAGAGCTGGCCGGATAGTATTAATATTTTGCGCTATATTGAATAGTTTGTTGCAAATTGCATAATAATAAGATAGAATTATATGGGATTGTGCGAATTTTTGACAAATTCCACAGTTTCCGGGAAGTTAACGACAGAGGATTTTTGACTGATGGGTAGATTTTTTAATCTCGACAGCCCTTTTGTGCAGTTTATGAACAGGGTTGCGGATCTGATGTGGCTGAATATACTGTTTCTTATCTGTTGTATACCTTTTATCACAATAGGTGCATCAACAACTGCAATGTATTATGTTACACTTAAAATGGTAAGAAATGAAGAGTCATATATAAGTAAGAGTTTTTTTAAATCGTTTAAGCAGAATTTCCTTCAGGCCACAGCCATATGGATGATCTTTGTTGTAGCCGGAGGAGTACTTTTGCTTGATTATCGTATTATGAGCGGCCAAACGGGAGTTGGTTTAAGCAGTAATACAGCAAAGACAGTAATGCAGGTACTGCTTATTGCGGTACTCTTCTTTTATCTGTTTACACTTGTTTTTGTATTTCCGCTGCTTTCCAAGTTTGACAACTCTGTTAAGAATACAATGAAGAATGCACTGTTTATGAGTATAAGACATTTTCCAGTTACTTTGGGATGTATTTCTCTTTTCATTATTATTCTTATACTTGTTTATAAAATTCCGGTCATGTCAGCTCTTTGTTTTCTGCTTGTATTCAGTACTGCGGCATATATATGCTCTCTTATGTTCGTCAGAGTATTCGATATTTACATTCCTAAAGCGGATACGACAGAAGGCGGAGATACGGAAGCAGATATGCCTTTAAACAGTGCGCCTGACAGTGGGAATTCAAAGGGTTTAGAGACGTCGGAAGACTGATACAGATCATACCTGACAAAGGGAGATTACGTTTATGAGTAATCGTAAGAAGAGTGGACAGAACATGCTTCAGTGGATAATACCCACTGTTGTTCTTGTTGTCATTATTCTCTTTACCTTAATTTCATATAAGAGTGATATATTCGTCAAAGAAAAGAATAAAAAGCTTGATGAGTATAGTAACAAAGCACGCGAAATGGCCGATTATTATTCATCCGAGGTGTATATGATCGGTCAGGTGGCAAGAATGCTGTCAACAAGGGTAAGTGTTGACCGTGATTATTTCTGTGATGATAATGTTAATCTGCTTACATCGGCTGTAACACAGCTTAATATCGACGCCGGATATATCTTGAGAAACGACGGTAAAGTCATGAACAATAAGGGTGTAGAGGCACCAAATCTTAAGGCTGCGACCGAGGGAGACCTGGATGTCGAGATAGGAAGTGTTGATGAGAACATCATAGCAGCCACCGGTGACTGTCTGCATTATGTCTCCGCTTCCTTTGCTGAAGGAAGTCTTATCTTAAAGTATACCCCCAAACGGATATCTGATCTTGATACCTTCTTAAGCAGTAATGCCAAGACTTCCACATATATGCTGATAAGCTCTACGGGTATAATACTTGACAGTGCGGGCGTTGAAGCAAAGGTATTCAAGGAAGGGCAGGATCTGTTTGATTATCTTGAGGGTGCTTCCTATTCGGGTGTCACCAAAAGGGATGAGTTCCTTAAAAACATTGAACAGCAGAACAAGGGAAAGGTGATTATCACAACAAAGGAAGGAGTACCCAAGTATTTTATATATCAGCCTATCGGTGATTATAAAGCCTTTGTTATGATCGCGGTAGATGAAAAGCAGATTGATGATTCTGCTCAGAAGGGGATAGCTTCAACAACGGAAATGTTCTGGAAAATAGTGATCCTTATCCTTGTTTTTGTTACCATTCTTCTGATCATCAGTCTGTTAAATGTGGGCAATTTCAGGAAATCAAACAGGGAATTAAAGGAACAGGCGGAGACAGACCTTCTTACGGATCTATATAATAAAGTTGCAACTGAAACAAAGATTAAAGAGTATCTTGCAACGGGAGTGAACAATAAAATGGCAATAATGTTTGTTCTTGACATTGATAATTTCAAAAAGATCAATGATACGATGGGGCACGCCTTTGGCGATGAAGTATTATCCACCCTCGGACATCAGCTGAAAAGTGAATTCAGGATAAATGATATAATCGGAAGAACAGGCGGAGACGAGTTCATCATACTTCTTAAGGATCTTAAGGATGAAGCTGTACTGAAAAAGGAAGCAGGCAGGGTTGCCACTTTCTTTAAGAACTTTAAAGTTGGCGAATATACCAAATATTCGGCAACAGCAAGTATAGGTGCCGTTGAGATACCTACAGACGGTGAAGATTTTGAAACACTGTATAAAAAAGCCGATAAGGCTCTGTACCTTGCAAAGAAGAGAGGTAAGAACCAGATGGCATTCTACAGTGAAACAAAAGATGTCAAGCTTGAACCGGAAAAACCGATACTTAAGGTTGTGGAGGAAATTCCGAAGCCCGAAACGCCTCCCACAGCAATAAATGAAACAGCGGATAAAGACAGGAATATAGTTATAGAAGAAAAAGAGCCGGTAAAGACCTTAATATCTGCTGAGAAAACGGAAGAGAAGGCTGCGGCAGAAACAAAACCCGGGACCGATACCGTAAAACAGCAGGCAGCAACCCAGGAAAATACCCAAAAACAGGAAACAGCAGCAAAGAAAACTGTTTCAGCCGGTAAAACGGGTGAGCCGCAGAAGAAGGTTGTAAGGAGAGTAATAAAAAGAACCAATCCGGATGGCACCGTTAGTACGGTGGTGATAAATGAAACAAAGACAGCGGCTTCTGCACCCGCAGTGAAACCTGCTGTAAAGAAGGATGCCGGGACAGGATCCGCAACATCGGTGAAAGCACCGGGTACACAGAGCACTGCGGTACCGGCTAAGAAGGTTGTAAGAAAGGTAGTTAAGAAGCCTGCAGCTGCAATGGATAAGGGAGCCGAAGGAGATAAGCAGTCAGGCTGATTGGACAATATGTACATATAATAAATAAATATTTGGGCAATACTTGCATTTTCCATATAGGACATCTCTGTTATACTTCATTTGGATGGTAAGGAAGCCTTGTGAATGCAGGAGAACTTCCTTAAGTAGATGAACAATAACACAAATATTTAGGAGGAAGTAAGGAAAATGGCAAGTTTGTCTTTAAAGAACATTTGTAAAGTCTATCCCAATGGATTTCAGGCTGTTAAAGATTTCAATCTTGAGATCGAAGATCAGGAATTCATAATTTTCGTAGGCCCTTCAGGCTGTGGTAAGTCAACAACACTTCGTATGATAGCAGGTCTTGAGGAGATCTCATCAGGTGAGCTTAAGATAGGTGATAAGGTAGTAAACGATGTAGAGCCCAAGGACAGAGATATTGCGATGGTTTTCCAGAACTACGCTCTGTATCCTCATATGACCGTATATGATAATATGGCATTCGGCCTCAAGCTTAGAAAAGTTCCCAAGGAAGAAATAGATAAGATGGTTAAGGAAGCAGCTAAGATCCTTGATCTTACAGCGCTTCTTGAGCGTAAGCCCAAGGCTCTTTCAGGTGGCCAGAGGCAGCGTGTTGCCATGGGTCGTGCAATCGTTCGTAATCCTAAGGTATTCCTTATGGATGAGCCTCTTTCAAACCTTGATGCAAAGCTTCGTGTTCAGATGCGTATAGAGATAGCAAAGCTTCATCAGAGACTCGGAACCACCATCATCTACGTTACACATGATCAGACAGAGGCTATGACGCTTGGTACCAGGATCGTTGTTATGAAGGATGGTGTTGTACAGCAGGTTGATACACCTCAGAACCTTTACGACAAGCCGGGTAACCTCTTTGTAGCAGGTTTCATGGGATCACCTCAGATGAACTTCCTTGATGCAGAGGTAGAAGTTAAGGGTGATGTTGCCTGCTTAAAGGTAGCCGGAAAGTCAATACCTCTTCCTCCGGCAAAATCAAAGAAGCTTATTGAAGGCGGTTATGCCGGAAAGACAGTTACCTTTGGTATCCGTCCCGAGGATGTATATGATTCACAGATGTTCATTGAGACTTCTCCTAACAGTGTATTTGAGTCTACGGTTAAGGTTTATGAGCTTCTGGGTGCTGAGGTATATCTGTACTTTGATCTTGAAGAGTTCCCGATCACTGCAAGGGTAGATCCCCGTACAACAGCACGTCCGGGTGACTCGATCAAGTTCGCTCTTGATGTTGAGAAGATTCATGTATTTGATAAGGATACAGAGAAAACAATCACTAACTAGTTTTTGAAAAAGTAAATTCTGTATTATTAAAAGAGTAGTTGATAATAGAACCTCCGGAGTGATTCCGGGGGTTTTATATTCCTCAAAGATCCGCAGCCGATTGAATGATGTTTCATTACATGATACACTTTAGATAGAGGATGAATCCAAAACAGCGAAAAATACGCAGTGTTTTGAGCCTGTTCTGAATAGTTACAACAATATTAATATGCAATACATATTTGCCAAGAGGAAGGTGTAGGAATTGATATCAAACCAGATAATATATAACAGCATAAAAGAAGCAAGTGAAATAAGCAAGGTTGAGTTTATGGTGTCTGATTCTATAGGAAATAATATAGCTAAGACAGAGAACTGTACGGTGATAGATAAGAAGGTAATATTAAGTTTTATGCAGTCTGAGGCAGACACTCAGGAAGTGGATGGAGCATTTCTCTTTAAAGTATATGAAGACAGGCAGGTTAGTTATGTCCTGACAGCTATTGGAGGGGGTGATACCTTTCTTGTAGGAAAACTCATCGTTTCACAGCTTCAGAGTCTTGTAACTGCGTATAAGGAAAAAGTGGACCGTAACAGCTTCTATCAGAATCTGCTCCTTGATAACCTGCTGCTTGTAGATATATATAACAGGGCACAGAAGCTGCGCATCGATGTTGTAAAACCAAGATGTGTATTTGTTATTGAAACAGATGAAGCCCATGATATAAGTATAAATGAAATGGTTAAAGAGCTCTTCAATACCCAGAAGGGCGACTTTGTTACATCGGTTAATGAAAAGAATATAATTGTGATTAAGGTCCTTAAAGAAGGTGAAGACTATGAACAGTTAAACGATGTTGCAAGCATGCTTGTAGACATGCTTAATGCAGAGGCTATGGCAAATGTAAGAGTAGCGTTCGGGTCAATAGTAAATGAGATAAAGGGGCTGTCGAAATCCTATAAAGAAGCTATGATGGCGCTCGATGTCGGTAAGATATTTTATGAACAGAAAAAGATAATTTCATACATAACACTCGGTATTGGACGACTCATTTATCAGCTTCCGGTTAACCTGTGTAAAATGTTTGTAAGTGAGATTTTTGGAGATGATATACCTGAAGAGGTGGATGAGGAAATCCTTCAGACGGTCAATAAATTTTTCGATAACAGCCTTAATGTTTCGGAAACCTCAAGACAACTATTTATCCACAGAAATACACTTGTTTACAGGATTGAAAAATTGCAAAAAGCGACCGGTCTTGACGTAAGGGTATTCGATGATGCCCTGACATTCAAACTTGCACTGATGGTTGTGAACTACGTAAGGTACATGGAAAAGGCCAGATAAGTTAAAACACAGTTTAACAATATAAAAATGTTAATCTACACCTCTTATACCGACCTCTTTTATCTTATCGGATAGTTTGTCAGCAAAGGATTGAAGCTCTTTTTTTGTATAACCGTGAAGTGACTTGTCAGGAACGAAGTCTGAGCATACGAAGTTTTGCAGGTAGTAAGCCCGGGCACCTGTAAGCATATCGCCTATTAGTTCTATTTCGTTATCATTATGATACTCCCTGATCATGGTTGTGCGGAACTCGTAAGGTATTGTATCCTGGTTTATGAGCAGGGAGATGGATTCACGGACATTTCTTATAACATCATTTAGTACGTCTTCTCCATTTTCCATTGTATCAAATCCGCATACTTTATTATATGAGCTAAATGATGATTTAATGTCAATCGCGATATAATCAACAAGCCTTTCGCTCATTAATTTCCTTAGAACAGCCACATTTGAACCATTTGTGTCGAGCTTGACAAGCAGACCGAGATCCTTTATTGACCGGATCAGTCTGTCTAAATCGGGTTGTAAAGTGGGTTCTCCCCCGGTTATACATACTCCATCAATAACACCCGACCTTGAACGCAGATGCTTCATCACATCTTCTTCCGGAACAGGTTCAATACATTTAAGTCCGGTTACCAGATCCATATTGTGGCAGAATGGACATCTGAAGTTACATCCTCCCAGAAAGATGGTAGAGGCTACCTTTCCCGGATAGTCAAGAAGGGTTGTTTTCATTAATCCGTAAATCTGCATGATCTACTCCTTATATAATACTTATTTCATACCAAAGCAGGTTGTATTTTGTACATGTATATGTAAAATTATTGTAACTATTCTGTGCATGTTTGAAAAGTATATATCATTTGTATAAGCAAATCAAGTAAGATACAATATATTGTGGCCGGATATAACAACAATACTTTTCAAATATAATTGCATACCTTAAAATATCTGTGTGAAAAGAGTAAAAGGTCAGACAGGAGACAGTAATAAAAAGGATTTAATATGTTAAATAAAGACGAGAAATTTATGAAACAGGCATTTGCACAGGCAAAAAAAGCTGCAGATATAGGCGAAGTGCCGATAGGATGTGTGATAGTATACGAGGATAAGGTGATCGCCAGGGGGTATAACAGGAGAAAGACTGACAGAAATACACTGTCGCACGCTGAGCTGACGGCGATAAGGAAGGCAAGCAGAAGGCTTGGGGACTGGAGACTTGAAGGATGTACGATGTATGTAACGCTGGAACCGTGTCAGATGTGCGCAGGCGCCATTGTCCAGGCACGTATGGACAGAGTGGTGATCGCGGCCATGAGTCCTAAATCCGGCTGTGCAGGCTCTATACTGAATCTGCTTCAGATGGATGAATTTAACCATAAAGTTGAAATAACAACAGGCGTTCTCGAAAATGAATGTTCAGAGTTTCTGTCGAAATTCTTTACAGACTTAAGAAAACGCCTTAGGACAGAAAAAGAGCAGGCAATTGATGAAACCATATAAATGCAAATATATAAATCATGTGTTAATCGGATTATGAGAACAGAAAACAGCTTAAGGAGGATTGAAATATGATACATGAAATCGCACCTCACAGTTATGATCCCGAATACAGGAAAAGAAAGCCGCTTGACGAGGATACAGCGCTTATTTACAGCGGAAAAGCGGGCATTCTCACAATCTGTAAAGAGGGTACTTTCTGTTTGCCGGCAATAAAGGATATAAGTAACTTATTTATTGAAGAGCTGCCCGAAAAGGAAATACCTGACATTACAAGTGAAGCATATTTCCTTTTTATGATAGATGACACGGGATATTATCAGCTTGAACTTCCGGAATGTATAAATAAGGAAGTTTCCTTTGTTAAAACAACTGATGAAAACCCTGTCAAGACCGATCTGTATAAGGGTAAGTATATTTATATGAGCATACACAGATTCAGGGAACTTAATCCGGTGCCCATGGTTTTTGCCGGAGCAACCGGATTTCATATAAGAAACTGGAGGGGAAACGTAAGATTCTGCGGATGTTGCGGAGCGATAACAAAGCCTTCGGATACGGAAAGAGCCTTCGTGTGTACAAAGTGTGGATATACCGCATATCCGCAGGTAGCCCCGGCTGTGATCGTGGCTGTTACCAATAAGGATAAGATTTTGCTTGTCAGGAATCTGAGAAGACCCCAAAACGTAAGACTCGAGCTTGTGTCCGGTTATGTGGAAGTGGGAGAATCATTCGAGCATGCCGTACACAGAGAGGTTTTGGAAGAGGTCGGCCTTCATATAAAGAACATAAGATTTTATAAGGATCAGCCCTGGGGAATATCGGGAGCTCATATGATAGGCTATACGGCAGAGGTTGACGGTGATGATAATATAATCCGCCAGGAGGATGAGATAAGCGAGGCAAAATGGTACAGCAGGGATGAAATACCTGAGTATAGAAACAGACTAAGTGTCGGAAGCGAGATGATCCTGAAATTCAGGGAGGGAAAGCTGTAGAAATAAAAAGTACGGAAAACACAGAATGATCATAATAATATGATTTACTTATAGCTAACGTGATATGTTGCTTAAATCAAAAGTCTGTGCGCACTGTCTCGAATATTACCACATGTACGTTACCTCTGCAGTAAACTCAACCCAGGCTACCTTGCGGCACCCGGGAGCTTCCACTTAGTGCTGCTCCATTCCTGACCTGACACGGTTCATGGATTCCCGCCGCGCAAGACCCGGATATCAACGCCACTTACAGAGGGCAGCTACACACAATAGATACCCTTAACAGTGCATCACCCCTGCTATAGCGGATTTCAGGTACAAGGAGCCGCTAATTCCCCGGCTGCACAGACGTCTAATTATACTATTCAGAAACCGGATATGTCAAGATACGGCAGCTTCAGACAATAAAGATGAGGGTATGTAAAAAGGTGGTCATAAATTGCCAAGGATAAAGGGAGGATATAAATAACGATAGATATGTATAAAGAAGAAACCGGATATTACGGTGAATATTCAGATATTCTTAAGTGTACAGAACAGGAGATATTGAATGAGCTTAAGGGTATACTTAAAGAACTTACGGAGGATCCGGAGCATTCACCGTACGAACATATAATAAGCAGGATCAAGAGTCCGGAAAGCATCAGGGATAAGCTTAAGCGAAAGGGATTAGCAGATGATGCGCTTACCGGAATCACAGAACTGTCGGATGTTATCGGTATACGTATAGTTACACATTTTGTGGGTGATATATATTTGATCCTTTCAAGGCTTAAAAACCTTAAGACATGGAAAATAATTAAAGAAAAGGATTACATCGCACGACCGAAGGAGAATGGTTACAGATCCTATCATGTTATTCTGATGGTTCCAATATGCTTAAAAGAAGGTCAGGCAAAATCCGAAGGTCTGCCGGATTCCATAAACATTGAGATCCAGCTGAGGACAATAGCCATGGACTGCTGGGCATCACTTGAACATCAGATGAGATATAAAAAGGACGTAAAGAATACTGCCCTTATAGCTGATGAGCTTAAGAGATGCTCTGATGAGATGGCATCAACAGATCTTACCATGCAGACTATCAGAGATGTATTGATGAACCGGTAAGAGAAGGCAGAAATCTGAAACAAAGGGGAAGCGGACAGATATGAAGATATTGTATGCAGAGGATGAAAAACAGCTGTCTGTGGCTGTGACGGAAATTCTTAAGATGGAGGGTTTTGAAGTCAGACCGGTATACGATGGAGAAGAAGCACTTGAGAATCTTAAAAGTGACAGCTTTGACATTGTGGTACTTGATATCATGATGCCGCGTCTTGACGGAATAAAGGTACTGTCCATCATGCGTTCAAACGGAATATATACGCCCGTGATACTTCTTACGGCAAAGGCTGAAGTGGAGGACAGGATTGAGGGCTTCAAGGAAGGAGCGGACGATTATCTGGCAAAGCCATTTGCCATGGGGGAACTTGTGGCAAGACTCAATGCCATGGCAAGGAGAAAAACAGAGTACAGGGTCCGGAATCTGGAGCTTGGAAATCTGTACCTTGACTGTGAATCCGGTGAGATAAGGACTGAATCCGGAAGCTTAAGATTAAGCCCCAAAGAAGCGGAAATGCTGACTCTTCTTATTAAAAATAACGGTCGTCCGCCTGAAAGAAGTGAACTTCTTTCCGTACTTGGCGCAGAAGGAACCACTATGGAAGAAGAGGATTCGGCGATAGAGCTGTACGCAGCATATCTACGGAATAAACTAAGGCAGATACATGCGAAACCGGTTATCGGGAACAGGGGGGAAGGATATTATATTTCTCTGAGCAGGGAAGTGTCTGATGATTGGGGAATGGGAGAAAACGGATGAAAAAGCTTCAGAAGAAGATGATAGGAATAGCATTTTTTTCGGTGATCCTTGTTTTTTCAATTCTGGTTGCCGGCCTGAATTTTACCGTATATTGGTCCAATACCAACAGGGCAGATGCCATGACAATGGCCATAAGCTTCAACGGAGGTCATATGCCAAGAGCAAGAGAATTTGATGAAAAAGCATTTGAGGAGCAGACTGATTACAGAATAAACCTTAATGCCGAAACCGAATTCAGGACCAGATATTTTACGGTGGAAACCGGAACCGAAACCGGTGAATATGAGGTTCATACAGAGCATATTTCCTCCATGGATGAGGAGACAGCGAAGGATATGGCAGATTATGTTATTGCAAATAAAAGAAAAACAGGATATTTAAACGAGTACAGATATAGAATAACTGGAGATATTGACTCGCCGGATTATGTGATCTTTCTTGACTGGAGTGATTATCTGGAATCCCAACGGATAACTCTTCATATAGCTATTGTTGTATCGCTTATATTTGCGATCCTTGTATCGGTCATATTTGCCTCGCTTTCATCAAGAATACTTCGCCCGTTTGAACAAAACCAAAAGGCACAAAAGCAGTTTATCACGGATGCAAGTCATGAGCTTAAGACACCGCTTGCCATAATCTCCGCCAATGCAGAGGTACTTAAATATAAGAACGGAGACAATGAGTGGACACAGAATATTATCTCTCAGGCAGGCCATATGGGAAAGCTTATCAACCAGCTGCTGATCCTTTCAAGGATGGAGGAATATGCGGATGCAGATAAAAGAGAAGCTGTTAATATGACGACAATTATAAATGAGTCTCTTGGCAAGTTTTCCGGGGTACTTGAGAGTAAAGGGGCAAAGCTTGAGAAAAAGCTTGGGGAAGAAATTTGTATCTGCGCGGTTAAGAATCAGATGGAGAACCTTGTTGACATACTTATTGAGAATGCGTCCAAGTATGTAAGTGAAGAAGGACGAGTATATGTTGAGCTGGAAAAAACAGGTAAAAGGGTACAGTTAAAGGTCTTTAATACAGCTGAAACGGGAGAAGAATTTGATACTGAAAGAATATTTGACAGGTTCTACAGGACAGACAGATCGAGAACATCGTCAACAGGTGGACATGGGATAGGGCTTTCAATAGCAAGAAGAATAGTCAGGCTGCATAAGGGAAGTATAAGCGCAAAGGCTGAAAATGACGGGGTTATGTTTACGGTAATACTGTGATTACAGTTAGTTTATTCATTAAACTATCCATTGAAACGATGATGTGAGTATGATATACTATCGTAAACGCATTATAAAATGCCGTTATATTAGGGATTATTTGTGACAGGATACCAAAAGTGCAGATACTTCTGTTACATTTATCCTTGCAACATTAAATAAAGAAAGGACGATTATCATGAACAAGTTGGAATTACAAAAGACAGCCAATGAGATACGTAAGGGTATAGTTACGTCTGTTCATGCAGCCAAGGCCGGACATCCGGGCGGATCTTTATCGTGCGCTGATATCATGACCTATCTGTATTTTGAAGAAATGAACATCGACCCTAAGAACCCTAAAAAAGAAGACAGGGATCGTTTCGTACTGTCCAAGGGTCACTGTGCTCCCGCTCTGTACTCAACGCTTGCACAGAGAGGATATTTTCCGGTTGAGGAGCTCACCACACTGCGTAAGCTCGGCTCACATCTTCAGGGCCATCCGTGTATGCAGCATACTCCGGGTGTGGATATGAGCAGCGGTTCTCTGGGACAGGGTATATCGGTAGCTGTCGGAATGGCATTATCCGCCAAGATGTACGGAAATGATTTCAGGGTATATACACTGCTTGGTGACGGTGAGATCGCGGAAGGCCAGGTATGGGAAGCTTCCATGTTTGCCGGATTTAAGAAGCTTGATAATCTTGTGGTGATCGTTGATAACAATAATCTCCAGATAGACGGTCCTGTTACCGAGGTCTGTGATCCTTATCCGATCGATGAGAAGTTTAAGGCATTTAATTTCCATGTTATTAACTGTGATGCACATGATTTTGA
This sequence comes from Lachnospiraceae bacterium, assembly GCA_017450065.1. Taxonomy (GTDB): domain Bacteria; phylum Bacillota; class Clostridia; order Lachnospirales; family Lachnospiraceae; genus UBA2868. Next base: position 16,944 of record JAFSYI010000020.1, read on the forward strand.
TTCCATTGAAGCTGCATTTAAAGAGGCAAGGGAAACCAAAGGTATGCCTACAGCCATTATAGCAAAGAGTCTTAAGGGTAAGGGAGTTTCCTTTATGGAGAATAATGTGGCATGGCATGGAACGGCACCAAATGACGAGCAGTACGCTATCGCAATGGCGGATCTTGAGAAAGTAGGTGAAGCATTATGTCAGAAGTAAAGAAGATCGCAACAAGAGAGAGCTATGGTAATGCATTGGTTGAGCTTGGAAATGAGCATGACGATCTGGTAGTTCTGACTGCTGATCTTGCGGCTGCTACCAAGACGGGCGTATTTAAGAAGGCTCATCCCGATAAGCATATTAATGTGGGTATTGCAGAGGCAAATATGACAGGTATCGCAGCCGGCCTGGCTACAACAGGTAAGGTTCCTTTCTGCTCATCCTTTGCCATGTTTTCTGCAGGACGAGCATTTGAACAGGTTCGCAATTCCATCGGATATCCGCATCTTAATGTTAAGATAGGCGCTACTCATGCAGGAATTTCCGTTGGTGAGGACGGAGCTTCACATCAGTGCAATGAAGATATTGCTCTTATGAGGACAATTCCCGGTATGGTGATCATCAATCCGGCTGATGATGTTGAGGCACGCGCTGCGGTTAAGGCTGCATATGAGTATGTCGGACCGGTATATCTTAGATTTGGACGTGCGGCTGTACCCGTATTTAATGATGAAGCAACCTATAAGTTCGAAATGGGCAAGGGCATAGTCCTTAAGGAAGGCAAGGATCTGACAATAGTGGCTACGGGCCTTACTGTTCCCGAGTCCATGGAGGCTGCAAAAATGCTGGCAAATGACGGTATCGATGCAGAGGTTATAAATATTCATACTATAAAGCCTCTGGATGAGGAGCTTATCATTGCATCGGCCAAAAAGACCGGCAGGGTTGTAACGGCTGAGGAACATTCGGTTATCGGCGGACTCGGCTCAGCTGTATGTGACTGCCTTTCAGAGAAGCTTCCCACACCTGTTAAGAAAATAGGTATGCAGGATGTATTCGGTGAATCGGGATCGGCAGCAGCACTTATCCACAAATATCAGCTTGATGCAGAGGGAATATACAACCAGATAAAAGAATTTCTTAAGTAAAATTACTTTCTGCATTATATAAAAGAAGATATCCGGCAGGATATATTAACGATAAACACCTGTGATCAATAGTTTTATGACTGTGGATCACAGGTGTTTTATAAATATGGATGAAGGATCCGGAAGAGGTTATAGGTTATAAATGGAAACTTGCTGCGAAAAGATAGTAAGAAATTATATAGACAGGCCGGTCACAGAGGTAAAGGAACTGACCGGTGGTCATATCAATGAGACTTTTCTTATAAAAGCTGAAGGCTGCTATATCCTGCAGAGACTTTGCCGGGGCCTTTATACCGGATTTCTCAAGGATATAGAGCATAATTATCTTCAGTACAGAAAAGCATGCAAGATGCCGGATGCCGGGAAAGAAGAATGGTATTGTCCCGAATGGATGAGAACCGGGGAAGGAAACTTCTTCTATTCAGATAAAGATGGAGATATATGGCGGATGTACCGTTATATTGAGGGTGATGCTTTTGATGAAAGGAACGGCACGTCTGATATATATGAAGCGGGCAAGGGACTGGGAAGACTGCACAGTATTCTTGAAGGGTGTAACGGTATCCTGAGACCTGAACCGTTTGCCCATCTGCATGATATTGATTTTTATTATAAGAAATATATTGATCTGAATGCTCCTGATATGATAAGGATAGAAGAGCTGGATCGTACGATAAATAAAAGAATAAATGAAATGCGATCCATAACGGTACCTTCAGGATCGGTCATTCACGGGGATGCCAAGGTGGGTAACATGATGTTTAAAGAAGGAAAAGCTGTCTGCTTTATAGATACCGATACAATAATGCCGGGTTCTGTTTATGATGATCTTGCCGACTGTGCAAGATCCTGCTGCATTGATGAAAAAGGCTGTCTTGACAGAGAAAGGCTTATATTTCTGCTAAGGGGATATGTAGACGGTTGCAAAAACCGTATTTTGATGGCCGATACAGAACTGCTTATTAAATATATTGAAAAGAACAGGTTTGTGTTGGGACTTAGGTATTATACGGATCACCTGTCGGGAGAGGGGTATTTTGCCGAACAATACAGCGGACAGAATGCGGATAAAGCAAAAAGACTGCTTACTTCATTTCTGTGAACTCTGATAAATAATATCTCTTTTTGCCATATTCCTTTTTTTGTAGTATCATATCAAGCGGTACTTATCAAAACACTGAATTTAAATATGGCACAGATTAATGAATATTTCAAAAATAAATATGACGGAGACCAGTCAGAGCTCAGGGAAAAGATAAACAGGCACAGAAGGTTTATCTTCTACAGGATACTGGCTGTGGTAATAGTTGCTGCCTTAATAGGCATTGCAATGTACCATAACTATAAGACCATGATCTATACGGATTACACGACCCTGCGTACCATGGAATATCAGGAAGCATCCACAGCCTCATACCTTAAGTTCAATAACAATATAATAAGGTACAGTTCTGACGGTATATCTGCCTTTAACATGGATAATGAGATGCTATGGAACCAGCCTTTCCAGATGCAGAGTCCCATTGTGGATGTATGCGGTGATTATGTTGCTGTCGGGGATTATAAAAAGAGTAAGATCTATGTCTTAAACAGCAGTGGACCGCAGGGAGAGATCGATACCACTCTGCCAATTCAGAAGCTGTGTGTATCCGGAACGGGAAATGTGGCTGTAATTTTGGAAGAAGGAGATGTTACCTGGGTCAAGCTGTTCAATAAGGAAGGACAGAATGTAGCCAATGACAGGACAACTATGGACAAGAGCGGTTATCCTGTAAATATTGCCATATCTGATGACGGGATCATGCTGTGTGTTTCCTATCTTCGAATAGACGGCGCAGCTCTTACTTCGTCGGTTGCCTATTACAACTTCGGAAATGTCGGGCAGAATGAGATTGATAATCTTGTTGCGGGATTTAATTTCAGTAATTCGATAGTATCTTATGTGGAATTTATGAATGCCAATACGTCATTTGCCGTGGGAGATAACAGACTGGAGATATTTAAGGGTGCGCAAAAGCCGGAAAATGTGTTTGAGACGGAGATAAAAGAAGAGATTAAGAGCGTTTTTCACAATGAGGACTATATCGGGCTTGTTTATGCGGAAGGCAGGAGCGATAATCCGTATCATATCGATGTATACAACACTTCGGGGGATATTGTTTATGCTAAGGATTTTGCACTGAATTATTCGGATATTGAGTTTAACAAGGATCTTGTGATCATATATAACAGTGATGACTGTGTGATCTATAATATGAATGATGTAGAAAAGTACAGCGGAAAGTTTCACGAGAGCATAGTAAAGCTGGTGCCGACAGATTCAGTAACCAAATATCTTCTGGTCATGGGGAACAGAACAGAGGAGATACAGCTTAAGTAGTCCGGACTTTGAGTTTTAAATGCTTCCGGTGAGAGGGATATAAGGGGTAAATAATGGGATTTAACTGGCTTGCGGCTGCAGTGACAGGGTTGTTTATATTCTTTATTATAAAGGGTTACAGAAAGGGATTTCTGCGAATCGCAGTTTCACTTGCCGGTACACTTGCGGTTATGGCAGGCGCCATGATTATTTCTCCTGCGATCAGCAGCAGTCTTATCAACAGTTCCCGCATATATGATGACATAGAAAAGAAACTGATAGAATCCTTTAACAGGAAAGTGGAGGATTCAGCGCAAACAGATAAGAACGGGAACGTCAAAGAAGAAGGAACCGGAATTATAATTATCGGTGAAGAGAAGGCAGATCAGAATTACACCATATCAGAGGATGACTATTCGGAAAGTGGTATAACCGCGGAAGAGCTTAATGTGCCGGAGTTAATAATGGATGATATTATCAGGAAATACGGAACACAGCTGCGTAATGAGCTCGCCGAAACGGTATTTGAAAAATATATAGCGGGCTATATTACAAAAATGGTGATAAGGTCTTCAACCTTTATAATAGTGTCTGCAGTCTTGTCCATTGGGATGTGGATGATCCTTAAGACTACGGATCTTGTTTCAAGGATTCCCGTGATAAAGGGGTTTAACCGGACTCTGGGCTGTATTACCGGAGCACTTGAGGCTCTGATAATTGTATGGATAGCATTTTTCATCATCATAATGTGCCTTGGGAACAGCTTTGGTATCAGAATGCTTGGTTATATCCGGGATTCGTCGTTTCTGACCTTTCTGTTTAACAGTAATATTCTTTTAAAGCTCATAAGATAATGTTTCATTGCCATTTTCTTAATTTTTCCGTATATATTTTTGTATCAGATGAAAAAAATTATCCCGGTTTCAGATGATCGGAGCAATATGAAATTATAAGGAGGAGATCATGAATAATAAAGTAAGCGATAGAATTGTGAATGATGAACAGATGTCACAGATATCAGGAGGAGTGGCTGAAGAGGGAACATATAAGGACAGGATCTGTCCGATATGCGGGGGAGAAGTAAAGTACTCACGCAATACAAGATATGAAGGCGGTGATGTGACACTGTATAAGTGTACAAAATGTAACAGGGAGTTCTCACTTAATCAGATAATGGGAATGGAAGGTCTTACATGTAACTATACCGGTTTGGGAAATGATAATTTCGGAAGGGTATAGAATCCTGAATTTCATCAGAAATTCGGGATTCGTACTCGACCAGGTTCTGCTAAAAGCAGGACCGTGTCATGCGGAACGCATGATTTCTGAATGCATTTCCTTGTTTGCATTCAGAAAGTCATAGAATAGCGTAATTTTTCGATGACTTGTACATAGTATCCATTAAATACACAAGATGTGGTATGAGTGATTCCCGGTCAATTTTTTATTGAAAAAAAAGGTAAAAAAGGTATTGACAAGGCAAAATCAAGATGATATTATGTGTAAGCTGTCGCAAGGAAATCAGTCAAAAATGATTGAGATCAAGCGGTAGCGTAATTGAACCGAACCTTGAAAATCTAATAGTATAAACCATCCCTGAAATAGTCATAAGAGGAAGGCATGAGCGAAGCGAGTGAAAGAATCTTATGGCGTCATTTCAAAAGTAAATTTTTAAGAACGACCCTAAGTAAATTTAGGAAGGTCATAAGGAGACTTATGACAAAGGAATAAGCCTTGTGTTTATTCTGAGAATCAGACATTTCAATTGAGAGTTTGATCCTGGCTCAGTATGAACGCTGGCTGAGTGCCTAAC
>JAFSYI010000021.1 GCA_017450065.1 Lachnospiraceae bacterium
AGGTCAATGTATATGCGATGGAGATATTCTCGGATTATTCCGCGGCGGGACAGAGCGTATATTCGTTAAGGCTTTCATTGCCTCTTGTTTTGATCTCGACATTGATAATACTGATCTCGTTTTATCCGCTAAAGAGCATCCCAAATGCCATAAAGACAGGGGAGCGGGTAAGCCCCTTATATTCCGGTGGGTTAAGGACTGTCTGCAGCATCTGTGTTTTTCTTACCGCATTACAGATAATCCTTCCGCTTTTATCTTTTGTTCCGTATATCATTGCGCCCGGCGTGGAGGTCGTTTCTGCTCTGCCGCAGTTGTACAATTCTCTTGCGGCGGGTATGGCAGCTGTGATCATTAATATTCTGCCTTCTGCTTTAATGGCTTATCATCTTACAAAAGAGGATACATTATGTAAACCGGCATTATGGATCTGCGCATTATTCCCTTTGTGTATCCCCGGGGTGCTTACGGGCATTGGATTACTTGGGTTTGTAAGTTCCACGCCGCTTTATGTGTTGCGGACAGGTGTGATACTTCCTGCCGTGGGACTCGCGATAAGGTATATGCCTTTTTCGATGCTCATACAGTATGGCTGTTACTTGAGGCTTGATAAGGACAGGATAAATGCTGCGGGACTGCTTCAGGATAAGTGCGGTAAGGCATTCCTTAAGGTGCAGCTTCCGCTAATGGCGCCGGGGCTTATCGTATCTTCCATAGCGGTGCTTTTGCTGACGCTTGGTGATGTGGGCACGTCGCTTGTTTTGATGAGTGCCGGCAGGGAGCCGATGTCGGTTAAGATATATAACTATCTGCATTACGGTTCATCGGAGAAGGTGACTTGTTTTTGCATGATGCAGACCGCAGTCTGTCTGCTTCTCATGATAACGGCTTATATGGTAATGGGTATTGCCGGAAAAAGAAGGAAGAGCTGATATGTATGAACTTTTAAACATAACAAAGGAATATCCGTATGTAAGGGCACTTGAAGATGTGTCATTTTGCATTGGGGATAAAGAGTTCGTTTCGATACGTGGCGAGAGCGGCTGTGGTAAAACTACTCTGCTCAAGGTACTTGCAGGACTTATAAGACCAGATAAGGGAGAGATCCTTAGAAATAAGGTGAGTCTGCCGGAGAGCCTTAATAAGAGGGGGATTGCCATGGTATTTCAGGACAGCATTCTTTTTAACAATATGACTGTCCGTGAGAATATCCTCTTTGGTTCTCCGTATAAGGATAAGGAAAGAAGGGATAGATGCGTTAATGAGTTGTCTGCGGCATACGGGATAGAAGATCTGCTAGACAGGTATCCGCACCGGATATCCGGAGGACAGGCACGCAGGGTGGCAATAGCGCGGGCTCTTGCATGTGAGCGGGAACTTCTGCTGCTTGACGAACCCTTCACCAATCTTGATAAGGACTTAAAGGACAGGGTGATCAAAAAGACGAAGGAATTATGTAAGGGCAGATGTGCGGTCCTTTTGGTTAGTCATAATGAAGCCGAAGCAAATGAATTCTGTGACAGGCATTTATTCATGGAGGAAGGCAGGATAGTATGAATAAAAAGAGCATCCTTATCTTTATGACCGTGCTTATACTGCTTACAGTTTTGGGGATTGCCTATCGTGTGATCACAAAGGAGCCGGAAGCGGAGAAATTCGATCATCTTCATACATTATTGCCGGGGATGGAGATATCGGCTCTCTTTGATGATGGTGAGAATATATGGGCAGGAACCGGAGACGGCATATATCTGCTTGACCGTGACACCGGAGATACAGTCAGAAAGCTTGATGCGGATATACATATGATCTACTCCGCCATGATAACCCGTTCTTATGACGGGCTTGTCTGGGTCGGACACGAAGACGGGCTGAGTGCTTTTGACAGTTCTTTTAAAGAAGTCATGAGGATAACAGCGCCTGCTATTCCCGAAGGGAGGGTAAATACGCTCCTTGCGGTTGATAACGGTTTATGGGCAGGTTCACAGAACGGAGCGGCGCATCTTTGTATAAAGGACGATACGTGGACGGTCGATGAGATACTTACAAAGGATACGGGACTTGCCGAGGATGTTGTACAGGTCATTGAAAGGGTTGGAGATGAGCTTTGGTTTGGTGCTTATCTGTCGCAGGACAAGGGTGGTATCAGCATACTTTCGGAAGATGGATGGACATATCTTAATACTGAAGACGGGATACCGCACAGTTATATAAATGCGATACTCCCGCTTTCAGATGATGAGGTGTTAATTGGCAGTGGACAGATGATGTACGGCGGATTAAGTCTTGCAGAGAAACTGGATGGCAAGTGGAGGATAAAAAACAATCTGGATCAAAACGACGGGATACCGGGAATGAAGATACGCACGCTTTTCCTTGATTCTGCGGGCAGGCTTTTTATAACCACCGAAACAGACGGACTCATCCTGTTAAGCAGCCCGGATGAACTTAATACTACACCTTTGAACGGTACAGTTATAAAGCAGGATAACGGACTTGCCGATAATGAGATAAAATGTATCATTGAGTGTGAAAATTGTTATTTTCTCGGCGGGAAATACGGACTCACGAGATGGGATAAGTGAATCATGCGATATTCCTGACGATTCCGAATGAGATAAGCGCGATACAGTATATTATCAGAAGGATATTATTTATCCTGCGGAAATTCATGTTCTTATGAGGGATAAAGAATTCATAGACAAGCTCAAACAGAAGAAAGGGGCTCGTGAAGAAAACAAAAACGTTGGCTTCACGGGCTCCGCATAAGTCAAGCGACATAAGTGAATCAAGCATATGTGTTATACCGCAGCCCGGACATTTAAACCCGGTCAGTGAGTGGAAAACACAGGGAACGGAAAAGCCGGTACGACGCCTTAATACCAAATACAGTATCAAGGCGCTGCCGGCTGAAAGGATTGTTATGATATTTCCATAATACGTTTTTTTCATGCGATCCGTACTCTGAATTACATGGAAACCTTGTTTATGGTATCCTGCATCAGGCAGTAATTCACTATGCCAAGACCGAAGAGATTAAGGATAAGGAAAAGCACAGATGACTGCATTGAGCCTGAAGCGTTCCCCATTCCTGCCTTGATGTTGTCTACCTTGCCGCCCATCTTGTACATCCAGAAAA
>JAFSYI010000022.1 GCA_017450065.1 Lachnospiraceae bacterium
AACACCACAAGCTTGCTTGATGGTGGGGACAAGGATTTATGACCCGCCCCAACATGAGCAAGAAGTGGGGCTTAGCACCACGGAATTGCGAATGGTGGGTAGGATTGTGGGAGTGCGAAGCACGGAACAATCCGTTAATCAAAAAAAAGTATAGTTTTGACCCCTAAATCATTTTATGGGTTACACAGAATTTAAAAATGACAGATTTACGGCTCTCAGAACTGGGCATATATGAACACATTATTACCGAAATAACCGTAGATCACAACCATCATAACAGCAAACAGGAACAGCACACGGTATCCGAAGCGTTCCATATCCGCATTGACATAGAAGCCGTGTCCGTTATTCCTGATCATGGCGACTGCATATGCCACAGCAACAAATATGAAATAGATAAAGAAATAAACGTAATAGTATCCTACGCCCTGTGCCCCTGTAAATATCCGTTCAAATATGGTAAATGCGTCTTTCGCGGATTCAGCCCTGAATATAATGGTTCCCGCAAGGAAATACAGATATGTCGCCAGTGTGCTCATGACTGTATACACTCTTGTGTCCTTACCCGGCTTCTTTAAATATTCAACATATGTTTTATGTACACACAGGCCGATACCGCATTGTAAACCCCACAATATATAGGTCCATGCGGCTCCGTGCCACAGCCCGCCCACGATCATGGTTAATATCAGATTAAGGTACTGCCTTGCCTTACCTTTTCTGTTGCCGCCAAGTGAAATATATACGTATTCCTGAAGCCACGATGACAGACTTATATGCCAGCGTTTCCATGTCTCGGTCGGATTCTTTGCAATATAGGGAAGGTCGAAATTCCTTGCGAGCCTGAAGCCCATCATTGTCGCTACGCCTGCGGCCATATCGGTATAACCGGAGAAGTCACAGTATAACTGTATTGTGTAGCATACGGTTCCCAGGAATATCGAAAGGCCCGAATACATGGAAGGATTTGAATACACAGCATTGGAACAGACCGCCAGCCTGTCTGCTATAAGGACCTTCTTGAGCGCCCCGGTAAGAAAGATCTGCATTCCGCTGTATACACCGGCTTTCGTGATCGGATGAAGCTCTCCGAACTGTCCCATAAGCTCTCTTGCCTTGGTGATGGGACCCGACATTATCTGCGGGAAGAACGAAACATACAGAGCTACCGAAAGGAAGTCCTCACAAGCTTCCATCCTGCCTCTGTATACATCCACAACATAGCTTATCACCATAAGTGTATAGAACGAAATACCTATGGGCTGTATATCCGCAAGGCTTCTGTACCTTTCGGCAAACCCTTCACCAAACAGGGCCGATCCGATAAACAGCAGATATTTGCACAGGATAAGTACCGCAACCGCTGCCAGGACCATAAGAGCCGTATACCCTTTTCCCGTCCTTCCGGATGCCTTCTCATTACGGATCTTCAAAGCGGCAAAGTAGCAGGCTGCGCTCTCGGCTATAAGAAGCGGCACCGATCTTAAGTCGCCTATACTGTAAAAAACAAGATTGGCAGTAAGCAGCAGCACGTTACGCATCTTAACTTTTTTTTGTATTGCCAGGAGCGGTATAAGAATTATATAAAACACCGCAAACCCAAGAGTCAGAAAATTCATCCTGTATATACCTCAACACAAAGAATAGTGAATTTCATCATAAATTCGGTATTCCTTACTCATACGTGAATTACCGGAATTAACGGTCACCGGCCATTTGGTCATCAGTCGTCAAAACCTATGGTGCCGTCTGCCAGCTCTTCTTTTATCCTGCTTATTTCCCCGGGAGTCTTCCGGTCCCATGGCGTGTTATATACAGGTGAATGTTCCATCTTCTTCCGGTTCTTCTCTATATATTCATCATAGGTACATACGACTGTCGCAGGATTCCCGACCGCTACCGAATTGCCCGGGATATTTCCCTTGACCACACTGCCCGCTCCGATCACAACCCTGTCTCCGATCGTTGTTCCCGGAAGTATTATGGAGCCGTGTCCGATAAATACATCATTCCCTATCTTTACCCTTCCTATCTTGGAATATCCCAGCTCCGTCTTGGTACTGGCGTCATGCGTAAGTATCGTTACATGCGCGAACTTGGAATTATCTCCGATCTCTATAAGATATCCGTGTCCGTAATCCAGAATGCAGTCAACAAGACCCGGATTCTTTCCGATCTTAACGCCCCTCCTTCGGTAGTCCTCTGCTGTTTCGGGGCCTATATTAAAGCATTTCTTTGCTATTCTTTTCAGTATGGTCTTCACTCCCATTGCTCTTCTCTCCACCTGCCGATCTATGAAACATACGTAACTATGTAATTATACATTAACCAAATAAATAAACAAGTCCAAACATTGTCTTTGCACGGCTCAGGATGTATAATCTATAGAAAATATATAGCTCAGAGGAAAGATATGAACAGTATAAATGATTTTCCCTGGAACAGGACCGAACTGATCGAGAAACAGTATGATGAACCCAATTACAGGATAGTAAACGGCAGATCCGATAAGAAAAAAGCTCTCGTGTTTTTCTCAAGCAACGGAATATATTATCCCAATACCGAAAAAGAATTCACCGGGAAAATTATCACCCTCGATTACTATGACTGGCTCAACATAGGAAAACACAGGCTTATCAGGTCTTATTTCTCCAGGATCGTTTACGTAAGGGATATCTACAAGCAGTGGTATGTAACCGGTATCAACAGGAAAACAGACACACGGGCCAAGCTCTGTGATTTCCTCCGGGACGAGCTTAAGGGATATGATATCACTACCTGCGGTTCCTCTTCGGGCGGATATATGGCTGCTCTTGTCGGATCGCTGCTGAACGCCGAAAGAATTATTGACTCATCGGGTCAGTTTGATCTGTCAACCAATCTGGGGAACGAACCCTTCCTGGATTTTATGGCTGACGATCCCGTGATAAAGGAACAGCTATCCCTGAAAGACATAATATCCGGACATACCGGCTCTCTCTACTATTTCTATCCGGCGCATAACCAAGGTGATATCGTACAGAACGAACATATCTCGGATCTTAATGTGAAGCGTTTTGCAATGGACAGCGACAGGCATAACCGGACCATTCGCCCCGTATGCTTTCCTTATGTACTGACAATGCCCAAAGACAGGCTTGACGGGCTGCAGGAGAAATATAACGGCAGGATAATAGGCGAAGCAGAATTTTATAAGGATACCTTATCTGTACTCAACCGCATCACAGACCCTGTCCTTTACAACATATCAAGGGTTTATTCATATGCTCGTAAGCGTATCTGCGGAAGGTAGCACGCCCTGCGTAATGTTAAGCCCCTTAATATCTGCGGTGTACCAGCCCTTTTCGTCAGGAATAAGCGCATCGGACAATACATCCGGTCTGATCACTGTCTTATCTTCGTTCCTGTTGAGTACAGCTCCCCACAGACTGAAGGTGGAATTGCATATGATATTGTTCCTGCATGCACTCATGAGCAGCATGTCGTAATGACTGTCCTCACCCTTGTTCCAGTCAACGATCTCATATCTGTACGGGATGTTCCCGTACTCACTGCGCACATATCCGGGATCATCCGAAAAGAAAAAGAAAACCGGATCGTTTAATCTGGTGCTCATATATTTCATAACATTAAGATAATAATCCTTTTTAAGCTTATCAAGCGCCCCTCCGACATAATCTCCCCTTCTTATGTGTACGCTGACCGATTCACATTCCTTCATACGGCCGGCCGCCTCCAGATTGGCACCTTCAAGCGGGAGCTTATACTCGAAATCACTTATCGCAGGCTCATATATCCAGTTCCATGAATTATCTATCCAGCAATTATACTCATCAATTGAGTCTTTATGTTCCTTACAGAAGGCTTTCCAGTCGGACTGGTGCATCCTGACCGTTTTATTTCCCTTAAGCCTGTATCCTATATGATTGTGATATTTCTTTTTCAAAACATCGAACGGACCGGCATTTTTCCTCTGATACTCACCTCCGCAGGCCAGTATTTCCTGCGTGGTTGCAACATCTTCAAGCTCTATCCCAAATACCCTTTTTAGTTCATAGCCGTGATGAGGGACATACTTCTTATATATCCATCTGTCCATGTCTGCCTTGATAACACATCCGGGAAGCTCATCCTTAAGCTGCTTGTAAAAACAATATTCCAGCATCTGGTTTCCCATGCCTGCATCTATCTTAACAATTATCATCCATAATCCTTCCCGATGCTTCTTTATGCAGAATACATCTTCCGACACCCGGTCAAACCTTCAGAATTTCCCTTACCTTATCCCGTATCCTTATATACATGCTCAGATGATGTCTTCTGTAGAAGTCACGGATAAGCTCTCTGTTTGGCATGACTCCCGCATCAGCCCACTGTTTCCTGTCTTTTTCCGTCTCACCAAAGGTCAGTGCATTACTCTCATCATCCTTACAGTTGGTTCCGCTGCCGTCAAGTCCGTTATTGATTACAAGACTTTTTATGGGAGCCACGGACATCATGTCATGCCTTGACTGGGAAAGGCACCATCTTACAGCCCACGAATCTATCTTCCCCTTCTTATATGCCCTGAGCATGCTCGGAAGATCATTTCCGCCTCTCATAAACCTTATGTTGGCCACCGGATCCAGTCTGAATGTACTGTAGTCCTTCACCTCCCAATCAGCCATATCCCATCTGTCTCTCCATGTTCCCCAGCCCCAGGAGGATGCCCTGTATGTAAGATATATATTGCTGCCATAGCCTGCCGGTCTGGCGGGATTATGGGAATAGCCGTCTATTGACCATATTCTTTTATCTTCCACGAAGCACTCAAGACATTCATTCATATAATCAAGGAAGTACTCCGATAACACCAGGTCATCTTCCAGGACAATGACCCTGTCATACTCTTTAAGAATACCTGTGATCCCGTCGATCACAGAGCGCGCAAGTCCCTTATTGCTTTCCGCCATATGCAGATTAACGCTCTTAAACCAGTCCTTTGACCCAAGAGACCGCACATACTCCCTGACCTCTTTAACTCCGGCTTCAGCCTTGGGGTTTTTAGCCGCATCGGAGAATACATGCACATCACTTTTTTCAGCCGGCTCATTACGTCTTAACGATTCAAATAAAGCCCGGGTTTTTTCCGGCCGGCTGTATACAAAAACAGCTACCGGAGCATATTTTGCACTTACCATGTCACTCATACAACATCACCATCAGGCAGTAGTCCTGTCAACATCACTTCTGAACCTGTTCAGTTCCTTACAGTGAATGTGAAGATCATATATCTTATACTTCTTTTCATTATAATACATAAATGGCATGAAGCCTCTCTTATCCTTTTCCCAGCGGATATCAAGCCCTGAAATATCGACATAGCTTTGGACATTTTCATAACCCGCATTATCCTTAACTCCTCTCGGCTTCTGATCCGTGCCGCCCAGATACTGGCCTATCGGCGCAGGATCGAATATACCGCCGAACTCATCCGTAAGAAGGCTGTATTCCTCAATATGATCCCCGGGAGGACGGTCGCCTTTTTTATTTATAAGTCCCTTCTCAGACACATATTCCCTGTTGATTATCGGAAGCGGCGTCAGCCCCTTCTCCCGCAGATATCCTGCCAGCATGATCATGTCATTGGTTCCCTTATCCAGAACATGCTCAAGCACATAATCAAGAAACCCATCCAGCGAATCAGCATCCGGAATGTACATGACCGCAGCCATGCAGTACCGCTCAGCCATTCTCGGGACCGTGATATCATTAAAAAGACCGGCCATTTTCTCAATAAGCACTCCGGCGTCCTCATAAAGCAGGATATCATTCTCCATATGGATGACCTTCTTAAGATCCAGGCTCCTTATTACTTCATTCAGTATAAAGAATCTTTCCGATGTATGCTGGAAGAAATTATCATACTGCGACCTGAGGGAAGACAGCTTCCTGTAGAACTTAAGATGCATCGCCGACACCGGAACGTCTTCGATACGGACCACACAGGCATTATCGGCGATCCTCTCAGGTACCTCCTTATCCCTGTTGCACACAAAATATACCGGGATATCGCTGAACAGTCTTATCTGTTCTATGCAGTCCGCCACGTAACCCGGTATCGGTCTTACCCCCGAATGAGTCAGTACGATACAGCCTTCGGTTCCTGCAGGTATCCCGGATACTCTGAGGCTGTCCCTCACCCGCGGCTCTCTTATGTAACTTCGCATATTTCTTATACGGTTCATGATCCGAAAGACCGTGAGTCTTACACTGAACTTCGTTATGGCTCCCCACCGGTCCGAGAGATCATCAAACACCTCTTTTATCTTTCTTCCGATTTCCACTTTCATTCTCCGATATCATGGAATAGTGAATTTCATCAGAAATCCGCTATTCGTAATGAAACAGCCGAAGCTGTACCTTTACCTGTCCATGGATGTTAATATCCCGTCAACAAGCTTCTTCTCTGTAAGCGCCCCGTCCCTGACCTCATAGATATGATTGCATTTACTTATGGTCGACAGCCTGTGGGCTACTATTATAAGCGTTTTCTCACCCTTAAGGATATCTATTGCTTCCATGACCGCCTTCTCCGTATCATTATCAAGCGCCGACGTTGCTTCATCAAGAATAAGTATTTCCGGATTAAAATACAATGCCCTTGCTATGGCTATCCTCTGCTTCTGGCCGCCGGATATTTTGGCTCCGCTTTCTCCGATCTGTGTTTCAAGGCCATCCGGAAGTGAGTCTATGAAGTCGTTAAGCTGTGCTTTCTTTATCACGTCCTTAAGCTTTTCATTATCGATCTCATCCTGACCGCATCCGAAGGCTATATTATTTTTTATCGTATCATCCAGCATGAAAATGTTCTGCGACACATAACCTATAAGTCCGCCCCACGATCTTTCACCGAGGTCGATCTCCTTACCGTCAACCGCTATTCTCCCGCCTGTGATACGGTTAAGACCAAGGATCACATCGGCAAGCGTGGTCTTACCGGCTCCGGAGGGACCTACGAGAGCAACCGAATCACCCTTCTCCACCTTAAGATCAATACCGTCAAGTACATTGGGAAGCTCCGGCGAATACGCAAAGGACAAACCGGATAAAACAAGCTCACGGTTAAACCCGTCTATCCTCTCCCCCGCAATACAGTCATCATCCTCTGCTTTTATCATCTCCCCGTTGCTGATCGTACTCTTAAGATTATTAAGCGCTGCCGTTACGGGTTCATATGAAAACATAAGTATATTAAGACAGCCCGACAGCTGCGACACGAAAGGGAGCATCCTGAAGCTTGCCACTGCAAATATGGAGAGATTGGCAACAAAGGTTCCGTCTACCTTCCCCATATACGAGAGCACACCTACCGCCATAATAAGGCCTCCGATAAAGACCGTCTCAATTATACGTTCAGGCAGCGGTGACAGCGTTGTATATCCGACGTCAATGGAACACCTCTTTTTTACGGTTTCGCCGTAATGCTTAACAAAGTAATCCCTCCTGCCCAGGATCTTGATCTCCTTCATGCCGGTGACTATCTGGGTGATATCCTTAAGCATGTTCCCCTCGGCGTTCCTTCTAAGGGCTCCCATTGTCCTCATCTTACGCTTAAGGATACCTGTTATGATGACCACCGAAACAAGTCCGAGTCCGACCACAATGAGCGTAAGCACAATATCCGTACAGAACAGCCATACGCATATAAGGAATACATTTATCAGCCTTACGCCGATGTTAAAATAATTCTGCAGTGTATTAAGATACGCATCTATATCACTCGTCAGTCCCCTCAGTATAACCGAGCTGTTTTCATTTACAAAAAAAGCATAGTCATTACGGATATAAGCGCGCAGTGATTTCTCCGAAAGTGTATATCGCGTATCCGCAACAAGCCTTGCCTGCATATATGTCGACAGCGTAAGATACACGTTCTTGACAAGATAAAGCAGCACTACCGAAACCGACAGTCCCAGTATTACCTCCCTGTTGCCGTTAAGGCCTGTGAGACGGACAAACCAGCTGTAGAGCATATCGTCCCCGGCTTTATCGGGAGTCATTATGATCTTAACGACCGGGAGAACCGCCGATACACCCAATAGTTCCAGGAATCCTCCCACGACTATCATGACAAATACGACAGTACAGTTCCGTCTCTGTTTTTTATTTAGGACCTTCATCATATCCCGAAGAAGGCCTATAAACAGTCCCGCTTTTTTCAGCATTGTAATTACCTCGTAAGCCTCACTTCCGTCTCTGACCATATACGGTCATATGATCTTTTAAGAGGCTTTAACACATATTTATTGAAAATATAACCCAGGATCCACAGGGATATCGTCATTATGATATACATCACCGCGCAGAACAGTGTATTGTTTCTTCCCGGAAGGGATGTATGCCGGAATATCCGGTACACTATCCTCATAAGTGAACACATCAGGAAGAAATGTATAAGATAGCAGGAATAACTGTTTGATGACAGGAAATCTATGATCTTATATTTCTTTCCTTCTTCTGCTTTGCTCATACAGTATACGGTCAGCAGAAGCAGTACAAAAAGCAGTGTAGCCGGACCGTATATCTGCGGACTGTCATAATTTTCCCTAATGACCATCGACATGCCCGATGACAGCATTATCATAAACAGTATATTTAAAAATACATTCCCGAATATCTTCCTTAACCGTTTCTCATACTCTCCTTCGCACAGCTCACCGGCAAGCATTCCCATGAAGACCATAAAAGTATATTCCGAATTAAACAGCAGATATATAAGGGCCGGAAAATAAGCTGCCAGCCTTATTCTCCGGTCCTTCCGGAAAACGTATAAAAAAATATAACCGGAAATATAACCCGTGAAAATGAAATGCTGGAACCACAGCGGATATGCATAATGTATATGTTTATCACCCTGAATTCCGACCGTAAGCTTAAAAAGATCGAGAAAATAATCCCGTATACTGAATATATCAGCCATGCCTGCGATCTTAAGCGGCAGAGCTATAAGTGCCGTTGCGGTTATCACAAGGAAGGACGGAATAATGATGTTCATACATTTATATGCGCACTTCTTTCCGTATTCAAGAGGCCGGAGGGATTCCGTCCGCGTATTGTATGACATAAAGAAACCCGCAATAACAAAGAAGGCGATAACTGCATATTCCGCACCGAAAACGCCGAGCAGATATCTGAACAGCGAAGAGCTTCTGAAGGCATTAAAGCCGTCCATGGCAGGCTCCAGTTCCATCCTCAGATAGTGATGGGTATATACGCTTACACAGGCCAGTATCCTTATTATATCTATGCCATATATCTTACCTCTTTTTTTGATCGCGGAATCTCTATCCATACGTATTCTCCGGGCATTTCGTCATGAAATATAGGCCGATATTCTTTTGCATTTCCTTATTAACAGACTGACGGCAAAGCTTAATATCAGGGTAAAGAAGAACTTACCCAGATCATAAACGGCCGAATGCTCTCTTCCGAATATCCGCACATATATTATATTGAAAATATCATGTATAAGATAAACTGCAAAAACAGCATCCGCAAGGGCAGCGATAACCTTTTTTACCCTGCTGTTCTTCGGATCGATCAGATACCTGGCGGCAACAAATAAAGCGATCACCACTACCGCCTCAAAAATATTGAAAAAGGCAGTATTGGGAAATGCAATATACGGGATCAGAAAGACAGCGCCCGCAATGTATATGATCTTCCGGAAAGCAGGTGACAGATCATAAGTCACAAGATAGTATCCCAAAACAAAATAAAAGGAGAACCGCAGGCCGCCAAGACCGATACTCCCTGTCGGCGTGGCTGTCCATTTAAGAATGTCAATGTTCTGAAACGAAGGAATAAATATCGAGAAAACAAAAGCAACAAGGCAATAATACAGACCCAGATTCTTATCCCTGTCAATAACGGCTTTAAAGCATGGCGCAAGGATAAACAGACCTGTTATCATATAGCAGTACCATAAATGGTACTGTCCTTCCACAAAGCTTGTTATGATAAGCTTAATGTTTACGGTATTACCATCCAAAAGAGGAAACAGAAGATTCTGCAGGAGCGAATATACGGCAGACCAGAAAGCAAAAGCCGTGACGATCCGGCAGATATTATGTGTATATAACCTTCCTATATCCAGATTATCCCTGCCAAGCATCATCGCGCCGCTTATTGCGGTAAATATAAGAACGCTCCAGTACATGTAATATACATACTCGAGATGGGCATGCGCCAGTATGACCGCTGTGACGGAGACTATCCTTAAAACATCTATATAATAAAGATGATCTCTTTTGCCGCCTTTCATGATCATTATCCGCTTCCTCTGCCCTTAATGTTTTCCGTTAAGTTTATCATATATCGTACTTATAATCAAATAAAGCGATAAATATCATCTTGTTTTATTTGATTATACATGATACAATCCTTTGTGGGAGTATGTTTGTCAGAATACAATAATTTGTAATTATTGTATTATACTGGCGCACAATGAGGGAATTGTGTGAATAATAAGGGGAAAAGAAACTGTAATCTGGACATAGTGAAGGCTATTTGTGCATTTATGGTTGTTACCATACATTGCCCAAGTGTTTTATTGCCTCCGTATATTGAAGCATCGACGCGTATTGCCGTTCCGATGTTTTTTTGCATATCAGGATATTTCTATAACAAGCCTGTCTTTTCAGTTACCTTCAGGAAAATTTCAAAAATGCTGCTGATGTTGGCCGTCAGTGAGCTGTTCTATGCCTGTATGTATATAATAGGCGGTCAGGCGGATAAGGTTAAAGCTGCCATCGATAACGGTCCGGTAAATATTCTGATGGGAAGATTCATACTCTGGGGGCCGGGCTGGTTCCTGTTGGTTTCCTCCTATACATATGTCATGGCCTATATCCTGGTCAGGACCGGTATAAAAGAAAAGGCTATGATGGTTCTTACGGTATTGCTGCTGGTCGTTCAATGGCTCAATCCTCTGGGAATAAACAGCGTAACGTTATTCCTGCGGGGACTGCCTTACTTTATTATGGGAATGCTTATCAGAAGATACGAAGCAAGACTTAGAAAAATCCCGTTTAAAGCCTATGCCGTTTCAGCCGTGGTATGCGAGATCATGGTACTGGCCGAAAAATATCTCTGCTTACACAGAGATCTGCCGACAGGATATCCGATACTTGCAGGCACCATTCCGCTTGTAATTTCCATATTCTGTATATGTCTGTTTCATGAGACCTTTAACGCGCCGTTTCTTATTTACACAGGCAGAAACCTGAGCATGTATATATATTGCCTGCATGTTGCGGTCATGTCGGTATTAAGCAGATTTGGCATCGAATATGAATCGCTTTGGCTGTGTGTTATGTGCATTCCGGCTACATTTGTAGTTTATCATGCTCTTAATACCGCAAAGAATGTTCTTAAGCATTTTGCCGATCTTCCGGGACAGCTTGAATCACTCTATGGACTGGAGGCAGCCAATCCTGTTCCCGATGCGGTATTACCGGTTTATCGTGAAGGCGGATATAATGTTCGTCCCGCCTTTAATCCCATCTATTCCGAAGCGGCATACAGAGACGATACCGGGGTATCTGAACCCTTATATGACGAACGTGAATATAAGGCAAGTTAATGATTTTGATTGCTCTTTCTTATCATCCTGTCATGGACTATATAGAAGATCCGCAGGAACAGGGCTTTGGGAAGAAGCCTGTACATTGATTTCTCTATTTTAAATACTCCGCCTTTACCGGAAGGCTTCTTTACCATATCATGCCATGGTGATATCTTAAGATATTTATCGAAATACGGTGTTGCGGGATGGACATTCCCCTCATGCCATGGCGATTCACCGATATATCTCAGGAAATGTATGATCCCCGGATCCTTCAGTGCTTCTTTAATTTCTTCACTGCCGTAATATGGTTCTTTGTGTTTATATACACGGCTGTACTGCCTGTATGAATAATCCATATGCACGGGCTGAAGATTATAACGTACCGGAAGCGTTGATATCTCATCATGCAGTTCCACGTTAAGCACATCCTGATCGACCGTTCCGTAAGTCCTTATGTCACGTATATGTTTATAAATCCTGTCAGAACAGTTGATTTCCTTCCATCTCTTAAGATCTATAAGAATGACCCCTGAATTGTAATATCTTTCCGTATCATCCATTCCTACGCTTGTCTTAACCGATGAGACCAAAGAGTCCTGCACCATGCCGATGGCTCTGCCCTTTAAGTCTATGCTTTCAAGCCCTGTTATGTCGCCTTCCACCACGGTGTCGCAGTCTATATAGATGATCCTTTCATTCAGATCGGGAAGCAGTCTGTCGATGAACATTTTAAAATATGAATGAGTGTTTTTCCGGAATTGGGTATACTCAAATGTTTTAACAAGATCTGCATCTTCAAGAAGTATGTCCCCGGTCAGATATGATATCTTAGCCGGGTACTTAAGGCTCAGCGAATTGATCTTTTCTTTATTATCCCCGTTTATACCGTCATCTATGATATAAATATTTATACTGCCGGCTTCTTTATTGTTTTCCAGGAGAGAGCAGATTGAAACACCCATATACGGGGCATAGTTATTATCGGATTGATACAGTATGTTCATTTGGGATTCCTTCCTGGTATTATGATGTCGGGCATATATTTATAACCGACAGAATTGTATCATGCATATATATTCTTTTCAAGGCGGGGATTTTCAGATATAATTAATCCATCATTATTGAAAGCAGACAAACCATGAATATCAAAGACCTGACATCTTCAGAGAGAAAAGCATATAATCGCAGACTGCGGATCCGGCTGATGAAGGAATATATAAATATCCGCCTGTTTTCCGAAACCTCACTGCCGCAAAAAAGGCTTGAGCATTTCCTTGATTACGCGGTTACGCACTGCAGATATTATAAAAACCTTGGTCTTCGCGGAAAACCCCTGACTTCATTTCCCCTGCTTACCAAGGATATAATACGGGAATCTTACACAGACCTTATTTCAGATGAAGCAGACAGAATCATATACAGGGAATCATATACCGGAGGATCAACCGGCGAACCGCTTCATTTCATAAATCAGATGGAGTTCGACCCCGTTTATCAGGTCGTTCTGTGGCAGCGTATGGGATACAGACCGGGAGATATAATCCTTGCAATGGACGGCACCAAGGTGCCGGATGAATCGGTAAGAGCAAACATCTTCTGGGGAAAAAAGAATAACAGAAGTCTTCCGTACGGAGGTTATTTTCTTTCCTCACTTTATCTGAATGATGATAATATGCAAAGCTTTACGGATTACATCAAAGAGCTTAAGCCGGACTTTATCAGAGGATATCCGATATTTATATATACTATCGCCAAATACATGAAGGATAATGGTATTTCCGTCTCTCACAGGATCAAGGGCATCCAGCTGACAAGTGAGAGCAGTCTGCCTTACCAGCATGCGCTTATAGAGGAAGTCTTTAATACCACCGTGTATATGCAGTACGGTCATACGGAAAGCTGCGCCTTTGCCTACACTGCGGACAAGAGCCGTATCTACCACACAGAACCGCTGTATGGCTTTATGGAAATACTCAATGAGGCAGGTGAGCATGTTAAGACAGGAGAAACAGGCGAGATAGTGGTCACCTCATATTTCAATAAGGTAATGCCTCTTATCAGATACAGGACCGGAGATCTCGCGGAGTTCGGCGGATATGACGGGAACTCCCTGATACTCAACAGGATCGATGGCAGAACTCAGGATTACGTTGTTGACAGCACCGGCCGTAAGGTCATGATAACAGCACTTATCATGGCCCAGCATTGCGCAGCCCTCGGTCACATAAGAAAGTGGCAGATAGAGCAGACCGAAAAAGGAACCGTTAATATGAGGATAATCAGAGGCAGCGATTATACGGAGGACAGCGAGAAAGAACTGTCCCGTCTTTTCATGGACAATGCGGGGATCAATGTCGTTTTCGAATACGTTACTTCTCTGCCGATAACCGGCCGTGGCAAATCAAAACTGGTAATACAGCACCTGAACAACGGTTACCAATAGCATCCATCATCGAGATTTCTGTCATCAACAGGTTTTAGATTTTCATCCGGCCTGATCCAGTATTCATTAAAATACTTACTGATTGTAGGATGATTCTCCCAACGTTTTCCTTTAATGCCAAACAGCAGCTGTGTCGCTCCCCCCATATGGATTGCCTGTCGTCCGGCTTCTTTGATCTTCGCAGCCAGAGCGAATCCGAAATAACCGCATCCAAGGATCGCAACATCGAAATCATGCGACATTATCGCACTGTATAAATAGTCGAAGGCTTCGAACCAGTCTCCGAACCGTTCATCCCGTTTACCTGCATAAAACCATATGGCATCCTCTGTTTCCAGCTCGAACCCGGGAAGTACGTTTTTATTCTCCCATAACAGTTCCCTTCTTGAATATTGATGCTTTATTGCTTCGGAAAAAGGTGATACAACAAGTACTTTTTTTCCTTTAAGCTTCTCGCTCCACGGGTTTTCATGACGAAACGGTTCCAGGCATTCCGATCTTGAGATATATACGTCAGGCCCGGTATCACAGATATCAAGAAGCGCATCGCCCATATGAAGATTACGCCAGATGCCTATCATATCGGCTTGCTTATAGGAATCCATCATTAAGTCTCTGTACCTCGCAGCTCCCTCCGATGCGCTTTCACCCTGCTTACAGAAAATGTCCAGCCAGTCAAAGTAACGGGTTACCGGGATATGAAAATATTGTTCGGTTATGGACCGTCTTACTATTTCCATCTCGGTATAACTGTATCTTAAGAAAGCAAACGGGGTATCACTGCTTAGATATTCCCGTATTTCATCATTTCCTTCCTTAGCGGTATGCACTTTTTTCCCGGCATATACATCCTCGTTATAAATATACTTACCGGTTATTATATGTACCGCTCCGATCATAAGCCATTTTATTTCCTGCATTGCCCATTTGAACTTCTTCATCCGGTCAACCCTCTTAAACTCAACCATAAATCAAATAATTATTATCTTCTTTTGCTACGAAGCGATTTAACTGATCAATAATTTCGTCAGGAATATTCAGATATGCTTCCTGTACTATTTCATTTTTTACGGATAAATACCAGTTCATATGCCTTGTGCAGCAGCTTGGAACTGAGCTTTCCCTTTCTTATTGACCTTATGACCACATAGATCGGATAGCCCAGAGGGTAATATCGCTTAAGTATAAGATCAAGCTCACTAAGATGCTCGTCAAAGTGAGCAAGGGTAAATGAAGTACCCCCGAACGAAAACCTGCATGTGATCCTGTTCATGGCCTTGAATTTTTTGTTTGTGCTGCACTGATATGATATCCAGTCCCTGTAACAGTTAACCTTGTAGGTCTCCAGATCGAACTCTCTTTCAGCATAATTATGCCTTTTGGCAAACATGCTCTGGTGGTTTATACAGTCACCAAGGAGCTGATAGAGCTTCGTTGAACAATACCATGGATACTTGCGTACTCCTTCACTGCCGTTTTCGTATATGTACAAAACATCTCCGTATATAAAATCAACATCCGGATTATCCTCTATAACCCGGCTTACATCCTTAAGTACATCGGGATCGGCCAGGCAGTCACCTGCATTCATGAAATTAAGATAACTACCCTTTGACAGACGTATCCCTTTATTCATTGCATCATACAGCCCCTTGTCCGGCTCTGAAATATGGACAAGCCTGGGATCCGAAAGATATTTTTTGATTATTTCATTTGTTCCGTCAGTAGAGGCACCGTCAACTATTATATATTCAAAATCCGTAAAGCTCTGATCGAGAACGGATCTGATCGTAGCCTCGATCACTGATTCTGCCTGATAGCATACTGTTATTATCGTAAACAACGGTGATTTCATAAACAAACCTCTTTTGCTGTATTTCAGTTAAGATCGATCATCTGTCCTATCTTAAGATCGTATTCTTCGGGAACAAACTTCATGAATCCGCCGTTTGGTATGACCGTATACTCCGAAAAATACACCTGATCCTCATACTCGTAAAGATCTATCCTGATGAACTTATGACCCTTGGAAAGAGTTGCGGCTATTTCAGTCATTTCATCAAGATGCTCAGGCTTCTTTGGCAATTTATCAAACCCCTTGTAATCTATCCTCTGAAACGGAGCGAATTGCCAATCCAGAGTAAGGAAGCTTATAAGGGCTGTCGTGTGATCGTCAAGACCCACCGAAACATAAATGAATTCAGGCTTGCCGTTAAAACAGTAGAATTTATAATCCGTCATGCCATGTTCGCCGCCAACCAGATATTTCTCCGCCAGGACCCTGGGCTTAATATTTCTATAAACCTTCTCTCTGCTGTGCCAGTAATAATTGTAATCCAGACATCCCTGTATTTTCCGGCGTGCCGCATTCATATCCATTAAAGACTTATCAGGAACCAAATATAATCCTCCCGAGTCGTGATTGCACTTAAGCGCGAAGCTTTCGGGAAGTGAATCAAAATCAATCTCATCAAAGCTGTCCCAGACCCCGTATGTCGGCACGATGTATTTTTCGCCTATCCTGTCTGCAACATATTGTTTGACCCTGTACTTATCCACAAGTGTATCATATATGGGATCTGTATTGTACAGCTTCAGCCACTGCAGCTTTTCGTTGAAGGTTTTCGGCGACTTAAGATCCAGCGGATAGCCCATGATATATCTGAATTTCAGTTTTGTGAAGGCTTCATCCGAAAGCCATTTTAAGTACCTTGCGTAGTCCATATTCTCTCCGTTTTTCTCTCCTGTTAAGGTCAGGTATTTGCTTTAGCGGTGCCGCGGGATTACCGTCCGGAATGCTTTTTTAAGGGAATAAACAGTATACAGCGCCTTTATCTTTACTGCATTTTTCTTCTCATCCGCCGTCAATACCGGTGTGGAGTTATTCCTTGATCTGCGAACTGTCTTTAAGTATTCCCTTTCTTCAAGCTCCGGTAAAACATGCAGTATTTCTTCCTTCCCGTCATCGCTTAATCCTGAAACCTTTTCATCTCTTGAATATACGATAAGTCTGGTATCGGTCATCCCGGATCCGGGTTCATATATTACCAGGATACCGTAATCCGGCTGGTTTGTGATCCTTTCCGGAAATACCTTTGTAAACATGTCTCTCTTACTTCCGAAATAGAAGTTCCCCAGCGAGTAAAAGATTGTTTTTCCATGGTATTCTTCATAAGGCTGCACGCAGTGAGGATGATTGCCTATGATAAGGTCTGCGCCGGCATCGATCGTGGCATGGGCAAGATCTGTGTCATAAGGCATCGGGTATCTGTTGAATTCAAATCCCCAGTGCATACACACAACGACACGGTCATACATTTTCTTTGCGGCCCGGACTTCCCTTAAGATCACATCCTTATCTCTCGGGGCGCAACCGGCACTGTGACCTGATGCATACCGGGTTTCTTCAACATCCCAGCCGAATGACAGGAACGCTGTTTTGACCGTCCCCGTATCTATCACAAAGGGTTTCAGTGCTTCTTCAAGCGTAACTCCGGCACCCGTATGCTTTATTCCCTTATCGTCAAGAATTGAGAGCGTGCTTTTCAGACCGTATTCACCATAATCCATCATATGGTTATTGGCAAGCGTTACTCCGGCTGTGTTGAGTTCTTCAAGGATCAGGGCCGCTGTCCCCGAGGCAGCAAGATTAGGCCCCCTCTTTTTTTCAGCATGTTCCTTTGCAGGTACGGCTAAAGGTCCTTCAAGATTTACAACCGTCAGATAACCGTTATCGCGTATCCATTTCCCGATCTTACTAATATCATCTCGGGGCTCATCATAATCAAAGAAGAAATCCCCGGTAAACAGTATCTTTTTATCCATAGCCACCACTATTCTCCGCATTAAAGCAGCGAATCTATAAGCTCTTTGTATTTCCTGCCTATGACCTCTGCCGTGTTTTTTTCGACTCTTGTTTTCCGGGCCTTTTCCGACATTGTACCTTTATTTGCTGCGCAGTACAGTATTCCCTTAAGAAGATCCGGAACATCTCCCCGTCCGGCCAGATATCCCGTTTCCATGTGCTCTATGATCTCCGGCATGCCGCCTATGTCAAACGCTGCGACCGGAGTTCCGCATGATAAAGCCTCAAGCACAACACCTGAGTAATTCTCCTGTTTCGATGGCGCAACAACCGCATCCGCAGCACTGTATATACCTGCAAGAAGCGTCCTGTCTTTTACAAACCCCGCATACCTGACCTTTACCCTGCCTATACTCTTTATATTGCCCTCTTCCTTATCCCCGCATATCAGCAGGCTGAAGTTGTCTTCTTCTATTTTTTCAAGAGCCTCTTTAAGGTATCCGAATCCCTTATTCATGTTATGGGTAGCATTGAAGGCACTGAACATGATAAGCTTATCTTCTGCCGGGATCTTATACTTCTCCCTGACAGACTTTTTAATACTGTCGGGATAAGGCCTGAATGTTTCCGTATCGACAGGGTTGTTTATCACATATTTTCTGTATGGTGCCGTAATCCCTGAGCTGTCTGCCAACCCTGCAAGCCATTTACTTGGCGTTACTATGACAGGCTCAGCATATACAAGAGCCTCCTTTTTCTTAAGGAACGAATCCTCTGCAAGATATTTACGGTAGCGGTTTCCGGCATATGGGCAGTCAATACATCCCTTTTCATAGCCCGAGCAGTAATTATCGTAATGACAGCCGCCTGTCATAAACCACATATCGTGCATGACACAGACCACGGGTTTACCGAGCCTGGCGAGTTCTCTTACCGACCTGTATGACAGAAATGAGTTCGTCCAGTGCAGGAATATTATATCCGCTTCCTTTATTTCCTTTTCACTGACTATACTCTCACCCAGATAGTCGGTCTGGATCCTTCCAAAGGAGAGCTGAAGATTCAGATAGTTCCTGATCATTGAGACAAGGCGCCTGTAACCTGTACACACACCTCTTCCCACGCTCTTTTCATCTCTTTTGTTTCGTAACAGCACAGAAGAACCGACGCCCTCATTTTCCAGGCATCCGCTGATGCGTACCATTGCTCCGTAAGCACCGCCCTCATCTGTTGTTCCGACATGAACTACCCTGATCATCCTGTGTTCAAGCCTCCGTTGTATATTTAAACGTCCGGTTCATCATATCTCAAACAGTTAACAGTACACAGTCACCGGATAAATTATTAAGTATCAATACTATGTTTCAGGAGTCAAAACTATACTTTTTGATTAACGGATTGTTCCGCGCTCTGCAGTCCGGGAGATTCTGTATCATTCTCCGATGACTTTATCACATCTGCCAGCAGAATAAAGATAAACAGATACACGAAGAAATAATTGGTAATAAATGTTGCCGTCGGCCAGTCAATCCTTATAAAAGGATAGGTGGTAAATATCAGTGCAAACAATACCGCGTATACATAGTCAAGTTTATTGTGGTCAGTCCGTGTTTCCCTGGCAAATGCTGTCAGGGGAAGCAGGAAATACTGCAGTGTATACGGATAGCTGAGATTAACAAATATGATCATAAGGCTTGATATAAGGCACAGTGTCTTCCATGAATACTTCCTTCTGAAGAACAGATACAGGCATACGGCCAGATAACCGAAACAGATGATCCGTCCGACCTTAAGTCCCATCTCTTCTCCAAGTCCCAATACCGAAAACAGTTCGATTATGACCCCTCCTATTGTTTCGGGTCTTGGAATAGCGGCAGATGATACCTGCCCGGTAATGGTCAAGAAATTTTTAAGACCTTCAATCCCTCCAAACATGGCAAACGGGGCAAAGAAAAAGATAATTCCATATACAACCAGCCTTACAGCCTCCTTATAACGTTTCTCCTTTATATAAAGAAATCCGAATATTGCCGGAGCAACCTTGAAACCTGCCGCAGCTGCTATCAAAATAAGGGCTGTTTCCCTGCCTATACGGCTGTCACTGTCCTTAAGATATAACGCCATCACGAGCAGAGTCAGTACATATACCGCCGAGTTGGCCGCCTTAACCTCTGCCAAGGCAAAAGTATGCGATAAGATAAATATCAACATAAATACAAGCGTGAAAGAATAGGATCGCTCCAACATTCTTGAAACAGTCTCACATATACATACAACACATACGCATAGGATTATTACCATATACATATTGTACCAGTCAGAGACGTTGCTGTTCTTTATCTGCTCCGGAATTATACATGAAAGAAAGTAATAGAACATATACGCAAATGCAGGAAACCTGGCATCCCAGTCCTCCACAACATAGGGATTTCTGCCGCCTCTTACCCTTGCAATATGTGACTTGAAATCCGCAAACAGATTATTCCTGGCATCCCAGACAACCTCACTCAAGAACTGTCCGCGGGTATATACCAGTGCTGTTATAAGTATAATAATATTGACTGCCGCAAATATCATAAAAACACCGGCCGGAGTTATACCTGCATTTTTCTTTTCTGTACCTGTACTCATTCTTTCTCCTGTCTTTCCGAAAAGAAGCTGACGTTTGGATATCATAAATATACTGTTCCAAACAGTTACGACCAAATAAAGTCAGAACTGGAAATATACAAACGGCTGTGTATATACATCCTCTCCATACTGCCCGAACAGCAGTATAAAGAACAGTAAAAACATCATTACAGCTACCCGTACCGGATAATTCTTCCCAGTCAGATACTCGTCTATCATCTTACCCTTGTTCTTTCTTATTACTCCCACCACAAGCAGGATAAATATTGCGATCAGGTTGATAATCATATCCCTGTCGGAAGCCAGTGCCCTGTACGTTCTTTCGGTAATGAACTGACGGTAATCGGGTCTGGTAAATATATGTAACGCATATTCTACAGCCAGCTTAAGGGAATTGGCTCTGAACACTATGAGCGTCAGCGTAAAGGTGATAAAGCTTATTATCATTTCAAGATATTTTACAGGACCATTCTCTTTGATTCGCAATGATGAAAGCAGACGCTTCCAATAGGGCTGCCATATCCTGTTTACTATCTGAAGTATTCCGTTAAGCGCGCCCCATACGATATACTTCGCCGCAGCTCCGTGCCACAGTCCGCTTGCCAGGAAGGTAATGAACAGATTAAAATAGTATCTTTTTTTGGAACACCTGCTTCCTCCCAGAGGAAAATAGAGATAATCCCTGAACCACGAGCTCATGGATATATGCCATCTGTTCCAGAAGTCCTTGACATTACGGGCCAGGAAGGGTGTATTGAAGTTCTCCATAAGGTTCAGTCCCATAACCCGTGCGGCACCTATGGCTATGGTGGAATATCCCGCAAAATCGCAGTATATCTGGATAGCAAAACATGATATTGCCAATATCCTCATTGATGCCCCGTAAGCTGCCTGATCGTTAAAGACAGGATCCGTTATCGCACTCAGCCTGTCCGCGATGACCACCTTCATAAAGAAGCCCCACAGCATAAGCATCAGCCCACGGATAATTCCCTCATAATCCCACAGACGTTTTTTACCGATATTCCTTACCTGTACCAGGAGATTCCTGGATCTTTCGATAGGGCCTGCCACAAGCTGGGGAAAGAAGGATACAAACAGCGCGTATGTAAGGATATTATGTTCGGCGTCCACTTCACCGCGGTACACATCTATCGTATAGCTCAGTGCCTGAAAGGT
Organism: Lachnospiraceae bacterium; assembly: GCA_017450065.1. Classification (GTDB taxonomy): domain Bacteria; phylum Bacillota; class Clostridia; order Lachnospirales; family Lachnospiraceae; genus UBA2868. Next base: position 21,670 of record JAFSYI010000022.1, read on the forward strand.
GAAGAAGGAAATACCGACAGGAAGCACTATGTCGGGAACGACTCCTCCCATCAGAGGTTCTGTATATATTATCCCTGTCAGGAAACGGTTAAGTATTTCAAATGCAAAACCGGTATATTTATAGTACGCAAGCATTCCGAGATTTATAACGACACTTGCAGCCACAGTCATCTTCCTGTACTTAGCCTGTACTCCTGACTTAACCTGTTTATCCAGAACTATTCCCGACATATATGTTACAAACGTCGAAAACATCAGGAGCAATATATATATGGGATTCCATGCCATATAGAAACAGTAGCTGCATGCCAACAGCCATATACTCTTAAGCTTCTTCGGAAGAATAAAATATACTATTACAGCACATGGGAAAAACAAAAGGAACTTCCCTGAATTAAATGCCACAGTCTTACCTCATCACATATATTATATACAGTCATTCTGAAATATCGCCATTTCGAATTATTATCAAAGCAGATACAGATTTATCATTTACTTTTCTCTTCCTGTCTGTCAATATATTCCTGTCTTACTCTCTTAGTCCATTCGATATTCTCAGGCAATATCTTCTCATTCCATTCTTTATATTCCCGATGCCATTTTTCATACCCTTCCTCATTACGTCTGTCGGGAATATCATAATTTCTCGAAATATAATCGCCGAGATATCTGGTATTCTTGACTGCACCGGTTATCGTAAAATGGTTATAATCCATCGAATAGTCTTCGGAACCCTTCATTCCGATCTCGTCAAGATGCTCATGAAGATCCAGAAATGCATATCCTCTGTCGGTCAGATACGACTTAAGATACTCTGCCTTCCCTATCGCTTCCTTTCTGTCATCCACCGGCCAATACGGGCCGACAATAAACAGCACCTGTGCATTGTGCCGTTCTATCTCATTAAGGAGCTCATCAAGTATCTTCATTTCCCCTTCCGATACGGTACATGGTTCTGTTTTTATCTCTTCATATGTGTCCGGAAACATAACATCCACCTGAAGGTTGGAATAGCCCTTATACGCCGATGGCATGTTCCAGTTCCAGTTCTTTAGCTCAGGCTCCGGATTAGAATGATAAAACATAAGATCAAAATAGTAATTAAGCCTTTTCTTTCTGTTTAACACCACTTCATTTATCAGGTCGAAACGGTTCTTTGAAAGCCTGAGCCCGTCGGTATTATACCGCAGTACCTGTACATCTCCCGACGTTTGCTCATCCATGGTATCAACGATACCGTATCCGTTCATGAAGGGCGCGATATCTATTATAAAAAGCCGCGGAGACTGCGTCTTCAGTATCTCCCTTATCGCATATCTCATTGTATTCTCAAGCATGACATTGGTACAGAAATTATACGCGGCTATACCATGATCCTCCCATAACTGCATGGGAGCTATTGCGGAAAAGGTACAGCTTGTTCCTATAACGGCCACGTCAACCGTATTCTTCTTCTCGCTGTAAAATCCCATAAGATGCTCTCTGGTATGGGACAGCGGCTCTCTGAATACATATGTGAAATGTACAAACAGATAAGAAAATATTATTATGAAGATCAAAACACGCGATGTGCGTTTAACGTAAATATTCATTGGAAGGATCCCTGCCCGAAGCAGCCTGTGTCAACGGTAAAACAATTCTATATATTGTATCATTGTTGAAATAAAAACACAAGTATTGTATAATTATGCGGTATGTCGTAACACACGGAACAACACGATCTGGGTTTGTCGTCAACGGAGCGGATGCATGTTATTTAATTCCTTTGAATTTATGATCTTTTTCCCATTGGTGGTCATTCTCTTTCTTATAATACCGAAGAGACTAAGATCCATATGGTTACTGATAGCCAGCTACTATTTCTACATGAGCTGGAATCCCCGCTATGCCGTTCTTATCATCTTTTCAACTCTGATCACCTATCTGTCAGGGATCCTGATCGAAAGATTCCCGGAAGAAAGGAAACGGAAATGGGTTGTTGCAGGCTCTTTTATCTGCAATCTTGCCATTCTCGGCATATTTAAATATGCCAACTTTGCATTGGATTCTTTAAACGCACTGTTTAGTATAGTGGGAATAAGCTTTACCGACAGGAGACTTGACCTTCTTCTGCCGGTGGGCATTTCTTTCTATACATTTCAGGCGCTCGGATATACGGTCGACGTATACAGAGGAACAATAAAGGCGGAGAAGAGCCTTATCAACTACGCCTTATTTGTATCCTTTTTTCCGCAGCTTGTTGCAGGTCCCATCGAACGCTCCGGCAATCTTCTTAAGCAGATACAGAATATAAAAGAGCTTCATATATTTAACTATACCCAGATGCGCGACGGACTTATGCTTATGTTCTGGGGACTGTTTCAGAAGCTGGTCATTGCGGACCGTGCTTCTATCTGTGTGAACAATATTTACAACAGCTACAGCGATTACAGTATCACGGAACTGTCTGTTGCCACTGCACTGTTCGCATTTCAGATTTATTGTGATTTTGCGGGATATACCAATATAGCCCGCGGTGCGGCGAAGGTAATGGGCTTTACCCTTATGGATAATTTCAGGCAGCCCTACCTGTCCACAAGCATAGGCGAATACTGGCGCAGATGGCACATATCCATGACAACCTGGTTCAGGGATTATCTGTACTTTCCTCTCGGAGGAAGCAGAAAAGGGACCCTGCGCAAATATATAAATATAACCATAGTATTCCTCGTGAGCGGATTATGGCACGGAGCCAGCTGGCATTATGTGGCATGGGGAATGGTGAACGCCCTGTTTCAGATAATCGAGGATATAAGAGACCGTATGATCAGGCGTTTTACAAAAGCCAAATCTTCTGTATCACTCCCCGGCAGATGTATAAGAGTATGTATTAATTTTATCTTCATATGCTTTACGCTGATCTTCTTTGCCTCAGGCAGTACGCATATGGCAGTGGATATAATACGGCGTATGATCACACAGCCTGCCACCTTCGCGATGAGCGGTTTCGGGATTGATACGGCCGACTGGATCACACTCATTGCAGCACTCATACTGCTTATCGCTGTCGATATAATCCATGAATGCGGGATCTCCATAACGTCCTTTATAAACAGTAAACGTTTATGGTTCAGATTTATAATTTATGCCGGAGCAATATGGTCCATAATACTGTTTGGTATCTATGGTACCGGTTATGATACGGGACAGTTCATCTATTTCCAGTTTTAACTATGAACAGACTGCATTACCAACTGACTGAATCTCTTTCCTTTTCGTCCTGAACGGGTCTGGAATAAAGACATAAATATCAAGGATTACGATATGAAATATAATGTGTTTAAATACATGCTTACCATACTTCTGTTTATTACCTTCCTTTTCATCATCGGGAAGGCGCTTCGTTATATATTAAATGATGATACGGAATCCTATACCAGAATAACCTATCACGAAATGTATGAGCAGGATAATATAGATGTTCTGTTCCTCGGACCGTCCCACTGTATGCACAGCTTTGATCCTTCGCAGCTTGATAATAAGCTGAATATGAATACCTTCAACGCAGCTTCCTCCTCCCAGGCATTGGACGGATCCCTGCTGATCCTTAAAGAAGCATGTAAGTACAATGATATCAAACATGTTTATCTTGATCTTTTCTATAATAACTCATATGACATCCACAAAGAGCGGACACAGATGACCAACGCATACATAATCAGTGATTATCTTAAACCGTCTGCAGATAAATATGTATACCTCTTAAACGCTTCCGGAAGCGAGCATTATGCCAACAGCTTTATCGTGGCCAGACGCTGCTGGAAGAAGATGTTTGAACCCGGATATATACCCGGACTTCTTAAGAAAAAGAATACGGAAGCATACAGAAATTATGAATATGTAAAGCATGAAAATGCGGAATATGCCGGCAAGGGCTATATAAAGAATCTTCCTTCCGTTAAGGACTGGGATTTCTTCGATACCTGGGGCTGGGTTCCGGCAGCACCCGAAACCTTTTCCGGAGATTATAAGAATGATCTGAAGAACATAATAGATTACTGCAAAGAGCATAATATTAAGCTTACTCTTATAAGTGCCCCTACCTCCAATTTCTGCCTTACGGCTATCGGTGATTATGATGACTACATTGCCTGGGTCCGTTCTGTAGCGAAAGAAAACGGAATAGAATACTATGACTTTAATCTGTGCAAAGAGCAGTATTTTCCTTCCACCTCGGAATATTTCATTGATCCTGTTCACCTCAATTACAAAGGGGCAGATAAGCTGGCCGATACATTTTCCGAGCTTGTGAACGGTAAAGTATCGTATGATGATATGTTCTATGACAGCTACGGTGAAAAGCTTAAAAGCTTAGAACCTACTGTCTTTGGCGTAACCTTTATGAACGAATATGCAGATAACGGCGAAATAATAAAGAACTGCCGGATAGTCAGCAGCTCACCCGAAACATTGGAATACAGAATATCCGTCTCACCGGATAACTCTGATGAATACCTGCTTCGCGACTACTCGTCCGACCCATCATTTATCATGGATCCTGATGTGACCGGAACTGTTACGGTTGAATACCGTAGTTCTGATGGCAGCGGTAAAATAAACAAAGCCACAATCCTTACAGTAAAATAGCTTACCGTGTCTCCATAGACTTTGGCATACTGTTATTGATGACTTTGGCGTATTTTGTTACCTCAGTCTATATATCACGACTCCGCAATAATCAGCAATCTTCTCCGCACCGCGTTCGGCAAATCTTAATTCCGTATCCGATCCCGAGGCGGCTGCAAGATATTTTGATGAAAGGTTTTCATATTCATCGAACCATGTATCCCTAAATACCAGATTAAAGGCATATCCCGACGGAACCGCATACAGCGCTCTCCAGGGAACAATGACCTTCTCTCCGTCAACGGTATCTTCGTAAACCCACAGCACCGTATTATCCCATGACAGACCGTCTGACTCATTGAGCGGCATTTCCTTCGCAAGCGTTTCCTTTGCCTCTTCCACCTGTACGATGAAATCTTCACTCACATATTCACGCTCTCTGTTAGGGACCATTATCACGGAAAAGATGAGTCCTGCTTCGACCAGCACTGCCAGCCATTTATTATTCTTATCTTCACCTGCCTCCATTGCAGTTACTACTATTCCCATTACAACGAATTCGGCAAGATGTCTGTCTGCGGCCCAGCCCGTGAAATACAGTGCCACGGCAATGATCATAAGGAAGTAATAAACCAGCCAGAACGCCCTTCTTATGAACCTGTCGGTTTCCGACTTCCTGTCTGTCCGGATGACCAGAACAAATAAGAGCAGAAACAGATAGAAAAACATGAAATAATTCCGTCCCCATACTCTAGTTGTAAAGAAGACCACCAGCTGCTGGAACATGGAGTACAGTCCTTTTGCAAGCCTTAACATGAACTGTCCTATACCTGACAGCAGAGCCACGGTATACTGACTGCACAGATAGTAATTGTCTTTATTATGTATCACCTTAACAATGAATTTCGAAAAGCTTCCGCTCATCGGATTACCTGCGCAGAAATTCTCTCCTATAAAGAAGAAGGCATAGAAAGTTGCCAGCGAAACCGGCACCGAACAAAACAGGCTTTTCTTCCCGGATCTCTTATACAGAAAATACGCTGCGGGTATCAGAAGACCGGCATAATACGGCCGCATAAGCGTCAGAAGAACTGCTGTCACAAACATGAGCACTATCTTATATGATCTGTTATCCTTAAGGCACGAGTATATAAGCCCCACTGTGACTATGGCATACGAATAGCAGGTTATCTCCGGGACTATTGATAAAACGCCGTACATAAGGAAGGTGTAAGAGGCAAGAAAAACCGCCAGCAGTATTGTCTGCTTTCTGTTCGGACGTGCGAACACACCGAACAGGAACACAGCAAGAATAAGCATAAACGCGTTATAAAATACCGCCCTGGTAAGTGACCATCCAAACAGCTTTCCCAGAATGCAGAAATTGATCAGAAGAACAGGCGACCATGCGCCGAAAGGACCTGTACGGGCGGTGATCTCAGTATAACCGAAGAAGCCCCGCGGGAGTCCGTGGTCGACTACTCCCGCAGTCTCATAGTAGTAGATCAGCTCATCATTCTCGGCGGAAGAGATCTCCAGATTACGTAAGGTTATCCCCTCAAACTTAAAGGTCAGCAGAAAGCATATAAGTACCGTTAACCCAAGGAACAAACCTGCTGTAAGGCCCTGATGCTTCTCAGTAAATTTATTGATCTTTTCGCCCATCTGTCTTTCTCCAAATCTCAAAAAGTTCATTTTCGTGTGACTTTACATAACCGTTAACTTCGATAAGCTCGTTAATAAGGCTTGTTTTCTCCGGATTCTCCGCTATCCCGCTTGTTTCAAGAAGATGGCCCATTATAACGACGGGATACTCCCTCTCTCCCTTTCCTGCCTCAGTCTCTATGCGGTCCATGTCCTTCTTCATATCACTATAGCTATACGAAGCCAGATCCGGCCAGGAACTTATCACTGTCGGCATATCCAGATAATACGCTATTGCAGGAACGAAACCGTATACTATTGTCTCATGACCCGTAAGCCCGTTTTCATTAATATAGTCCGTCATATCCTGAAGAAGTTCTGCTCTTTCGGATGACATCCGTATCCCTTTTAACACCTTATTATTGCTGACAAAAGAGTCTCTTACACCTGTATTATTTCCCTCCTGATATACATATGTGAAGCCGAACATGATGCTCTGCAATACGAAAGCAAATATTGCGATATATACAATGGTCACAGGAGCAAGCATTCTCTCTTTTCCGTTTTCCCTCACGGCATTAAAAAGAGTATACAGCTTCCATATAAGATATGGTGCCGACAGATACATACAGTTCATGGTAACCGATATCCCCGTATTGGAACCTACCGATGTCAGAATTATCTGAAGCAGTACTACAAGTGACAGCAGCCTGTCCCCGGAAGCTGCCTTACCGGATATCACGGTTAACACAGCAATGATTATTATTATATCAAGAAGGAAAGCAGCCGTATTATATACTACCGCATAGTGATGGAAGCCAAACTGCAGCAGGCTCCTGTATACAAGAACAGCCACAAGGATCAGACCGAAAACCACCGCAGGAACTATGTCTGTCCGTCTGTGTCCGGACTTATCATCCGGATCCGCCAATGACCCTGAGGATCGTTTCCGCGATGCGAAAACAGTCTGCAGTACATATGCCGCAGATGCAAACACAGCAACATAAACTGCCCTGTGTATTCCTTTAAGATACGATCTTATCATATCCTTAAACATATAGGAAAAGGTATAATACTCAGCGTCCTGATCCATATTGAACAGACCGGCTATTCCTTCGAAATAGTTACTGCATCCGTACAGTGCATTTATTATAAACAGCATTATAAGAACGGCGGCAGCATACCCTGCCATGCAGATAAGGGTGTAGCGGACGCAGTCCCGCAATACAGTTCCCTTCTCCCTCTCATTCTCATTCATTTTTTTCTTATCCGTTCTCCCCCTGTTTTTTTCTTTCCCATCACTTATCACCACATACATCCATACTGCCAGAATAAGCGCAGCCTGAGTCAGATTGGAGAACCTTACGAAAATATTTATACCAAGGACAGATCCGGCTATCGCAAGCAGATAAGGCTTACTGTCTGTAAGACCTGTGTAAACACATATCACAGCTGCCGTGAAAAGCACATTCGAAAGATGATTATATACAATGGGTGTCGGACTGTAGCATAAGCTCATCATAAGAAGAAGGCCTGCTGCCGTTATCCATTTCCCGATACCTATCTTCCTCGTACAGAAGAAATACGACATGAGAACTCCCGCAGATATGATAAGACCGGTATAAATATTGATCCCCATACAGGTCCTGCCACCGGGAAGAAGCGTAAACAGATGTCCCAGACAGGTAGATAAGAATGTGGAGAAATACCACACCGAGCTCATGTGCTCCGTTCCGGGATTTACAAAGTTACCGCAGTTATAGCCGGCATCCCACAGATCCAGTCCCATAGCCGCATGCCTGAGAGGGTAGACCGCCAGACATAGCAGCAGAAGGATTTCCGTATATCTGCCACATGTCAAACGCCTTACGGTTCCCTTATTATCATTTGAACCATATATATTGTTTTTATCAGTTATATTGTCTGTACCATTCATCTTATCAGCTTGTTTCCGGCATCCGTATCAACGCCAATATCCGAAATCACCGTATCCGTAATCTTATTGTATACCGTTATATTCATCCCGCCTGATCTGTTATTATACTCATCACGTCCTATAAATACCCGGTTCGCTAATCTGTCCGTATCATACCGGTACTCCCTCGAAAGCCTTACCTCATGCCCGTACATTTCAAACTCCGATTTATCTTCACCCGTTATATACAGGACATCATCACCGGACATATCTCTGTACCATATTCCTTCTTCCGCATCATCTGCCGGTGTAATACCAAACATCTCAAACAGATCTCTGTGCTCCTTCGCCCTTTCCGGGCATGATATTATGATGCAGTCATCTTCATTAAGCAAAGCTGTATAATCCTCAAGTCTTTCCGCATTCATAAGCTTCATTTCCTTAAGCTTTGCGTCTGTATATCCGGCATTGTTTTCCCATGAACCGTATCCGGATGAGTTCCTTCGGTCAGGAAGCTCGTAATTATCCTTCAGATAATCTGCAAAAGCATTCGTGAATTTCTCACTGCCAAGATAATTCAAGTGTCCTTCATCGGATACGTCATTTTTGTAATCTATGCCGATCTCCCTGTACAGCTTATTGTAATTAATAAATGATGCTCCATATTCGGATGCTATTTCCTCTGCACGTTCATACTTCATCATGTCCTGTGACGTTACTCCCGCATAAGGCGTCAGGACAACAAGGACCGGTATATCATTATCCTTTGCAAGCTCCAGTATTTTTCTGTAATATGTCTCGGATTTCCCATGTATGGATGCCGCCTCATACTCCGTCACGATCTCCGGATCACCGAACGGTTCCACATACAGATTGGCCATGAAGCCCTTCCAGTCCCTGTACATGGCATTGCCTGCCTCTTTATCGAAATCCGCTTCACTGATTTCTTTGTATCTGTTGTGATACTGGGTATATTCCATTAAATACTCCAATTCGGTCTCCTTGGGAACGCTTACCGTTACTGCCCTGATCTTATCCGGTGACAGTCTCATTCCGAAGGTATTCTTGATGGTGGAACCATAGAAAATATAATCGTCATCATGAGTGACCATATAGGCTTCCAGCACCACAAGCCCGGGTTTCTGCGTTTTCAGCGCCTCTTTAAAATAGTAATATGTATTCCACAAAGGCTGCATGGAACCGCACAGATCATATGCCGCTATGCCCTCCTTCTCCCACAGCACGCCCGTATTGAAGGCGGAAAACGCGTGTGAGCTTCCAAGGATCAGGAGATCGACCGAATCCTTATCCTGCTCATAGAACTTGGTCAGACTGTAGATCCCGTCATCATACTTGAACTTAAACACTCTGTTTATCGCAGATAAAACCAGTATAAGAATTGTCAGGAAGCATACGATCCTGAATATTGAACTCTTCATAGTATTCCATCCTGTCATCTGTGCAGAATCTAAAAGCGGAAATAAATAAACTGCTTTGCGTCAAAAGCAGGTCCGTATTCACCGAATATAAATATGGACGTTATAAGCGCAATAACAACTGTCCATTCAAACCAGATATTCTGCTCAAAAAGGAACTCATCAGGCTTCTGCTCCCTGAATCTGCGGATAAGGCTTACGAGAAGCAGGACAAGCCCCGCACATACAGCGATATTCATCTCCACTCTGTCAAGGCCGAGCTCATATATTCCCCCGTTAAACAGTATCCACGGATTCCACGCGGTAAATATCCTCTTTACAATGAATAAAGCCGATGAAACCGATTCAGCCCTGAAAAAGATCCATGCAAAAACAGTAAGTGAAAAAGTAAACAGCACTTTTATGAAATGATAGCTCATGCAGTCGGTTTTTATCCTGAATACACTTACGATCCTGCTTCTCAAGCTCCCGCTTAACTCTTCCAACACACGGTATATCCCATGTATAAGCCCCCATACTATAAATGTAAGGTTCGCACCATGCCAGATACCGCTCACCAGAAAGACTGCCATAAGGTTAAAGAGCTTGCGAAGCCTGCCCTTCCGGCTTCCGCCGAGCGGAATATACAGATAATCCTTAAACCATGTGCTTAACGAAATATGCCATCTGCTCCAGAATTCCTTTATGCTTTCGGCAAAATACGGAGTATTGAAGTTCTCCATAAGCTCAATGCCCAGCACTCTTGCCGAGCCTGCCGCGATCACGGAATAGCTGGAGAAATCGCAGTATATCTGTATCGCAAAAGCTATCGACGCTATAAGAAGTTCGGTCCCTCCGTACAGCCTGTAATCACCATATACCCTGTCAACAAGGATGGATATCCTGTCCGCCAGAACCATCTTCAGGAACAGGCCCCATATCATAAGGATCGCCCCGGAGGCTATCCGTCTTGCATTCCATACCCTGAACTCATCTATCCTGTCTATCTGCCCCATAAGGTTCTTAGATCTTTCGATCGGCCCTGCTACAAGCTGGGGAAAGAATGACACAAACAGCGCGTATTTTACTATGTTCTTTTCAGCTCTGATATCTCCTCTGTATACATCGATCGTATAACCGAGTGCCTGAAATGTATAAAAAGATATTCCTACGGGAAGCAGAAAGCCAAAGCGGTATCCTATCTGTGATATGCCGGCTGTTCCAAGAAGATCATTTATTATTTCGATCACAAAATTACCGTATTTAAACAGGGCAAGTATGAGAAGATTGAACGTTATGCAAAGAAGCATTACCGTTTTTCTTTTAGTCAGGTTCTTCCCGGTTCCTTCATTCATCCGCTCTATCAGGAGCGCGCTGAGATAGGTTATGAGAGTGGATGCGGCTATCAGCAGAATGTATAAAGCATTCCACCTCATATAGAAAAAATAGCTTGATATCAGCAGCCAGACGATCCTGAACCTCTTCGGGATCAGAAAATATACTGCAAGGACAGCCGGATAGAAAAACATAAAATCAGTTGAATTAAACTGCATATCGGTGCCTTCCCTTCACTAACGGTTCCCTGTAGTATCGATCCCGGCTTCATTAAGAACCTTAAAAAGCCGGTTTCCAATAAGCTCATGACCTGTTCTGTTGAGATGACCTGTACCCACGGAAGTATTCATGAATCCATGCGGAAGCCGGTTGCTTTCAAGGTATTTCTCTACGAACTCATCCGACATATCGGTAAACAGGATATCATTGGCTTCACAGGTCTCCGCAAAGATCCTTACAGTCTCGTCGTTATCATAACCAGGTACGGCTTTACCTTCCTTATCAACATTTACCGGCGGATGATATACTATGATGACCGGTTTATCGTACAGGCTTCGCATAAGCTTCATGGTATCGTTAAGAGCCTGCCTGTACTCCTGTTCACTTCCCGTGTCCTTTTCCTTCACCTCAGACTTCAGCGCCTTAAGCTTCTGCTTTAACAGTATTCTGTACGGAAGCCATGTCTGAAGCTCAGCTTTAAGCCGGGAAGGATTCCCTGCATTGTTTACGATCATCCTGCCTGTACGGGCCTCATCATACTCTCTCTGCAAAAGAGAGTCTCTTAAGTCCTCTATACCGAATTCCGTCATACTTGTTTCAATAATAATGGCAGACGGATCGGGGAACTGTCTGAGAGCCGCCTCAAAGCCCTTTATTATATCCGGATACAGATGTCCGTCCATTGCCATGTTATAAACCGGGATCCCATACTCTTCATTAATGATATCGCAGTATCTGTATCCACGGGGTACCTCCTTGCCCATGGTATGAGACGAACCCATGAGCAGCACATCCCCGGGTTCGTAATCCTTTCCGGTAAGCTTGCCTGAATCTTTCCCGTTATCTTTGATCATACTGCCATAGTTCAGATAACCGTTTTCGTCAAACCTTCCGTAACTGTAACCTTCCTGTGTGGTAAAGAAAACACTCCCGGGATAATATATCTCATTTGTGGCATTTACCTCCAAAGGTATTCCGGGAGTATAATGATAGTAGGGAATAAGAGCAATATTGGCAAGCAGGTATGCCGCTGCCAGTGCAGCCGCCCATTTAAACATATCCTTTATAATATATGAAGATCTGTTAAACATTACTCCTCACCGTTCCTGTTTATTTCCATGAAGATGATTTCTTCCGGTCCGCTCTCCGATTGTCCTGCAATATCATCCTTTGCCGTATCCGTCTGTCTGAAGCCGGCCCTTTCATAGCTTTTTATCGCCGGTATGTTATTCTTAAGCACACGCAGAAGCAGTCTGTCATATCCAAGGGTATTAAAAAAATAGTCCACCATGGCCGCAGCCGTCTCATTACCGTATCCTTTGCCTCTTGCGGACTCCTCTCCTATAAATATACCGTATTCCGCGGTTCTGCTGTCTGTATCCATGTCACGGAAATAAACGCTTCCTATCGGCTTATGCGTGAATTTCTCCTCGATAACAAACTGTATGACCCGGCCTGTATATACTCTGGTCTTTAACCAGTTAAGATGCTCCTCGCGTGAAATATACTCCCTGTACAGAAAATGGTCCCTGACATATCTGCTGTTACGCCAGCCAAGAACCATGTCTGTATCTTCTTCCCGTATCGGACGATATTTTAGTCTCTCGCTTTCTATGCACCCGTCCATAGCTGCTCCTTTATTTCTGTATATAACCGCTCCGGTTCCTTTCCATACCATGCCTGCCCCGCCGCTGTCCAAACAGTTAACAAGATTCTATCAAAATACACCTTTACTGACAAGTATGTTGTTTTCTGTACGCCTTTGTTTCAGGTTTACATAATCATAAAAATGTGTTAGTATACTATACTATGAAGTCCGTAAGAATGCAAACTATCATATTAGCCGCATTAATTATTCTGTGTCTCGCCGCAGGTGTCTTTTTCGAACACGAAAAACAGCTTCGGCGCAGATTTTCCACGCCTGTTCTGTCACCGGATGAGTTAGATGCAATGAGTGACATCCTGTTTTTCTTCCCGGCCGATGAGAATCCGTCACTGCCTTCCGATATATATACAACGGTTTTTGAAGAAGACCAGCTCCGACAGTATCTTATCGTCCCCCGCGATTTCAATATCAGGAAAGCCGTATGTTATGCGGCAGATCCCACCGATCAGTATTTAAGCCGGTATGTGATCAGCTTCTCAGACAGCGATGAATATGCCATAGGCTTAAGAAGTATTATTCTTACCTATACAGGTCTTCCGATACTCTCTGTTGAAATATCTCCGGATTCTCCTACGATTGAGGAGCTGAATGCTTCCGATAAAACAGTTGAATGCAGGGCCGATATTGTTCTTTCATACGATAAGGAAACAGCTTCTGAAAACAATTGGCCTCATGAGATCCGAAGCCGCGACGAAAACACGGCGCCCGGGACTGTAGGGCTCACGGGGCGCGGTAACGTCAGCTGGTATCATTCGCAAAAGAAGTCCTACTCTCTTTCCTTTAGCGAACCTACCTATCTGCCCGGGCTCGGGCAAAACAGAAAATGGAATCTTATCAGCAATTCACAGGATAAGAGCCTGCTGAATAATGAAGTATTCTACAGGATGGCGACCGTTACAGGAGTTGAATATGAACCTTCATATATGCAGGTTTCGGTATATTTAAACGGCCGGTATCACGGAGTATATATGATAACCTCCAAGATGACTGTCGATCCGGACCGTATTGCTCTTAAGGGAGGGGATTTCCTTATGAATTTCGGAGACCCCGATGCTTCAAATGCCATTTATTATGAAACAAAGCTGTGGATGGATGACGAGGCCACGGTTAAGCCATATGCAAATATTAAATGGCCCAAGGATCATTCAAAAGAAACAATAGCGGAACAGACGGGGATAATACAGCGTTTTATAAGTTCCATAGAGGATCCTGCCGATTACCTCTACACGGATTATATGGATCTTGACAGTATGGTACGGTATTACTGGATCCAGGAGATCAGCATGAATTATGATGCCGATTACCGCTCTGCCTACGCATATTACAGACGGTCAACGGACAAAATATATATGGGGCCTGTCTGGGATCTTGATATTGCGATGGGGTGGAATGCAGATAAGTTCGGCACCGACTTTACCACTCCCGGTGGCTGGAAGGTCCGGAACATGAGCTTCTATGCCTGTCTCTTTGAGCATGAGGATTTTGCCCGGGCTGTCTTCGATATGTACTGGAATGGCGGAGTAAGAGAAGCTATGTACGACGCTCTTGAAAGATATAAGCTTCGTTACGGCGAAATGGCAGAGGACGGACGTCTTAACTACCGCAGATGGCAGGCGGACTGGCCTGCTCTCGCTCTTCGCATGGGCGAAAACTATGATGACGAATGCGCGGGCAGGATTGCGTTTTTCACAGATCGTGTTAACTGGATAGATGAAGAAATGAGCAGCCTGCTTCCCGGAACGGAATGAATCACCTGATCACACGGGGACTTTTCCACACCCTGTATATAAAATTCGCTATATTCATCATAAGCCAGAGGGTACCGGTTACAAGTGAGAACATAAAACAGTTTCTGTATGATTTCTTTACTTCAAATCCAAGATGAAGCTCCTGCGGTTCCTCCGACTTTGTAAGATATACTCTTACTCTGTTATGTCCTCCCTGCTCCACCGGAAGCTCCTTCCTATCCTGATCGTATGCTTTATATCCCTCATAATAAAACAGAGGGAATTCCATATACTGACCATCGGTCAGGGAGATATATGTACAGTCTATATGCGTATTCATCTTATTGTATGAATATGCTGCCACCGTATCATAATCGGAGAACTCTCCCGTGTCATTATCATACCATTCCGTAAGGGTTCCTCCCGGAAGATAATCCTCCATAAGCGTATTTATCTCTCCCGCGAGCGGATCATGAAACAGCTTGTCCACCTTGAAATATCCGTAATAATTTATCATCACTCCTACAGCCAGCACACCTGTTATGGCATAAAGTATATGTCTGCGCTTCCTTGTTCTTGAATCCATATTGCTGCAGACCGCCTCAGCTGCCACAAAGGCAACATACGGAACCGCAAGGAAATGAAAGCGCCTCGGATACTGCATCATTGAAAGGAAGGTATCCACGAAGCCTATATTCTTAAACAGAAACCACGGAAATACAGACAGAGCCATGATCACGGATGCGAATCCTATTGCAAATATTCCCCTGCCGAATTTGGTAAGATTACCTGTTTTGCGTATTGCAAGATATGATACCGCTATTACTGCAAGTGCTATATAATTCTGACTCTCTCTGGTCCAGTCTGTAGGGAAATGATAGAAATCCGTCCATGCAAGCGCCGTTCTGTTCCAGTCAGTGAAATAATATCCGGCAAACGGAAGCAGAACACCGACCGATAAAACGCAGAACATAAAAGCTGCCTTAACAAGTGCGATAAACACGTCCTTCTCAAACAGTCTCTTAAGATGGAGCAGTATATATACAAGCAGTGCTATCGCAGACAGGGCAAAGCCCATAACATGGGAGCATGCCATGCCCCAGAGTCCCACTGCGATATATTTCCATCTGAATCCGCCTCTGTTCATGGTTTCATGCATTCCTATAATCAGAAACGGCAGGAATACAAGCGCAGTCCCCATTCCGGCTCCTGCTCCCAGTCCCAGCATAACGAACAGCCGGAACGGCTCGACAAGATAGAACACAGCCGCAATGATCGCCCATCTAATCGTCATGAACAGTCTCTCCGCACATACAAAGGCTGCAATTGCCGTCGCTATATTTACCATTATCATATACAGATTATAGGCAAGCGGGATAGAGACATTAAACAGACGCATTATTGCCGGAATATACAGAAACAGTCCGGGCTGAAGGGCAACGAGCTCACCATACTGATTGGCATAATTAGGTCCTATTATCACCGGGAACTGACCGTCTCTTAAGCCCTGCGCTATCGCCTCTATCCTCTTCATATGAGCCTGCGTATCTATTTCATAATATGTTCCCTTTATCATGAATGGGACATTAACCGCCACAAGAGCTATTGCAAAGAGACCTACATAAGACCAGCCTGTCCTTGTCAGGTTAAACCTGTTAAACATTATGATAAAAAAGATAAGTCCCGCAGAAAGTATGAAGGCCATAATAATATATACATAATAGTCCCTGTATATATGTTTATATGAATTTATCCTGATCTCGCTTATATCGACAGCTCCTTCACCTGCCTGGTAGAACTTAAGCCTGCCTCTGTCGGTACCTCCCGGCAGTATCATCCGTTCATCCGTTATAGTCTGCAGTGTACCGCCTGTTACCGGAAGCCATATATCAAACACACAGTCATTGTTTGCCTGTGCCAGTATGCTCCCTTCCGCCGTCGAAGCATAGCTTATGCTGAGCGTATAACCGCCGGCGGGAAGAATGAAAGGTTTTGTTGCAAAAGCATAGTCTTCCCCTGCCTCTTCCGAATGTATTATCCCGTCTTCTATCGTTACCGTCTTAAGCTCCAGACCTGTGGGCACAAACACATATTCATAGGTTTCTTTTTGTTTCCTGAGACACCATATCGCTGCACATACAAAAAACAGACATACCGCAAGTATGCCTATCTGCTGCTGTTTTTTCGTTAATCTGTATACAACGTCTTCCTTCATGCCTGTATCCCGGGCTCCTCTTCAGCACAGTATTGGTCAGTGTCTGCTTTGCAGGCTTATCATCAGTTCAATACTTCATTCCAAACAGTTACCTTAACTTATATTCCCAGCTCTTCATCCGTACAGTATTTTCTCCATGCATGTACAGCATACGGAATATTCCCACGTGCGATCTCTTCCCTCATATTGGTTTCGAGAGCAAAGCATGATGCTTCTTCATAAGATGCCGCTTTGTATCCGGAGGAAGGATCCAGCGCAAACCATGAGAAAAACATATCCTCATTAAACCTCCAGTAGAAATCAATAAGATTATGCTTTCTGATCACCAGATTACAGGTATTGGAAACATGGCGCAGTGAAAACCCTCCGTTACCTACCCTGACCTTCTCCGGGTGTTTTACGACCGCCAGCTTCAGCCTGTCCTTTAATGTATATGGTTTACCAAAGGGTCCATTCACCCATGGAGCACCCCAGTAATCATATGCTTTCTCCCTGGATATGGAAATGAATTCATCAAGTGTGTGCTCTGTATTCAGTATATAAGTATCGGTCTGGGCTATGAGCATGTACTCATATTCAAGAAACTGTCTGTAGAATCCGTCAGACAGAAGAAGCCGGCTGTAGGACTTGTTGGACTTAAAGTACTTCTTCGCGAACGGTTTGAAGTGCACACGGTCGTTGAAAAGTCCGGAGACCGGCTGACCCGTCCGGTTCTTCACATCATTTTCAAAAACGCTCATGATGATCTCTTCGTAAGCGGATGTATCCATAAGAAAGGGATGTATAAAGAATATATCATAATTCTTAAGGACGGTCAGATTCCTGCTTATGGATATGATCTCACTGTCCGTTGGCTCTATATTGTAGATGGGGATAACTATACAGCAGTCCTTCATGATCGGATCCCTCACTGTCACTTTCTGCCGGTTTCTGTTTCAGCTGCTTAATGTTTCCGGCACATATTTCTGTCAGCTTTTATTCTGCCGTCTGTTTTACGGTCTTCCTGCCCGCCAGTTCTCTATATCCTTAATAAGCTGACGGGTCCTCACCTTCGCGCCTTCTTCATCAAGGTGGAATTTGGTATCATAGAACAGATCGTACGGTATGAAATAATCCGTAAAGTGTGATATCACATCACAGTCCATTCTTTCCCTGAGTGTCTTTTCGAATTCATCATATAAGGATGCTTCGGGAGTAAACTCTCCGTACCCGATCGGATAACCTGCAATAAGCAGCGTGGCACCACAGCCTTCAATATATTCGTTCAGTCCGTTTATTCTGTTTACACAGGTATCGTTAACTGACGGAACCTCCACACTTCCCGGATAGAACATGAACGTGTCATCACCCTCAAGCCTTCGCACATTATCACCGTATATGTTGAATGCGCTTCTTGAATAGCAGGTGGTTTCCTCGGGTGTGTTGTCATCCTCTTTCGTACATTTATACATTACGCAGTCCTTGAAATAATCCGGATATGCTTTGGCAATACCGTACAGGTCCTTTAAACGTATAAGCTTCCACAGATCTCTGTGCTTCTCTACGGTTATAAGAGCAAGCGACGGATCCTCTATGGCATCATCATCCGCATACGTATGCAGGCTGAGTATGACTATATCTCCCTCATTAAGCTTTCCCAGTCTGACCATATTTTCATTAAAGGCACTTCCCAGGCCGCCATGCAGGCCCATGTTCACGACTTCCATGCCCGTTGCTTCCGACAGCATTTCCGAATCCATACCGAATGCAAGGTTCGAATTACCTATAAGCACGATCTTGGGACCGGTCAACGATCTGAATCTTTCGGTCTTGTCAAGTATCGACGCCTGGTAATTTCCGAGGTGCTGGTTACCTATCATGAAATAATCGGCAAGAACAATGACCGTTGCGGTCAATATAAATAATCCCAAAAAGATAAAAATATTTCTGATAAACTTCTTCATAATAATGCCCCTTACAAGCCCTAAAGGACCGGCTTCGCGTCGCAAGCCTGATGGTTCATATTTTGTAACTATTCAGAACAGCACATAAATTTATAAAATACAGGGCGTCAAGCTAGCTTGTAAGAACTGTATTTTATAAATTTATGTATTGGATGAATCCAAAACAGCGAAAAATACGAAGTATTTTGAGCCTGTTCTGAATAGTTACCCATATTTTAAAATATATGTGCTGTCCTGAATAGTTACCTAAAATTGAAAATATACAAATTCCGATGTATTTACGGGAGGCATGAAGGCAAGTATCACCCATATCGTCAGCAGATAAACCGCCCATCTTACCACCGGCTTTCTTGCGGATATCCACTTAATGACATCAGTCTTAAGGGAAGCATGATCAAATATCAATAATATTATGATAAAGAAAATACAGTAAAAGCTTTCCGGTTTGTCAAATCCCAGTGCTGTCTGTTTGAACTGCGAAGGATATCTTAAACACATAACAAATTTCTTTATATACAGGAGCGCAGCGGAAACCGTATCCGCCCTGAAGAATACCAGAGAAAAATTCCAGAACGCAAACACGCATAAACATGATACGATCCGTCCAAGCCCTTTATACTCTTTCTTTCCAAACAGCTTCTCCTCTATGATCTGTCCTGCTCCGTTTATTCCGCCCCATAATACATAGGTCCATGCTGCCCCGTGCCACAGTCCGCTCAGCAGGAATGTGACCACCAGATTTATATTTCTTCTAAGCTTCGAACACCTGCTTCCGCCAAGGGGAATATAGACATAATCCCTGAACCATGTAGACAGCGATATGTGCCATCTTGTCCATACCTCTCTTATTGAATGCGAAAAATACGGACTGTTGAAATTACGCATCAGCTTTATGCCAAGCAGCCTCGCGCTTCCTATGGCTATATCCGAATATCCCGAAAAATCACAATAGATCTGAAATGAGAAAAAGATTATCGAAAGGAAAAGATCCAGTCCCGTACAGCCTTCTATGGAAGCAAAAGCCTGATCCACATAACCTGCCGTGACATCGGCGATGACAAGCTTTTTAAAGAATCCCCACGCCATAAGCTTAAGGCCGTAGGCTGCCTCGTCATAATCAAAGCTCTTCTCACTTGTTATCTGCGGGAGAAGATTATCCGTTCTCTCAATGGGTCCTGCGACCAGCTGCGGGAAGAAGGAAATGAAGGCCGCATATACTCCGAAATTCCTGCATGCCTTTGTCTTACCCTTATACACATCAATAACATAGCTTAAGGTCTGAAACGTATAGAAAGATATTCCGACCGGAAGTATAAGCTTAAGCGTCACCGGATGAAGCTGAATGGAGCACTTTTTAAGCACCTCAATAACAGTGGTTGAAAAGAAATTAAAGTATTTAAAAACAAACAGTATCCCGAGGCATATGATCAAAGCTGATGTCAAAACGGTTTTCTTCCTTCTAAGAGATCCGGTTCCCTCGATCAGTATTGCAGCCAGATATGAAATCCCCGTGGTAAGAAGTATCAGAACAACATATTTGGGATTCCAGCTCATATAAAAATAATAGCTGGAAACCAGCAGCAGTATCCATCTGTACTTATTGGGGATCATCCAGTATATAATAAAGACAACCGGCAGGAAAATACCATAGGCCAATGAATTAAAGAGCATTTTATCTTGTCCTTTCAACCTGACTAATGCTGATTGTAGCAAATCCTTTGGGTTATGGCAAGGGGACGCCGGGCTTATTCGCTACACTCATATCCGGCTGTCATCGCCAGGCTTATTCGCTACGCTTCGCTTCGCTCATATCCGGCTGTCGCCGTCAGGCTTATTCGCTACGCTTCGCTTCGCTCATATCCGGCTGTCGCCGCCGGGCTTATTCGCTACGCTTCGCTTCGCTCATATCCGGCTGTCGCCGGATTAAATAAGAGAAACACCCCGTATCTTGCGTGCAAGCACGCGATACGGGGTGTTTCTCTTATTTAGCCTGGCTCGTAGCTACGCTTACATCATTCCGCCCATTCCACCACCTGCGGGCATTGCGGGGGTGTCTTCCTTGATGTTTGCTACTACCGATTCGGTTGTAAGGAAGGTTGAAGCAACGCTTGTTGCGTTCTGGAGTGCGGAACGTGTTACCTTGACGGGATCAAGGATTCCCTGCTTAACCATATCTACGTACTCACCTGACAGAGCATCGAAGCCCATGCCGTCCTTGCTTTCCTTAACCTTATTTATGATAACAGCACCTTCCAGTCCTGCGTTTCCTGCTATATGATACAGAGGAGCTTCCAGTGCCTTCATAACGATGTTTGCACCTGTCTTCTCATCACCTGTAAGTGTCTCGGCCAGCTTGGCAACCTGCTTCTGAGCGTGGATGTATGCCGATCCGCCGCCTGCGATGATACCTTCCTCTACAGCTGCCCTTGTAGCTGCAAGTGCATCTTCCATACGAAGCTTTGCTTCCTTCATCTCTGTCTCTGTTGCAGCACCTACACGGATAACTGCTACGCCGCCTGCAAGCTTTGCAAGTCTTTCCTGAAGCTTCTCACGGTCGAAGTCTGAAGTAGTCTCTTCGATCTGCATCTTGATCTGGCTGATACGTGCATCAATGGCCTTCTTATCACCTTCACCGTCAACGATGACCGTGTTCTCCTTCTGAACCTTAACTGATTTGGCACGTCCGAGCTGGTCAAGCGTTGTCTCCTTAAGGTCGAGGCCGAGATCGTCTGAGATAACCTGACCGCCTGTAAGGATTGCGATATCCTCAAGCATTGCCTTTCTTCTGTCGCCGTATCCGGGAGCCTTAACACCGACTACCTGGAAGGTACCGCGGAGCTTGTTAACGATAAGTGTTGTAAGTGCCTCACCCTCGATATCCTCAGCGATTATAAGAAGCTTGCTTCCGGACTGAACGATCTGCTCAAGCAGAGGAAGGATATCCTGGATGTTTGAAATCTTCTTGTCTGTGATAAGGATATAAGGATTCTCAAGATTAGCCTCCATCTTATCCATATCTGTTGCCATGTATGCCGAAATATAACCACGGTCGAACTGCATACCTTCTACAAGGTCAAGCTCTGTAAGCATGGTCTTTGATTCCTCGATGGTGATAACACCGTCGCCCGAAACCTTCTCCATAGCGTCCGCAACCATGTTTCCCACTTCATCATCACCTGCAGAGATAGCTGCTACTCTTGCGATATGCTCCTTGCCGTTAACCTTGCTTGACATCTTGGCAATTGCATCAACAGCCTCTTTGGTGGCCTTCTTCATACCCTTTCTCATGATGATCGGGTTGGCGCCTGCTGCCAGGTTCTTCATACCTTCATCGATCATAGCCTGTGCAAGAACGGTAGCTGTCGTTGTTCCGTCACCTGCTGCATCATTTGTCTTGGTTGCTACTTCCTTAACGAGCTGTGCGCCCATATTCTCGAAAGCGTCCTCAAGCTCTATTTCTTTTGCTATGGTAACACCGTCGTTTGTGATAAGGGGAGCGCCGTAGCTCTTGTCAAGCACTACATTCCTTCCCTTGGGTCCCAGTGTAACTCTTACTGTATTTGCAAGCTTATCAACGCCTGCAACCAGGGCTTCACGAGCCTCTGCTCCGTATTTGATCTCTTTTGCCATTTTATTTTCCTCCTAAAATACTTTTATCCTTTACCTGTGTTCTCCTGCCGTCATAAGGAATCCGCTGCTTCGCGGTACCTTAATGACATTATTCAACTACAGCAAGTATATCAGACTGCTTAACTATGATGAACTCCTCGTCATCCAGCTTAACATCGGTTCCCGAATACTTGGAATAGATAACCTGCTGGCCTACCTTAACTTCCATCTTGATCTCCTTGCCGTCAACCACTCCTCCGGGTCCTACCGCAATAACTTCAGCCTGCTGTGGCTTCTCCTTATTCTGTCCGGGTAAAACGATTCCCGACTTTGTTGTTTCCTCAGCTTCAAGCTGCTTAAGAACTACTCTGTCACCTAATGGTACTAACTTCATGATGCTTCGCCTCCTATTAAATTAAAATGGTAATATATTTGTTTTTTTTTGGTTTTGTTAGCACTCTTTTCGTTTGAGTGCTAACACAAGTATTATAATATCCCTTCATTTAAGTGTTGTCAACACTTAATTTTATAAATATCCTATCTCTGATTTCCTTTACCGTCCGTGGCTTTGGGGGCATAAGCTCCCGCAGCATTCCTGAACAGGATCTTAAGCAGTTCCCAGTTCCCTTTGAAAAAGCTTATTTTGGTCGGTGTTTTTCCGGATGCCGGATATGCCCTCGTAACGGGTATCTCGCACGCCTTCATATCAAGCTGCGTTGCCCGTACGGACAGATATGCCAGAAGCTCATATGTAACAAAAATATCCCTTAACGGCTGAACCCGTTCATCTGTAAGATATCTTCTTGAATATGCCCTGTATGCATTCGTTGTATCGGTAAATCTCCGGTGTGCAGTCAATGATATCACCGGAGCGTGCAGAAGCCTCACGGAAACAGTCCTTATAAAAGGAGTATTTACCGCATGTCCCCCCTTTATAAATCTCGAACCCTGGATCAGGTCGTAGCCCTGCTTAAGCTTATCTATGAAGTGCGGAACATCCTCAATGCTGTCCTTGTCATTTCCGTCTATGGTTATGATCCCTTCATATCCGCGCTCAAGCGCCCACCATATACCCATTCTGAGCTGTGCACCCTGTTTTCCCTCACTCCGCTTTACAAGCAGCGTGTTTACATCAAGCGCTTTAAGCTTTTCTTCATCGGTGCAGCCGTCCGTTGATCCGCCGTCGCAGATCACTATATCCGCATATGAAGATATCCCGGCTTTTTTTGCTCTTCTCAGTTCATTATGTATCCTTCCGCCCTCATTTATAATGGGTATAAGGACCACATAATCACTGTTTCTTTCTCTGTACTCCGTACAATCAAATTCCGGGACTCCCGGTTTCTTTTCATATAACATATCTTATCCCAACTCAAATGTTTCCTTTATATATTCCATGGTCTCTCTGACCGCAGAGACATTTTCCTGCTTTCCCATTTCTATGGAAACATATTTATCATAACCGGATTCTTTAAGGAATACCGCAAGCTCTCTGTGAAGCTCCCTTTTCTCTATCATCTTAAGTCCCGGCTCACTTATATGGACATGGTTGATAAGATGCTCATTGCCTTTAAGTACCGACAGATCTTCACCGTTTGCGATCATTGTGCCCAGATCAAGATTCAGCATGAAGCCTTTGGAGCCGACCTCTTTTACAAGCTCTGTCGCAGACCGTGTATCATTTATGTAATTTGTATTGTACACAGGCGGATTGGCCTCCATGGCTATCACCGTATTATTCGCAGCTGCATGGTCACCGGTTTCCCTAAAGAACCGTAATGCAATGTCCCTGTCCGCTCCGTCCGGCATATTACGGTTCCTCGGGCATCCGAATACCAGATTGGCACAGCCCGTAACGGATGCGAAACCAACAGCCTTTTTTGTATAATCCGTCAGTGTTTTCCGCTCCTCTTCCGTGCCAAACAGCTTCTCATTCCTTCCGTACCATATCGACTGCATCGAGGATATCCTTATCCCGTATGAACTGTACATATTATCGGACCATTTCTTCGCTTCGTCCAAACGGTCGTAGGGAGCTTCGGGAAATATTCTCGTCGGCGCTATTTCAAGTCCTGTATAACCGAGTTCCTTCATGAAACCATATACTGTTTCATCATCATCGGCCGCCCATGCTATATTGGATATTGATAACCCGGTCATCACGGTCACCTGCCTTCCCCGTTATCCGTAAATGCTTTTATCTCCCTGAGGATTTCTTCTTTAGTACATATATATCCGTTATCGCCGCCGAAGATCCTGTCATATACGGTTCTGTAATCATAAAATGCGGGCCTGCCGGACAGCTCATTGACGAATTCTTCTCCCGTAAGATATCTGTATATCTCAGCCGCCGATACAGGCTCGGTCGCGGGATGCCACAGCTTTATGTCATTATCCAGTGCCGTGCGGATATCATCCCACAGTCCTGACAGATTATAGAACTGATATACGCTCCTGCTGTCCGTGAAATTAAGCGCCGAGAACTTAAGTCTTCTGAATTTTTCCTTAAGCTTCTCCCTGTCCTCCGGCTTAACCTCTGCCCTGTAAAAGCCGTTATCCTGTTTACTGTAATAAAGCGGAAGTTCACTGTCCCTTTCTGCCAGCTCTTTAAATTTGTCTTCTTTAAGCATAGACGGGATCAGATTTATAAGATCATATATGAAATTCTTCTTTATATTCCTCCCGAACAGTCCCGGCAGACGTATTATAAGAGCATCGGGACAGTTCTCCCTTACCCACTCCTCAAGCCTGTATCTGTTTAAGCCGTAAGCATGCAGCCCCTCCGTATTGACCGGATCTTTCTCACAGACACCCACCGGATCCGGGAATACATCAATCGTGGATATAAGAACAAGCTTACGCGGATTTATCTTTGAAATATTGCTCTCCGCCTGTCTTATCAGATCCATATCCTTATCGGGCGCATTGTTCGCCAGATACTTCTCGGCTCTGAGGCCGGCGTAAATAAGCAGATCCGGATCTGTTCCAAAGGCTTCTTCTATGTTTTTTGAATTATATACCGCATCTATCTCTTTACCTGCGCGGCTGTAAATATTGCTGCCCACAAACCCTGTATATCCAACCAGTGCCTTCATATGGTATATCACCTCTGTCTGTCATCTTTTATCACTACCGTTTATGCGTTACTTATTCTACAGGAAACGTATCAGTGCATTTACCGTATCCTTAATGTCCTGTAAGCTTTTCTATACTTTCAAAGCTGTAATTCTTGCGCTTGAATACAAGGTTTACAAGCAGCTGGAGATATTTAATGATTATTGTCAGGATACCGAACAGTCCCAGGAATGAGACTGATAAAAACAGTATCGTGGTGGTCCATCCCGCGACCGGATGCTTAAGGAGATAAATAACGACTGAGTAAACAAGCATGAACACAGACATAAACATCATAAACAGTGTCATTGCTTTCCCGAATCTGTATCCCATATCTGTAAACAGTATAAGCACATCCATTGCCAGTCCGGATCTGTATTTGGCTTCCTTTCTGTCTCTTCTGTACCCGGAGCCCCCGACAATATCATACCTGATATTATCTGTTTTAAGCCCGCAGTTCGCATACACTGCCTTCCTGTATGGAACCGACTTATTCATCGACCGTATCCTGTTTATCACCCGTCTGCTGAGTATCCTGAAGCTCTCGGTCGTCATATCGTAGGAAACATCGGAGAACCTGTCAAAGACTGCATAAAACATTCTCGAAGTGAATCTGTCGTTCCTGTCCGGCGATGCGCTGACTATGTCATAACCCTCAAGACACCGCCTGTATACCTTCATGATCATATCCTCGGAAAAGTCCGGAACCGTTCTGTCAAACTCAAAAACGAAATCACCTATGGTAAGATCCATACCCGCATTCATGGCTGCTTCCAGTCCGTGAAAATAGCTCAGGTTCACCACGGTTATGCTGGTCTTTTCAGCCGTTTCTGCGCATTTCTTTATTTCCCCGACGCTTCCGTCATCCGAATGATCGTTAACGCAGATTATCTCGGAATATTCGAAATTATCCTCCATTACCGATATTACGGTTTTCAGAAAGCTTCCTATCCACTGCTGTGAATTATGTACATACAGTACTGCGGACGCGAAATTCTTTTCTCTGTTGAAGCTTTTATCATTATTGGTCACTGTCAAGTACCTCATCCAAATCATATACAGTATTGATCTTGCCCGAAAGAACGCTGACAAAGGTCGGAGACTCCGATAAAACCCTGATGACCGTCGGGCGTGAATCATCTATCTCCGAGCTCAGAAGAATAGGCTTCATCGAAAACAGCGAGCCCCTGTATGTGAACCGGTAGTCATCCAGAAGATACTTGCCGGCAAGGGATGACATATACGGGAAGGCTGTTTCGGGCTTTGCCGGACAGTCATTGCAGTTCCCCAGTCTTTCACGGGTGCAGAAGCCGCCGCTTCCGTTCTGGCAGTCAAAGACCGGGAGCCGCTCATAGCTTGTGCTGTGCGGCGTAAAGGTTACCGATGTAAGCGAATGGTAACCGGTTTTTCCAAAAGGCATGATCGAGAAGAAAGGACCGTCCATGACCGTAAACCCTGTGTCTTTTAATACATCATTCACTTCACACAATATGATCTCGCACAGCTCGTATTTGATATCAAACCCGTCCGCTCCCGCAAGCTTAAGCACCTGATTTATTCCTGCGTAAGAGGCATTGAGCACAAAGGAAGAACTGTACTCACTACCGTCACTCTCTCTTATGATATAGCTGTCGTCACTGCGGTCCGTTCCCGTGATGACCGCTCCGTATTTGACTTTGAAGGAACCGTCGTATTCTTTCAGCTTATCAAGGAAATAATCCTTTAATATCCCGGCATCATAGGTGTACTCTCTTGTAAGAAAGGCTCCGTCACACATACCGGGCTTGAAATAATTCCCCGGAGACAGCTCTTTACATGGTATACCCGCAGCTTTACAGAACTCTCTGAACTGCTCTCCGTCTGTCCAGGAATACTGCGATGATGTGGCATATATCTGTTCGAATTCCCTGTTGATGCAGAAATCGTAATCCCTGTTGAAACGTTCAAAATATCCCGCCGATCTTATCGCCGTGGATAATGATCTCGGATAATGATATCCCTGATGTACTCTTGCCTGATTAATGTAAGTGGCCCGTTTGAACGGTCCGCTGTCACTCTCAAGCAGCAGAACGTTCAGTCCTTTTTTCAGGCTGTATAATGCCGAATACAGGCCGTACAGGCCTGCGCCTATTATTATCCTGTCGAATCTTTCCATGATCTGAAGCTGTTCTCCGCCCGTGTTTCCCGATAAATACGAATCTAAAATACCACAGTTTACGACTATTATCAAATCAAACCTGTAGTGCTACCCAAACACCTTTATTTATGGTATTATGGTAACTATTCAGAGTCATGCACATAGAATACGGCTCATGTTTACATGAAAGATTGGAGACTCAGTTTTGCTTTTTAATTCCTTAGAATTCCTGATCTTCTTTCCGGTCGTGGCAGTAATTTATTACCTTATTCCGGATAAGATCAAATATATCTGGCTTCTTGCGGCAAGCTACTATTTCTATATGCAGTGGAACCCTGTATATGTTTTTCTGCTGCTTACTTCAACCGTGGTCACATACACAGGCGCGCTTATACTGGAGCGTACCGTCAGTACACGCGGCAGGAAGATATGTCTTTTCCTTGGACTTTTCATCAATCTGTCGATACTC
The DNA here is from genome assembly GCA_017450065.1 of Lachnospiraceae bacterium. Lineage (GTDB taxonomy): Bacteria > Bacillota > Clostridia > Lachnospirales > Lachnospiraceae > UBA2868. The sequence continues at coordinate 49,683 of JAFSYI010000022.1, forward strand.
GGATATTTCAAATATGCCTCGTTCATCATGCTGTATCTGGGCAAAGCTCTGTCAGTCATCGGCATACATACCGCTCCCTTTGAAAAAGATATACTGCTTCCGGTCGGTATTTCCTTCTTTACGCTGCAGGCACTGGGATATCTCATAGATGTATACAGGAAGGATATCTATGCCGAACGGAATTTCCTTAAATACGCGCTGTTCATCTCCTTCTTTCCCCAGCTTGTTGCGGGTCCCATCGAGCGCTCAAAGAACCTTCTTAAGCAGCTTTCGGAGCCTCACCGCTTCTCGTTTGACAATCTGCGGGAAGGGATGCTCATTATGCTCTACGGCTTCTTCCTGAAGATTGTCATTGCTGACAGGGTGGCTGTTATCGTTGATGCGGTCTACAATGAATCGTACGGCCGTCCCGGCTTCTATATCATCTTTGCGACGATACTGTTTTCACTTCAGATCTACTGTGATTTCTACGGGTATTCTACCATAGCCAAGGGAGCTGCCCTTACCATCGGCGTACGTCTGATGGATAATTTCAACGCACCTTATTATTCAAAAAGTATCAAGGAATTCTGGAGGAGATGGCATATTTCACTGTCGACCTGGTTCAGGGATTATCTCTACATTCCCCTTGGCGGAAACCGGAAAGGAAGGCTCAGGAAATATATAAACATCATCATCGTATTTGCCGTCAGCGGACTGTGGCACGGCGCCTCCGTATCATTTATCGTATGGGGTCTGCTCCATGGTCTGTATCAGGTTATCGAAGATGTTATTTCATCCGTAAAGTCCTTCATAACGGCCCGGAGAAAGCTTTCCCCGGGCAGTGAGCTGTTCTCGGACAGGCTTGCAAAGCTGGCAGTGACTCTTTTTCTTACCGCCTTTGCATGGCTGTTCTTCAGAGCAGGCAGCATGAGCAGTGCCCGGGTGCTTCTTGAGGGTATTGCATCGGATCTTAACTGGACTGTCCTGTTTAACAAGTCGGTTTATTCTCTCGGAGTTTCCGAGGATTATTTCCATGTATTGCTTATATCGGTCGCCCTGCTTGCCTTTATCGACCGTCTTAAATACAGGGGGATCAATGTTACTGCCGCTTTCTTCAGGCAGCGCTGGTGGTTCAGGGCTTTGGCCGAGGCCGGTCTGCTGCTCTTCATAATACTCTTCGGATGCTACGGAAGCGCTTATGATGTACAGCAGTTTATATATTTTCAGTTTTAGGAACCGATCATGAAAAAGAACGTAAGAAACCTCGCACAACTTATACCGGTGATCCTTATCTTCCTCGCAGGCTGCAGACTCCTCGATCTTCTGTATGTTCCCGAGGACGAGTGGCACAGGATACTCTTCCATTCCTACTATACACAGGAGAGGAATATCGATCAGGCCTTCATCGGCTCTTCTCATATATTATGTGATGTGGAACCTCTCCTTCTTGATGAGATCAACGGATATAATAACTTCAACATGTCGTCACCCCAGCAGCGCTTTGATGCAAGCTACTATCTTCTTAAGGAGATGGCCGGGGATCATAAGCTTAAGCATGTCTATCTTGAATGCTATTATCTGTGTGTGACCGATCACGAAATATATGATAAGAACTCTGACAGCGTACGTGTATCCGATTATATCGGAGATCCCGATCATTTCGCTTCCTCATGGCAGATCAGCTATGCGATGAAGCCGTCTCTTAATTCCGTTGCGATACAGCTCCATGCATCAGACAGGGATCATATGATCGAGAATCTTATTCCGTTTGTAAGATATCGCGAGAAGCTGTTTGACTGGGAGCATATATCGGATAATCTGTCTAATTTCAGGCCTTCATCGGAAAGAGGCTACAGCTTTCATATAGATTATGAGGAGCCGGACGGTTCGCCCTGGTACCAGGAATATCATATCAAGGGAGACAACAGCTCAAACGGTCGTGTTTTTGACAGCGAAAAAATATTTCCAAAAGACAGGGATCTGACCAGATTCGGAATAGGCGCCAAGAGCCGCAGCTATCTGTGCAAAAGCATTGAGTTCTGCCAAAAAAACAATATCCCCGTTACCCTGTTCGTATCTCCCGTTCTTGATTTTCAGTTATTGAGTACAGGAGACTATGACAGGTATGTAACGGAGCTTAAGAGTCTTGCTGACGGATACGGTATCGAATGCTATGACATGAACCTTATAAAGAGGGAATATCTTGATATAAAGCGCGGTGAGTACTATATGGATCCGGAGCATCTTAATACTGCCGGAGCAGAGGTATACACAGAGGCATTATGGAATGTACTCAGTGATTCCGCGGATAATAATATGTCCAAATTCTATACCACATATTCAGAAAAGCTTGCAGCAGAGGAGCCTGAGATATACGGGCTGTACCGGATGCCTGTTTCGGGAGATCTCACACACAGGGATGACGGCAATCCGGAGATCGACATGCAGTATACAATAGCCTCCAACCGGGATGATATGGAATACACGGTAACCAATATCGTAGGCGATCCCGCTTCTCCCTCAGGCAGAACGGAGTATATCATACAGGAACGCAATAAGAACAATACCATCGTCCTTCCTTCGGATTCGCATGGCACCCTGCGTATCGAAAGCGAATATGAAGGAGCAGATCTTATGCTTGAAGTCGGATACTGAGTACCCATATTTCAGGCGTTTCCGCAAAATGATACGGACCGTTAAGGATATGCACTCTGATGAATGATCACACATAGAACACAAACAGCGTAACAAGCACGATCAGATTGGCAGCACACATACATACGGCCGGTGCTGTCATGATATCCGGGTGTGCAGTCCCTTCTTTGCCTGTCTCTGCCCTGCCGTACTTCTTCTTGAGAAGATAAACAGTCTGGAAAGTGAGCGGTATGAAATACCTTCCCTGCAGTCCAAGCACGCTCTCTGCCCTGTACGGTGTCCATTCAATATACAGACTCAGAAATGTAAAAACAATACTCAGCACTGTCGCAGCTCCCAGTATCACGGTCGGCCTCTTCCATATACTCAGTACCGTCTCATCCTCATATTTTAACAGCCTTTCAAAACAGCAGGCATATATCAGGCTTCCGGCCGAGATGAACAGCACCTGGATACCGCAGTCAACATTAAAGTAACTAAGCGACAGCCCGAAGTAAGTCTTGACCAGCCATTCCCCTTCCTGTATGAGCGTATAGAACATAACCTGCACAAAGCTCCACGGATGTGTTATCACGTAAACTGTCTGAGCGGAAGCGGATACACCCTCCATATACTCAAGAAGATATCTGGATCCTATGAGTAAAGGCCATCCTACTGCAAGAAGCACTATCATTATCCCTGCGCAGATGATATGAATGAAGTACTGTTTTTTGCCTCCGAATCTTTCCGGCGGTATAACGAATGCCATTAAAACAAACGGAGCGTAAACGATCTTACAGGAGGCAACAAGTGCAAGCAGGAAATACATCTTTACGATCTCCTTATTGTTCATTACTTCCTTTTTCTCATATCTGAGCCATAACGAATAAGCTATTATAAGCAGTGTCACCGCATATGCCATGCCGTCACCGCTCAGGGAGGCACATTCGTATATATTCATGGGAAGAAGACTTAATAATAGCAGTATGTTCTTTCCAAAGGGCATCAGCTTTATCGCATAATATATAAGTATTCCGGATGCAACAAGCTCACAAAGCCTTCCAACGTACGCTATTATGTATGGTCTGTCGCATATCAGGCGCGTTATCAGCATACCGGCAGCCTGGGGAAGATACGTCAGTGGCGAATAAAAAGCAGTATTGGAATAGGTCTGGAACGTCTTCTCCCCGCTTGACCTCATCCACAGGTTATCCGACATGTATTTAAGGCGTACACCGCTCCGGTCCCACAGATAAGTGAGATTTGCGGGACAGTAGCTTCCGCCCTCCCCCTGCTCATTTACCGGTGGAATGAAGTCTCCTGTCGTTATCCCATAAGTTCTCAGCATATGCTCGGTTTCATCCGGTATGGCAGACAAAGGCGATACCGTCATATAAGCTAACCCCAATACAAGATAGAGTACGATAAATATCTGTTCATGTCTCAGTCTGTCCGCCGCCTTTATTATAAAAAAAGACAGAGCGATAAACCCTGCACAGCCGATCAGATATGAAACCGCCTGGACAGTGGTGCGGGATATCCAGTCATATTCCGCTTTTCTTGAAAGAAGCCATCTTACGGAATAAAAAATGACGATCAGAAGCGAGGCCAGACCGATCCCTGTCCGGTAATCTGTTTTTTTTGCAGTTCCTTTGTTCTTACTCATTAAATTCTCCACCGTTTATCCTACTTTTTCTTTGATCCGGGCCATCTTACTATAAATGGCAGAAACCTGTTAACAAACATAACTATGGGAATTTCCGCGATCAGCACAAGCAGAAGTATTATTATATCGTCTCCATACCTGCCGATGCCGGGAACATATTTTTTGTATAACTCATATATCGTTCCAAGTACGGGCAGCGGATTATGCGTCGCCATCATCGTAAGAGAGTTCTTGCCGAAATACTCAAGAGGGCGGCTCTTTATATTAAGTACCTCTCCCAGGTACAATATTGCGAAGGAAGTCAGTATTCCGGTCAGATACTGGAGCGGAAGGCTTACTATCCTTACAAACGAATAATCCACGAAATGATTCGGCTGTGCGATCGGGAAGTCAATAATAAGCCAGATTATGCATGCAGTGATCATTGCCTTATGATTTATCTTAAGGATCCTGTCTTTATATTCAAAATAGAAATAACCTGCGTAAATAAATACTGCCGACATGAGTATTCTTGTGAACTTGACGAAGGTGAACCATCCGTCGGCATATTCCTCTATGATTCCGTAATGGAGCACGCAGTAGCATATAAGGCTCAGTACCGTCACGGCTGCAAATCCTGCCCATTCCTTCCTTACTCCTCTTCTGTACGCAGCACTGCCGGGCCCGGGCTCAGTCTTATCTGCATCTTTTATTTCAGCTCCGTCTTTTGTACCGGCTCCGTCTTTTATACCGGTTTCATCTTTCTTCCCTGCTTCATCCATTCCCGGGCAGTTCCCCCGTCCGAAATATCTCAGAAGCAGCACACATATGACTTCCGCAAAGAACAGCGTGGGCATGAACCATAAGGCATCATAGCCCGAGAGAGTCAGTGTACTCTTGACGATCTCAGCTATATTCGAAAAGCTGCCTTCCTTAAATACCACTCTCATAAATGTATAATAAAGGATTATCAGGGCACTGAAAGAAAAATAAGGATACAGTACACCCTTCAGACGTTTTACGATTATCCGGGCAAAGCTCTCGTTTCTCCATCTGTCAAGATAATGAAGAAGGGCACCGGATACAAAGAAAAAAATAGCCATACAGAACGATCCGATCCATGAGCACATCGGATTGTCTCCTGTATCCACGTGTGCAAGTATGACTACAATGATTCCGATACCTCTTGCAATATCAAGATAATTCAGCTGCTTTTTTTTCCTGTTTTCCTGCATTTATATCACTCCGTTAAGTTCCTGATACATCCTCTTGGCATAGCTGTCCGTCATCCCGCAGATATAATCCGTCACCATCAGGAGCCTTAAGTACAGCTTTTCCTCTTCACTCTTACCTTCTGAATATTTATGATATATCCTGAGATAGTTTTCGGACATAAGCATTGTTAACTTATCCCTGAGCGCGGTCCTGTTCTCTTTCCAGTATGGTGTATCATAATACAGGAACGCATCCGTGTACCGCTCCAAAAGAAAGTCAAATATTGCCGAAGCAGCCACCTCAAGCTTAAGAATAGGCTTGCTTATAAAAACATATCTGTATGCGGCATCGGACAGTGCTTTTACGATATATTCACCGTTTGACGCACCTATAAGATCTTTCTTAAACCTGCCGGACATTATCTCGTCATAATCATTTATAAATGTATCGGTTGCGCAGTTTATTAGCACTCCCTGTACTCTTACTATCCAGTTCTGTACGGCATACAGATCGGGATTATCATATCCGTTTTCAAGTGCCCTGTTATAATAACGGTCAAGTCTGCCGGCTGTTTCCGTAAACGTCTCCGCTTTGGGACCTTGGGGTATTTTTTTACTCCACTTATCCAGCTCATCACGCAGTATTCTGTAATTCAGGTTCCCTTTTTTAACGGCATCCTCTATATCCGCAGTGTTATAGGCTATATCATCGGCCGCTTCCAGAAGGAATGCAAGCGGATGCCTGCTGCCGTTAAGGCCGCATGATGACTGTATATCGTCAAAGCTGTCCTTATCGGCATAGAAATACCCCATCTTCTTAAGCTTTATATCCCCGCATTCCTTATTGCTTTCCAATGATGAACAGGGATACTTGATTATCGTCGCAAGCAGGGCTTTCGTAAGATTCATTCCATGCTCATCGACCAGAAAATGCAGCCTGGTAACCACTCTCAAAGCCTGTGTGTTACCCTCAAACCTGAAGAAGTCCTTCTGCATCTGCTCCGTAAGGATGTCTGTGAGCTTACGGCCGTTATATTCAAGAAGTCCGAGGTTTTTCTTGAACCAGTCCTGTATCGCGCTTTCCCCGAAGTGACCAAACGCGGGATTACCTATATCATGTATCAGGCCCGCACACTGCAGTACATCACAGATGCCGGACCTTACCGATTCATCGAAGTCATCTGCGAGCTTCTCATTTATGATTCTGGCTCCCACGCTCTGTCCAAGGGACTTGGCGAAGGAAGACACCTCCAATGAATGCGTTAGTCTCGTACGTATGAAATCACTCTTATCCAGTGGAAATACCTGGGTCTTGTCCTGAAGACGCCTGAAGGACGGGCTTGATATTATCCTGTGATAATCCTTCTCGAACTCGCTGCGAAGATCACCGGATGTACCGGGTTTGGTATATTGTCTTAATCGTTCCGAGCACATTAACTGCGTCCAGTTCATAATCCATACTCCCTGATGCCCAATTCTGATTCATTATCAGCTTTACACTATCTCTTATATACATGATGATCCGCATAAGCCACTGTTCCGGACAGTTACCTGCAGAATCCGTTTTCAGAAAAGAAATCCGCCGCAAGGCGGATTTCGAAATTATCATATCCGGCATACATTCCTAACCCTTATATCCCGGATCAAAAAGATTATATTTGAGAATGCAGTAGATGGCCCTGAAGCCGTCCCTGACACCTATCTTTTTACCCTCATCATAGCTCCTTGGATAATATGAGATAGGCACCTCATATACCTTGCACCGTTTCTTTGCGATCTTTGCGGTTATTTCAGGCTCGAAACCGAAACGGTTCTCAACAATGGGGATACTCTGGATCACCTCACGCCTGAACATCTTATAGCATGTTTCCATATCGGTAAGTGCAAGGTCCGAAAACAGATTGGACATGAACGTAAGAAATTTATTACCTGCGCTGTGATAAAATCTCTTGATCATATATTTTTCGCTTCTGGCGTAGCGGCTTCCGTATACAACATCCGCATCACCCCTGCCCGAAACAAAGGGTTCGATCAGCACGTTATAATCCTTGGGATCATATTCGCTGTCTGCATCCTGAACCACCACCAGATCTCCGGTAGCAGCCTGGAATCCATGCCTGAGAGCAGCTCCCTTTCCCATATTTTTCTTATGGTACAGAACCTTGTCCACCTTCTTCCCGACCTCTGTCTGCAGCATTTCACGGGTTCCGTCCGTGGAAAAGTCATCAACTATTATAATCTCAAGGTTCTTAATTCCGCTGTTCTTAACTTCGGCGATGATCTTCTCAATAGTATTCTTCTCGTTATAACATGGGATTATCACTGACAGAGTCAGACTGTCCTTATCCATTTTTGTGCCCAAATCCCTGTGCTCCTTTCATATGCAGTAAGCAATTCCTTCCGTTCGTTTAGGTTACGGCTTGATATTTATTGCTATTGTCGATTCGTTAACATTGGCCTCTATATCTCTTGTTACCACCTCAGACCATTCGGGATTGTTTATTGTCAGAGTATACATACAGGGAAGCAGCGGTGCGATATTCGCACTCTGTCCCGCATTTACCACCTGATCGGAAAATCCCGGCAGGGATATGGTAGTATTATCGTATCCCATGTTCACGACAAATTTGATATACGGAAACTTAACTATAAAAGCGCTTCCGTTCTGTGCAGAGTACTTGTCATTGGCAAGCTCCGTCAGCAGCGCTGTTCTTTTGTCCGAATTGGTAGACATATATGTAACGAAATGATCTACCACCGATTGGGGATATCCTTTGATATTTCCGTCCTCATCCTCATAAGCCAGCTTGGTCCCGACAAAAGCCGTATCTCCGGAAGCTATCGCCGTTTCAAGCTGTGAAAGAAGTTCCTTATAGGATTCGGCCTGCTTATATCCGTCCGTACCCGATCCGCTGTCCACCACAAGTGCGGCACCTGATGTCGTACCGTCAGAGCTGTCTGCGGATGCCCCGTTTCCGGATGATGCATCTGTTCCGGCATTCTGTCCTCCCATACCGGGGGCCGTTTCCTCTCCTATGGCCGTAGGAGCAGCCGGAATCTCCGTACCGTCCTCATCATACATGGGAGCGGCCGGTTTATCACTCAGTCCTCCGGTGATCGCCTTTTCATAAATATCCTTAAACAGACCGTTATAGGTCAGCATATCGGTCGGTATGTTATATGTCTTACCCGATGCCTTATGTGTGGTTCCGTACGCTATCAGAGCGATCATAAGGCAGATACACAATATTGCTGCGTATACTATTCCCGATACGTTTGCAAGACCGTCGATAAATCCCTGCGGTACGGCACCGCCGATTCCTGCACCGGACCTTCCGGGTCTTGACCGTTTCATGTCGTCATCACCGTCGAACAGCCTGTTTCCTCTGCCCTTCTGCGGTCCGTCACCGGACTCCGGAGGAAGCGGATTCCTGCTTCTCATGCGGGGCTGCGCATCCATTGGTTTGCCCGTTCCTTCGGAAGTACCCCTGTACGGCATACCCTGTCCCCGGGACATTTCCCGGTTCCTCGGCATTCCCTGTCCCTGCGGTGCATTCTGCCCCTGCGGCATTCCCTGATTCATCGGCATTCCCTGATTCATCGGCATGCCCTGTCTCGGTGGCATTCCCTGTCCCTGCGGCATTCCCTGGTTCATTGGCATTCCCCGGTTTATTCCTTCGTTCCCACTGTTATAATCCATAGCCTGCATCTCCCCCATGCCCCTCTGTACCATACTGTCTGTTCCTTAAGCCGGACGATCTCCCGATCTCCCGGCATGCGCATAATGCATAATATAGTACGTATAGCTGTTATGAATGAATACAAACATTCCACAATATAATAACACAAACTCTCACAAAATAACATATTTTTATGAATTTTCTTATGTCATATACACGTCTATTTGTCTATTTTAAGTCTGAATCCGTCCCGTATGCTGTTCCCCCTTCGTTCTATACCGTCAAGATTCCCTTCGTAAAGTATAGCCGGGAAAGCATGATACCATATCTGCTCCCCTTCAATAACCGGATAATATATATGTATACCCTGCCATTCTTTCGATCCCGCATCGGCCTCGGGGTAATCCTTCTGTCTGACCGGGAATGCACCTGTTCCCGTTTCATTAAGATAATGTCTGTCATCACTTGCAAACATATACAAGCCCTTCAGCATGTTGAAACAGATAATGAACGTTACCGCCGCTGCAGGCAGGATTCTCCGTACCAAAGCCGCGGATATTCTGCGGGCGTCATACCGGCCGTCATCCCTTGTCAGTCCGGCAGGCTCAGACCTTCGGATCATAAGCGGCAGAACATTCACCGACACATCACCGGCCGCGAACAGAGGGATCAGCAGTATATAACCGTATCCGAATCTGTTGGATGGTGCCGAGATCATAAAAAAGGCATAGCTGATAAGCAGGATAATGCCAAAATAAACATAATGTGCATGTTCTTTTACTCCGGGAGCTGTCGCAATAAGCCTGCCCTTCCTTCCGTTTATCCACAGATATGTACCATAAATCAGACTTATCATTATCCGTACCGCCAGCACTGCCGCTCCCGCAAAAGCAGAGACCGACGCATACCGGTTGGCTGCTCCCTGTTCGCTCCACCACACGGGAAACCATTCCCGGAAGCTTTGGTCAATAAGAGCCACATCCTTGGTATATCTTGCCCATACGACTATCTCGTCCGCTTCATATTTCACGCCCTCTGCCGGTATCTTCCAGTCCACATTGAAAAGATCGACCGCCGGAAACGGATAAACCAGCCAGCCGGTTATCAGGATGTTACGGATAAAATACGGCAGAATAAGCAGAATCCCGGCAAGAATATATTTAACCGCTTCGACAGTTCTCTTTTCGCGGACCAGCAGATAAGCAGGTCTTATAACAAGCAGTGCCAGCACTCCGACGCTCAGCTTTACGGATACAAGAAATACCGCCAATACACACAGCAGGGAATATCCTGTCAGGCTGTCTGTACGTTTATTCACCCGCATACCGTTATCCCCCGCAGAGGATGCGCTGTCTTCCTCAATAAGCTCGAGCCATCTTATGCACAGCCAGATGATGAGCCAGATAACACCGTGATCCGTGGAAGGAGAGATCGTCTCGATCGCGGTAACGGTAAAATATGCGAAAGGGACCGCATACACAAAGTCACTGACTCTGAGCACCGGCTCCTTCCGGTATACGGCACCGTATAAGTGCCTGTACCATCCCGCCAGAGAATACAGCATCGTAAATACAGCAAGAAATCCGGACAGAACATGCATCGACTGTCCCAGAAAGTGCATGCTGTACAATGCGCACAGGCAGAAATATGAACTGTTAAACCCAAGTCTTGTCTGCATATACGCAAGGCCTTTCACGACTCCGAAGCTCTCTATCCAGTGAATGCTCTGGGCATGATAAGTCCCTGTGTCATAGGCAAACCGTCCTGCGGCAGTATAATATAAACAGACAAAGATAACAGCAGCAGCCGCAATACACATAAATACCTTAAGGAGCTTAGGCTCCGAAGCTCCGGCTGTTCCGGTACCATGCTCCTTCCTACTGCCTGTCAGCTTACATATTAATTCCTTATATTTCTTACGTTCCCGGACTATAATGCAGGCACACGCCACGAGCATAACGATATTTGCGGCAAGGCCCACACCCGTGAACAGACTGAAATACCCGGCATAAGCCGTAAGCACACAGAGGCCGCATACAATGCAGCCCCCGGGATCAGTCATTTCAGTATCGTTATAATTGCGGGAAATCCTTCGAAGCGCAAAAGAACCTGTTATAAAGCATGTGAGCGCTATATAGATCCAGCCGAGTAATGTTAACAGCATTTATTTCCTCTCATAAAGGTAATCGTTTTTCGCATCTATTGCCTCCTGTCTCTTTCCGTACAGACGGTTGGCAAGAAGAAGTACGGGAAGAACTATGCACAGTTCTATTGCCAGGGTTAATGCGCAGTTCATAACTCCGTCGTTCAAAGTGATTCTAAGATCTGTCTTTTGGAAATAGAAGCTGCACAGCGGCTGTACGCAGACCCATACGATCACGGCAAGAAAAGCTTCCACGACCGCATAATCGGCAAGGCTCATCCCCTTGAACCTGCCCCCACGTATCTTAAACCTTGAGGCAAAATGTCCCGTGCCCAGACCGAAGAATACCAAAAAAAGCAGCCAGGGAAGAGTCCCGTCTCTCGGATTGGAAACATAGACTGCAATATATGATGCAAGCGGTATGAGTATTCCGGCAGCAGATCCGTAGATAGCCGCCAATACCGTGATAATGGCAACGCATATCTGAATCTCGACATAACCGGGTACAGTCGTTTCCATAGCCAGATACATATATATCATTATCATAAATACCGTACCCGCGATTATGGCTACGGTTTTTTCGATGTCAAGCCTGTTTTCCATGACTGTATCCCACCTTTCCTCCGGCTGATGCCTGTTTGGGTTGTAACCGTTCGTAACAGTTATTCTCAGTTTACCACAGGATATGGTATATTGACAGTACATTTATGCCTCGTGGAATAGATGATCAGTTCCGATATCTCTCTGCCTGTCATCGCCGATAACGCTTTGGCGTAATATTCAAGCTGCACATGATATCTGCCGGCAAGCTCCCGGGGATCCGAAACCGCATCTGTTTTGTAATCCACTATAACGATCCTGTCATCCTCAATGAAATACGCGTCTATTATACCCTGGATCATAATGCCTTCAAAGCCGAACATAAACGGCTGTTCCCTGAACAGAAGCCCGTTAAGACAAGCCTTCTTCATCCTCATTGCCAGCCCGCTGTTAACAAAGCCGCTTACCTCTTCAGGCTTCACGCAGTTTACAAGATCATCCTCCATAAGCCCTTCCCTCTTTATGTATTCAAAGAAGTCCCTTATGTCATCATCCGAGGTTCCTCTTGTATAATCCCATATTTCGAATACCCTGTGCACTGCCGTACCGTGAAGGGTTGCCGGTATCTCTTTTTCCTGTTCCCTTATAAAGTCAGGAATAAAGGGCGTTATATCCTTTATATCCGTTTTAGCCGCCTGCAGGGTTTTACCCGTTCCGGGAAGCTCTGATTCCTCTACCGGGATACTGTCCTCCGGAAGCTCTTTATCCTCCGTCATTTCCGCATGCATGCTTCTTCTCTTAAGCTCGGTTACCGATACCTTTTCAAACTGTCTGCGTTCATTCTCATACGGATACCTGAATGCAAACCTTTCAAGAAGCAGTCCGGTCCCTGATACGGCTGCGTCTGGATTATCTGCGGATCCCTTTCTTATTCCCGACAGTCTTTTCAGCTCCTCCTTACGGGTCTCATAACCCACAGACTCTTCAATGGCGGTATCGATGATCTGTTCTGCCGTCATGGTGTTTACCATAACGGATGGCAGACCGGCATTATTAATACCATACAGAACAAGATCCAGAAAGCTTGCGCATCTCACCGGTCCCTTGTCAGACTGCATGGCTTTCTCTATATCGTTTACCATCCCCGTCATTATCAGTTTTTCACGCGCTCTGGTCATCGCAACATACAGGATACGTTCTTCCTCTGCCAGTATTTCATACATCTTCTTTTTGGAAACAGCGCGTTTGACCGCAGTGGAAAGCTTTATCCTCCTGACGGGATCCGAAAGATCCATACCAAGACCTATATCGATATCGGGAATAACCGATCCTTTTATGTCCGTAAAATTGTACTTTTTATGCATTCCCGCAATTATGCATACCGGGAATTCAAGACCCTTGCTCTTATGGATAGTCATTATCCTGACTGTATCATCATGCTCATCCAATATGCCGGCTTCTCCGTAATCAACCTCATATTTTCTGAGCAACTCTATATATCTTACAAAATGAAACAGTCCCTTATAGCTGGTCTTACCGTAATCCTCTGCCTTCTTAAGAAGCATGTTAAGGTTGGCTTTTCTTCTTTTGCCATCCGGCATTGAGTTTACGCAGTCTCCGTATTCCCCATCGACAAGCTCAAGCAGGATCTCATAAACGGGAAGATATGCTGACTTTGCTCTTAATTCGTTGTATTTACGCAGGAATTCCGATGCCTTACGTCTTATTGCCGTTTCCGCTTTGCCGTCCGGATCCTCCCCGCATGCGCAGTCTTGCGCTGCCAGAGACATAACGGATTCATACAGATACTCTTCCGGATGTTTTATTCTTAATACCGCGAGATCCTCATCGCTGAATCTTCCGATCACTGACTTAAGCACCGCCGCCATCGGTATATCCTGCAGGGGATTATCAAGCACCCTGAGATAATCAAGGATCACGGATATCTCTGTCGCGCTGAAATAACCTGTCTGACTCATCGTATGAACAGGTATACCTTCTGCAGACAGTACTTTCTCAAAGGTCTCATCCCATCCCTTCGCGCTTCTTAACAGTATTGAAATATCAGAATATCTTACAGGTCTTGTTCTGTCAGGATCTTCATCGGAGGGCTCTGATATCCTCTGCTCCTTCATGAGTCTCTTGATCCTCGACGCAACAGTCTTCGCTTCCATTTCCCTGTCCGGAATCCCCTGAGCAGTGCTGACCAGTATAAGCTCTGTCTTCTCCCGGAGATCATCTGTCTCCGGATAATAAGCTCCGGGATGCAGGGATGCAGCCTCATCATAGACTATACCCCCCAGATCCTTGTTCATCACCTGTGCAAACAGTTCGTTTACGCTTTTTAGTACCGACTCACGGCTTCTGAAATTATAAGACAGGTCGATGCGTTTAAGCCGGCTGCCTTCCTCTGATGCTTTTTGAAGCTTATCCATAAACAGCTGCGGTCTGGCCAGGCGGAAGCTGTATATACTCTGCTTTACATCACCCACCATAAACAGATTGTCTCCTTTTCCTATATACTTAAGGATCTCCTCCTGCACCAGATTACTGTCCTGATATTCATCAATATATATCTCTTCGAAATACTCCCTGTATTCCTTTGCCGTATTACCGTCCTCAGCCGAGAGTATCCCGATACACATATGCTCAAGGTCATTGAAATCGGCAATCTTTCTCTTCCTCTTTGCCTCGGAATAATTCTGTGCCACCTTCCTTGTAAGTGAAGTCAGTTCACACACAACAGGCGCGCATAACCGTATCCTTCTGATATGCTCATCCATCGAAAGCATGAATTCGTTCTTTGCCAGTTCGGAAATTTCCTTCTTGTATGCTTCTCTTACCTTTTTATACCTTTCTTTGAGATCCGGATCCGTGTAAGGGGCATTCTTTCCTCCTCTCGGAAGCACAGGCCACTTAAGTCCGTTAAAAAGTCTGTGCAGTCTTTCATATCCGGTTATAAGATCCGTGCCTGCAACTGCATCCTTCAGTTCTTTGATTATCTCAATGTCCTGTTCGGATATCTTTTCGTACAGCGACGGACCGTCCGGCTCATCGCATATAAGCCTGTCTGCTATCGCCACTTCATAAGCATCATCCGTAACATACAGAGCGTTATCCATTATGAGCTTAAGCCAGACTGTATCACTCTCAGGTGACTTATAGATTTCTTCACACCTTTTTAGCCATTCTTCGGGGTCCGGTGAGCTCATTGAGAAATCATACAGCCCGTCCAATATGTCTTCAAGTACTTTGTCATTCTTTCCTCCTGCCAGACATTCAACCATGTTTATGAACCCGTCATCGGCTCTTTCATAGGCTTCCTCAATAACCCTCTCAAGCACATCCCTCTTAAGAAGCTTTGCTTCCGCTTCATCAGCCACACGGAAATCCGGGTCAACCCCGATCTCCTGAAAATGATTCCTTATCACATCGAGACAGAAACCGTGTATCGTCGAAATCTTCGCGTTATGTACAAGAGCCGACTGCCGTATGAGATGTCTGTTTAACGGATCGAGGGCACGTTTCTCATCTATCGCCTTTATTATTTTTTCCTTCATCTGCTCAGCGGCAGCCTTGGTAAAGGTCATGACAAGTATCCTGTCAATATCGACAGGTACTTTTTCATCAAGGATCCTGCGTATGATGCGTTCAACAAGCACGGTAGTCTTACCTGAGCCTGCTGCCGCGGAAACCAGCAGATCCCCGCCTCTTGATTCAATTGCCTTAAGCTGTTCTTCGGTAAATGCCATTGAATAACTTACTCCCTGTCTCCGTTACTTTTCTTTTGTACCCAGATGCTCCTTCATGGCAGCAATTATCCCGCTAAGGGCATCAGAATGATCTGCAGTCTCATCAGACGGACCGGAATCGGCTCCTCCACCATCCGGCAGATCTGAAACGGAATCCTCATATACGCTTCCCCTGCCTCTGTAACCGCATACTCCGTAATAATCACAATAGCTGCATGGGCTTTTATCACTCCCGGATTTCATATGCGGCTCCGCTTTAATGTTTCCGTCAAGGATCTCCCGGCCTTCTTCCTTTATCTTTAGGTTTACATAATCCGACAGGGTCCTGAACTCTTCTTCATCAGCCACGCTGCTTCCCCTGCCGAATTCACCATCGTTTTTAACATATACCGGTATCACTCCCGAACGTCCGGTAAAATCGCTGTCTATAAGTCTGTACACTTTTTCATCCGAATTCACAAGCCCGGTCATTTTGAGTTCCTTTGCTATCTTCTCATCCACCTCTTCATCACTGATCTGATCATCCGGTACGCTTATATACGGATCATCCACGTGATAATAGAATATTCCGGCAGGTACCGGCTCCTTATCCGCAAACCTTCTTCTGACATATTCGCAGGCAGCGTTCATATAAACAACAAGCTGAAGATCAAGTCCCATATAAACAGCCGCAAGATCAAAGCTCTTATTTCCGGATTTATAATCAATGATCTTAACATATATCCTGCCGTCATCCTCTTCACCGCACAGATCCATTCTGTCAATACGTCCGATAAGACGTACTTTTTCTTCTTCTGAGAGACTGATGTTAAGAGAATCATAATCATTGCCGGAACTGAATGAGAACTCAAAGTCATACGGCTCAAACCTGCCTTTTTTCAGCTGTGCCGTAAGAGTATCAACCGTACGCGTCATTATCCGTTTCATACGGTTTACCATATACCCTGTTCTGAACGAACCGTATATTGCACCGTAATCCTCCCCGGCTATACACCTCTGAATTGACTCATCTATAATTCCCGCCCGGGTCTCTTCATCCACTTCCTGCCATTTAATACTGCGTTCCTTAAGTATCTGCGCATATGTCTTAAGCGTATCGTGAAATACCGATCCCACATCACCTGCTTCGAACGAAAACAGCTCCCTCTCCTTCAGTGAAAGCCCATACTTAAGAAAGTGTGCATAGGCACAGCGGGCGTAATTTTCAAGTCTTGTTATGGAGCAGTCAAGCTCCGTCCCGTATAATACCCTTGCCACGGCTCTGCTTATCGCATCCTTCCGTTTAAGATCTCCCTCGCTGAAGGCTGCCTCGAGCATAAGCCTTATCCGATCCCTGTATTCATCATTACATGAAAGGACACGGAGCAGGATTCCGTATTCCGTGAAATCCGCATCACTGTAATTAAGGACCGCATCCTGTATTCCCGCCGTCAGTTCATCATATCCTGTCGCAGGATTATATACCCGATCCATGATCCCTCCGGCAGGATACCCGGTTATTATATGGGGAAACATCCGCCTGACTGTTTTAATAAGATATGAAGGGTTTAAGGATTTCCCGTCCCGCGAAAGAGCGGCATATGAAATATACAGCTCATGGGAAGGCTTGGTAAGAAGCATATACAGATACATCCTTTGGGTATATGCCTGCATTCTTGCAGTGGGTGCAAGCTCTATTTCTTTTTCACCAAAAGTGCCGCCTTCTGTCAGGAACTCCCTCTCCATGTCGGAAATAATACCGCCTCCCGAAGCCTTAGACGGTATGATACCGTCATTAACCCCCATAAAAAACAGAGCTTTTATATCCCTGAGCCTGCTTCTTTTTATATCACCTATCTGGACATAATCATCAGAAGGAGGGATTATTCCGGTCCTTATCTCAGCAAAACCCGCATCCAGAAGCTCAGCGTATTCTTCTATGGAAACAGCCTCTCCCGGCAGAAAACGCACGATCTTGTCAAGGAGTGTACATATCTCTTCATATATCTTTCCGAATTCAACGGCTCTTATCTTATCGCCGCGCTCATCAAGCATTCCGGCAAGCTCAGCCATTTTCTCCTGAAGGCCGTGTGTACTTATAAACCTGTACAAAGCGGTTGATATCAGCTTAACATCAAGACGGGTCGCAGATGTAACGGCTTCTGTATCCGGATCATCCGAACCTGACGTAAGCTCTTCATAAAAAGGCTTGAGCTCCAGTGCTATCCTTTTCCTGATCGAATCCAGTTCCTCAAGCTCTTTCTGATCCATGCTCCTTGGCTTACGTATAAAGGGAGTATCCCACTGTTTCCTGCCTCTTATCCCATAACGAAGCACGTAGTTCTCGAGCATATCCGTTTCTTCCGGTGTATAACCGCTAACCATTGTCCTGAGATATCTGAACACCGACTCATAACTGTAGCTGTCCGTTATGATATCAAACAGAGCCCGTATATATTCGACCATAGGGTTAAGGAGCACCGGTGAAGTCTTATCTATAAAAAACGGAATATCGTACACAGAGAAGGCTCTCGCGCACGCGTTCATATATGTATCAATATCACCGCTGACAACTGCGATATCCCTATAGTGATATCCCTTATCCCTTATAAGCCGCTCTATACGTACGGCCGCTTCAGCCGCCTCTTCTTCGGGATTGATGCCTGTAAAGATATGTATGCTGTTTTCATGATCCGCTCTGTTCCCGGCTGACTCATCTTCAGTCTTTGCAGCTGCATTACCCGGGTTCACGAAGGGTCTGTCTTCTGCCCGGAACAGATACTTCTCCAGGTGAATAAGCTCATGTTTCCTGCTGTCCTCTTCTATCAGGCTGCCTTCCTCATCATACATAAATCTGGCGGGGATATCCTCTGTCAGCAGAACATCTTCCTTAACGGCGATCCTGTTATCCCTGCACAGCCTGCCTATTGAAGCCAGGGTTTTATAGCTCAGATAGAACAGGTCCTGTTCATCCGGAGTACCGTTACCTTTCACCTTGTTTTGACCGTTTCCGTTCCCGGCATCTGCTGTCTGTATACGTTTTCTGCACTCTTCGGTATCAAGCAGCACGGTCATATATACATCCATACAGTTCTTAAGCAGTTCCTCTATAAGATCCAGCTGTACAGGTGTGAAGCCGGTATATCCGTCCAGAATAATAACGCTTTTCTTAAGCTTTTCTGAGCGGGGTACCGCATCTCTGACCTTCTGAAGGATCTCCTCGGTTGTTATATATTTTTCATTTATATACTTAAGAAATTCTCTGTAAAGCAGCTGTACATCCGTAAGCTTTTCCTTCAGTATCCCTCTGTCACTGCTCTTGTCAACAAGATACTTAAGCTCCCTGTCTCCTATTCCGTACTGCATAAATTCAGATATTACGGACTTGATCTCACTGATATATCCAAGCTTACCAAAGACGCCTGAGAGAGCCGTAAGCTTATGCTCATTTCCCGATATTATATGACGGAGAATAAGATTCTTGCCTATGTCGTCTATCGTTACTCCCCTGGCGCTGCGATATCCGACCTCCTCAAATACCCTGTGTGAAAGACGGGTGAAGCTGAGCACATCAATATTAAGTATTCCTTTATTCGGATGCATGGAAATAAGCCTTCGCTGCGTACTTAAATTATACTGCTCGGGCACAATAAAGAGATAAGTCACTTCCGGATGCAGAAGCGACTCCTCTATGATATGTTTATATAATTCATGCGATTTTCCGCTGCCGGAGCAGCCAAAGTACATTTGTAACGCCATTTATTTCTTTTACGCCTTTTAGAGCCGGCCCGGTATCCCGCCGGCAGGATGATCATGCTTACCGTCTTTTATTTCACACCGAGAACAGAAGGTCTCCGTATGTCGGAAAAGGCCACAGCTCCGATGCCGTATTGACTTCCATTTCATCACAGTACGAACGGAGCTTATCCATCGCCGGGATTATCCTGTCCTTATAATAGGTTGCGCATGCAAGCTTATCCGAATCATAGGACGGGGCCTTTAGCAGAAGCTTCTCCAGATCGTTAACCTGGGCATACGCCTTGTCTTCGAGTGCGGACAGCTTCTTGACAAGATCCTTCTCCATCCCGCTCTTTATAAGCGGATCGACGGACTGCTTTATGCTCAGCGTCTCCGCGAGCCTGCCTATGTATCTGTTAACCGCCGGAAGTATCTGCCGTTTCGCCATCTCTATCATCGTATTTGCCTCGATATTGATCGTCTTGCTGTATACATCAAGACATATCTCATATCTGGATCCGACCTCTGTCTCCGTATAAATACCATGCCTCTCAAACAGCTCTATATTCTTCCTTGCAAGCACGGTCGGCATCGCATCGACGGTTGTGGGAAGGTTAAGCAGACCTCTCTTAGCTGCCTCCTTCTTCCATTCCTCGGAATATCCGTCGCCGTTAAAGATAATACGCTTATGCTCCTGAATGGTACGCTTAATAAGCTCATTAAGCGCATCTGTAAAATCATCCGCAGGTTCCAGCTCATCAGCAAACTGTCTTAATTCCTCCGCAACTATGGTATTCAGGATAATATTGGGACCCGATACCGACATGGACGAACCGCAGGAACGGAATTCAAACTTGTTTCCCGTGAATGCAAACGGCGACGTACGGTTCCTGTCGGTAGTATCCTTGGGAAAGCTTGGAAGCACGTGCACGCCTATCTCCATCTTTCCTATGCCCTGGTTCTTATACGAAGTTCCCTTTTCTATACATTCGAAAATCTCTCCCAGATCATCACCAAGGAAAATGGACATTATCGCAGGCGGTGCTTCACTTGCTCCCAGACGATGATCGTTTCCCGCCGAAGCTATCGATACGCGCATAAGATCCTGATACTCGTCTATCGCCTTTATTATGGCCGTAAGGAATAAAAGGAACTGCGCATTTTCATGAGGTGATTTACCGGGCTCAAGAAGATTTACTCCTTCATCCGTGATCATGGACCAGTTATTATGCTTGCCCGATCCGTTAATTCCTGCAAAGGGCTTTTCGTGAAGCAGGCAGACCATGTTGTGACGCTTGGCAACATTCTTCATGATCTCCATTGTTACCTGGTTATGATCTATCGCGATATTGGCCGTATCAAATATAGGTGCCATCTCATGCTGCGCGGGTGCCACCTCATTATGCTCTGTCTTCGAAAGTATACCAAGCTTCCATAATTCATCATTAAGGTCTTCCATATATTCCTGGACCCTGCGGAGGATCGCTCCGAAATAATGGTCATCCATCTCCTGACCTTTAGGTGCCTTGGCTCCGAACAGCGTTCTTCCGCAGTAGATAAGATCCTTACGTTTATTATATACATCCCGGTCGACCAGGAAATACTCCTGCTCAGGGCCTACCGTCGTCGTCACCCTCTTAACCGAATTATTTCCGAACAGACGCAGTATCCTTAGAGCCTGTTCATTCAGTGTCTCCATCGATCTGAGCAGCGGAGTCTTCTTATCAAGAGCCTCTCCGCCGTATGAGCAGAAGGCCGTCGGAATACACAGGACGCCGTCCTTGACAAATGCGTAGGATGTGGGATCCCATGCCGTATATCCTCTTGCTTCAAAGGTCGCTCTCAGGCCACCCGAAGGAAAGCTGCTCGCATCCGGTTCACCCTTTATAAGCTCCTTGCCGGAGAACTCCATGATAACCCTGCCATCCGACTGCGGCGAGATAAAGCTGTCATGCTTTTCCGCCGTGATCCCCGTAAGCGGCTGAAACCAGTGTGTATAATGGGTAGCCCCCTTCTCAATAGCCCAGTCCTTCATCGCGATGGCTACTACATTGGCTATGGAAATATCAAGATCTCTTCCGTCCTCAATGGTCTTCTTAAGAGACTTATAGATATCCTTCGGTAATTTATCGCGCATTATGGCGTCATTAAATACCATGCTTCCGAATATTTCAGGTACGTTGCTTCTCATAATCCTCTCCTTATTGCATTTCTCTCATATGTTGTCTGAAAATCCCAGATAAATATATCATAACCCGAACTGTTCAACAAGGTACTCATCCCCATTTCAGGTCTGATCATTCGAACTTAAGAACTTCGGTAAGGCCACTGTATCCGTACATCTCGGAAATAATATCATTATATACAGACTGATTTTCATAGGGACCCCCGAAATGCACGCCGTCCGTAAACATTTCCTCCGGATAATACTTAACGTGGTCAAGATAATCCGGAAACAGCTTATCAAGTCCCGTCATTTCAAAATATTCCGGTGCCAGTTCACTGACTATGCTGTGGTATGTATCCATATCCGGAACAGGTGCCGGCAGAAAGTGAAATGTAACATTCCGTCCGGAACACAGAGACGCTATCTTCTTCAGATATGAAACATATACCGATTCCTCAAGTGTGTGCGGATAATCATTCTTTGCATAACTCTTTATATAGTTCAGATAAAGCTTTCGGTTAAGTCCGCTCTTATCTATCCGCTCAACGACCGGAAGTTCCATAAAACGTTCACCGAAAATATATCCAAGTTCATCAACCGTGTTTTCATCAAGAAGCTCAAGCTTATCTGTTTCCACCAGCGGCATCACAACATACTGATAGGCATATTCGATGTTGAAATTCTTACTCACATCATCCATCGGCACCATTACAAGATAAACATCCGTCGCGTCCGGATGATTGTCAAGATACAGCTTCGTAAGCACATACTGTCCGGCCATCGAAAACGGTGCGATCGCCGGTGCAACGCATACCTCATCATTGATATCACCAAGGTCGATAAACATCTGCCTTCCTACGCTGTCGCCAAGAAGAAGTATATGGGACTTATCCCTTTCCTGCACCCTGTCTATCAGCGGAACTATCCAATCGGGTCCGTCCATATGCGTAAGATATGTATCGCTGTACGTCATTCTGGCGATCGGCATGGAATAGTCGTCATCATATGAGAGTACCTCAAAGCCGGCAAGAAACAGTATTATAAGAATAGTTATGATCATAAGCTTTAACGCAAATTTATTCATGTCTTTTCCTCATTTATCGGCTTCATTTAACCTTATCCCGGCAATTCTCCGTACCTGCTCAGAAACGGAAATATATGAACTCCGACGAGCTGAGCCCGAGATTCTGTACTGCCGCAAGAATGATAAAAAGCGATGCCCCAATATAGCATAACCACCGAAAGATCAGTCCCTGCCTGTCAAGCCATTTAATAAATCCAAAGCCTCTTTCATGCATTATGTCAACCACAAACAGCACGGTCACTGCCGGAAAAATACTGCTTACCGCTGCCTCTGGAAGCGGAAGCGACAGCGCTTCCATCCAGTCACCGGACAGGGTATACAGCCTGAAATCCGTTATGATCCGTCCGGTCATATCTGCCGCTGTTGACAGACTGCCTGCTCTGAAAAACATCCATGCGTAATCGGTCATTATAAAGGTTGCCAGTGTCTTAAAAAGCCTTCTGCCGAATGTATTCTCATCAAGCTTAAGCTTAAACGATATTCTGCTTCTCAGTTCCGAGGTAACGCCGGACACAAGATGATACATACCGTGCAGTCCGCCCCACGCAACAAAGTTCCAGGAGCTTCCGTGCCACAGGCCGCTCAGAAGAAAGGTTATCATATTGTTTACGTATTTCCTTGTCCTTCCCTTACGGTTGCCTCCAAGCGGAATATAGACATAATCACGGAACCACGTGGACATACTTATGTGCCAGCGGCTCCAGAAGTCTTTAATATCAACCGCAAGATACGGCTGTCTGAAATTGTCCTTTATCTTAAACCCGAGCATCCTCGATGCCCCGATGGATATACTGCTGTAGCCGGCGAAATCAGCATATATCTGAATACCGTAGCATACGGTTGCAAAGGCTATAACAGCACCCGGATATGATGTATGATCGTTATAAACCGTATCCACTATGCATGATATCCGGTCAGCTATAACAAGCTTCTCAAAGTATCCCCAAAGCATAAGCAGTATTCCAGTCCTGAAGTCCTCTTCACATAAATCCTCCGGGTCATCTATCTGCTTCAGGAGATTATCTGCCCTGTCAATGGGGCCGGCCACTATCTGCGGGAAAAATGATATGAAAAGAGCGTAATTAATAAAGCTTTTCTCTGCCTTCTGTCTTCCTCTGTACACGTCGGCAACATATCCGACTGCCTTGAAGGTATAGAAGGAAATGCCTGCAGGAATTATCAGTGAAAACGACGGCACCTCAAAAGAAATATGGATGCGTGACAGAACGGCATTCAGATTGTTTACGATAAAGGAAAGATATTTAAAGGCTCCGAGAGTGGCCAGACATAAGACTACGGCAGCAAGCATTACGGATTTACGTCCGGTTTCCATCCTGTCCATGGCATTAGCCGCCGAATATGTGATAAGTATTATTCCAAGAAGCACGGGAATACTTCTTATATCAAAACAGCCATAAAAGAAAAGGCTTGCAATCATCAGAAATGCACGCCTGAACCCTGACGGCAGAAACCGGTATATCAATATGATCAAAGGAAAAAAAACAACAAAATTAAGTGAGTTAAAAAGCATTTGAATATATCCTTATGCAAGTATTATCTCCGCAAGTCCGGTGGGCGTACCGGCAACACCGATACATGGATATTCTTTAAGGTCATCCCCGTTTTTAAATCCAAACCCATATGTGACCGCTATGAACGGTATACCGGCCTGTACCGCACCTTTTGCATCATTGTCCGTGTCTCCTATCAGGACACATTCCTCTTTTGCGGCTCCCATCTCATTAACACACATAAGAACAATATCCTCCTTTTTAAGGATATTATTGTTATCGGCACCGTGCATCGGGTCGCAGTATCTGTCAAAGCCCTTCGCACGTAACAGCTTAAGAGCGTAATCCTCTCTCTTGTAAGTAGCCACAGCCATTCTGACATTATTGTTCTTAAGCGTTTCACACAGAGTGAATATACCCTCGTAGGGTTCCGCCTTAAGAAGTACATTATCTTTATAATACTCGCGGAAAATATTGGCGCCTCTCTGCGCCTCTTCATCACTCAGCCCGTACAGTCTCTTTAAAGACGACTGCACCGGCGGACCTATAAACGAAAGCTTCTGTTCCTCCGTAAGCTCCTTATATCCAAGCTCTTTAACCGTATATTCCACACTCTCAAGTATACCCTCGGCGGTATCAAGCAGGGTACCGTCAAGGTCAAATATCACGTTTCTGATCATTTCTTCTCACATCCTGTTACTATTCCGGCTGATATTTACTTCAATGGTCATAAATGCTTCCGCCGCATAAGCCTTAGAAGCTGATACTTTCATATTCATCCCTGTCAAGGAAAGGCGCCATATCATCAAGCGACGGTGAAACAATACGTCCGTCCGGCAATACCTTCGATGATGACTTGGGTTCAAAGTTCTGATCCGGATCTACCATAGCCTCACATATGCATGGACCTTCCGAATTCAGCACCTTCCCAAACACATCACCCGCATTCCGCTCCGAATCCAGCTTAAAATAGGGAATACCGAATGCAGCCGCAAGCTTCTCAAAATCTGGAAAGCCCACCCCGCTGTCACTGTCGATCCCGACAAAGGGAGGCTTAAACAGATTCCTCTGTGTCTGCCTGATCGACAGATATCCGTTATTATTCAGTATAAAAAGCTTTATATTCAGCCTGTTATATGCCACAGTCGCAAGCTCCTGAAGGTTCATCATGACACTTCCGTCGCCGTCGATACATATAGTCCGTCTGCTGTTGTCGGATACTGCGACGCCGAGAGCAGCCGGAAAACCGTAGCCCATTGCCGCGCAGCCCGAATTGGTAAACATCCTCTGTCCCTGCTTTATCTTCGCTGCCTGAAAGGTTATGACGCAGGCAGCGCCGTTGCCGCATATGATACGGTCGCTGCTGTCAAGATCATTAAAAAGCATATCAATAAACACATACGGATTTATGAGTCCGTCCTTATGATGATCGCTCCTTACCGCCGGGAACCTGTAAAGCAGTCCCCTGCACCATTCCACCCATTTTTCATGCTTTGCCTGCGGCTCATACGGAACAGTAAGCATCTTATCAAGAAAATCATTAACATCCGCATGTATCGGAAGATCAGCCTTAACCGTCGGTTTATGGAGCTCTCTCGGATCGATGTCCACCATGACCTTAAACGCATTACGGGCAAAGTCATGATGCGTATATCCGATCATCCTTATATTCATTCTGCACCCGAGGCTTATCAGAAGATCGCAGTTCTGTACAGCAAAATTACCCGACCGGATCCCCACTGTACCCGGCATGCCCGCATAATAAGGATTATCATAAGCCACCGTGTCATTGGCATTCCATGCCGTAACCACCGGTATCCTGTACTTATCAAGGAACTTAAGCAGCTTATCCGTGGCTCGTCCGAGATTTATCCCTGTTCCTGCCAGTACAAGCGGAGCTTTGGCTTCACCGATCTTTCTGACCAGAATACCGGTCTGGGCACCGGTCATCCCGGGAGTATCCCATGTCATTTCGGAATTACTGTCGAAATGCAGCAGGTCTTCTGTTTCTATCCTTGCACCCTGGACATCTAGCGGAATATCAAGCCATACCGGACCTCCTCTGCCATCCGTTGCCAGATATAAGGCTTTCTCAAGATGATATGCTATGGTCAGGGGATCCGTTACCATGACAGCATACTTGGTCATGTTCTTAACCGAATCTGTAATATTAAATTCCTGATCTCCAAGCTGCCTTAGATTAAGTCCGTCCGCAGCCCATGTTGTGGTCTCTCTTTTTACCTGTCCGGAGATAACGAACATCGGGATCGAATCAAGCCATCCTCCCATAACTCCGGTGATCGCATTGGTACCTCCCGGACCGCTGGTCACACATACTGCAGCCAGCCTTCCGGTCATCCTGGTATAGCCTTCCGCAGCTATGGCACATGCCTGCTCATGATGGTTAAAAACACAGTGTATTCCCTCTTCATGACCGATGGCATCATCAAGGTGCATTGCGCCTCCTCCGGTAACCATGAAGCAGTCCTTTATCCCGTTTTTAACAAGAAATTCCGATATGTACTTTGATACCTTGATCTCCATTTACTCTTTCCTTTTTCTGAATCCTCTGCCTGCGTTATGATCATGATCATACTCACTTGGCGTAATAAATGATACTTCTATTCTTCCCTTTACCTTCTCAAAGAATTCTATCGCGTATGCGTTTAATGCCTCTGCCTTTTCATTCAGGAAGCTGTAAGCCTTATCTATATCGAAGTAATTGACATTATCCGGAGTATACCCGTCGAAGCCGGCCAGAGCCACATTCCCGCATCCGCACTTGATCAGAACACGTATCAGCATACACATTGAGTTATCCGGGAACTCGGCCTTTTCATCGATAACGCTTGAGTAATTGACAACATAATCAAAATCCCGGTCGTTCCTTGTAAGGTTCGAGGAAGCGATCAGCTTTACATCCGCATTGTCACTGTCATGAAGTCTTCCTGCCGACTGCAGGAATCTTGTATTGTTTGTAATAAACATATAATCGGGATGAAACAGCTTGTTTATATAATTGACCGAGATTATAAGCGGTGCCTCCCTGTCTATGTACTCCCCGATCTTATCCCCGCATCTGCTTACACTTGCACCGGGTCCGAGCATAAGTATTTTTCTGTCTGAAAGCGCATCCGCAAGCTTCCTTATATCCTCCGAATCATCACATTCATTCTTCTGGTATTCCATGTACAGCTCCTCAACCAGCTTCATGTTCTTCTCAAGCTTCTGTTCATCGGGAATACGTCTCAGTATATCGTTTATTGACGTTATCGAAAGAGTGCGCTTGTTCATCAGATAAGATACATAATCGGGATGAACCCTGTTGGATGCGGCTATATAATAAAACAGCTGGTAACCCCACGGGGATTTCCTCTGGAAATCCATTACGCTGGTGGTTATCGCTTCCTGCATTTCCGTGACAACATATTTCTTTCCGTAATGCTCATTCATGTACATTGCAACGAGCTCAAGCGGGGCATTTCCGGCGCTCTTTCCCATTCCGTACAGCGTACCGTCCACCAGGATGTCACGGTCCGTTTCATAATCGAGCGCAGTTGTCGTATTGGTATATCCCAGCTGGAAATTATTATGCGCATGAAAGCCCAGTACTATACCGGGCTTTAGATTTGTATCTATAACGTTCATTATATGCTTAAGTTCAGCAGGATTGAGCAGACCGTAGGTGTCAACCATGGACAGTGCGTATGGCTCTGTTTGATTTGCCAGTCCTATCACTTCGAGAAGCTCTTCATCTGAATATGACGTGACCGAAACAAGCTGGGAAAAGACCTTATATCCCAGCTCCTTAACAAGGCGGCAGAATTCCATTGCCGGATGCATATTATGTTTTTTGAAAATAACTCTTATCCCGTCTATATAGGATTCGGCCGCGGGCTTTATATTCTTTATATCGCAGGTACCGTAATCGATCATTCCCACGATCATTGCATTTCTGCGGTCGAGCCTGCCGTAAATACGTTCAATACTGTCCGTATCCGGCATTATGCTTCTGTTTATGTCAAAGCTCCTCCTGTCATCAAGAAAGCCAATCTCTATGACATCCACTCCCGATGCGGTAAGCCGTTCGAATATATTTACGAGGTTATCATGACCGAATTCCCAGTCATTTACATATCCGCCATCTCTCAATGTACAGTCGAGCAAATACCTGTTCTTCAATATTTCTTCCTTCCTTATGACAGTTCTCAGCTTTCATAATCTGCTTTACACTACCCGGATCATTCCTTATCAAAATTGATACGTTTCTCTTCCACCACTATCGGACGGTTTATGACACGGGTATTTATATTCAGGATATACTCTCCGATCAGACCGATAAACAGAATCTGCAGTCCTCCGAGAAAGAAAACGCCTATGGTCATGGGAGCAGCGCCCGCCTGGAAGCTGTTCCAGTTACAGAGCTTCATGATAAGATAAACCATTGCAATGACAAAGCTTATCCCGGAACAGATAAGTCCCACAAACGTAGCCAGCCTTAATCCGATCTTTGTATAAGATGTGAAACTGAGCATTGCCGCATCATACAGACTGTAGAAATTATTATGTGTTTTGCCCGCCCTTCTTTTGGGCTGCTCATACTCGATCTCCACCATATTAAATCCTGCACCGTATTCCGCAACAATACCGCGCATAAAGGGTATCGGATCATCAAGCCGTCTTACCAGTTCTATAAATGTCTTATCGTAAAGACCGAAGCCGGTAAAATGCTCTATCATCTTGACGGAAGACATGTTCTTGATAAGCTTGTAATATACGGTCCTCAGGAAATATATGATGCCGGGCTCTTTACTGGATGTTTTTATACCGCTGACCACCCTGTGTCCCTCTTCCCATTTCTTCACAAAGACCGGGATCAGCTCGACCGGATCCTGGAAATCGCAGACTATCGGGATCACACAGTCTCCCGTGCACTGACACATACCGTAGAAAGGCGAATTGAACTGACCGAAATTGGTAACATTAAAGATTGCCTTTATTTTTTTATTCTTCTCACAGATCTTTTCCAGTTCTTCCCTCGTTCCGTCTGTCGAGCAGTTGTCTATAAAAACTATCTCATAATCATACCGGCTCAGAGCTTCCGTCAGAACATTTACCAGAGTATCTGCCATCAGTGCAACGTTTTCGATCTCATTGTAACACGGAACAAGTATACTTATTTTTTTCATACATCACTCACTCTTCTTCGCTACTATGAATATCCTCTGGGACTCATCCGTCGGCTCTTCACGTGTATCCGAATCTTTTTCAATCAGAATATTGAAACCGGCCTCCTTAAGGAACCCTTCCATCTGTGCAAGAGTATAGCCTTTCTGATAGTGAGTCTCAACGAGCCTCTTGAACAGCCCCGATTCGCTCTGCTCAATAAAGATGTTTACATCAAATTCATTGATACTGTTCTCATCATCATAATAATTCTCCCATATAAAGGCGCAGTCCTCACGGTTCTCCGCTATGGTCGAATCGCCAAGTATGTTTGAATACTTGTAGACCGTATTGAAATCAAACATAAACAGTCCGCCCGGATACAGGAACTTCTCTATAAGCTTAAAGGTCCTGACCAGTTCCTCGTCTCTGAGGATATAGTTCACGGAATCACATACCGAATAAACCGTTCCCACGGTAGAATAAAGATCCAGATCCCTCATATCCTGGTTTATGTACAATATATCGTACTCTTTGTCATCCCTTTTCTTCTGCGCAACATCGAGCATGCTGTCGGATACATCTATTCCGATCATATCATAACCCTTCTTGTACATAAGGTGGGTAAGCGTACCCGTACCGCAGCCCAGATCCACGACCAGATTTTTTTCCGAATCAAGGATTTCTTCTTCGG
The DNA here is from genome assembly GCA_017450065.1 of Lachnospiraceae bacterium. GTDB lineage: Bacteria > Bacillota > Clostridia > Lachnospirales > Lachnospiraceae > UBA2868. The sequence continues at coordinate 79,612 of JAFSYI010000022.1, forward strand.
TCATCTCCTTATCCACCGCGAGCTCGATATCATCATACTTAAGCGCGTCGAAGACTCCCTGACCATCTTTACGGTCTATCGGCCTGGATATCCCGTACTTACGTATCATTGAATCTATTACCTCGCACCATTCCGTGTATGGTATATTATCCATCAGTTCGTCATATACGTATGCCAGTGCATCATAAGTTTCCATGTTCACTTCATATTTCATACTCTTGTCCTCTGAAGTATACTATAAGAATTATTTCTCTAACGTTTATCAGAATACAGCTCCCGAGACCAGTGCAGACAGCACGCCCATAATAACACCCGCAAGAGCGACCCCGCACATTACCGCAGTAACACTTTCCTTAAACTTCATATCAAGTATTGATGCTGCCAGGGTACCTGTCCATGCTCCGGTTCCCGGAAGAGGGATCCCAACAAACAGAAGAAGCGCCAGAAACAGCCCTCGTCCTGCCTTTTCCTGAAGTTTTTCTCCTCCCTTATGTCCCTTTTCAAGACAGAATGTGAAGAATCTGCCGATCACCGGCTTATCCTTTCCCCATTCAAGAACCTTTCTTGCAAAAAAGAAAATAAAAGGCACGGGAAGCATATTTCCTATGGCAATTATCACATATCCGAGTACTATATTGAACCCCTCCGGATTCATACTCCTGAACCAGTATGCGATAGGTATGGCTCCTCTCAATTCGATAAGCGGTATCATCGATATGATAAAACAGCCGATATACTGTGTTGCTGTATTGGCGACAAACGCATTAGCAATATTCTGTGCCAGTGACCCCATTGGTATCTCTCCTCTCCTGATCGTTTCTTATATTCTCCCTTTATTTCCCATCACTCATTTTCCCGGACCGTTTCTGACGTTCATTCCGGGTTTTCATCTTTCAGTATCGTCAGGAGAGTGCTTATAAGCTCCTTCATTTCCTCATCGGTACCTATCGATATCCTGAGATGGTTATCTATCCTCGGTTTGTTCCAGTGTCTTACGTAAATATCCTTCTCCCGCAGCTTTTCAAATATCTCCCGGGCAGGCATGCTCTTATGTGAGGCAAATATAAAATTCGCTTTCGAATTCCTGAATTCAAAGCCCAGCTCCCGAAGCTTTTCTTTCGTCCATTCACGCGTTTTGATAACGCGGGCTACGGTATCCTTCCAGTAATCCGTATCCAGAACAGATACAGTCGCAAGCTCAATGGCCGGATAATTCATTGTATAGGAATTAAACGCGAACTTCACATCCTTAAGATATTTAATGAGCTTTTCGTTTCCGAAGGCTGCGCCGATCCTAAGCCCCGCCAGAGCTCTTGACTTCGAAAATGTCTGTACAACGAGGACATTGTCATATTTATTGATCAGTGGCAGACAGCTCTCTCCTCCGAAATCAACATATGCCTCATCAATTATCACAACCGAATCCGGATTGGCCCTGACTATCTCCTCAAACATGGAGGGGTCCTCGTATACACCGGTCGGAGCATTGGGATTGGGGATCACTATTCCGCCGTTCTCTTTATTAAGATAATCGTTTACGTCAATACTGAAATCACCGGTAAGTGCCTGAGTGGCGTAAGGTATCCTGTGAACATCCGCCCACACATCATAGAATGAATAGGTAATATCCGGAAACAGGACCGGCTTACCGGAATTAAAGAAGGTCATAAACGCCATGGCCAGCACATCATCTGAACCTACGCCGATAAAAACATTGTCAAATCCCAGCCCGGATCCTGCTTTGTCATCCCGGAAATACAGCTCATTATATACAGACACAACTGCATTTACCAGCTTCGTTGCATCCATGTCGGGATATTTGCGGAGCATGGATGAACTGCCGTCAAGCTCCTCCTGCGCCAGATCGTATATCTTTGTTGCAACCATCGGTGAAGGAGCATATGGAAATTCATTGGTATTAAGCTTTATCACCTTACCCCGGGGCTGTTCACCGGCTACATAAGGTGTCACTTTTCGTACATTTTTTTCCCACGACATGTTCTTACCGTCTTCCTTTCATATATGTCTCATATTTATTCAGAACAGCACATATATTTATTCAGTTACACTCTCTTACGGATATCCATGACTTCATCTATACTGAAATTATAAGCCTTATTGCAGAAATGGCACCTAAGCTCGATATCCTTACCATCCTTTATTATATCATCAAGCTCTTTCCTGCCGATGCTTATGAGCGCTTTTTCCACTCTCTTTTTATCACAGTTACAGTAGAACCGTGCAGGCAGAGTGTCATTGAACTCTATATCGTATCCGTCAAGTATATATTCAAGTATTCCTTCCGGCGTTCTTCCCTCATCGAGAAGAGTGGTTACGGACGGCATGTCGGAAAGCACCGTTTCAAGCCCTGTGATCACCTCATCCTCTGCAGACGGCATCAGCTGAATGATAAATCCGCCCGCCCGCTTTACGGTATTGTCTTTCTCCATCAGCACGCCGAGTCCGACTGCCGAAGGAACCTGCTCTGATGTGGCGAAATAATATGTAAGGTCCTCGGCTATCTCACCTGTCTGCAAAGCCACCTGACCCACATACGGATCCTTAAGGCCCATATCTTTGATGACGCTCATCACGCCGATGCCTATTGCACCTCCGACATTAAGCTTCCTTTTCTTTCCGTTTGTCTCCGGATAAACACGCGCAGGCAGCACAACATCCGGAACCAGCGCATATCCTTTAACGCTTACTGTTCCGGTCTCCTCATCGGGCGGCCCCGCGGTAACTGTTAATCCCTTCATCGGTCCGCTTCCCCTGATCTGGATCGTCAGCAGATCGTCCCTGCCCTTCATCATGGCACCCATCATGGCCCCGGCCGTTAATGTCCTTCCAAGGGCGGCAGTCACTACCGGACTTGTATTATGAGCCTGTCTGGCGTACTCTGTAAGTTCCCTTGTTGTCGCGGCGAACGCCCTTATCTGCCCGCCTGCTGCCGTAGCACGGACTATATAGTCTGTATTCATGGTTTCCTGTAATTTATCTGTCATTATCTGTAACCCTGCAGTGATCAGTATGGCACATCTTGTTGTCATACGGAGTAGATTGTACCATATATTGCAGTATTCTTCAAATATTTCATAATTATGATCAAAAGTATTGTTTTGACCCCCGGATCATTAATATCCTTACCCGAAATATTCCTTACTGAGCTCTTCGAACTTAGGCAGTGAATTAACTATCGTCTCGTAGGAGACACAGTACGCGATCCTTACATAACCGGCACATCCGAAGCTGCTTCCCGGAACCACCAGCAGATTATACTTCTTGGCTGCCGCAGCGAATTCCTTATCGTCAGGAACAGGTGTCTTCATGAACAGGTAGAATGCCCCCTCCGGCTTCTGACAGGTGAATCCAAGCCTGACAAGTCCTTCATACAGGGTATTTCTGTTCCTTTCATAATATGAAATATCAGTCTTCTCATTTATGCATCTGGCAACCACTCTCTGCATAAGTGAAGGTGCGTTTACATATCCGAGTATCCTGGTCGCAACGCCTGCTGACGCAAACACATCATCATAATCGTCTATTTCTGACGGTATGACAAGATATCCTATTCTCTCTCCGGGTAAGGATAACGATTTGGAATATGAATACCCGACAATTGTATTTCTGTAATATTTCGTAATGAACGGTATCTCTGTATCTCCGTATACAAGCTCTCTGTACGGTTCATCAGTTATAAGATAAATGCTTGTGCCAAGCTCCTTCTGCTTCTTCTCAAGCACCTCTGACAGCTTCTTTATCGTATCCTCGGAATACACAACTCCTGTCGGATTATTGGGTGAGTTAACCAGCACACATTTGGTCCTCTCCGTTATCTTCTCCTCAAGCTCATCAATCCTTGGCTGGAAGTTTTCGGTATTGGGCGAAACCTCTACAAGAACTCCGTCATAATTGGCAACATAGTTCCTGTACTCGCCAAAATACGGTGCGAAGGTGATCACCTCATCACCCGGATTAAGCAGGGTCTTGAAAATAACGTTTAATCCCGAAGCCGCACCTACTGTCATAATAACGTTATTCTCATTAAAGCCGGTCCCGAAACGCTCATTAAGCGATCCTGCTATAACAGCCCTTACATCCTCATAGCCTGCATTGCTCATATAACCGTGAAGCTTAAGCGGATCCTCATTCTTTACGATATCGATTATCGCATCCTCCACAGCCTGTGGCGGTGCCACGTTGGGATTACCGAGCGAAAAATCAAATACATTCTCCGCACCGTACTGTGCCGCAAGCTTCTTTCCTTCCTCAAACATCGCCCGGATGACCGAGCTCCCTTTTACAAGTCCAACCATTTTCTCAGATATCATTTCTTTCACCCCGTTCTTTTATATTTTGGTTTCTGTATACCGTTTCCGGCTATCAGCGCATAACCGATATATCCGGTCATTCCGCTGTCTTTAACGTCAGCCTGTCATCGGATTTCTCATCTGCATCACTGTCATCCAATTCTGTTCCGGCCTTGCCGGATTCATTACCCGTATCTTCGTTACCGTTTTCCTCAGGAGTGGTTTTTTGCACCGGTATCGGTATATTTGCAGTACTCTTTTTATCTGCCGTATCGGTCACGAATACTTCTGCCAGCGGTGAATCCGAAGGAAGGATGAGCGTTTTGTTGCCTCCCTTCATGCTTTCCTTTGCTGCATCAAGCGATCTTACGAAGCTGTAGAAATCACTTTTGTTCGTGTCATTATAAGCCTCGGAAAGGATCTTCATGTATTCAGCCTCGCCCTCGGCCCTGATCTTCTCAGCCTTTGCCTCAGCTGTTGAGCGCATGATCGATACCTCTTTATCCGTTGTGTTCTGGATCATCTTCGCCTGAGCCTGACCCTCAGCCGTATACTGCGCCGCAATGTTTTCCCTTTCCGAGATCATACGCGTATAAACGGCATTCTTATTATCATCGGGAAGATCGAGCTTCTTAACCTCTACCGTCATTATCTCAATACCGTACTGATCGTAAACCGTTCCTATGTGATCCATTATCTCATCGGTGAGCGATTTTATGTCAACCACATTGGTGGACTCCTCGATGACTATGTCATTATTGGTCACATCCTCTTCGACCTCTGCATTGACAATGGTCATCTTGCCGTCGCGGCTCCTGATGACCTCATCCTGCGTCATATTGGATATGGTGTTCTTTGTAGCATTGTAAACCAGCGTATCTATACGGTTCTCCGCGTTGCTCACGGAATAGCTCAGGGTCTGGGCGAACTTAAGGGGATCCGTCACACGCCACAGCACATAGCTGTCGACGATCATCGACTTCTTGTCGGATGTTATTACATCAGACGCCGGAAGATCGTATATCAGTATCTCTCTGGGAACCGTATCCACAGATTCTATCAAAGGAACCTTGAAATACAGACCAGAAGAAGATATTGTCCTTACCACACGGCCGAATCTTCTGACCAGCTTGTATTCATTCTCATGACAGATGACTATGCCGGAGCTCAGTACCATTATTGCGAGCAGAAGTATTATCCATCCTGCCGCGCCTCTTTGTTTCTTGTCGTCTTTATTTTTTTTCGGCTTTCCGTCGGAGCCGAATCTTTCAGTTGTATTCGTATCCATAGTTACCTCTCAATCTTAATCAGCCATTTTACCGTTTCTGTCTTTCCTGCTGACATCAGCCCATGTCTGTATATCAGTTGAATTTATCCAGCGGCATGATCTGCTGGACCGAACCTCCGTCCGCGCCCTGTATGACTATCTTCATGCTCGGGAGCACCTCTTCCATTGTTTCATAAAACATTCTCTGCTTGGTCACCGCGGGATATTTTACATATTCATCATACATGGAATTGAAACGCGCCACCTGACCTTCGGCTTCATTGATCCTCGCCTGCTTGTCTGCCTCTGCATCCCGTATTATCTTATCGGCTTCTGCCTCTGCGCCGGGAATCTGTTCGTTCCGGTACTTATTTGCATTGTTAAGTGCCGTCTCCTTACCCTGCTTTGCGGTCTCAACGGATTTAAATGCCGTGATGACCTCATCTGTCGGAGGCTCTGCATCCTGGATTGTTATGTTAACCAATTGTATGCCTATGTCTATTGCATCAAGCTTCTCCAGAATCATATTCTTGATATTGCTCTGGATCTCGTTCTTTCCGGTTGTCAGTACTGCATCTACGCCGTATGAGCCTATCGTTGTCCTTATACAGTTCTGTGCTATGTTTGCAAGTATCACTCTCGGATCCTCGGATGCGTACAGAGCCTTCACAGGATCCGTAACACGGTATTCCGCGTAGAAATCCACATGGATAAAGTTATAATCCGATGTTATCATCATACTGTTGTCGGCGCCCTCGGCTCCGTTGTAATTAAGCTCCGAGTCCGAAGAATAACCGATCGCAAAACCCTGTATGGTCGTGTTCACCTTCTGTACCGTCTGTATGATCGGTATCTTGAAGTGAAGTCCCGACTGGGTCACCGCTTTCGGAACTCCAAGGGTACAGACAACTGCCTGCTCCTCCTCACGGATCGTATAGAAGGATCCGCTCAGAATAACGAGTGCAGCTCCGATAAGTACGGCTATTATAAGTATCCTGCCGGCCTTCTTCGCCTGGTTCCCGTTAAAGCCTCCTCCGGAATTAAAAGCTCCGGACGTCTTATTTTTGAAATCATCCATAGTCATAATGCTTCCGCCTTTCTTTTTGTTTGTAACTATTCAGAACAGCACATATATTTTTAAAATATGAACCGTCAAGCTTGCTTGTAAGGGGCATATTTTATAAATATATGTATTGGATGAATCCAAGACAGCGAAAAATACGTAGTATTTTGAGCCTGTTCTGAATAGTTACTATATTTCTGTATATGACCCGTCACAAGAAGAATATACCCTGCGGGGTGCAGAGTATATATCCAAATCGGCAAATTATGATGTTTTATTTTTCTTCCTGCTCGTGGTCGACGGCCGTTTCTTCTCCCGGGATCAACAGTAAACATCGCTGCATGCATCGCATTCCCGCGATGTATGTTAATCTATGTTTGTGGCAAAGAACAATGCTGTCATACGGCGCATGAGCTCCAGGAACACCCCGTTCTTCACTCCTTCTGCCCATACCGCGCCCTTGGTCTGGCCACGCATAACATAACTGCTCAGTATTCCCTTGAATACATCTATATCCTTAAGATGAGCATGCCTTATAAGATGCAGCTCATCTTCCACAGTCTTTATCTTACGCCTTGTATACACATATCTGTAGTTCCTGTCCATAAGCCCTGTTTTTCTTGCATCCTTTACAAAAGCAAGCAGATTGGAGTCATAGACAGGTATCTGTATAAGCTTCTGCTTTTCATCTCCGTCATAGAAGCTTTCCACCTGTTGGCCGCTTGTCTTCTCAAGCCAGTTCATATACTTCGAAAGCAGTTCAACATCCTTAATATACTCATTCCTGATCCTGGTGCTCAGTCTTTCATCCGTATCTGACATAACTCACCCCTCCTTATGACCACTCTCTGTTTTCGATTTACCCGTAACTGTTCAGATCAGCACATATTTTTGAAGAATGCCCCTCTTTTAGCATTCATCCCGGTGTTAATATTTGCCTTATCAGCCCCATCATGTTAATATTATTCCCGGGCACCGGCATGTTTAGGCACATGCATAAAACCAGGACCATACTGCCTGACAGTTAAGTTCAGTATAACATGAAATCAGCCCTATCGTAAAGCAGATAACATATGCTCAGAGGTGGTGGAAAACACATGCAGCAAAGAATCACCCGGTTCAGGGAACGTATATACAGTCTCCCGGACAAAACCGTCCGGCTGCTCACCTATGCCGCATTTCTCATTATATCCTTCCTGTTCATGTATTCATTTTCATTATGGATAAGCCCCCGGTATAAGAACTGGTACGGTTGTGACGCAAGCTTCTTTACACTGGTCGGAAGAGGAATGCTGAAGGGCATGGTCCCATACAGGGATTTCTACGACCTTAAGGGACCGTATTTCTTCTTCATCCAGGCTCTCGGGCAGCTTATACACAAAGGTCATACGGGACTCTTTATCCTTGAGATCCTTTCCCTGTTTGCTTCACTTATCCTCATTTACAATATCGGAACCATGTATATATCAAAAAAGAAGACTCTGGGTGTTATTGTCTTCTTCCTGCTTGCATATATATCGATGCTGTGGGGCGGTAACTGCCTTGAGGAATTCTGCCTTCCCCTTAATCTGCTGGTCATATGGTTAAATCTCAGATACTTTTCACTTAACGGTATCAAAAAAAACCTGTACCTTACAGCCTTCATAACCGGCATCTGCTTTACTCTCATGGCCTTCTCAAAGATTACTGCGGGATCACCACTTATTGGTCTTGTTGCCGGCGTCTTTATCCTTCTTCTCATAAATAAGGAATTCAGGCAGTTAGGGTATTATATTCTCTATCTTACTATGGGAGCAATGATCGCTTTTCTGCCGCTGCTGATTTATTATGGTTATCATAACAGTATTCTAAAGATGCTCTACTGTACCTTCATCTTTGGTTTCAACCGTTCCAGGGATCTCTCACACGCTGTCTCCGTTGATCTTGAAGTAAAGCTTTCCGGCGTAAGCTTTTCGATAGTATTTATTCTTCTGCATATGTTTAAAGGTAATTGCAGTACAGGCGTATCCCATACCGACACCCCTGATTGTGAACCGGACAAAATATCCGTTCAAAGTACCACAGAGATATCCGTCGGCGCCGGGAAAGGCAGCAACAAAGAAAGAAACACATCGGATACAAGGCTTCCTCATAACATCAGCATACTCTTACTGCCGATGTCCGTAGTTACTTATCTTGCGCTTCATCTTGGTGACTCATTTATCTACTACTTCATAACGGGAATGCCCTGCATGCTCATGTCGCTCATCCTCTTCCTTAAGCTGTACGACCCGCTCATACTGTTTAAAGATCTCAGGCAGAGCCTTTGCTGGCTTTTTATATTTATCTTTGTATTCCATTATACGGGTGAAAGTATCGGTACCGTCAAGCTCTTCCTTAACAGATCCGATGAAGAATTCCAGAGCAATTACTACAGGAACTCAAAAAACATGGGACTGCTGATCCCCGAAAGCGACAGGGACAGCGTCTTTTCATTTGATATTGACATGCAATGGTATGAGATAAACGATATTCTTCCATGCAATAAATATATGGTCAATCTTCAGTATTTCATAGCTTTGGAGCCATCAATAGAGCAGGAGCTATTTGACTTTATGGAAAACACCCCTCCCAAGTGGATGATATGCTCCAATACGCTTCCTGATTATCTTCCGCAGATGGACGGGATAGTCAGGCGTAAATATGACTGTATCTATTCTACGGATGTCGGACTTGTTTACCTTCTGAGAGAATGATCCGTCTTATACATAACATCTCTTATCCCGGTTTTGCTCAGGGTATATGCTTCCTCGCCTTCTCATATCCTTCAAATACATAAGCATTGTACCCATGTTTTCCTGCTGCTTCGACATTGACCGGAGTATCATCAAAGAACAGGCACTCACCGGGAACCAGATCATAGGTATCAGTAAGCAGTTCATATATTGCAGGATCGGGTTTTATAAGCTTAACCTTATATGACAGGATACCACCATCTGTAAGAGGGATAAAATCAAGCTCCTTTTCACAGTCGGTCTCCGCCATCCTCGAGAAATTGGAAAGGTACAATACTCTGTACCCTTTTTCCTTAAGCTCCCTTATCCACGGTTTGGTATAATCATATTGGATAAGAAGTCCCGTCAGCTTATCATAGGTTCTTCTGAGCTCATTCTCAATCCCCGGATCGTTACGTACAAATCTGTCTATTATTTCCTTCTGTGTGAGCACTCCCCTGTCATACTCACTCCAGTCCTTTGTCAGCACACTGGCTCCGGCTATCCTCTTCTGAATATCCTCTTCGTATCCGAATCCCGCTATGAAATCCTTCCAACAGAAATCAACCAGCACATTTCCGATATCAAATATTATTGTTGTGATCTTCATATCCTTTTCAATATTCCTCATATTATTCTTCTTGCTCTCGTTTATTACATATCTGTAACTATTCCGGACACCGGGCCTGTTTATCCGCTTTCATATCATAATGACAACAGATTAAAATACTCCCTGATCTCTTCCTCCGGGGCACTGATCCTCCCCTGGATCATCTGTGGCGATCCTCCGCCCTTTGCACCGAAGCGTTCCTTAAGGCCTGCTGCCAGTTCTCTCGAATCATGGTCCCTGCTGCCTGCATTATAGCGGTAACCATGCCCGTCATCTCCGGCAAATATCCCGACGTATCCTTCATATTTCCCGGTAAGCGTATTATATATATCCTTCATGATATCGGCGGGATAATCACTATCCACAAAAACAAGACGCATTTCATCTCCGTCCGCATTCATTATCCTGTCCGTGATCGTCTGTTTTAATATTTCATTTACCCTGTATTTAAGCTCCGCTATTTCCTTCTTATGCTGTTCAACCATGGAAGGAACGTTTACAGCCTCGGTTGACAGAGCCCTTGCCGTTTCCGTAAGAAGATCATGCTCCCTATTAATATACTCAAGTGCACGTCGTCCGCAGAGCATCGATATCCTGATACCGCCCTTCCAGCTGATCACTGAGATGACCTTTATTATCCCGATCTCGCCCGTCCTTGCAACATGCGGCGCACAGCAGGCACAGACATCAAGACAATCAGAGTACGATGAATCCGTCATACCGCCTATCACTATCAGTCTCACCTGACCCTCAATGTCAATCTTGCTCCTGTAGTCTATGTCTTTAAGCTCATCCTTCGCCGGATAGCAGTCCTTTATGGTCAGATTGGCATATATGGCCCTGTTTGCCTCTTTCTCGGCTTCGATCACATCCTCGTATGTGATCGCTCCGTTAAGATCAAGCGTTACAAAGCCCGTATCACTTAAGTGGAATCCCACATTGTCAAAGCCGTACCGGTTATGTATCACGCCCGTAAGAATATGCTCACCGCTGTGATTCTGCATCCTGTCATAGCGGTCATCCCAGTCAAGCCTGCATAAGACCCTGCTCCCTGCTTCAACAGGTTTATCAACAATATATCTGATCAGATCGTCATGGACCGCATCGCCTCTTCTTATAATTCCTTCCGTAAGCTTTATGCAGCTCTCCCCGGCTTCCGGGGTTATTGTGTTTTCTGCCATATCCTGCGCTGCCGGACCCGCTTCCTTCCCATTACCCGTATTCACTATACTCAGCGTTCCGGTATCCGCATTCTGACCACCCTCTTCGGGGAAGAAAATGGATTCGTCAAGCTCAACATAGTACCGTCCGTCATCAAGCTTTCCTGATGCGGTCACAACCGTCTCATATTCTTTTATATAGCTGTCAGTCTCATATATTTTTCTCATTTTTTCCAATATCTATGTTATTCACCGGATTGTTCACCTTCTTCGGAATTACTGTCCGGATTATCATTCCCCGGTTCCTCCGGCTTGGGTTCCTCCTGTTTAGGCTCTTCCTGCTTCGGTTCCTCCAGCTTGGGTTCCTCCTGCTTTGGCTCCTCATGAAGAGGTTCTTCAGGCTTTTCAGGCTCAGGTGTAAGCTGAAGTGTCGGCTGGGGTGTAGGCTGTGGGGTCGGAACCGCAGTCGGCTGCTCGGCCGGTTTTACTTCATTCTGTTTATTCTGCTCATCATAAGGCTTCTGTTCTTCCTTCTTCTCCTCATAATAAGGCTCCTGCGTGGGCACAGGCGTAGGGATATCCGTAACCGCAGGCATGAAATTCGGTATCTGGAATGTGTAATCATCACTCTCTATCTTAGTTGTCTGCGGAAGAACGGGTTCCTCCGTCATTATCTCTTTATATTCTCCTCTTGGTTTTACATAATGGACAACGAATTCCCCCTCATCCGAAACTCCGGGTACCGGATGGTGGATGATGTAATCAAGGATATCATTATATGCCGATGCCTTGTAATGAAGTCCGTCCCCGGAATCATATTCCTTCTTTATGCTGCCATTGTCATCCTTAAGTATCGAAGCAACGTCAAGATAGTGCAGCCCCTTCTCAACAGCCAGTCCGTATAAGAACTCATTATACTTATCAACCCATTCATTCTTTACAGACCCTCTGTACCTTCCGTTATCATCAACGGGCCAGATGGACATTAATACAATATGCCTGTCACCCGCAAGCTCGATTATCCTGTCAACCAGCTCAGTATAGGTACTTTCATACTTATCCTCAGGCATCCCGTTAAGACCGTTAACGCCATAGCATACATAAATGACCGGTTCACTGTGCGCCCTCAGATAATCCGACAGTGTATATTTGTTTCCCGAGTTCTGTGTAAAGGTTGTGGACAGTACCTGCCAGTGTGATATACCGATCTTGGCCAGTGCGTTGGAATCCGAAACAAAGCCGTAACTCACCATTGCCACCGTACGTGAATCCCCGAGGAAAACACAATTGTTCATATATCCGTCCCGGGTGTTTTCATTGTATGCAAGAACAGTCGGATCCTCCTCGGCCTTCTCCACATACTTTTCATTCTGAAGTACCAGGGAATCATCATCAACCGAGGATACCGCAACCCTGTTTCCCTTTTCGTCAATGATGTAAATTACATTACCTTCCTCATCCTTTTCCACACCGGCGACCTCGGCAGGCCTGGTTGAAATACTGAGCGCGACAAGTATGATGACAAGTATCGCCACCAGTATGACCGCGCTTCCGACAGCATATTTATTCCGCAGGAAACGTTTGGCTCCCGCAGGCATACGGTCAACGATATTTCTCACCCATCTTATCCGAAGAATATTCTTTTTCAGACTTCGTTTTCTTCTTTTTTTACTCATAACTTTTATTTTATCACAATTCCGCGCAAAAATCACCTTCCGCTTACCCGGCGCCCTCATTCAGGTAACGCAGTAATGCTTTATTATGACTGACGGACGGATACGTTTATCGAAATATTCCGTCTCATAAACGTACCCATCCGTCAAAATGTTTCATCTCATTATCCCTGTCCTTTAAATACGACGCGGGATATACCGTGATATGCTCCTCATTACCGTTAAGCAGCGCTCCCCACTGACTGAAGGTGGAATTGGCGATAATATTATGTCTGCACAGGCTCATAAGCTGCATATCCCTGAAGCTGTCATTTCCTTCATTACCTGTTACTATGCATTTATTATCAAGCCATGCGAACTCCTCCCGTACAAACCCGGGATCATCCGAAAAGATGAAGAACCGGGGTTCCCTGACCTTTCCTTTAATATAACCGGCCGCTTTTTCATAATATTCTCTTCCCAGCGCCACAAACATATCCGCATAGAGTCCTGAGAGATAATCACCTCTTCTTACATGAAGACTTACGGAATCGCATGACATTATCTCATCTGCAAGCCTTCTGTTCCTGTCATCCGTTATATCCGGGAACCTGAAATGCCTGCGCATTTCATCAAGCCTGCCCCTTAAATATTTTTCCTCGATCCAGAAGCCGGTCATATACCAGTCCCCGCTTATATCAAGGTGGGTGACTTTATCATACATTTCATTATATGTACTATTTGCCGAACCGTTCACGTTTACATCATCATTGCATATCTTCCCGCCCAGCTGATCGATCATATAAGGTTCCCGTTTCTTTAGCGTAAATTCACGTATGATCCTGTTCGGATATCTTCTTAACTTCTCAAACCCTGCTGCCTGCGCCTGTGTGAATCTGCCATGTCTGAAGCTCTGTTCCGGCCTGAAGGAATCAAGGACACTTTCCTTGTCAAAAGACTTCGCTCCGCCGGTGATCATGTTCTTTGGCTGTAAGAGATTGGGAATAATTCCGACTGTCCTGAACAGTTCTCCCTTTGTCGCCTCTTCCACATCGAAATCCGAATGTCTCGCAGCACCGAATATCCTCTGCAGCTCATAACCATGATGGTCATCATTTGCATAGAACCAGGTCAGATCCGCCTTAACCTGTGTGTCTTTATATAAGTTTTTAAGAAAGCGGTAGAAGGAATACTGAAACATCTGATTCCCCAGACCGCTTGTAAACCGTACTATTATCATTATTGTCTTTTTACCAGCTTCTCAAATATGCACTTCGTGCTGTATCGCGGCAGCGACACCGGCTTATCCTTCATGACCACATGCTTTATATTGTATTCAAACATATCCTCAAGGAATTTCTTATTATCCTTATCCGGTTTATGCAGATACATGTTAAGCGCCGTCAGGAAATCCTTCTTACAGCGGATCTCAGCATGACCGGTGAGTCCCACCGACTCCTCCACCCACTTAGTCATCGTCGAATTAAGATAGCAGTCATCCTTAATAAGGTTTCTCTGCATCGCTATAGAGTTCCAGTTGCTTCCTCCGCTCTTCTTAACATATCTCCAGGCGCTCATCGCTTCATCCATCCTGTATATGTCTCCCTGAATAAGAAGAAAGAGAAGGATAAGCGCATCATCAACAAAATCATGAGCTCTGTACAGGATCGTATAATCATACCTTCCTTCAGTATAAATATTCCTTGATACCACAGATGCATAATGACCCGGCCACTTCCCGGAATGTTTATAATCATCATAAGTAAACTTCCCGGACCACCTGTACAGGTCTCCTACCTTAAGCATCTGCGCGTCTGTTATTTCGTTCCCGTTTTCATCCACCATCATGCAGTCATGAGTACATGCGATATACTCAGGATGTTCCTCAAGAAACGTCACCTGCTTCTGCAGTTTATGCTCATCTGTCCAATAATCGTCACCCTCAAGATAAGCAAGGTATTCTCCTCTGCACTCCATGGTGGTATTATAGACATTAAGCGTGGGCCTTCCGAAATTCTTCTCACGGAAGAGCAGCCTGACCTTATCGGGGTATTCTGCTGCCACCCTGCTCAATATCTCCCGGGTAGAATCGGTCGAACAGTCCTCTCCGACCACTACCTCAAACGGGAAATCTGTTTCCTGTTCACAGACGCTCCTTAAAGCCTTCTCTACATATTTCTCATGATTGTATGTGATAAAGATCACACTCAGCTTAACTTCGTTCATTATTCTCCGTCTTCATACAGGCTCTTAATGTTAACCGTCTTCTTCCCGGTAACCGTTTTCTATTTCTTCATAGCTGACCTCACGGACGCCGCCGCCTTCAACCTTGAATATAACCTGGCAGTTTCTCAGTGTAGTCAGTCTGTGAGCTATGATAATAAGCGTCTTTCTGCCCATCAGACTGTCTATCGCTTCCATGACCGCATTTTCCGTTTCATTGTCAAGCGCCGATGTTGCTTCATCCAGAACCAGTATCTCGGGATCGTCATACAGTGCCCTTGCTATGCCGATACGCTGTCTCTGACCTCCGGACAGACGCACGCCGCGCTCTCCCACCATTGTATCAAGACCCTCCGGAAGCGACTTTACGAAATCCTTTATCTGAGCCTCCTCAAGCGCCTTCCAGACCTTGTCCTCATCTATCTTATCATCATCAATACCGAAAGCCACATTATTGCGTATCGTTTCATCGGCAAGATAAATGGACTGCTGTATATATGCCAGCTTCTTTGACCATTTGATCGGATGCTCATGGACATTCATTGTCCCGTAGCTTACCGTTCCACCGGTTGGCGTAAGTATTCCGAGAATGATATCCGCAAGGGTTGATTTGCCCGCACCCGTAGGTCCCATAAGACCTACTGCATATCCAAGCGGTATACTTAAGTTAACGTTCTTAAGTACATCACGTTCCGTATGAGGATATCTGTATGTCAGGTTGCTGACAGTGATCTCTGCCGCTTCGTGTTCGCTGCCGTCTGCATCCGTCAGCTCGAAATTCTTCATATCCTCGGTATCCTTTATATCCCTGTAGATAAGATCCACGGACGGTTTTAAGAAGATGATCAGATTGGCGAAATTATTGATCTTGCTCACCGACGGGAGCAGCTTGAAGGCCGCTACCGCAAATGCAGCAAGCTGCGTTATCATCGAGCTCAGGTCTTCACCTCTGAATATCTTATATACAAGAACCAGAAGGATCGCTCCGATGCACACTGTTTCTATAACATACTTTGGTGCCTGCCCGAGGACATTGTTATTCCTTACCGCACGCATCTTCTTCTTTCCGTACCCGCAGAAGGCATCAACGAAATATTTCTCACGGTGCAGTATCTTTATGTCCTTTACCGCTCCGAGCGCCTGGTTTATCGACTGGTGCATTTTCCCGTCGTATATCTGATTCTCCTTGCCGTATTCCTTTGCCTTATTCTTAAACAGGATCAGGTAAAGTCCCGTAAAGATACCGAGTATGACAGCCACCGATACCGTGATGAACCAGTCCACTGTCAGAAGATAAATACATAAAAGCGCGGATATAAGAAACTCCGAAAGCATGAGGAATACGCTTAAGAGCATCTGGAAGAAACGTTCCGAATCAAGCATTACATTCCTTACCATCTCAGCCGAATTCTTATCAAGATGATAGGTATAGGGCTTCTTAAGATAGCAGTCTATCAGCCGTCCCGAGAGCCTCAGCTGGTTATTGTAAATAAAGGTGTACTGAACGTAGTTGATCCAGAGAAGATATGCATTTTTCACAAGATAAACAATGATCAGGCCTGTCACAAGCGTAAGGAAGAACTGCCTGTCATCCTTCATGTCAAACGCATCATATACTCCCTTGAGAAGAGCATTGCTGTGTATCTTTCCGGGATCTGTGACTATCGACACCAGCTGGGTTATAAGAGATACTCCCGCCAGTTCGAACAGGGCGCCTATGAACAGACCTATACACAGAAGGACAGACTGTACCTTCTGTTTAGCCGAGAATATGTAGCTTATTTTCTTAAATATACTCATATCAAACCTATTTCCCGCACGCTAAGATATACGTGCCGTATTGAACAGTTACCCCGAAGAATTTATTATACCGTATTTCCTTCAACGTTCAAGAATGAATTCTTATATTGGTTATCGCGCACTGATCGCCTGTAAGCGCGGCATAAATCTCACCGGTTTTAGCAAGGATTAAAGATGTATCATAAATCCTTGTCATCCTTCGTTCTCCCCGAAGCTTTAATCGTATTTCCGTACTTAACCTGTTTCTTGCGTACATAAGCAAGTAGTTCGGGTGAGGTTTTTATGGTACATCCGTATATTTTAACCTTGCTTTCATCCTCCACTTCCCTTACGCACCTGCCACTGATACGAAAGGCCGCAAGCTCACCCTGATCGGAAAAGTTAACCATAAAGCCTCTTCCTATGGCTTTATAATCCAGCGCTTCCATCCTGATACCCATACCTGTTTTGGATATATCATAAAGGGTGCAGTTATGACGTCTTGCATCTCCTTCTATCTGCACGGTCGCACCCAGGCCCATGGGAATACGCAGTGCCTGCCTGCGTTCCTGTTTTTCACTTGCTTTGGGGGTAATGAGAATGTATTCCTTATTTGATCTGCTGTATACAACCTTGACCTGCTTCCATACTTCACACCGCACAGCGCCCGGTCTGGCATAACGCACGGTAATATTCCCTCTGAAATTATTTATATTGACTATCTTGCTGTCCACCCTGGCAACGTTTGCGATAATGCATCTGTTTACTTTGGTATTCGTGCTTACTTTTTTTATCGTTGTTTCGATATTTGTCGATTTCGTAACATAATTAAACGCGATCGATATTTTTGAATTGATCGGGATTTCATCTATAAACATAATTATCAGGCCTCATCATGATCCTACTTGTTTTTGTACTTTTTATGCCTAACGGATTGTTCCGTGCTTCGCACTTATGTAATAAGGAATCCACCGCTTCGCGGGTCTACGCTCCGCTCCGGTCCTTGCAAAACACTCATCCCCCGGATGAGTTGCAACCCCTTATGACGAATTCCCACAACCCTGTAATCACATTATATCATGCGGCGGTAACTGTTTCCATAAAAGGCATCGAAATCTCCGGCAGCCGGTCTCCGGAGTCATGATACGTCCTTATCCCTTCGGAACCTTATGCAGAAGAAGATAATAAACATCACAATGCCGGCTGCCGACACGATCGCGCCGGTTACCGTGCCGGCCGGGATGTATTTAAGCTCCACCACGTGCTTTCCCGCAGGTATATCCACGCCCATAAGCATTTCAAGCGCTTCTGCCGGTTCTGCCTTCTTTCCGTCCACGCTCACCCTGAAATTCCTGTCGTACGGGATTGATAAAACAACGAGTCTGTCCTTATCTGAATCTGTGCTGAAGGACATATGCGAACTTGTTATCTCATTAAGCTCACCGACTCCTTCATTCAAAGCCAAAGCAAGTCTGCTCCACTCCCGTATTGCTTCCTCATCCTCATAATAGAAGCAGGCCTCCGATATTCTTATATCTTCACCCGGAAGCTTAAGGCTGATCTTTACGCTGTCGCCTTCATTATAGGTCCCCGCACATACAACACCCCAATGCTTTTCCGTAAAATAGTAATCTGTGAACTCATCATTGATATACAGCTCCGCAGGCTGTCTTTGGGGTGCCGCGAAGAAGAAATACAGAGGCATATTCTCTGTTACCGTTATATTATAATCTATCCGGGCTTCATCCCCCGTCCTGACATAATGTCCTTCATCATCCTCCATGACATTCATAAGCTCCTGCTCTGCATCCGCCTTAAGATAGATATCCTTCTTACCGCCCCACAGCGCCGCTATTTCATTCTGCTTTTCAAAGGTATTCTTATCCTTGTCAAAAGTATAATTTCCAAACCCGTCCGGTGCCGCAAATGCCATCGGCAGGGCATATCTGTTTTCATACAGAAAATATTTTCCCTCATACGGCATTTTCTGATATGGTTTCTGGATCCCGTCGAACCGCGATACATAATACTTAATACCGAAAAGCATATCGACAAAGGACGTGCTTCCCCCGTTATAATACGTATAATATACTGTTCTGCAGAAACCGAAATTCATGAGCCAGTCAATAACTGCATCCTTTTCGCATGAGCTGTCATGAGACATGCCTATATAATCGAACATCGCGGGATCGTTAACCGCCCTGTCGAAATCCTTCTCTATACGGTACATTCCCGCATCGCCTGCTTTTACAGCATCGATCACATCCTTTATCGATGTATAATCTTCCTCAAATCTGCTTATAAGCGGAAGCTCACCGTTATCCGAATTAAGCCTGATAAATGAGGTCTTTGCGTTGTACAGCATGTCGGCACCCGAAACCAGGATAAGCACGATCATTCCGTATATCCTGACCCTGCCACCGGTAATTATCATAAACGTGCCTGCAGCTGTTCCGGCAATGATCAGTGCATTTATGAGCCTGCTCTGCGTGTCCATATACGGATTCCCCGATATCATGAGCCATACCATATACATGCAGATGATAAAAGCCGCTGCCGATAATTTTATTACTGATTTCTTTCCTGCGCCATCTCCGTATACGATCGAAACGAATCCCTTATATCCGAGAACTATAAGAATAAGGCTTATATAATAGGCATATCTCCAGTAGAAGCCCTCAGGATTATTGAAACCGTGCCATACCGTATCCAGTAAGTTTATCCACATACTCACGCTCACTGCAGCTATCAGGAACAGGTTGGCGAGCTTTTCCCTTATACCGTATTCTTTGGAAATGAAATATATAAGGGCAAAGAACACAGAGGCCACAGAGCAGTATATAAGAGGCATCCTCTCACTCCATGAGGTTCCCGAAAACAGGCCTGCAAACAGCTGATTATACGCGAATCTCCTGTATATCCCGTAGTCAGCTCCTTCTGTGGTCTTGGCTCCAAGCAAAGACAGACCGGTCCGTATGAGAAAATACCCGTCAATCATCAGTATGGTCGCGCCCGACAGTACAAACATGGGGAGCTTCTTTAACACAGCCCCGTTCTCAATGATCCTCGATATAAACAGGAGCACCATAAAGATCACCAGCATAAAACCCATATGGTAATTGATATAAATATACAGGGCTGTGACCACGATATACGGGATCTCATATTTCTTATCGTCAAGCGCTTTAAGGAAGAAATATATGACAAGCGGCAGTATGGCAAGCGAACCGAAATATATGGTCAGTACCAGATATCCAGAGAAGAAACCACAGAAGGAATATGCCGTTGAAAACAGAAGGGACATCCATGATTTTCTGTACCTGCCGTTAAGCAGTATGGAAGCGGAAAGGCCCGCTACCGATATCTGGAGCGCAAAATACTGCTCTATTCCCACTGCTATCCTTTCACCCGGAAACAGGAACAGTATGAACAACAGCGGATCATGCAGCTGAAAAGCGGCAAGCCCCGGATATTCACCTCCCAGGGTTTTGGCCAGCATATAATAGTGATCACTCTTTGAACTGAAGGTTTTAAGATAATATGAATAGAAGTTAACGAATTCAAGATCCATATCGCCCGTCAGTATTGAAAACGGGCCGTAAGGGTATACCCTGCATATCGCAAAGAATATCTGTGCCATCAGAAATGGGACTGTAAAAGCACAGATATATATAATACTTCTGTTTATCCGGGACTTACCGTCACCATCCGGATACATATTGTTTTCATCATCCTCATAATTCTTATGCTTATATAAGTTCATAACCGACTCCATTGGCTTCTTCTTTATTCTTCTTTCAATTATAAGTTTTTTTCCTATTGCCTGCAATGGACATACGAATAAAATATGCAGCTGTGTCATCACTATGCCGGCAGGACTCTCCATACCCGCCTGCAGCTATTGCCAACATGCTCACAAAGATACTATAATTATATATACTGTATTAAAGCCATACAGGAGAACAGGAGGGCGAAAACAGTGTTGGATAAAGAACCTGAAATAAAGCGGAGAACGGTTCTCTGCTTCATTTGTCTTTTGTCAGTGCTGATCACTATAACAGGATGCGCAAACAATATAAGTAAAAACAAAGAGAACCCGGCGGAAATATCAGAGCCGGACATTCCCGTACATATCAGCAGGGAAGTTATAGATGTTGAAGGTTTGGAAGAACCGTTTGAAATCTTCTTTCTTGCGGATTCCCACATTTCACTGTGCGATAACAGAGATATGGATCTGATCAGTAAAGCATTTCAGAGAAGCGTTCTGTATAAAACTGACGGAATCGAAGCATGCGACAGATTTGATGCCCTGATCGATGCTGCAAATGCAAGTGATTCAAAGATAGTCTTAATGGGCGGAGACATCATAGATTCAGCTATGTATGCCTCAATAGACCGTGTAAGAAGTACACTGTCCAGGCTTGACAAGCCTTATCTGTATTCCATGGGAAATCATGACTTTGAGTACGGAAGCGAGTACTTCACCGAGAAAGCTTATAACACCTATCTGCCAAGACTAAACGAATTCCGGGACGGAACCGAATACCAGATCAGAAAGTTTGACAAAATTACGATCTTCACTGTGGATGACAGGAATAACCGGGTCGCACCCGAAGTTCTTAAGGCATTCAAAAAAGTGATGTCTGAGGGTAAACCCATAGTTCTTGTCATTCATGTACCTATAGAACCTGTAACAGGATCCACACAGCTTCTCAAAAGATGTGAAGAGGTATATGGACTTCCCGCTGATAAGATCAGGCTGTTCATCGGAGAGAATGGCTGCCCGCCCGACTCCGTCACCGGGGAATTCATCGATCTTGTTCTCAGTGATGAGAGTCCGGTTGTTCTTGTACTTGCAGGACATATACATTTCTATCACAGGGAAATGCTCAATGATAGAACGCTCCAGATAGTCACCGGTCCCGCATTTGCCGGACAGGCACTTGATATTACGCTCAAATAGCTTATAAAGCGTTTAATAAAGCCTTTAATCATACTTGATCTTATCCTTCGGAATATGCTTTATAAGCTCGCCTTCAAGACTGCTTCCCGAGACAGGCTTTGAGAGCCGGCCGTCGAAGCCGGCTTCTTTGTATAGCTCCTGATTTTCGCCTTCGGCGTTCGCCGTAAGTATTATCACCGGCACTTCGTTACACATTCCTTCAGTCTGGCTGCGTATATGCTTAAGACATTCAATGCCATCCATTCCCGGCATGAAATGATCCATGAGTATACAGTCGTATTTATTCTTTAATGTAAGTTCAAGCGCTTCCGGACCGCTCAATGCAGTATCAATCTGTATACCTGTATTACGCAGAAGCCCCGTTTCAACTGCAATATTAACCTTATTGTCATCAACGATCAGTATTTTTGCTTCAGGCGCCGTGAACGGGCGGTCATTCCCGGCCTGCGGCTTTGAATGAGCCGTGATGTCTGTCTTGCCGATTCTTTCCGGATCGGTAACACCCTGAAGAAGACTTACTGTAAACTCCGTGCCTTCTCCATATACGCTGTCAACGTGTATCTCTCCATCCATCAGATTTACCAGCTGTTTTACGATGGACAGTCCAAGCCCGGTGCCTTCTATATTTCTGTTCTTTTCAATATCCACCCGTTTGAACTCGTCAAACAGTGTGGACATAAGTTCCTTCTTGATCCCTATACCCGTATCCCTGACGGAAATAATAAGCATGATCCGATCATCATCTGCTTTTTCTGACTTAATGCCAAGCTTTACCGAACCCTTTTCGGTATACTTTACCGCATTGGTCAGAAGATTGATGATTATCTGTTTTATCCTTATCTCATCGCCCATAAGTCCTGATGGAATATCCGGATCGGCATCAACATCAAATACCAGACCCTTCTCCTCTGCTCTTACCCTTATCATGTTAACGATCTCGGATATCATTTCCGCTACTCTGTACTCAACCGGAATGATTTCCATATTCCCGGCTTCCATCCTGGAGAGGTCAAGAATATCATTGATGATCGCAAGAAGCATCTTACCGGCATTCTGAACATTATACGCATCCTCAAGTATTTCCTCCGGAATATCCTTCCTTCGGAGCATCATTTCATTTGTTCCCAATATGGCATTTACAGGGGTACGGATCTCATGACTCATGAATGAGAAGAAACGTTTCTGTACACGGTTAAGCTCTTCAATCTCCTTCTTCTGACTGTTTACACGTTCATTTTCTCTCCTGAACAGAAGGGCCTGATAGCTTAAGAGCATAGTCATTATGATGCCAACAATAAGAAGCGTAAAAAAGGAATCGTAATATGCCTCTTTCCGGGTAAATTCCGTTACGGTTTCGGGATGTGTATATCCGATCCACCAGCATACGATCACAACAATAACATTAGTACCAAGGAAAAAGATCTTCGGTCTTCCGGACAACGTCATAACAATATAAAGAGTGGTGAAAGCAAACCATACAGGTGTGCCTCCCGCCGCTCCACCACTTGTAAAAAAAGCCGCAGGGAGAAACACAAAGATAAGAAAGAACGCTATTGTCATCATTGCAATTCTTATCCGGTTATGAAAAACCGCCATATAGAATATTCCGGAGAGCAGAACAAATTCAATAAAGACAGAAAGATTGGCCATAAATGACTGACCAAGAATAATACCGCTTATCAGTGCCAAAAACAGACCTGCCAATGCGATTACTGACAGAAGGACAAAAGACTTGCTCTGAAAATCCAGTTCAGCATCTGACAGCAGACTTTTTATTTTTTTTACCATGTATTAATCCTCTCTGAATATATCTGTCCACCTATCAGCCGCTGAATCGGTGATACTATAGCTCCTGAACCTGATCAACCGGCTTCCACTCTGTTTCTTCCGGATAACCTGGCATTATACAAAGCCTGATCATCCTTGCCGATAACATTTACTATCATGTTTCTCCAATCGGTATATTTAAGCTCTGCCTGAACATCCTCTTCTGCTTATGATCCGGCTTGGGTCCGTTGAATCGAACAACCATTTACATATCCTGTTCTTTTTCTGAATATACCATTATAACCTGAATCCGTGTAGCTCCAGACTCTTTCAATTTAACTTTAGTACCCTTAAATATTAAATTTTTATACAATAATGGGATGATATTTTCCAATCCTATAATCGGTTGTGTTCCAGGTAATCTTCCAGCGATCTTATCAGGTCTTCTCCGTCAAGATTGAAAAATATCTTATTGAAACATCCAGCTATCATCGGATTAAGATCCATGTCGGCTTCTATCGATCTTGCATCGCTTTTAAACCCGTAACATCTTTTACCGTTTGCATAAGCAATACCAAGCTCAATACAGGCTCCTTCATCAGGAATCCTGCCATCCAGCAGCATGAATACTATATCCGACTTAAGAACTTCTTCTTTATCTTTTTGAAAAATGATCTTTATCTTCTCTTCTTCGGTTTTACCTTCAAGGTCGGGAGCAAGGAAACCGTCGCGTTGAGGAAGGAACACTTCATAACCATAACTTTCAAGGATATTAACTATTTTCAGGTTATATTCTCTTTCAGCTTCGTTAAAAAGAGGTGCGGCATAATATATCCTATTGCCCGAAACCGCCTCGGCTGCTTTTTCTTCTCCTGTTCCAAAATCTGCACGATTATTCTCATCGGAACTATCGAATACACCGAAGTTGTTGACTGTATCTGAGCTGTCGGCCGCATCAGAGTTGTCGGCTATATCGGGACTATCGGTTGCACCGGAGCTGTCGGTTGCATCAGAGTTGTTGGCTGCATCGGTTATGCCGGTTATAGCCTGATCAGCAGTATTGTTATGGTTTATGTTTATATTACATCCGGACAGAGTCAATGAAATGGTTGCAATTAATAAGAGGACAGTTCTCATTCTGTTTTTCTTTTTGAATATGTACATGTTATTTCTCCTTTTTTCTTCTTTTTTCATTTTTTTCTTATTTTGTAACTATTCAGAACAGCATATAAATTTTAAAACATGAACCGTCAAGCTTGCGACGCGAAGCTAGTCCTTTAGGGCTTGTAAGGAGCATATACAGGCTCCATTCATCCGTTATTCTTTTTCACAGCAGAGCCTTTGCCGGTCAGCCGGATCGTCGTATCATTCATCCCCAGCGATAGATTATACTGAATATCCGATGCTATGCTTTGAAGAACCACCACATTATCGAAATCATAGGCAAGCGCTTCATCCCGCACCAGTGGATTGAAGCCGATACCCATGTCCCTTATGGATATTTCAATGTCTTTATCTTTTTCCCGCAATATCACATCGATAACATTCTCCCGGTTGTTATTTGCCATGGCGATCCCGGTCAGCATTTCCTCAAGTGCCAGACAGGTGATCACAGCAGTATGATGGTCTGTTTTTTCTTCAATATACTGCGAAACTTCTCTCGCCTTTTCCACGATTTCCGAAACATCCATCCTGACGGAAAATCCGTATATCCTGCGGTCATCGTTTTTCGGGAGCAGGAAGATACGTTCCCCAAAGGCACGGCTTCTGAACCTGTCAATCCGCAGATGCGTCAGGACAAGCAGTACAGGTACAGCCTCGGATACGATCAGAGCCGTCCAGATCCCGTTCATTTTAAAATGCGGTGCCAAAAGGGATGCCAGACATACCGGAAGGATGAGTCCTTCAAGTATCGTCAATCCGGTCGACAGCTTCTGCGCCTTGATAGCCTGAAAATAATAATTCATTAACAATATAAAAGCTATTCCCGGAAAAGTCAGAGTATAAATCCTGATACAACGGCTCAAATAATCCACTGCCTGCGGATCATTGACGCCATACAGCCACAGTATCGGATGAGGGAACAAAACAAAGAACAGCCCCATGATCACCGAAGCAACAAGAATATATAGTATAGAGCGTTTCAAAATATAACGGACCCTGTCATAATCCCCGCCATGGGCAAGCACAGCGGCTATCGGCGACAGCGTCTGCGCAATACCCAGGAAAAAAACATAACAGAGGTTAACATCATTTCTGCAGATGGCAAAGGCCTGAAGATCAACGTGCTCGCAATATGTAAGGATCAGGCTGTTCAACAGATCAACACATATCATAAGGTAAAGCCATACAGAGGCTGTGGAAAAACCACTGATACAGATATCCCGTATATCACAGAAAAATGTTCTGAAACCGGATGCAAACGGCCAGACAAACCGAAGCTGCCGTTTGGGGTTGTTTATATAACCGGCAAGCAAAAAGATAACGCCGCAAAGATATCCGATTATGGTGGCCGCTGCCGCCCCTTCCAACCCCATTTTGCATAATTTCATCAGTACGCAGTCCATAAACAGATTCACTGCATTGGAGATCAGCATGGCATTTGACGTCAGCTTCGGAAAGCCATCCGTCTGTATAAAACGGGAAAGACAAATGAGCAGACAAAAAAAGGGAAAACCAAGGATCATTACGGAATAATAAGTTCCTGTATCCTTCCGCAAAGAAGGGTCACTGCAAAGCAGCGGAACAATATACGATCGTAACATCGTCCCCAAAAAAGCCGTAGAAACACCAAGCATCACAATGAACGTCATTGCAGCGGAAAACACCCTGTTCCCTTTATTTCTGTCATGCTCCGCATATGCATTGGCGGCTATCAGACTTCCTCCAATCCCGACCATCCCATGAAAAAGGCTTATGAAACACACAACCGGAAAACAGAGATTTACGGCAGGCATCCGCTCCACGCCCAGGAAAGTACTTACAAGAACGGAATCCACGAAGGTGGTCAGATACTTTGCCATGGCGATCATCAGCACAGGAAAAAAGAATTCCCGATACTTATCTGTTATGAGACGATAATCTATCCCGTTCTCATTTGTATGCTTTAAATCGGTAATCGACATGGAACGGATCCTTTCCCACAGTGCTTCCCGGAAAAGCATACTGCCCTGCGTTTTACTTCTTCGAGCATCTCATCCGAAAAAATACCGGGCATAGTAACAGAAGCCAGGCAGATCCTGGCGGCATGGACTCCAATGATACATTCTTTGATCATTGAGATCTCTGCGGCGTTCTTTTCAGGATAATATATGTCAAGGAAACGGTCGTACAGATCCATTGCCTCCTTTTTAGTCAGTCCCGATCTTGCTTTGTATTCCCCTTCGCTGATAAAGGACGGGAGAAATACATAATGGGCATACATTCCGATAAGATCAAAGACCGCGTGCCCTTTTTCGGCAAATGTCAGATCGAAGAATTTAATACCCCTATCGCATAACATGGCATTACC
The DNA here is from genome assembly GCA_017450065.1 of Lachnospiraceae bacterium. GTDB lineage: Bacteria > Bacillota > Clostridia > Lachnospirales > Lachnospiraceae > UBA2868. The sequence goes on from JAFSYI010000022.1 coordinate 106,670, forward strand.
CGGATGGCAGTCGCCATGGGTAAATGTGCCGGCATCGGGAATACATTCAAATATTCTACGTATCTGCTTTCTCTCTTCATCCGTACAGAAGCTTTTGTCAAACCGCTCGCATATCCTGATGGAATTTTCTTTTGCATCCTCCAGATCTGTACCCGAACAATCAACCTGATGAAGTGCTTTTACCGCTCCGGCAAACAGATCGATCAGTAAAAATCTCTCTTCGGGCCGTTCACGGATCATCTCTTCAAGATTTGTACCTGAGAGTTTTTCCATCAGGATTCCATACCCTTCATCAGACCGCGTAATGTCATAGACCTCAGGCACGGGAAGTCCGCAAATATGCGCAATATGGGTCCGGGTCAGTTCATCCCATACCGTCCCGTAAGGAATTGAAGCAGCAAACTGCTTCAATACAATACCATCACCCATATCATAGACGGACGATGTTCTGCCCTTGCCGACAACAGGCAGTTCGGCTGCGGCCGACTTTTTGAAACGATCCCAGTTTCCCTCCGGGGGCAGGAGGCTCAGCTTATCAACTTTACCTGATCCCAGAACGGAAAAATCTTTGAGACGGATATAATTAGTCGGTATCATATATTCCGGAAGTTCCCCGAGAAGAGCTTCATGCAGGGAAACCGGATCAACGATATGATGATCGGAATAGAATGCAACTATCGATGAAATGTCCCTGAAAACAAATCCTCTTACCACTACGCCGGAAATGCCGCTGACTTTTCTCACAGCATTGGCAACTTCATCCGGTTCGATACGACAGCCTCTGATCTTGAACATCTCATCTAAGCGTCCGAGGATAAGCATATTTCCTTCGGCATCGGTCTTTCCGGCATCTCCCGTATGAAACAGACCTTCCCCCTGTCTTCTCAATTGGTGGATATATCCGCGGACATAGGGTGTTCTGAAACAGACCTCTCCGATCTCCCCGGGAAGAACCTCCGTTTCATCCTCATCAACAATGAGCACTTCCACATCCGAATAGGATTTTCCCACGGGTGCAGGAGTCACGGCCTCTGACAACTCATAAACAGTAAGCAGACATCCCCCTTCCGTGGAAGCATATGTGTTGTAACACTTCATTCCATTAACAAACAGTCCGTCGGCCGGTTCGGCCGAGAGAATGCACATATGCCAGGGAGCATGAAACGGCTGCATTTTTCGTAAAAAAGTAGGCGTAATATATCCGCAATTGACCCCGGCCCTATCAATATAGTCATAAAAACTTTCCCTGCTTTGGGAATATTCATAAGGCATCACGGCCGTTGCACAGCCATGTCCGCATAAATATGCAAAGATGATAGGCATTGCCACAAAATTCATGGGACTCATTGAGAGGAAAATATCGCCTTCATGCATGATAGCACTTCCGTCCACCATAACCGCCCGCCATGCATTGTCTAATGAACCGTATTCATGCATAACGCCTTTAGGATGACCTGTTGTCCCGCTGGTATAGGAGATATAACACAGACTATGGAGCCTGACCGGCTCATAACCTTCAAGGGGACGACAGCTGAGTATTTCCGGCAGACAGCTTTCGTCCACAAACAGCCGGCAGTCTGAATCCTTCCGGATAAAGGCAGTCCTTTCGGGGTCATTTTGTGTCTCCGTCAAAACAAAAGCGGCACCGGCACGCATAGTCCCTGCCATACACGCATAAAGCATCAGACCCCGCGGCAGACAATACATAACTACATCCTCTGCACCGATACCCTTTACTTTCAGCCATGCGTAGATTTTTCCGGAAAGCTGCCAAAGCTCTTTGAAAGTAAGCCTCTCCCCGGGTTCAAAAATGACTGCACAATTGTCCGGTGTTTTATTTACGAATTCTTCCAATCTCTCCAGCGCAGTGTTTAGTCTTCCCATTTTGTTAATTCTACTCGTACCGGATTACTCATAGATGCTCATCTTTTACCGGTTCTGATGAAATCAATCAGTTCCTCTATATCATTATAGTCGCCCATTCAGATTCTTATCAATACCGCATCTGCGAACTTCACAACAATTTATTCACATTTATTATATCATATAACCAAATATGCTCAATAACCTATATCCTTTACCGGCAAAGGGTTCCCTTCAGAGAGCATTTCGGTTATACTTACAGTAATCATTATCTTATGACGGGTAAAAATCAGGTATTCCAAATTTGATAAACCCTGTCGGAAAGGATGAATATGAAAACAAGGAATCACAAAATCTTAGACCATCCCATATTGGGATATTTTCTGTTAATGATTTTTTCTTTTTTCGTATTGAGTATTGCAAGCAGTTTAATTGACACAAAATTGCTGGGCTCTCTGATTCCGGGTTATGCGAACAAAACAGTAGTGTATGGAAGAGAAATTCTTCATGCAAACGGCTTGGGAGATGCCGTCGGATCTGTCCTGACAATAGGTTTGTTTTATATATGGTTCCGGCCCTCCTTCGATGGAATGCTGAAAAAGAAATACTTCCTTCAGGGACTTATATTCCTTGCACCGGTCCTTTTGATCCATTGGGCCGGAAGCATAGTGAGCTGGACTCAGTTTGGGACAGGAAGTGCCTTTCTGGCATTTCTGAAAGCTTTTGCTCCGGGATTCGGCGAAGAAACTGCTTTCAGGGGATTAGGAGTGGCGAATTATCTTAGAAAAGTCCGGACAGAAAAAGGAGTGGTAACCATCTTCTGGTTATCTTCGATCGTATTCGGATTAGCCCATATAGCAAATGTTTTTGCAGGAGCACCTCTTTGGATCTCAATCGGACAAGCCGCTTATGCTGCAGGTATGGGAATGATATTGGGCGCTGTTTACCTTCGTACCGGAAATCTGTGGCCTACCATACTCGGACACATGAGCGTGGATTTCATGGAATTCATCCGTGGAGATCTCGGAAGTTCCGGAGGGATAATGGCTAACGTTGGAGTGGGCGACTGGATCACGATAGTTGCCGGAGTAATCGGGATAATCTTAGGTCTGTATCTTATAAGGCCTTCAAAACGCGGGGAAATACTTGATCTTTGGAAAACAAAATGGTCATGAATATTTTATGATCGGAAACACAACTACTTTTTCCGGAAAGGACGCGTTCCACGTCCATTTCATCAATAAAACGGGCATTCTTCAGGGCGCTTTCTTTCCACCTTTCATCAATTATATTTATAGCATCCGGTTCTATCTTAGATATCATTTTTTCCATAAAAAGCCTTTGCCAAAACAGACGTGTTTTCATTCTCCGTTTTCGGAATCATATGCTGTTCTATATAAGTTCTCTCATAATACTCAAGAAAACCATTCGCAAGAATTGGATTGCGCAGTTTTGACGGTACGTGCCTTATATCCAGCAACTGAACCGCCGAACCATCAAACATTCCTCCGGGATTGGTGATGACAATCCTGTCATCATAGATATCTACCTGACTGTGAGCTCTGTCTGAAGATAACTTCTGTGGATAAGAGCATTAACCAATCCTTCTTCCAATGCTCGTTCTGGATAATCCGGTAACTCCACGCTTATCATTGTCTTTGCGCCATCCCTTTTTTGTATTATTCTTAATAAAGGCCATAGTACTATCATAGAGTTCTATAAGTCCACCTGTATATTCGGCATCATCTAGTGCATCCTGTGTAGAATTATCTTTTTCAAGATCATTCCACCTTGTACAAAAAATCCTTGAGTGATGCATATTCCATTGATCTGCAAACAGAATCCCTGCATTCGTCATTTGACCATCTTCTTGCATAAGCTTAAAGCTCACAAGATCATTATCCAGCTCAAGCGGAAGATCCCATTCATATCACCCAATGCTTTTTGGTATCTGTCTCTGTGTGTTGTCCTTTGGATAAATATGAATACAGATCGATGTAGGTATCCAAAGGATGTAAAATAGTTTTCTTCGTACCCATGAATCTTTCCTCCCTTCGGGTAATCTTCTAAATTACATTTGGGTTGGAATTATCTGCATTACTAAATGGACATAAAAAAACAGGCATATCAGCCTGCTATCTTTCCACCACAGATTGGTGTATACATCCCTGCTATGATTTGGCGAACCATTTTTTATCACATCTAAAGAATCACTTTCTTTTTTGCTTTGCCAAGGCTTGGTGCTAGTAAAATCAATACTTGCCACACTTCGATCATTTTTGTCTTCCTTTGGCGGGTCATCCTATGGAGTGATTAACAGGATAGGCCTAAAGTTACAACCACTTTACGCAAAACTTCGTGCTCCTATGTCGCCCGTATCATGCTTCGCCTGAAATCAAATACTACTGCGTATCAAAAAAATGACTTCTAGTCCACTGGACCAAAAGTCATTCTTAATAAAAATCTCAATTTATACGACACGAACTACCAATCATCTTCGTCATCATCAAATAACGAATGTGACCCACTGTCCGTAAGATGTAATTCTCCGGATTCCATATCCATCGCCATACCAGCCCCCATATCTTGCATCATATGGCCTTCAGAATCCATCATCATTCCGCCACCCATGTTATAAAGAAAATCTCCATCACTATAATCAAATCTATCCATATTGCTAGTCTCCTTTCTTTACTCCTCTTCATAGTTATCTAATACATACTGTAGCATCTCAAATGCAACTTCTTTCTTAGCCTGTTTTTTTGATGAAGATTCAGAATCAAATACAACATCGATTTCATCAATATGACATTCAACATGCCAAATCGGATTTCCATCTTCATCATGCGATTCCGTATAATCATATCTTGGAATACTGAAATATCCACGCCGAGCAAGTATCTCAAGCTGATTTATTGCCATTTCAATGGATGGCTCATCTATTTCGTCACGAATCGTAAACAATAAATCATGTTCTACCAGATAGTCATATGCAGCCTTACAAGCTATCTTGCGTGCTTCATTCTTTGATAATCCATATGCTTTAAATCTTGGAAGATCATTTCGTATGGACATTTCACATGAATGATTAGCATTTGTAGGATAATAGCGACCTTGTGGAACAACCTCGATTACTTCAGGGCTACTTGGAATATATAGACTATAGCGCTCATTTTTATACCTAAAGTACGGAATACAACCAAAAGATTCATCCCACTCATAGATTAGCCTTACATAATCTGCTTCTTCCCCATTATCCACAATAGAATCCGGTCGAAGCATTACCTCTGCCACATTCTGGATAATCTCATAATCATAATCGGTATCAAGCGCAACTGCACCAAGTATGGCCTCAAACAAATCTTCTTTTACAGAAGGTTGCTCAGCCATATTTTGTTCTATATCACCCTTACCCATAATAAGAAACTCAGTAAAGCCCAGTTCGTCGATACGCATTGCCAACGTCTTTTTTTCTACCATTTTTTGCTTTATTCTGGTAAGCTCACCTTCTGTTTTCTCACTATGAAACTCTTCTGGTTCCTGTGGTACTCTAAATCCAGCCGGTATCTTTTCCTGGATATGAAGGTCATTTCCATATTTCGTTGTAAGATACCTCATAACGGAAGCACTTAAAACCGTATCGCCAACAAATTCCAAGACCTCATTGTTCTCTCCACCATTCTCTTCGGAATACGATTTTCGTACAAATGCCTGTCTTAACAACTTTTGATTCTTAAACTCATATCCTATCTGATTCTGTACTACTGTTTCAAAATACTCTTTTTTGTCCATAAAACAAAAAAACTCCTTTCAACAATAAATGTGAAAGGGGGCATAATAATCTAACACAAAATAGACTACTCGTGAGATAGTAATCGTCTGCATCAGACATGAATCTTAAATTTTCTTCTCTATTTTCATGTATTTACTAAAGCACACTTGCATATGCAGTAATAAATCTCGTACAAATAGAACACAAAATTTAAAAAGCATCACGCCCCAATTTTCAGTTACATGGTAATATTACCACAATAATCAGGATTTTTCTACAGGATTTAATCCAAAAAAATCCCCACACACGAACTAAATATGTGTGGGGTGTCTGGCTATCAATTAGCGCCGAGCCACTATTCATATTTTACGCTATTTACCACGTTCTTAAACAAACAGGTATCAAAAAGGTATCACGGAAATATTTACATGTTCCTGGTTTTCTCGTATGCCCAATCCATATATAGCGGTACCATCCTAAACAGGAAGCTGTTCTCCATCAATTCCACGATCAGCTCCTGAATCGTAAAGGGCTGATATCCGTAGCCGCTGATCTCCTCTACATAATGATCAAGCTTATCCTTCTTTATGGCTCTGAAAAACTTCTTTGTATCCTTATTGGCGACACATAAGCGCTTAAGATA